>WRPH01000026.1:0-14823 GCA_009773375.1 Paracoccaceae bacterium
CGGTCATCTCGGCAATCAGCTTGCCCCGGTCGGCACCCTTATCGACCTCATAGCTATCAGGCGACAGCGACCCTTCCGGCGGCACCGCATCAATCGCGCCCTCCAGAAAATCCGCCCGCTTCAGCGCGTCCACCACCTGCCACGAGGTCACCCCCTCGGCCAGCGTCACCCGCCAGCGAATATCCGAGGCCTGCGCCGCATCCAGATACGCGGTCGGCGCGGCATCGGTTGCGGGGTCAAACTTCGCCACCTCGACATAGCGGTTGCTGGCCGGGTCCAACTCGCGCAGCACGACTTCTGCCGCCGCCACGGAAATCCGGAAGTTGACCTCACGCCCGCAGGTCGATTGCCCGCCCGCCGTCAGCGCCGCCAACACCTGCTCCATCGAGGCTTGCGGCGGCAACAGATAGCTGCCGAATTTGAGCCCCGTCGCCTGCTGCGAATAATCCGCGCCGATGCGGAAGATCCGCGCATCCGAAACCGCGCCGTCTTCTTCCAGCGCCCGGCTGACCTGGCTCAGGCTCGCGCCTTTTTCCACCTTGAAGCAGATCGCCTCTGCCAGCGGCCCCGGCCCGGTATAGGCTTGCCGCCCCCAGGCGATCAACCCGAAGGCCACGATCAACAGCACGATGAACAGCGTCAGCGCGTTCGAGGCGACCCCGCGCCACATCAGCCGGAAACCTTGCCCAGCACAAGGCTGGCATTGGTGCCGCCAAAGCCGAACGAGTTCGACAGCGCCACGTCAATCTTGCGCTTCACCGCCTTGTTCGCGGCCAGATCCAACTTCGGCTGCACCGCCGGATTGTCCAGATTGATCGTCGGCGGTGCGACCTGATCACGGATCGCCAGCACGCAGAAAATCGCCTCCACCGCGCCCGCAGCCCCCAGCAGGTGGCCAATCGAGGATTTCGTCGAAGACATCGTCGCCGAGCTTGCCGCATCGCCCAGCATCCGTTCGACCGCGCCCAATTCGATGGTGTCGGCCATGGTCGAGGTGCCATGCGCGTTGATATAATCAATGTCCGCAGGCGCAAGCCCGGCCCGTTTCAGCGCCATCTGCATCGACCGGAAGCCACCATCGCCATCTTCCGACGGGGCGGTGATGTGATAGGCGTCGCCGGACAGCCCGTAACCCAGCACCTCGGCGTAAATCTTCGCGCCGCGTGCCACCGCATGTTCATATTCTTCCAGCACCACCACGCCCGCGCCTTCGCCCATCACGAAACCATCACGGTCGGCGTCATAGGGGCGGCTGGCCTTGGTCGGATCATCGCCGCGCTTGGTCGACAGCGCCTTGCAAGCGTTGAACCCGGCAATGCCAATCTCGGAAATCGGCGCTTCCGCCCCGCCGGCCAGCATCACATCGGCGTCGCCCCACTGGATCAGCCTTGCGGCATCGCCAATCGCATGCGCCCCGGTGGAACAGGCTGTCACCACCGCATGGTTCGGCCCCTTGAAGCCAAAGCGGATCGAGACCTGCCCCGAAATCAGGTTGATCAGGCTGCCCGGAATGAAGAACGGCGACACCCGCTTCGGCCCCTTTTCCTTGATCAGCACGGCCGTCTCGGCAATCGAGGTCAGCCCGCCAATGCCAGAGCCGATCATCACCCCCGTCCGGCAGCGATCTTCTTCGGTGGCAGGCTCCCAGCCCGAATCGCGCACCGCTTGCACCGCAGCGGCCATGCCATACAGAATGAAGTCATCGACCTTGCGGCGGTCTTTCGGCTCCATCCAGTGATCGGGGTTGAACGTGCCGTCGCTGCCATCGCCAAACGGGATTTCGCAGGCGTATTGCGTCACCACATTGCTGGCGTCAAAGCGCGTGATCGGCCCGGCCCCGGATTGGCCCGCCAACAGACGGCTCCAGGTTTCTTCAACGCCGCAAGCCAGCGGTGTGACCATTCCCAGACCCGTAACGACAACTCGACGCATATTTCGCTCCCGAAGTGGTTAAGCCGCAGCTTTTCAGCCTGATACACGGCCCCCGCCGTGCGCGCAACATGCGCGGCGGCCTCGGGTGCGGGCTGGCGGGACTATGCCGCTGAATTCATCACCAGCTTGCCTGAATTGCAAATTCCAGACGCGGCAGTTCAGATTTGTCTTGACCACGGCAAGCCGCCCGCTATCTAAAGAATGAACGTTCATTCCCAAGAAGGCCTCATGCAAAACGCCGTCAATCTTCCGGATCAACCCAAAGCCGATCAGCGCGTCGCGGGCCTTTTGGCCGCCGTACGCACAGCCTTTGCCGAAAAGGGCTTTGACGGGGCCTCGATGCAGGATCTCGCCCGCGCGGCAGGGATCAGCGTGGGCAACTTCTATCGCTATTTCCCGTCGAAGGCCGCGATTGTGGATCAGTTGATCGCGCATGATCTGACGCAGGTCGAACAGGATTTTCAGGCGGTTCTGGCCGCACCCGACCCGTTGCAAAACATGCGTATGGTGCTGCGCAGCCGCCTGCAGCAACATCAATCCGGCAATGATGGCCCGCTTTGGGCGGAAATCACCGCCGCCGCCTCGCGCAAGCCGGAAATCGGCTGCGCCTGCCAACACATGGAAGCCGCGATTGCTGGTTACATGACCCAGGCCTTCGCCCTTGTCACCGGCCTGCCGGATGCCGAAACCCAACGCCGGTTTTCCGCCCACGCGGCGCTGATCGTGATGCTGGTCAAATCCGCCGCCATGATGGCGCCCCAACAAGGCCCCGCGCGTGACGATCTGAACGCGCTGATCCTGCGTACAATTGATCAAGTGCTGGACGAAATCGCCAGCGCCGCTGTGAAAGGCTGAATATGCGTCCGTTGTTCTTGCTGCTTGCCCTGCAAAGTCTTGCCGTCCCGGTCTGGGCGCAAACCGCTGCTGACCCTGCCGCGCAGGTGCTGCCTGCGATCACCGTCTCGGTGGTCGAAACCCGTTCCTTGCGCGATATCGTGCTGGCCTCGGGTCTGGTCGCTCCGGTCGAGCAGATTCAGGTTGCCCCGCTGATCGAAGGCCAACCGATCGAGGCTTTGCTGGCCGATGTCGGCGACAAGGTCGCCGTCGGGCAGGTCTTGGCGCGGCTGTCATCCTCTACGCTGGATCTGCAAAAGGCGCAGTTGGCGGCATCGCTGGCGGCAGCCAAGGCGCAGATCGCGCAAAGCGAGGCACAGCTGCTGGAAACCCAATCCTCAGCCGCCGAAGCACAGCGGGTTTCCGACCGCACCGCCACCTTGCGCAAACAGGGCAGCGCCAGCCAGGCCGCCGCCGATCAGGCACAGGCCGCCGCCGTGTCTGCCAATGCCCGCGTCGCCGTCGCCACCCAATCGCTGGAGGCCGCCCGCGCGCAACTGGCGCTGGTCGATGCGCAGGTTGCCAATATCGACCTGCAACTGGCGCGGACCGAGGTGAAAGCCCCCTTCGCCGGTGAAATCACCGCCCGCAACGCGCAGCTTGGCGCGATTGCCTCGGCCGCCGGTCAGCCGATGTTCAGCCTGATCCGCGACAGCGCGCTGGAACTGCGCGCCGATATTGCCGAATCCGATCTGGCGCGGCTGGCGGTGGGCCAGACTGCCAGCCTGATGCTGGTCGGTCAGCCCGAACCGCTGGCAGGCAGCATCCGGCTGGTTGAACCGGCGATTGATACCACCACCCGGCTTGGCCGCGTGCGGATCAGCCTTGCCGACAGCGCGCTGGTGCGGTCGGGCATGTTCGTCGAAGCGGCCATTCTGGTGCGCGCAGCCGATGTCACCGCAGTGCCCGTTACCGCCGTCGGTTCGGCCAATGGCCAAGCCACGGTGATGCTGGTCAAGGCTGGCAAAGTGCAGCGGCAGGTGGTCAAAACCGGCATCCGCGAGGGCGGTTGGGTGGAAATCACCGAAGGGCTTGCCCCCGGTCAAACCATCGTCACCAAGGCCGGTGCCTTCGTGCGCGACGGCGAGATGATCAACCCGATCCCCGCCGCACCTGCCGCTGCAACCAACTGAGGGCCATGATGAACTTTTCCGCCTGGTCCATCCGAAACCCGCTCGCACCGATCCTCGCCTTCTTCATCCTGATGGTGCTGGGCTGGCAATCCTTCAACAGCCTGCCGATCACCCGCTTTCCCAACATCGACGTGCCGGTGGTGGCGATCAGCGTGCAGCAATCGGGTGCCGCCCCGGCTGAAATGGAAACCCAGATCACCAAGGTGATCGAAGACGCGGTGTCGGGCATCACCGGGGTCAAGAACGTCACCTCCACCGTGGTTGATGGCTCGTCACAGACCGTTGTGGAATTCCGCATGGAAATCCCCACCGACAAGGCGCTGCAAGACACCAAAGACACCGTAGACCGGGTGCGCGGCAAGCTGCCCGCCTCGGTTGAGGCCCCCGTCGTCACCAAGATCGACGTGGAAGGTCAGGCGATCATGTCCTTTGCCGTCTCGGCGCCGGACATGACCATCGAAGAGGTGTCATGGTTCGTCGATGACGTGATCATCCGCGCGCTGCAAGGCCGCCCCGGCGTGGGCCGCATCGACCGCTTTGGTGGCGCAGACCGAGAAATCCGGGTGGAACTGGACCCGGTCAAGCTGAACAGCTTTGGCATCACCGCCTCGGCGGTCAATGCGCAACTGCGCGCCACCAACACCAACCTTGGCGCGGGCCGGTCTGAAATCGGTTCGGGCGAGCAAGCCATCCGCACGCTGGGCGACGCGTCTACCGTCGCGGCGCTGGCGCAGACCAGCATCGCGCTGCCCTCTGGTCGCCATGTACATTTGTCCGACTTGGGCGATGTGATCGACAGCTATGAAGAGCTGCGGTCATTTTCCCGGCTGAACGGCGAACAGGTTGTCACCTTCGCGGTGTTCCGGGCCAAGGGCGCCTCCGAGGTTTCCGTGGCCGAAACTGTCAACGAGACGCTGGACAAATTGCGCGCCCAGCACCCGACCATCGGCATCAAGCTGGTCGATGAGACGGTGTTCTACACCTACGGCAACTACGAATCCGCCATCCACACCCTGCTGGAAGGCGCTTTGCTGGCGGTGCTGGTGGTGCTGGCCTTCCTGCGCAACTGGCGCGCCACGCTGATCACCGCTGTAGCACTGCCGCTGTCAGCGGTGCCGACGTTCTGGGTGATGGATCTGCTTGGATTCTCGCTCAACCTGGTGTCCTTCCTTGCCGTCACCCTTGCCACCGGCATTCTGGTCGATGACGCGATTGTCGAGATTGAAAACATCGCCCGCCACATCCGCATGGGCAAAACCCCCTACCGCGCCGCGATTGAAGCGGCGGATGAAATCGGCCTCGCCGTCATTGCCACCACCGCCACCATCATCGCGGTGTTCATGCCGGTGTCGTTCATGGGCGGGATACCGGGGCAATATTTCCGCCAGTTCGGCCTGACCGTCGCGATTGCCGTGGCGTTTTCGCTGCTGGTCGCGCGGCTGATCACGCCGATGATGGCCGCCTACCTGATGAGCGCCAAAGACGCCAACGCCGGCCACCACGAAGGCGAAACCGACGGCGTCTTCATGCGCAACTACCTTTCACTGGTGCGCCGCACCACCCAAGGCGGGCTGCCCTTGCCCTTCCTTGGCCGCAATCGCCTTGGCAAACTGCGCCGCCTGCCGACCTATTATTTCACCCTGATCACCGCCATCGGCGTGCTGATCGTGTCGATGTATTTCATGCTGCAAGTGCCGGGCAGTTTCATGCCGCCGGAAGATGTCAGCCGGGTGTCGATTTCGGTCGAACTGCCGCCGGGGGCGAAGCTGGAAGAAACCGACCGCTCGGCGCAGGCCATCGTTGATGCGATCAAGGATATCGACGGTATCGAGAATATCTTTGTGCTGGGCGGCGCATCGCCGAAGGGCGAGCTGGATATCCGCCGCGCCTCCGTCTCGGTGATCCTGCAAAAGCTGGACCACTCGATCCTGTTGAAACTGTCGCAACTTGGCCGCAAGATCCCGCTGTTGGGCGCGCTGGTGCCCGAGGTGCAGAACCACGGCCGCACCACGCCACAAAACCAGATCGAGGCCGAGATTTTCAAGCGCATCGCCGCGGTGCCAGATATCCGCGCCTACAAGCTAAATGATCGCGGCGACCGCGACCTGTCATTTTCGGTTCTGGCGTCAAACGAAGCCGATCTGAACGCCGCCGTCGCTGCGCTGGAACAGGCGCTGACCGGCGAGCCGTTGCTGGCCAACGTCGCCACCGCAGGCGCGCTGCCCCGGCCTGAAATCCAGATCACCCCGCGCGCCGATGAGGCCGCCCGGCTGGGCATCACCGCAGCCCAAATCGCCGATACCGTGCGGGTCGCCACCATCGGCGATATCGACGCCGCGCTGGCGAAACTTTCCATCGACAACCGGCTGATCCCGGTGCGAGTGCGCCTGAACGATGCGACGCGCGAAAACCTGACCCGTATCGCCGCGCTGAAACTGACCACCGCCAGCGGTGCCACGGTGCCACTGGCCAGCGTCGCCGATATCCGCATCGCCGAAGGCCCCTCGGTGGTGAACCGGCTGAACCGCGAGCGGCTGGCCACCATCGGCGCCAACCTGCCCATCGGTGTGGCACTTGGCACCGCCTCGGAACGCTTCAAGGACATCGCCGCCACGGTGAAACTGCCCGGCACCGCCCGGTTGCAGGAATCGGGCGATGCCGAGATTCAGGCCGAGCTGATGTCCAGTTTCGGCAAGGCGATGATCCTTGGCCTGATGCTGGTGCTGACGGTGCTGATCCTGCTGTTCCAGTCGGCGATCCAACCCTTTACCATCCTGCTGTCGTTGCCTTTGGCGATTGGCGGCGTGGCGGCGGCGCTGATCCTGACCAATTCGGCGCTGTCGATGCCGGTGCTGATCGGCATCCTGATGCTGATGGGCATCGTTACCAAGAACGCGATTCTGCTGGTCGATTTCGTGATCGAGATGCGGCATCAGGGCTATTCGCGGCTGCAATCGATCATCGAGGCCGGCCACAAACGCGCGCAGCCCATCGTGATGACCTCGATTGCCATGTCGGCAGGCATGCTGCCCTCGGCGCTTGGCGTCGGTGAAGGCGGGGCGTTCCGCGCGCCGATGGCCACGGCGGTGATCGGCGGCATCATCGTCTCCACCGTGCTCAGCCTGGTGGTGGTGCCGTCGTTCTACCTGATCATGGACGATTTCGCCCGTCTGGTCGGCTGGGCGGTGAAAGGCTTTGTCGGCCCGAAGGAAGACGAACCCTCGGTGCCGACCCCCGAGGCGCTGGAGGCTCGCATCGCCGCACTGGAGGCTGAAAACCAGCCCAAGCCCAGACGGCCCGCAGCCGCCGGTCTTGCCGCCGAATAACCAGTACGGTCTGTGGCGGGCATCGAGCCCACCGCAGACCGGCTGACGCGCCTGCGACCTTGCCAGACAACAAAAAAGGCACCCCGCAGGGTGCCTTTTCTGTAACCAATGCCTGCAAAAAATCAGGCAGCCGACGAGATGAACTTCACCGCATCGCCGAAGGTCTGGATGGTTTCAGCCGCATCATCCGGGATCTCGATGCCGAACTCTTCTTCGAAAGCCATGACCAGCTCGACGGTGTCGAGGCTGTCCGCGCCCAGATCGTCGATGAACGAGGCGGTTTCGGTCACTTTTTCGGCTTCGACGCCCAGATGCTCGACGACGATCTTCTTCACACGATCAGCGATGTCGCTCATGTTCTTTCCTCATAACGTTAGGGGCGAACCCCGGTCTTTTTCCCTGCCCTTGCGAGCGCTCTTCCCCGCAACTGGCAGGGCACCCTTGGCTTTCGGCCTCCGGCGTATTCCTGCGCGCCTATAGCAAGCGCGCGACGATTAGGCAAACGCTTTCCAAACCGCTGTGATCAGATCGCAGCGGATCGCGCGGCTTTAGCCCATATGGCCGCCGCCATTGATATGCAGTGTAGTGCCAGTGACATAGCCCGCCTCGCCTGAGGCCAGATACAGCACGCCCGCCGCGATTTCCTGCGGCTGACCCATCCGCCCGGCAGGCACGTTCCGCAAGATCCGGCCGCGCTGTTCGTCGTTCAGCTTTTCGGTCATCGCGGTCTCGATCAACCCCGGCGCGACGCAATTCACCGTGATATTGCGGCTGGCCACTTCCATTGCCAGCGATTTCGACATCGCCAGCACCCCGGCCTTGGCCGCCGCATAGTTGCCCTGCCCCGGATTGCCGGAATGCCCCACCACCGAGGTAATGTTGACAATCCGCCCCCAGCGCGCCTTCATCATGCCACGCAGCACGCCCCGGCACAGCCGGAAGGTCGCGGTCAGGTTGACGTCGATCACCGACTGCCATTCCTCATCCGACATCCGCATGAACAGATTGTCGCGGGTGATCCCGGCATTGGTGACCAGAATATCCACCGATCCCATCGCCGCCGCCGCAGCCTTCGGCAGCTCGTCCACCGCCGCCAGATCCGACAGATTGCACGGCAGCACCTGCGCCCGCGCGCCCAACTCGGCAGCCAAAGCCTGCAACGGCTCGATGCGCGTGCCCGAAAGCCCCACCGTCGCGCCTGCCGCATAAAGCGCCCGCGCGATCTCGCCGCCAATGCCGCCCGAAGCGCCCGTTACCAGCGCCGTCTTGCCCGTCAGATCAAACATGTCTCGCCCTCTCCGGGATGAAACCAGCCCCGGTTCCATCCTCTCTGCTCAAATATCCTGCGGGGGAGTTACAATTGCCCCGCAATTGTAACGCGGGGGTGCAAAACCCCCGCTGCCTGCCCCACGCTCAGCCCTTCGCCGCCAGCACATCTTCCGGTGTGCCAACCGCCCGCGTCACAGCCCCGGTGGCCGTGCGCTTGATCATCCCCGACAGCGCCTTGCCCGCGCCAATCTCCCAATACTCCGTCACCCCCGCGCCCTGCATCCACAGCACGGATTCGCGCCAGCGCACCGATCCGGTCACCTGCGCCACCAACAGCGCCCGGATGCGGTCCGGCTCGGTCACCGCTTCAGCGCGCACGTTCACCACCACCGGCACTTGCGGCGCGTGGATCACCACACCCGCCAAAGCTTCGGCCATCACCGAGGCCGCATGCTGCATCAGGCTGCAATGGAAAGGTGCCGAAACCGGCAACAACAACGCCCGCTTGGCGCCTTTGGCCTTGGCAATCTCCAACGCCCGTTCCACCGCAGCCTTGTGGCCCGAGACCACAACCTGCGCCGGGTCATTGTCATTCGCCGCCTGACAGACCTCGCCCTGCGCCGCCTCAGCCGCAACTTCGGTCGCGGTGGCAAAATCCAAGCCCAACAAAGCCGCCATCGCGCCCACGCCCACCGGCACCGCCTCTTGCATTGCCTGGCCACGAATGCGCAAAAGCCGCGCCGTATCCGACAGATCCAGCGCCCCCGCCGCACACAGCGCCGAATATTCGCCCAAGCTATGCCCGGCGACAAACGCCGCGCTATCGACGCCGATACCTTCGCTCTCCAACGCCCGCAGCGCTGCAATCGAGGTCGCCATCAACGCCGGCTGCGCATTCGCCGTCAGCGTCAGCTCTTCGATCGAGCCGTCCCAGATCAGCGCCGACAGCTTTTCGCCCAAAGCCGCGTCCACCTCGTCAAACACGGCCTTTGCCGCCGGATAGGCCTCGGCCAAGGCCTTCCCCATGCCGATGGTTTGTGCCCCTTGGCCCGGAAATACGAATGCGCGGCTCATCTGGCCCTCCCTTTATCTTCCCCAAGGGCTTACCCCGACCGCGCCCGCCATGCAACGGTTGCGCAACAGCAGCGCACAGCAGCTGTGCGGCCCGCAGCGCAGCCTTCCCGGCCCCGGCCTGCTATTCTGACCGCCAAATCACAGCCGGAGTCCCCGATGCCCGCCCAGAATACCGCCACCAGCTTTGGCAGCGTCACCCGCACGTTGCACTGGCTGACCGCCCTCTTGATCCTGACCGCCATTCCGCTTGGCCTGATCGCCAACCAGCTGCCCGCCGATGCCGCCAGCATGGCAACCAAAGTGCAACTGTTCTCGATCCACAAGACGCTTGGCCTCGCCGCCTTCCTGATCGGCCTTGCCCGCATCCTGTGGGCGCTGACCCAACGCCACCCCGCGCCGCTGCACCCCGACCGCCGCGCCGAGCTCCGCCTCGCCGCAGCGATCCACTGGCTGCTCTATATCTCGCTGGTGGCGGTGCCGCTGACCGGATGGATCCATCACGCCGCCCTCGCAGGCTTCGCGCCGATTCTGTGGCCCTTCGGTCAAGACCTGCCCTTCGTCGCCAAATCCGAAACCACCGCCGCCATCTTTGGTGCGGCGCATTGGGTGTTCACCAAACTGCTGGCGGCCTCGATCCTGCTGCACATCGCAGGCGCGCTGAAACACCACTTCATCGACAAGGACGCCACCCTGCGCCGCATGCTGGCCGGAGCCTCCGCCCCCGCCACCCCCAAACACCCCGCCCGCGGCAAAGCCCCACTCGCCGCCGCCCTGCTGGCCTATCTCGCCGGGGCAGGCTTGACCTACGCCATGCTACCGCCCGCCCCCGAAACTGCCACGGCAGAACCCGCCGCCACCACGCGCGGCAACTGGAGCGTCACCGAAGGCACCTTGGGCTTCTCGATCAAACAAATGGGAGCCGCCGTCGAAGGCAGCTTCGCCAGCTGGACCGCCGCCATCACTTTCAACGAATCCGCCAGCAACGGCAAACACGGTCAGGTCACCGTCACCATCGACACGACCTCGCTCAGCCTCGGCTCTGTCACCGATCAGGCCAAGGGCCCTGAATTCTTCGACACCGCTGCCCACAAAACCGCCACCTTCACCGCCGACATCCTGCCCAGCCCCACCGGCTACACCGCAGAAGGCAACCTGACCCTGCACGGCATCAGCCACCCGGTCGCCCTGCCCTTCACGCTGCAGATCACCGGCGACACCGCCACAATGACCGGAACCACCAGCCTCGACCGCCGCGATTTCGGCATCGGTGCCGGTTACGCCGATGAAGAAACCGTAGGCTTCACCGCCACCATCACCGTCGCCCTCACCGCCAAACGCAGCTAAGCCAAAACGAAAGGCGCAGAACCAACCCTGCGCCTTCCCCCCTTCATCTTGGCGAAAATATCCCCGCCGGAGGCTCCGACGCCGCCGCAAGACCACCGCACCAAACCAATCCGCGTCAGCCGGGCCGCGGGGGCTCGATGCCCCCAAGGGCCGCCCCCGGTTCAGGCAAAAACGGGGTCAGGCAAAAACGGGGTCAGGCAAAAACGGGGTCAGACAAACAAAAACGCCGCCGGGATCACTCCCGACGGCCTTTGCACTCGACCCTACAGCTTATTCAGCCTTGGAGGCTTCCACCGAAATCATCAGCTGCACTTCGTCGCTGACATAGGGGGCGAACATGCCCAGATTGTAGTCGCTGCGGATCAGCGTGGTGGTGGCCGAGAAACCAGCCCATTGCTTTTTCTCCATCGGATGCTCACCGGCCTGGTTCAGCACCGCGTCCAGCACCACCGATTTGGTGACGCCATTCAGGTTCAGATCGCCGGTGATCTTGGCGGTTTTCTCGCCGGTCACTTCAATCGCGGTCGAGGTGAAGGTGACCATCTCGTCATCGGTCGCATCGAAGAAATCCTTCGACATGAAATGCTCAAAGCGGCCTTCCCAGCCAGTCAGCATCGACTTCACCGGGAACGACACCGTCACCGAAGACGCCGCCGGATCGGCCTGATCAAACATGATCTCGCCGTTGAAGCCCGAGAACATGCCCGCGCCGGTCGAATAGCCCAAGTGATTGTAGGTAAACACGATCTGGCTGTGGCTTGCGTCCAGCGTATATTTCTCTGGCGCGGCAAAGGCAGGGGCGGCGATCAGCGCAGCAATCAGCGCGGGGGCAAAACGGATCATCTCAAACTCCGAAAAAAGGTCAGGGCTCGCCGGACCATCCGGCTTGCCTCCTACCTGCCCGAACTGCCCCATCCGCACAATTCAACGCATTCGAACAGGCTTTGTTCATCCATGCACCGTTTACACGCGAAGTTTGCTTGCTCCGCGCCCGGTTTTCCGCATCGCAGCATCACCCCTTCGACAGTCTTTCCGGCAGCCGCCCCAGCCGAAGCTGGCCGAGCCGACCTGCCGGTTCCGCGCGCGGCCGCCATCTTCGCAGTCTACACCGCCAGCGTCCTCTGCCTCACCGCCCGGATTTTCGTCAACAGCCCGCTGCATCTGCCACGCACCGCCGCCGCAGGCTGCGCGATCGCGCCGCTTGACCCGACCCGCACGTTGCCGCCCGCCCCTTGCGCCCGCGTCAAAGCCGCCACCCAGAACGGCGATGACAACCTGTTTCACACCGTGCTAGGTCTGCTGAACATCGAAACCTCTGTCCGCGACCCCGCGCTGGACCTGACCGCAGAGTGCCGCCCCTGATGCCGCCGTTCCAACGCAAGATCCTTTACGCCGTCAGCTTTGAAACCCTTGGCATCGCCGTGGCCTCGCTTGGCCTGCTGCTGATGTCCGACGCCAACGTCGCGCAATCGCTCACCCTCTCGGCCCTGACCGCCACCATCGCGATGACCTGGAGCGTCAGCTTCAACGCCCTGTTCGAGGCATGGGAGACGCGCCAGACCACCACCGGCCGTAGCCCCGCCCGCCGCGCCCTGCATGCGGTGCTGTTCGAGGGCGGGCTGGTGCTGATCTGCGTGCCAATCATGGCATGGTGGCTGCACGTCGGCTGGATGGCCGCCCTCGCCTACGAGGCCGGATTGATCGCGCTGTTCGTCGTCTATACCTATCTCTTTACATGGGCGTTCGACGCGCTGTTCGGCCTGCCACACTCGGCACGCTGACGCCTGCATCGACAGCTTGCATTCGCAGCAATTCCCGCTATAAGGCCGCATCTTTCCGCAATTCCATGAACCGGCGCAGGCTCTCGTGGACGGGCCGCGGAAAGAGATTGCCCGTCCTATGAAATGCGCCACAAGACAGATCGGAGCACACATGCCGCTTTACGAGCATGTAATGATCGCGCGTCAGGATCTTTCCAACGCGCAGGCTGAAGGCCTCATCGAGCACTTCTCCACGGTTCTGGCTGACAACGGCGGTAAGGTTGTCGAGCACGAATACTGGGGCGTCAAGACGATGGCCTACAAGATCAACAAAAACCGCAAGGGCCACTACGCCCTGCTGAAAACCGATGCACCCGCTTCGGCCGTTCTGGAAATGGAACGCCTGATGCGCCTGCACGACGACGTGATGCGCGTGTTGACCATCAAGGTTGATGCCCATGTCGAAGGCCCGTCGGTTCAGATGCAGAAGCGTGACGACCGTGAACGCGGCGATCGTCCGGAAGGCGGCTTTGGCGGCGGTGAACGTCGTGAGCGTCCGTCCTTTGGCGGCGACCGTGGCGAGCGTCCGTCCTTCGGCGGCGACCGTCGTCGTTGATCATCAGCCTCAGGAAAGGACCATAAACCATGGCGAACAAACCGTTTTTCCGCCGCCGCAAGGTCTGCCCCTTCTCGGGCGACAATGCTCCGGCAATCGACTACAAAGACACGCGCCTTCTGCAGCGCTACGTTTCCGAGCGTGGCAAGATCGTGCCGTCCCGTATCACCGCAGTCTCGGCGAAGAAGCAGCGCGAACTGGCTCAGGCCATCAAGCGCGCCCGCTTCCTGGCCCTGCTGCCCTACGCTGTGAAGTGAGGATCTGACCATGCAAGTTATCCTTCTTCAGCGCGTGGCCAAGCTTGGCCAGATGGGCGAAGTCGTCAACGTCAAGGACGGCTACGCCCGCAACTTCCTGCTGCCGCAAGGCAAGGCGCTTCGCGCAAACTCGGGCAACATTGCCCAGTTTGAAGTGAAGAAAGCCCAGCTGGAAGCCACCAACCTCGAAACCCGCAAGGAAGCCGAAGTTGTCGGCGCCAAGCTCGATGGTCAGACTTTCGTGATCATCCGTTCGGCATCCGATTCGGGCGCTCTCTACGGTTCGGTCACCACCCGTGACGCGGCAGACGCGGCAACCGCTGACGGTTTCACCGTCAACCGCGCCCAGATCGTTCTGGACCGTCCGATCAAAGAGCTTGGCGTTCACACCGTCTCGGTGATTCTGCACCCGGAAGTGACCGTGAAGTTCAGCCTCAACGTCGCCCGTTCGGTGGAAGAAGCCGAACTGCAAGCGTCGGGCAAGTCAATCCAGCAACTCGCAGCCGAGGCAGAAGCCGAAGCCGAATTCGAGATCGCCAACCTGTTCGACGAAATGGGCGCAGCCCAGGACGGCGAAGACCTGACCCGCGACTAAGACGATCTTCGGGGACGATCTGCGGGCAACCGCAGCGCGTTCGCGATCCGAAAGACCGCGCAGGGGCAACCTTGCGCGGTTTTTTCTTGACCAAACCGCCGCTTTGCCGTTACCTGAACGGGTAATGTGCCGCTTTTCCATTACCAGACCGATCAGGGCGCAGTTTTCGCAGCCCCAAGGCCCACCGCTTGATCCCACAGCTCATCCCACAGCGGCCCCAATCCTTTGCGTTTTGCATTGAACACACCCAAGGATTTGATCATGGCCACAGCAAATGACGATCTGGTGCTCGGCGGGCCGGGCGATGAAACGCTCTATGGTTACGCAGGCAACGACACCATTCACGCCCTGCAAGGGGCCGATCTGCTTTATGGAGGTGTCGGCGACGATTCCCTGCATTCAGGCTCGGGCGATGACACCGTCTATGGCGCTGCGGGCAATGACAATCTGGTCAACGACGGCGGCAACGACCTGATGTATGGCGGGTTGGGCGATGATCGGTTCTGGCTGGGCGATGTGGTTTACGGCAGCAGCGGCACCGCTTGGGGCGGTGATGGCGATGACAGCTTTGTCGTCACCACCACCGGCACGATCTATGGCGGCACCGGCACCGACACGCTGGT
>WRPH01000026.1:14856-58341 GCA_009773375.1 Paracoccaceae bacterium
CACGCTGGTGCTGGCCTGGGGCTACGCCAGCCAGAACCACGCCGTCACGCTTGATTTCGCCGCAGCGCTTGCCAGCTCAACCAATGGCTTGGCTATGACATGGCGCGGCATCGAAAGGCTGATGCTGACCACCGGCAACGCCGCCGACACCCTGTTTGGCGGCGGTGGCGACGATCAGTTCACCGTCGGCGCAGGCCACAACTTCGTCAACGCAGGCGCGGGCAATGATACCGTGTCCTACAGCATCACCGGCCCCAACACGCTGCAGGGCGGCGCGGGCGATGATGTGTTGCTGGTGCAGAACCTCAATTCCCCGCTCTATTTCATCATCGACGGCCTGACCGGCGCGGTTGACGATGGCAACCTGTCGCGCATCACCGGGTTTGAGCGCTATGACGCCCGCGGCACCGCTTTTGACGACATCGCAAGTCTGGGCACCGGCAACGACACCTTCCGTGGCGATTGGGGCAATGACACCGGCTTCGGTGCTGCGGGCAATGATCTGCTTTTTGGCCAGCGCCATGATGACAGTCTCTATGGGGGCGGCGGCCACGACACCCTTTATGGCGGCAGGCATGCAGACCGCCTTTTCGGCGGCACTGGCCGCGACATCGTCAATGGTGGCGCCGGTCAGGATACGCTGACAGGCGGCGCGGGCGGTGATTACTTCGTCTTTGGCACCGCCGAGGACAGCGCCGATCTGATCACCGATTTCACCAGCGGCGAAGACGTTTTGCGCTTCTCGAATGCCACGCTTGGCCCGCTTGGCCCCGGCCCGGGGCGGCTTTCAGCGGATGAGTTCCAACTGGGCGGCGACGCCAGAACGCCGGGCATCTTCGTGCTGACCTATAACGCCACGCTGAACCAAAGCGAGCTGCTATGGACGTCAAACGGCTTTGGCGCGTTTCTGATGCTGCGGCTGGAAGGCAACGTCACCATGACCGCCTCTGACATCAGCCTGTTCCTGTAATCGCAGCCCAAATCCACCAGGCCTGCGTCGGAAACAAGCGGCTCATGCGCCAATCGCCCGCCTAAGCTGCGGAGATGAGCCGTTCTTCCAACACCACGGGCATTCTGTGCCTGACCGCCGGGATTGCCGTGTTTTCGGTGCAAGACCTGATCCTGAAGCTGCTTTCGGGCGACTACCCGCTGCATCAGGCGATGGTGTTGCGCAGCCTGACGGCGATTCCCTTCATGCTGGCGATTGTCCGGCTGTTTGACGGCAGCTTGCGCACCCTGCTCAGCCGGGGCTGGCCGGCGATGCTGGGGCGGGGTTTGCTGAACTTCACCGCCTATACCGCCTATTATCTGGCGCTGGCGGCGCTGCCGATGGCCACCACGGTTGCACTTTATTTCACCGCACCGTTGATCATCACCGTGCTGTCGGTGATCGTCCTGCATGAGCGCGTGTCGGCAAAACGCTGGCTGGCGGTGATCGCAGGCTTTGCCGGTGTGCTGATCATGGTGCGCCCCGGTGGCGATCTGTTCGATTGGGCCGCGCTGCTGCCGGTGTTCTGCGGCTTTGCCTATGCCGCCTCGATGATCCTCGCGCGCACCATGGGCAGCCGCGACACCGCCGCCGCTATGGCGTTCTGGGGCAATATCGCCTTTCTGCTCTGCGGCCTTGCGCTTTCAGCCTGGTATGGCACCGGCCAGCACGCGGGCGATGCCCACCCCAGCCTGGCTTTCCTGACCCGCGGCTGGGCCACCCCCACTGGCTTTGATCTGTTCCTGATGTGCGCCTGTGGCGCCATCGCCGCCATCGGCCTGACCCTGCTGACCCACGCCTATGCCATCAGCCAGTCGTCTGTAGTGGCCCCGTTCGAGTTCACCTTCGCCTTCTGGGGCATCCTGTGGGGCTGGCTGTTCTGGTCCGACCTGCCCGACGCGCTTGGCTGGCTCGGCATCGCCATCATCATCGCCGCCGGAGTGTCCGTCCTGCGCGCCGAAGGCACCGAAAGCGCCTAGCCCAAAGCCCCAAACCGCTCGCGCAGCGCCGCAACATGTGCCGCAAGCTTGGCCGATTTGCCCCAGTGATACATCACATCCACCCAGCGGATCGGCACGAATGTTACCGAATCCCCCGCCACCAGCTTGGCAAACTGCGCCACCTCGCGCCGGTGCAGCGCCACCCGTTTGGGGTCCACCGGCTTGCCATTCGCCCAGGCCGCAGGCTCGGCGTAAAGATAAACCAGCACCGCGCCGACGCCGCGCTTTTCGGCACGGGTCTGCAGCCCATAGGCCGATTTGATCAGCTGCACCGCATCAAGGGTCTGAAACCCGATCTCCCCCGCCACCAGATCATCGCGCAGCTTGGTGAAATGCGCCAGCTTCTCGCGCCAGACCGGCCGGTCCACCACCTCGGCAAAGCCGTTCACCTTCATTGGCCGGAACGGCTCATAGCGCCGCGCCTCGATGCCGATCAGCGTGGTGTGGGTCTCAATCGCCACATCCAGCCACGGATGCCGCCCGCCCGTCCACGGATAGCGCATCTCGGCTTCCAGCGTGACACTGGACACCTGCCCCGCAGGCACCCCCGGCAACGGCGGAAAGTCCTGCGCCCGGTTCAGAAACCAGCCAAAGGCATTGGCGGTCAGCGCGGCGGAAGATTCCGGCCCCTCCATCTTGCCGGTATTCACCTCATGCCCCGGCGAGCGCTTCAGGCATTCCAGAATACCGTCAACGGGCAGATCGGGCAGGAACTCGGGCATGGCGGCCTCCAAGGCATAAGAAACAGGGCAGAAAGAAAAAGGCCGCCCCGATGGAGCGGCCTCATCGCGTGATCGGATAAACCGATTACATCTCGTCCAAAGCTTCGATGAACTTCTGCAGCTCTTCCTTGCTGACTTCCTTCTCGGTCACTTTGGCACCAGCCACGATGTGATCGACAACCTTGTCTTCAAAGATCGGCGCGCGCAGCTGCTGCTGCATCTGCGGGTTCTTCTGTACGAACTCGAAATACTGACGCTCCTGCCCCGGATACTGACGCGCCTGCGCCAGAACCGCCTGAGTCATTTCAGCATCAGAAACGGTGACTTCTGCTTTGCGGCCGACTTCCGCCAGCACCAGACCCAGACGCACGCGACGCTCGGCCAGTTGCTTGTGCTCTTCGGTCGGCTCGGTGGCGCCGTGGTTGTGGTCATGCACATCGGGGTGCTCTTCGTGCCACAGCTGGTGCGCGATCTGTGCCGCCTCTGCATCCACCAAAGCCGCCGGCAGGTCAAACTTGACCAGACCATCCAGTTGATCCAGCAGCGCGCGCTTCAACACGGCGCGGGCAGCACCCTTGTATTCCGCTTCCAGACGCTCGCCGATCTGACCCTTCAGGGCAGCCAGATCCTCGGCACCGTATTTCTTCGCCAGCTCGTCATCCAGCTCCGCCGGAACCGGCTTTTTCAGGTCCTTGATCTTGCAGGCAAACACAGCGGCTTTGCCAGCCAGATGCGCGGCACCGTAAGCTTCCGGGAAGGTCACGTTGACGGTGACATCATCGCCGATCACCGTCCCAAGCAGCTGCTCTTCAAAACCCGGAATGAAGGATTTCGAGCCCAGAACCAGCGGGTAATCCTCGCCAGCGCCGCCTTCGAATTCCACGCCATCAACCGAGCCCTTGAAGTCGATCGTCACCTGATCGCCGTCCTTGGCTTTCGCGCCCTTCTTCTTGTCAGCCCAGCTTTGCGCGGTGGCTGCCAGATTCTTCAGGGCTTCTTCGACCGAAGCCTCGTCCGCCTTCACCGACAAACGGTCCAGCGTGATCTGCGAGGCGTCCAGCTCCGGAATCGGCGGCAGGGCTTCGTAAGCCATCTCGACCACAACGTCCTGACCTTCTTTCCAGGTCTCGCCGCCCACCATCTTCACGTCGGGCTGCAAGGCCGGACGGTCGCCCGACGCCTCGAAGTGGTCTTTCATCGCGCCATCAATGGCGTCCTGCATCGCGTCGCCCATCAGGCGCTGACCGAACTGCTTCTTCAGGATCGCCAGCGGCACCTTGCCCTTGCGGAAGCCCTTGATTTCGACCTCGGGCTGCGCCTCGAGCAATTTTTCCTGAACTTTCGCTTCCAGCTCAGCCGCAGTCACCGTGATGGTGTAGGCGCGCTTCAAGCCGTCTTTCAGGGTTTCGGTGACCTGCATGTGTCCGTCCTTCTCATCAACCTTTGGTGCGGGTAGAGGGACTTGAACCCCCACGCCTTGCGGCGCCAGAACCTAAATCTGGTGCGTCTGCCAATTTCGCCATACCCGCGTATGTCAACAAAGCGCAGTTCCCGGCCCGAAGGCCGAAAGTGCGCCCTGAAATCCGCGCCCTTCTAACAAAGCCGCGCGAGGGAAGCGAGAGGAAAAACGCGCCACACCGCCACCGCCGCTTTGGTCGCGATCCGCGAAACAATCGCACGACGGAATTCGCCGAAAAACCGCGCCATTAACGCAATCTTGCCACAGTCGCGCGTAAGAACAAATCCTGCACGGTGCAGACGAGGATCTGGCAATGGCTGACATCACGACCGCTTTGACGGCACCCACGCTGCAGCCGGTCGCAGCGGTCAAAACCGCCGTGGCGCTCGGCACGCTGGTGCTGACGCTCGACGGCGATATGCCGGTCGAATTTCTCACCATCGGTGACCGGGTGTTGACCCGCGCCGGTGCCCGTCGGCTGCAAGGCATCGTCGTGACCGTCGTGCAAAACGCCCGCGTCATCCGCATTGCGCAAGGCAGCTTGGGGCTAGACCGCCCCGCGGCCGATATTATCGTCCCCCCTACCCAGCCGATCCTGATCCGCGATTGGCGCGCAAAGGCCCTGTTTGGCAGCGAAACCGCGCTGGTGCCCGCCGCCCGACTGGCAGATGGCGACTATATCCGCAGCGAGGTGCTGAACGAAGTGCGGCTTTACACCCTGCATTTCGCCGAAGACGTGGTGATCTACGCAGGCGGGCTGGAACTGGCCTGCCCCGCCACCCGCGTCACAGCCTGACCCGCAGGAAATTCTTTGAAAAAGAATTTCAGCCAAAATCCTTCAAAAGGATTTTGCCGCTAAACCCCTATCCGCCGCAAAACCTTCGGCAACTCCTCCGCCAGATCTTCCGCAATCAACCCCGGCCCAAAGCTGCGCGCACATTCGACATGCAGCCAGGCCGCCGCCTCTGCCGCAGCCAACGGTGCAAAGCCGCGGGCCAATAGCCCGGTAATAAACCCCGCCAGCACATCGCCCGATCCGGCGGTGGCGAGCCAAGGTGCAGCCCGCTCATGCACCGCCGCGTGGATCGAACAGCGCCCATCAGGTGCCGCAATCACCGTATCCGCTCCCTTGAACAGCACGACGCAGCCCGCCCGCTTTGCCGCTTCACGGGTGGCATCGACCTTGGAATAGGCTGGCCCCACCACCGCCACAGCCGCCATTTTCTCGGCAATATCCGGAAACAACCGCGCAAACTCGCCCGCGTGCGGCGTCAGCACACACCCCTCATGCAGCAACGCAAACAAACCCGCATCCCGCGCAATCAACGTCAAAGCATCCGCATCCAACACCCCCCGCAAACCTTGCGCCGCTCCGGGCCTGACCCGGAGCCTCGACGTGTCCAGCGCCACCCGCACCAGCTCTGCCGCCCGCGCGTCCAACCCCATGCCCGGCCCCAGACACAACGCAGTTATCCGCGCATCCGCCAACTGACCCGCAAAAGCCGCCGCATCCGCCACGCACCGCAGCATCACCGCATCCAGCCGCGCCGCATTCTCCGCCATCGCGTCAGGCGGTGACGCGACCGTCACCAGCCCCGCGCCAATCCGCAAAGCCCCCCGCGCGCAAAGCCGCGCCGCCCCCGCCTGCCCCTGATCCCCAGAGACGATCAACGCATGGCCATGCGCAAATTTGTGCCCGCCGCCCTTGCGCAACGCCTCCGGGCTGACAGAGGCCAGATCGACCACCTCGCCCTGATCCGCGCGCAGCAGCGCCGCGATCTGCCGCTCCAGCCGCAGCGGCACCACCACCAGCGCCCCGCCCAACTCACCGCCCATGTCCAGAAAATGCCCCGGCTTTGGCCGCTCGAAGGTCACCGTCAGATCGGCGGGCCAGTCCAGATAGCCGCCCTCCGCCCGCACCCGGCCCGAGTCGGCGCACAGCCCCGACAGAATATCCACCGCCACCAGCTTGCAGCCCGAGGTTTTTGCCATCTCCAAAAGCCCCCAGACCCCGGCGGCCACATCCCGCACCAGCCCGATGCCGAACATCGCATCGACCACCAGCGCACTTGCCTGAAAATCCGGCCAGTCCAGATCGGAAACCCCGATCACCGCGCCCCCCCAAGCCGCCCGCATCGCCCTTGCATCCGCCGTCACAGGCGCGCTCAAGGCCGCAACCTGCACCTGCCAGCCAAAGCCCTGCAGCAGCCGCGCCACCACATAGCCATCGCCGCCATTATTGCCCGGCCCGCACAGCACCACCGCCCGCGCCGGGTCGCGCTGCATCTGCGGCCATGCCGCAAAAATCGCGTCAACCACGCCTGCCCCGGCCCGCTCCATCAGCTCCAGCCCGGTCACTTCCCCCGAAGCCATCGCCGCCGCCTCAATCGCCTTCATCTGCGCCGCCGTCAGCACTTCGACCATTTTCGCGCCCTTTTCGTTCACAAACCGCTCAGTTCACAAGCGTATCGCCTAAATTTTAAGCAATCACCGCAAATTCCCGCGTCCAGCGGTCGCAGCCTCAGCCTAGTCAATTGAAGCCCGGCAAGGGAAGTGGTCAGTGACGACAAGACCGAATGCGAGGGAGCAGGCCGATGAAGAAAATTGAAGCCATCATCAAGCCGTTCAAGCTGGACGAAGTGAAAGAGGCGCTGCAAGAGGCGGGCATCCAAGGCCTGTCCGTCACCGAAGTAAAGGGCTTTGGCCGTCAGAAAGGCCATACCGAACTTTACCGCGGTGCCGAATATGTCGTCGATTTCCTGCCGAAGGTGAAAATCGAAGTGGTGTTGACCGATGATATGGTCGATGCCGCCATCGAGGCGATCATCTCGGCCGCCCGCACCGACAAGATCGGCGATGGCAAGATTTTTGTCAGCCCGGTCGAACAAGCCATTCGCATCCGCACCGGCGAAACCGGCGACGACGCGATCTGATTTCCTGCAACACCGGCGGCGCAAGCTGCCGCACCGAAACCCAAACCGAAAGGCAGCATGATGAGCGCAGTTGCAAAAGCTCTGAAACTGATCAAGGACGAAGAGGTCGAATATCTCGACATTCGTTTCACCGATCCCAAAGGCAAACTCCAGCACGTCACCCTGGTCGTTGATCTGGTGGACGAAGACTTCTTCGAAGAAGGCATGATGTTCGACGGCTCGTCGATCGCTGGCTGGAAATCCATCGACCAATCCGACATGAAACTGATGCCGGATGCCTCCTCGGTCTATCTGGACCCCTTCTACGCCGAGAAAACCCTCTGCGTGCATTGCGACGTGGTCGAGCCGGATACCAACGAAGCCTATGATCGTTGCCCGCGCCAGATCGCCAAGAAAGCCGAAGCTTTCATGAAGTCCTCGGGCATCGGCGAGACCGCCTATTTCGGCCCCGAAGCTGAATTCTTCATCTTCGACGACGTGCGCTATTCGGTTTCCCCGCGCAAGGTTTCCTATGAAATCGACGCCGAGGCCGCAGCCTGGAACACCGATACCGTGACCGAAGGCGGCAACTACGGCCACCGCGCCGGCCACAAGGGCGGCTACTTCCCGGTCAACCCGATCGACGAAGCGCAAGACCTGCGCAGCGAAATGCTGTCCACCATGAAGCGGATGGGCATCAAGGTGGACAAGCACCACCACGAAGTGGCGACCTGCCAGCACGAACTCGGCATGATCTTCGGCGGTCTGGTCGAACAGGCTGACAACATCCAGAAATACAAATACGTCATCCACAACGTCGCGCACGCTTACGGCAAATCGGTCACCTTCATGCCGAAGCCGATGAAGGGCGACAACGGCTCGGGCATGCACGTCAACATGTCGATCTGGAAAGATGGCAAACCGCTGTTCGCGGGCGACAAGTATGCTGACCTGTCGCAAGAAGCGCTGTGGTTCATCGGCGGCATCATCAAGCATGCCAAGGCGCTGAACGCGCTGACCAACCCCGGCACCAACAGCTACAAGCGCCTGATCCCCGGCTTTGAAGCCCCGGTTCTGCTGGCCTATTCCGCGCGCAACCGCTCGGGTGCAGTCCGTATTCCGTGGACCGAATCGCCGAAAGCCAAGCGCGTCGAAGCCCGCTTCCCCGATCCGTCGGCGAACCCCTATCTGGCCTTCGCAGCCCTGCTGATGGCTGGCCTTGACGGCATCCGCAACAAGGTCGATCCCGGCCCGGCTTCGGACAAGGATCTCTACGATCTGCCCCCCGAAGAACTGGCCGAAATCCCGACCGTTTGCGGCAGCCTGCGCGAGGCTCTGGAATCTTTGGACAAGGACATGGACTTCCTGCTTGCAGGCGACGTGTTCACCCGTCCGATGCTGGAAGCCTACATGGCGCTGAAGTGGGAAGAGGTTTACGCCTACGAACACACGCCGCACCCGATCGAATACCAGATGTATTATTCCTGCTGAATACAACGCTGATCGTCGCAAAGGCCGCCTTAAGGGCGGCCTTTCGCATTCCAGATACACCCATAAGTTGCGCAACACACTCTAAGGCAGAATTGCGCCCAACTGCACCCTCTAAGGCAGAATTGCGACAAGCTTTCTGAAAATGCCGCAAAATCATCTTGGTTAACCCGTTCTTTGGCCACCTCGGATTGTTCACCTCCACACAGGGAATACGGCAAAGACAGGAGCATTGACCATGACGGTTCAAGCACACAGTTTCCCGCAAGAGTCCGGTCCGTTCGACCAAGCACCGCAGTTTTTCAACACCGCTTCGGTGAAACGCCGGGTGGCCTTTGCCGTCGTCAGCAAACCGCAATCGCTGCGCTTCAGGTCGGCGCGCGCCAGATCGGTGCCCGCCCTGCAAGATGTGCTGAACCGCTGGAAAGCTGGCAGACCCAACCTGCGACCCCGCGCGCGCCGCAGCGCAGCCGTCTGGCGCAAAGCCGGGTGGTGGCACTGCGCCGCAAGTCAGTGCGCCCGCAGGCCGCGCGCCCCGCTCCTGCGCTGCCGGGGGGCCAGAGCATCGAAGACCTGCGTGCCATGCGCGACCACATCTTCCACGAGGATGCGCCCCAGGACATCCGCCCCTCGCTGCCGCTGCGTATCGCCGCGCAAAGCATCAACCTGTCGCTGATCGTCACCGCACTGCCGATCGGTGCCGCAGCACTGACCTACAACGTGCTGCGCGGCGAGGACATGACCTTCACCGCCCGGCTGACCACGCTGACCGGGCTTGCGCTGGCGATTTTCGGCGGCGATCCCAGCAGCTTTTTCGGCCATCTCATCTGACCCCTCGCCAGATGCAACTGCGCTATCCGGCCAGATCGTTCCGCGATCTGGCCGTTTTGCTGTCTGGTCCGCAGACCGCCCGCGCCACACCGAACGGCACAAACCCGCCCGAACCCAAAGGTTTTGTAAACAATCCAGCCAGATCGGTTCAGACTGCAAATAAGGCAGAAACAAAACTCAACTTCCGGTTAATTCCCCGTTAAAGACACATTGCCTCCCGGATGCGAGCACATTCGGCACGCAACCTCCGCTTAACCACTGAAGGAGGCCGCGATGCGCGAACATCCCGACGCACAGTTCAGTACGATTGCCGAGTTGTTGTTCCTGCAAGCACCACCGATGAACTTCGCCCGTCTGGTCGGCGATCTGGACGCGGTGCTTGCACGCGTGCAGCAGACCGACCGCACCCTGACCTGGGATTGTGAAGACATCGCCAGTTTCAACATGCCCGGCACCCGCATTGTGCTGGCGACTTCAGAAAACCCCCGCCCCGGCGCGGCCGCGTCGCTGACCATCTCGGTCGGGCCGTCGCATCTTGCCGCCGACGACAGTGACAGCCCCGACCTTGGCACCATGTCGCGCCATGCCGCGTTTTGCTCCAGGCTGGTCGAACGTGTCCACCCCCGCCTGCATGCCGATGCGATCTTCTGGCATCAATACGAAGGCCTGGTCGATGCCGATCTGCTTGATCGGCTGGCCTATGCCCCCCCGGTGCGGCGCGAACCTGCGGCAAGGCTTCACCCGGTTTTTGACCTGTTGGATGATCACAACGTCGCAGCGGTCTATGCCCGTGGTTTCGGTCCGCATCGGGCCAAAACCAACGTGAAACCGAACGCCGGCCAGCTCAAGGCCGCGCCGTCCAACGACCAGCCGGATATCCCGCGCGAACGCGATCCGGAACTGGCACAGCTCCGCCACGCGCTTTATCCGGAAGAAACTCCGCCACCGCCGCATCTCGTCTCGCCGCAACTGCGTCTGGCTGCCCATACCATGAACGCCACCCTGATCATGGTGGCGCTGCCGGTGGGGGCTGCGATGCTGACATACTCGGTGCTGCGCGGCGAAAACATGCGGCTGACCACGGCGGCGCTGGTTGCCACCGGCTTTGCCTCGAGCCTGCTGCAAACCCCCTTCGGCCAGCAGCTTGTCGCCATCGCCGGAAGCTGACCCCAGCCACCGTTTCCGACACGTCTACGTCGCCCGCGATAAAGCCGCGCCGCCCCGGCCTGCCAGTCTGGCCCGAAACGGAGCCGCGCCATGACCTATGCCGAAACCCGCCGCAAGATTGATCCGACCAAGGGCGACCGCCTTGGCGATGGCTCCCCGAACGATAATGACCGGGTGGAAATCGGCCCGACCCAACTGGCCTTCCGCGAATGGGAGGCGGCTGGTCTGCATTTGCCCAACCTCGCCCGAATGCGCGAATTCCGCTGGAACCGCTTGGTGCAAAGCCTGCAGGCCCGCGATTACGGCGGCATCCTGATGTTTGACCCTTTGAACATCCGCTACGCCACCGACACCACCAACATGCAGCTGTGGAACAGCCACAACCCGTTCCGCGCCTGCCTTGTCTGCGCCGATGGCCATATGGTGGTTTGGGAGTATAAAAACTCGCCCTTCCTCGTCACCTTCAACCCGCTGGTCAAGGAACTGCGCTCGGGGGCCTCGTTTTTCTACAACGTCTGCGGCGACCGCGTTGCCGAAGACGCCACCTCTTTTGCCGCCCAGGTGATCGAAGTGATGCAGGCCCATGCCGGATCAAACCGCCGCCTCGCCGTTGACAAGATCATGATCAACGGCTTGCGCGCGCTGGAACGCGCCGGGTTTGAGGTGATGGAGGGCGAGGAACTGACCGAGCGCAGCCGCGCCATCAAAGGCCCCGATGAGATCCTTGCGATGCGCTGCGCCCACCATGCCTGCGAATCCGGCATTGCCGAGATGGAGTCCGCCACCCGCGCAGGCGTCCCGCTTGGCGGCATGTCGGAAGACGATATCTGGGCCGAACTGCACAAGGCCAACATCAAGCGCGGCGGCGAATGGATCGAAACCCGCCTGCTCGCCTCTGGCCCGCGCACCAACCCATGGTTTCAGGAATGCGGCCCGCGTCTGGTGCAAAACAACGAAATCGTCGCCTTCGATACCGACCTGATCGGCGCATACGGCATCTGCATCGACATATCCCGCACATGGTGGATCGGCGATCAGCGCCCGAGCAATGCGATGATATCGGCGATGAACCATGCCACCGACCATATCCGCGAAAACATGGCAATGCTGAAACCCGGCGTCAGCATCCGCGAGCTGACCCACGGCGGCCATCAACTGGAACAGCAATATTGGAAGCAGAAATACAGCTGCAAGATGCACGGCGTGGGCCTCTGCGATGAATGGCCCTTCGTGCCCTACCCCGACACTTGGGTTGACGGCGCGTTTGAAACCACCCTGCAACCCGGCATGACGCTGTGTGTCGAGGCGCTGGTCTCCCCCGAAGGCGGCGACTTTTCCATCAAGCTGGAAGATCAGGTGCTGATCACTGAAACAGGCTTTGAAAACCTGACAAAATACCCGTTCGACGCGGCGTTGCTGGGGCGCTGAGGCTCTATACGAACCGGAAAACTCTGCGGGGCAGAGTTTTCCGGTTCGTTGCTCAAAAAGCCGAAGGCCGTTGAGCAAGGGAGTTTATGCAGCAAACCTGTGTTCGATAATCGGGGCGCGGCTGCTTGGCTGGCGCGGTTTCGCGCCTGCCGGAGCAGGCAGGCGCGACCCGATTTGTCGCGTGACAAATCGGGTAGAAAAGTAAGTACAAATCGGGTAGAAAAGTAAGTAAGGTGCCTGGCTTAACAGAATATGCTCCCTGCACCGGGGGTGAGGCCGCCCCAACGGCCCATGGTTTGCGAGCGGTTACTGAAGGTCACCAAGACCGTCTGCATAACGTTGTTGCATGCAGAGGTCTGCAACGAGCTTCCGCACACTTTCCCACTTCTGCGCTGATTTCTACCGGCAACTCCTTAACAACTCTTAAACGCCACCATCCTAACCCCTTGATTTCCCATAACCCCCCTCCCCGCCACGCGTGGACACCCAGCCATCGCTTGCCCTTTCCCCCTCCCCGGTCTAAAGCGCGCTATCCCTGTTCAAAGCTGCCCGGAGGCCCCGATGATCCCGCGCTATTCCCGCCCCGAAATGGTCGCCCTCTGGTCGCCCGAAACCAAATTCCGTATCTGGTTTGAAATCGAGGCGCACGCTTGCGACGCCCTCGCCGCCATCGGGGTGATCCCGAAGGAAAGCGCCGCTGCGGTCTGGAAAGCCCGCGATGTCACCTTCGACGTCGCCCGGATTGACGAAATCGAGGCTGTCACCAAACATGACGTCATCGCCTTCCTGACCCACCTCGCCGAACATATCGGATCTGAGGAAGCCCGCTTCGTCCATCAGGGCATGACCTCGTCCGACGTGCTGGACACCACCTTCAACCTGCAACTCGTCCGCGCCACCGACCTGCTGCTGACCGGGCTGGATCGTGTGTTGGCCGCGCTGAAAACCCGCGCCTTCGAACACAAGAACACCGTCCGCATCGGCCGCAGCCACGGCATCCACGCCGAACCCACCACGATGGGCCTGACCTTCGCCCGCTTCTACGCCGAAATGGCCCGCAACCGCGCCCGCCTGACCGCCGCCCGCAGCGAAATCGCCACGGGTGCGATTTCCGGCGCCGTCGGCACCTTCGCCAACATCGACCCGTCGGTGGAAGAACATGTCTGCGCCCAGCTTGGCCTGCTGCCCGAACCGATCTCGACCCAAGTTATCCCGCGCGACCGCCACGCGATGTTTTTCGCCACCCTCGGCGTGATCGCCTCCTCAATCGAAAACATCGCCATCGAGATCCGCCACCTGCAGCGCACCGAGGTGCTCGAGGCGGAAGAATTCTTCTCCCCCGGCCAGAAGGGCTCGTCGGCCATGCCGCACAAGCGCAACCCGGTGCTGTCGGAAAACCTCACCGGCCTCGCCCGCCTCGTCCGCATGTCGGTGATCCCGGCGTTGGAAAACGTCGCACTCTGGCATGAACGCGATATCAGCCATTCCAGCGTTGAGCGCGCCATCGGCCCCGATACCACCATCACGCTGGATTTCGCGCTGCACCGCTTGGCCGGTCTGGTCGAAAAGCTGGTGGTCTACCCGGAAAACTGCCTGAAGAACATGAACCAGTTCAAAGGTCTGGTGATGAGCCAGCGCGTCCTGCTCGCCCTGACCCAAGCTGGCGTCTCGCGCGAAGACAGCTATCGTCTGGTGCAGCGCAACGCCATGAAGGTCTGGGAACACGGCGCCGACTTCAAGACCGAGCTTCTCGCCGACCCCGAAGTGACCAACGCCCTGTCCCCGGCAGAAATCGAAGAGAAGTTCGACATCGGCTATCACACCAAACATGTCGATACGATTTTCAAGCGCGTCTTCGGCGCGTAAGCCCGCGTTAACCTGAAAGCGGCATTCTACCCCTGAACCAGAATGGATTCGGGGGTAGATATGGCAGGCGAACCAGCGGTTCTGGCACGCATCACACCAGCGCAGCGGATGGTAGCGGCCCCGCGGGCGCTGAACCGGCGCGAAAAGGCGGCGATCATCGTGCGGTTTCTGCTGGCGGAAGGCACCTCTATTCCGCTGGCCAAACTGCCCGAACACATGCAAACCGCGCTGACCGAACAGATGGGCCAGATGCGGATGGTGGACCGGCGCACCTTGGGCGCGGTTGTGGAAGAATTCATCACCGAGTTGGAACAGGTCGGCCTGTCTTTCCCCGGCGGGTTGGAAGGCGCTTTGGCGGTGATGGATGGCCATATCTCGGCCAATGCTGCCGGTCGGTTGCGCCGCATGGCCGCGGCCAATTCGAAATCCGACCCGTGGGACAGGCTGACAGCCCTGCCCGTCGAAACCCTGCTGCCGGTGCTGGAGGATGAAAGCATCGAGGTTGGCGCGGTGATGCTGTCAAAACTGCCGATCGCCAAATCGGCGGAACTGCTGGGCAAGCTACCCGGCGAAAAGGCCCGTCGCATCGCCTATGCGGTATCGCAAACCGGCAATGTCGATCCTGACACCGTGCGCCGCATCGGGTTGTCGCTGGCCAGCCAGCTGGATGCACAGCCCGCCCGGGCCTTTGAAGCAGGCCCGGTCGAACGCGTCGGCGCGATCCTGAACATCTCGCCCGCGCTGACCCGCGAAGACGTGCTGAAAGGGCTGGACGAGGCCGACGCCAGCTTTGCCCAACAGGTGCGCAAGGCGATCTTTACCTTTGTCCACCTGCCCCACCGCGTGCTGGGGCGCGATGTGCCAAAGATTATCCGCGTCGTGGATCAGCCGGTGCTGGTCACCGCCCTTGCCGCCTGCGCCGGCAACGCCGATCTGGAACCCGCCGCCGAATTCATCCTGTCGAACATGTCACAACGCATGGCGCAGGGCCTGCGCGAAGAAATGGCGGCGCGCGGCAAGGTGAAGGACAAGGACGCCGAAGAGGCGATGACCGCCGTGATCACCTCGGTCCGCCAGCTGGAAGCCGCTGGGGAATTGGCACTGATCAAGGAAGATGATTAACGCCAGCGCTCCGCTCCACCTTGCCCCCGCCAAGCCCCCGTCCTAGGGTCACGGCATGACCGCCCGCATGCTTCCCACCGCCGCCGCCACCCGCAAGGGCATCTTGCTGATGCTGCTGGGCATCGCCACCTTCACCGCGATGGATGCGCTGGCCAAAGGCCTGTTGCAGCGCTATCCCACGCCGCAGGTGGTCTGGGCGCGCTTTGCCGGGCAGGCCGTGCTGGTCACGCTGATCCTTGGCCCGGCGAAATTTCTGCCCACCCTGCGCACGCAATTCCCGCTGATCCACATGGCGCGATCGGCGTTTCAGCTCGGGGCCACCGGATTTTTCTTCCTGTCACTGGGCTATATCGGTCTGGCCGAAGCCACCGCGCTGACCGACGTGAACCCGGTGCTGATCACGCTGGGGGCGGCGCTGTTTCTGGGCGAAAAGCTGGGGCCGCGTCGCATTGCAGGTGTGATTGCCGCGATGATCGGTGCCTTGATCGTGATCCGCCCCGGCGCGGGCGTGTTCAGCCCGGCGGCGCTGCTGCCGCTGGCCTGTGCGGTGTCTTACGCGGGCAACGCCCTGCTGACCCGCCATGTCGGCCAAAAGGAAGGCCCTTCCACCGCCATGCTGCACGCGGCGCTGTTCGGCGCGATTGTCACTTCGGTGGCGCTGCCTTTCGTCTGGGTGCCGATCACGCTGGCCGATCTGCCACTGTTCCTGCTGCTGGGCTGCCTTGGCACCGGCGCGCAGCTTTGCGTGATCCGGTCGTTTTCGATGGCCGAGGCTTCGGCGGTCGCCCCCTTCGCCTATGTTGGCATTGTGTTTGCCACCTTCTGGGGCATCGCGCTGTATGACGAATTCCCCGACCAATGGACGATCATCGGCGCGCTTGTGATCGTCGGCTCGGGTCTTTATGTCTGGCACCGCGAAACCCGTAGCCGGTAACCCATGTCCGACCAGCCATTCCAGCCGCTTGCCTATGCGCAAAACCTTGTCGTGCGCGGCCTGATCGGGCTGGCACTTTCGTTGCCTTACGCGTGGCGCGTGGCGATGATGGGCGCGCTGATGCGGCGGGTGATCGGGCCATTGGCGGGCTACAAGCGCCGGGCGATGGACAATCTGGCGATGATCTGGCCGCAGATGCCGTTAAACCAACGCCGCAGCATTGCCGGGCAGGCCCTTGATAACGCAGGCAGAACCCTGATCGAAAACTACTCGACCGCCGACTTCACCGCCCGCCAGGCCAGCGTGACCCCAACCGGCGCAGGGCTTGCCGCCCTGGCGCAGGCTCAGGCCGAAAACCGCCCCGTCATTCTGGTTTCCGGCCATTTCGGCAATTACGAGGCTGCGCGCGCCGCCCTTGTGGCACGCGGCTATACCATTGGCGGGCTTTACCGGCCAATGACCAACCGCTATTTCAACGCCCATTATGTCCGCACCATGCAGGCGTTTGGCGGCCCGATCTTCCCGCAGGGCCGCGCGGGCACCGCAGGCTTTGTACGGCATCTGAAATCGGCGGGCCTGCTGGTGCTGCTGTTTGATCAGCACGCGGCGGGGGCGAAGATCAGCTTTCTGGGCCGGCCCGCCCATACCGCACTGTCTGCAGCCGAACTGGCCCTGCGCTACAACGCCGATCTGATCCCGTTCTATGGCACCCGCCAGCCAGATGGCTTAAGCTTTGCCGTGGAATTGGAAGCCCCGATCCCCCACACCTCGCCCGAAGACATGACCACCGCCCTGACCCGCAGTCTGGAGGCGCGCATCCTTGCCCATCCGGGGCAGTGGTTCTGGATTCACCGGCGCTGGAAGTAGCGCCTTTGGGGTTCTGGATTCACCGGCGCTGGAAGTAGCGCCTTTGGGGTTCTGGATTCATCGGCGCTGGAAGTAGCGCTTTTGAGGTTCTGGATTCAGCGGCGCTGGAAGCCCTAACGCAGCCGTGCCGCCGCCAGTATCTTCGCAGGCCCCGCGCTTTGTACGATCACCACCACCGGCCCGGCCCCGACCTCTGTCACCAGCTGCAACGGCTCCACCCCGGCCCAGTCGCCGACGGTTTGCCACGAGGTCACAACATTATGGTAGGCGACGCTAAGCCCCGCATTTTCGCCGCGATCGATATCAACCAGCGACTGATCCAGATATTGCACCACCTGCACCGTCGCGCCTTGCAGCAGCGGCGGGTTGGCCTCGGCGCGGATCACCAACTGCCCGTCCTCACGCGCCAGCGCCAGTTTCACCGCCCCCGGCCCCTGCGCCGCCGCGATCGCCGCCTGCACCGCTTCGGGCTGATTGCCCTCCACCCGCGCCACGCCGCCCACGATCATCTGCGGCGTATAGATCATCTTTTCGCCCGCCGCATGCGCATAGGCCTTTTGCCGCTTGGTAAAGCCGGGTTGCGCGAAGGTGTCTTCCCAGCCGATGTAATCCCAATAATCGACATGCAGCGCCAGCGCGATCACCCCCGGCTTCTGCGCCAGCTCTGCCATCAGATCATCGGCGGGCGGGCAGGACGAGCACCCCTGCGAGGTGTAAAGCTCCACCACAACCCCCTGATCCACCTCGGCCAGCGCGGCGCTGGCGCAAACACACAGACCCAAGGCCGTGCTGACGATTTGTCGCATCATGGTGAAATCCGATCCCCGGTTGGCAGTTTTCTTCTATACGAAGCCGATCCCGCCCCGCCAATCAAGGTTTTGCGAGCATTTGTGTTGACCTGCAAGCGCGCCACCCGCGAAAACTGTCAACCCCCTTGACAAATTTCCACTGACTTTCTACTTGTCTTCATGCGCTCGCGTCGCCGGTGCTCCGCTATTTTCAACAAGGATTCCGATCATGTCTGAACAAATCGAACAATTCGCCACCTTGGCTTCAGAGTCTTTGCGCCTGATTGCGCGGCTGAATGGATCGGCGGTTTTTTCAAATACTGAACTCACCATCGCCGAATGGCTGGCTCTACGCCAGGTCGCGCTCACCGATGGCTCTCGGCAGTCGGCGCTGGCCAGCAAGATCGGCGTGACGCGCCAGCGTGCGGCCCAGATCGCTCAACGCCTGCGGGAACGCGGCCTGCTAGAGATGTCTGAGCCAAGCGCAGACAACAAGGCACGACTGCTGACCGTATCGGACGAAGGGCTGCGTCTTTTGTCACAGACCAATGACGGCCTTGAAGAAATGCTCGGTCCGCAATCCGCTCAGGTCAGTGGCATGATGGAGCGCGCTGTGAAAGGGACGCGTCTGGTCAGCCGCCGCTTCAAGGCCGTCGAGGACGCCGCAGCCGAAGAAATCACTGCGGCCTGATCGCCAGCGGCTGATGACGAGTTTGGCTTGACGAGAGCCGCGCGTCCGTTCACCAAGAACGAACGCGCGGCTTTTTCCTTGAGGCCGCTGCATTTAGCGGAGCCTGTCGTTTTGACCAAACTCTTTCTGCACATCGGCCAGCCGAAAACCGCCACCACAACCATCCAAAGCTTCCTGTCGCATAATCGCGGCGCGTTGATTAACAAGGGTTGGCTATATCCAAAGACAGCCTGCCAGTATCACGCGCATCACATCTTGGGCGGGATGTTCAACATGAATCCGGCAGATTGGCTTGGTCGCGCCGATCCCCAAGAAACGCGCGACAAACTACTTGCAGAAATCGACAGCACCGGTTGCCACTCAGTGGTGATGAGCAGTGAATCGCTGTTCTTTTCGAAACGTGGAAAGGTTATTCGCGAATTTTTCGAAGGTTTTGACCTGCACATCGTTGCGTTTTTGCGCCGCCAAGACGAATGGCTCGAATCTGCCTATCAAGAGCAGCGCAAGAACGGCGCTACAAATCAAAGCCCGGCAGAATACCTTGCCCGTCAAGACATGACCCTTAGCTACGCCGATAGACTGGCAACCTGGGTGCGCCGTTCTGGCAGTCAGTCTGTTATGGTGCATGCATTTGAACGCACTGCAAAACCTCAACCGGTTGAAGACATTTTTCTGGATATGATCGGCGCACCGCAAGATGCCGGTTACTATCGACCGCCTCACCAGAACGAGCGTCTCAACCGCGATTGCGTTGCGTATCTATCCGCGATGACAGAAAAGCGTCGGCTCGGGTTACGGTTCAAGCGGATCAAAGATATCCTGTCAGACTATTCGCGGCTTCATCCAGACAATAGCGATCAACGTCACATCTGGCCTCCGGCTGAGCGCATCGCGCTCGTTGAACGCTATTCCGATCAGAATCGCAGGGTTGCATCCGAATTTCTGAACCGGTCCAATGGCGAGTTGTTTAGCAATCCGCTGCCATCAGAGTCCGAACCATGGCGCGAGTATCCCGGCCTCAAGGTCGAAACCGCTGTGCATATTGGCGAATATCTTGCAAACCGACTTTTCCAGCAAGCAGGCCCCGCCACCAACGCGGCCGAACCTGACAGCGAAGCAGGATCCGCCCAAGCCTGACGCTTTGGTCAGGTGAATGCGTGGAAGCGCCTTGCTGAAAAGCCTCTGGCTTTTCGGCATACCATTGCATACAATCATCGCAATTGAAGCATGATTCCCTTGCGCGATCCGCTGCCATACGGCAAGACCAGCGCATCCCGCCAGCCGAAGGAGGCCTGAATGACCGTCACCGTTGGACACGACAGCGCAAAAACCCGCCAGACCCTGACCGCAGGCGGCCAGACCGTTTCCTATTACTCGATCCCCGCCGCCGAGGCCGCTGGCTTGGGTGAATTTTCCAAGCTCCCCGCCGCGCTGAAGGTGGTGCTGGAAAACATGCTGCGCTTTGAAGATGGCAAGACCGTTTCGGTCGATGACATCAAAGCCTTCTCCGATTGGGGCAAGATGGCGGGCAAGAACCCGCGCGAAATCGCCTACCGCCCGGCGCGCGTGCTGATGCAGGATTTCACCGGCGTTCCCGCCGTGGTGGACCTTGCCGCGATGCGCGACGGCATCAAGGGCCTTGGCGGCGATGCACAGCGCATCAACCCGCTGGCCCCGGTGGATCTGGTCATCGACCACTCGGTGATGATCGACGAATTTGGCACGCCCCGCGCGTTTCAGGCCAACGTCGACCGCGAATATGAACGCAACATGGAGCGGTATGTCTTCCTGAAATGGGGTCAGAACGCCTTCAACAACTTCCGCGTCGTGCCCCCGGGCACCGGGATCTGCCATCAGGTCAACCTTGAATATCTGGCGCAGACCGTCTGGACCGACACCGATCAGGACGGCAATCTGGTCGCCTACCCCGACACTTTGGTCGGCACCGATTCGCACACAACCATGGTCAATGGTCTGGCTGTTCTGGGCTGGGGCGTCGGCGGGATTGAAGCCGAAGCAGCCATGCTGGGCCAACCGGTTTCCATGCTGATCCCCGAAGTCGTCGGCTTCAAGCTGACCGGCGAGATGGTTGAGGGCACCACCGCCACCGATCTGGTGTTGAAGGTCGTGCAGATGCTGCGCAAGCATGGCGTGGTGAACAAATTCGTCGAGTTCTACGGCGAAGGGCTGGACCGTCTGCCCTTGGCTGATCGCGCCACCATCGCCAACATGGCACCCGAATATGGCGCAACCTGCGGCTTCTTCCCGATCGACGATGAAACCATCCGCTACCTGCGCAACACTGGCCGCGAGGAAGGCCGTATCGCGCTGGTCGAGGCCTACGCGCGCGCCAACGGCATGTGGCGCGATGCGGGCTACGATCCGATCTACACCAGCACCCTGCATCTGGATATGGGCAGCATCGTTCCGGCCATTTCCGGCCCGAAACGCCCGCAAGACTACCTGCCGCTGACCGAAGCGGCGCAGACCTTTGGCGAATACATCCGCTGCGAGCGCAAGCTTCCGGTCGCCACGGTTGCGCAAACCGTGCAATGGAATGCCGAAGGCGGCGCAGATTTCCCGCAGGAGCTGTCGGGCCACTGCGGCTTTTCCTTTGCCAAGGTTGCAGGTCAGGACTACGCGCTGCGCGACGGTTCGGTCGTGATCGCCTCGATCACCTCCTGCACCAACACCTCGAACCCCTATGTGATGATCGGCGCAGGCCTTGTGGCCCGCAAAGCACGCGCTTTGGGCCTGAAATCAAAGCCTTGGGTGAAAACCTCGCTCGCCCCAGGATCGCAGGTGGTGTCGGAATATCTGAACGCAGCCGGTCTGCAGGAAGACCTTGATGCAATTGGCTTCAACCTGGTCGGCTATGGCTGCACCACCTGTATCGGCAACTCTGGCCCGCTGGACCCGGCGATTTCCGCCGCGATCAACGAGGGCGATCTGGTCGCCACCGCCGTTCTGTCCGGCAACCGCAACTTTGAGGGCCGCATTTCGCCCGACGTGCGCGCCAACTATCTGGCCTCGCCACCGCTGGTTGTCGCCTACGCGCTGGCGGGCGATATGAACATCGACCTGACCAGCGAGCCTCTTGGCATGGGCACCAACGGTCCGGTCTATCTGAAAGACGTCTGGCCGAGCAACAAAGAGATCTCCGATCTGGTCGAATCCACCGTCACCCGCGCGGCATTCCAGAAGAAATACGCCGACGTCTTCAAGGGCGATGAGAAATGGCAGGCGGTCGAGATCACCGACAGCGAAACCTACGACTGGCCCGCGTCCTCGACCTATATCCAGAACCCGCCGTATTTCAAAGGCATGGCGAAAACTCCGGGCGTGATTTCCAACATCGCTAACGCCCGCGTTCTGGCGGTTCTGGGGGACATGATCACCACCGACCACATCTCGCCCGCAGGTTCGTTCAAGGCTGGCACCCCGGCTGGCAAATACCTGACCGAACGTCAGGTGCCGGTATCAGACTTCAACTCTTACGGCGCACGGCGCGGCAACCACGAAGTGATGATGCGCGGCACATTCGCCAATATCCGCATCAAGAACGAGATGCTCGACGGGGTTGAGGGCGGCTACACCAATGGCCCCGATGGCGTGCAAACCTCGATCTTCGACGCCTCGATGGCCTATCAGGCCGCTGGCACGCCGCTGGTGATCTTCGGCGGCATCGAATACGGCGCAGGCTCGTCGCGCGACTGGGCGGCGAAAGGCACAGGCCTGCTGGGCGTCAAGGCGGTGATCGCGGAATCGTTCGAACGTATCCACCGCTCCAACCTGGTTGGCATGGGCGTGATTCCGTTCGAATTCACCGGCGGCGATACCCGCAAATCGCTGGGCCTGAAGGGCGACGAAGTGGTCAGCATCGACGGTCTGGAAGGCGATCTGAAGCCGCTCTCGACCGTGCCGTGCCACATCGCATATGCCGATGGCAGCGCGAAAACCATCCAGATCAAGTGCCGCATCGACACGGAAATCGAGATTGAATACGTCGAGCATGGCGGCGTGCTGCATTACGTTCTGCGCGACCTCGCGTCGCGCTGAACCGGGCACTAAATCGAGGCGCTGAACTGGCGTGCCAATAGAAACAGATTGTTTCCAAACAAAGGCCCGGAGCGATCCGGGCCTTATGTTCTTGTTAAGTTCCAATCGGCATGCTGTGGTTAACCCCACTGGAAAGGCAGCCGCATGTCAGTTTCCGCGCCCCGCTTCCCGCAGCTTGCCCCGCAAGAACCGGTCTGCCAACGCAGCGGCCTGCGTATCCCGCAACGCCCGCTGCCCAACCCACCGCTGCCGGTGGCTGAACTGCTGGCAATCCTGATCTGTGGTCTGTTGCTGATAACAATCTAGCACCGGCCAATGCCGCAGACCGCCCCAAATTCCTTGCTTCAAGGAATTTGCCGAAAATCTGCCCGGCAGATTTTCCCCACCGCCGCCGTGTTACTGCCCCTGCAACGCCTTTTCCAGCTCGGGGCGGAAGCGCTGCATATAGTCATCACCCACTAGCGGCCCGATGAACTTATACGCCACCGTGCCATCGCCGTTCAGAATGAAGGTTTCGGGCGGCGCGGTCACGCCCCAATCCAGCCGGGTCTTGCCCTTCGGATCAAACGCAATCGCCGAAAACGGGTTGCCATATTCTGCCAGAAAGCCGCTGGCATCCGCAGAGCGGTCCATCATGTTGACGCCCACCACCCTGATGCCCTCATCGCGCAGCGCCTGCAGCGTCGGATGTTCGGCCCGGCACGGCGGGCACCAGCTGGCCCAGAAATTTACCAGCACCACATCGCCCTTGCGCAGATCAGCATCGGTCAGCAGCGGATACCCCGGCAATTCCGCCGCATTCAGCGCCGGAGCCTGCTTGCCGATGAACACCGACGGCAGCGCATTCGGATCATTGCGCCCCATGCCGACATAGAACATCGCCGCCAGCGCCACAAACAAGACCGGCGGCAGAAACAGCAACCACTTACCCATGATCTTTCCCCTGCCGGTCCTCGACCTCTTTCAGCGCCCGCTTCACCTTGGCCCCCTTCCAGATCGACAGCGCAACCAACGCCACGATCAGCGCCACCGAGGCGACATAAGACCCGATCACCGCGCCCGCGTATTTGCCCAAAGCGTCCATCATGCCAACCTCTCGCGCGCCAGCAGCGCCGACAACCGCCGCGCCCGGATTTCGGTGCGGGTACGCAGCAGCACCAGCGTCACAAACAACAGCACAAAACCTGCGATGCAGACATAGAGCGGCGACGAATACACGTCCGCCACATGTTCCTCCTTGTCGATCGACAGGCTCGCGCCCTGATGCAGGCCCTGATTCCAGAACAGCACCGCATAACGGCTCAGGAACGCGAACACCGACCCGACAATGCACAGCACCGAGGTCAGATCAGCGGCGGTATCACGATCCTCCACCGCCTCCCACAGCGCGATATAGCCCAGATAGAACAGCGCCAATATCAGGAAAGAGGTCAGTCGCGGATCCCAGGCCCACCACGTCCCCCACATCGGCTGCCCCCAGATCGCCCCTGTCACCAGCCCGATCAACGTAAACGTCAGCCCGATCGGGGCCGCCGCCTTGGCCGACAGGGCCGAAACGTGGTGCCGCCGGATCAACCAGATCAGGCTGGTCACCAGCATCATCATCCAGGCCGAAATCGCCATCATCGCCGCGGGCACATGCAGGTAGATGATCTTCACGGTTGACCCGAACTTGTCAGCCTCCGGCGTGAAAAACGCCCCCCAGACCAGCCCGATGACCAGACACAGCACCGCCGCCGCCGTCACCCACGGCAGCAGCAGGCTTGAGGTTTGCATGAACCGTTTCGGGTTCGCATATTCCCAGATCGACATTCCAATCCCTCTCAGGCTTGCGCCCGTTCTAACACGTCCGGTCTAGCGCAGGTTGACGCGGATCGCCGCAGCTGATGCGAATGGCAACAGCGCCACCGCCCCTGCCGTGATCCCCGCCAGCAGCGCCAATGGCGTTGCTACCGCCATTCCCGCCGCCCCCCGCTTCACAACTTCGGCACCGAAAATCAGCGTCGGCATATACAGCGGCAACACCAGCAGGCTCATCAGCAACCCGCCGCGTTTCACCCCCACCGTCAGCGCCGCGCCAAACGCCCCGATCACCGACAGCGCCGGGGTGCCAAGCGCGAGCGACGCCACCAGCCACAAAAACCCCGCCCCCGGCAGGTTCAACAACACCGCCAACACAGGGGCCGCCAGCACCAGCGGCAGCCCGGTCACCAGCCAATGCGCCAGCGCCTTCACCGCCACCACACCTTCCAGCGGCATCGGCGAGGTCGCCAGCAGATCAAGCGAGCCATCCTCGAAATCCAGCGCGAAAATCCGGTCCAGCGACAGCAGGCAGGCCAGCAGCGCCCCCACCCACAGAATGCCGGGCGCGATCCTTGCCAACACCGCCGGTTCCGGTCCCACGCCCAAAGGCACAATCACCGCCACCAGCAGAAAGAACGCAAGACCAAGGCCAAAGCCGCCGCCCGCCCGCACCGCCAACCGCAAATCCCGGATCAACAGCGCAATCATCCGAACGCCTCGTCAAACGCGCCGATTCGGCCGCCGGCTTGCGGCGCACGCGCCTTGAACGGCGTCAGGTCCAGCACTTCGGCCTCCAGCCCCAGATCAATATGGGTGGCAATCAACGCCGAGCCGCCCGCTGCCAGATGCCGCGCCACCACGCCCGCGAACAGCATCACCGAGGCCTGATCGAGCGAAATCGTCGGCTCGTCCATCACCCAGATCGGTCGCCCCGTCACCAGCAACCGCGCCAGACCCAGCCGCCGCTTTTGCCCCGCCGACAGGTTCGCCGCGCGCCGGTCGGCCAAGGCTTCAAGGTTCATCGCCGCCAGCGCCCCTGCCACAGCATCGGTGCCATAGGCCGCAGCCCAAAACGCCAGATTTTCCGCCACCGTCAGCACAGCTTTGACGCCATCGGCATGGGCGGCGTAGGCCACGGACTCGGCACCGACCACGACTTCCCCGGCCAAGGCAGGTTGCAGCCCGGCCAGCGTGCGCAACAGCGTGGTCTTGCCAATGCCGTTTGGCCCGCGCAGCACCAAGGCCTGCCCCGGCAAAAGCCGGAACGACACCGCCTCCAGCACCGGAATTCCGGCCCGCGCCACGCTCAGATCTTTGACCCACATCTCCATCCGCCACCCCTAGCGCATTGCACAGCGACCGAAAAGGGGGCGCGACAGCATGGCCCTTTGCCCGCCCCACGCCTATACTGTGTGTAAAGAGGAGACCGCGATGACCCTGACCACCAATCCCTTCGGCCGCACCGGCCACACCACCACCCGTATCGGCTTTGGCGCCTGGGCCATCGGCGGCACTTGGGGCGAGGTCAGCGTCGCCGACGCCAAGGCCACGCTGCACGCAGCCCTCGATGCCGGCATGACCTTCATTGACACCGCCGATGTCTATGGCGATGGCCGCTCCGAACGCATCATCCGCGAGGTGCTGGCCGAACGCCCCGGCGCGCGCCCCTTCGTGGCGACCAAAGCCGGTCGCCGCCTCGATCCGCACACCGCCGCAAGCTATACCGGCCCGGCGATTGAAGCCTTCATCGACCGTTCCCTGCAAAACCTCGGCGTCGATTGCCTTGACCTTGTGCAACTGCACTGCCCGCCCAGCCCGGTCTATGCGAACCCGGCGATGTTCGCAGCCCTTGATGCCATCAAGGCCAAGGGCAAGATTGCCAATTACGGCGTGTCAGTCGAAACCATTGCCGAGGCGATGACGGCGATTCAGAACCCCGGCGTGGTTTCGGTGCAGATCATCTACAACCTGTTCCGCCAGCGCCCGGCAGAAAGCTTCTTCAAGGCCGCCCGCGCCCAGAACGTCGCCGTCATCGCCCGCGTGCCGCTGGCGTCCGGCCTGCTGACCGGCAAGATGACCGCGCAAAGCCAGTTTGCCGCCGATGATCACCGCAGCTTCAACCGTCATGGCGAGGCCTTCGACAAGGGCGAAACCTTCTCGGGCGTGCCCTACGATCTGGCACTGCAAGCGGTGGAGGAATTGCGCCCGCTGGTGCCGCAGGGGGCAACGATGGCCGAATTTGCCCTGCGCTGGATCTTGATGGAACAGGCGGTAACGGTGGTGATCCCCGGCGCGAAATCCCCGGCTCAGGCTCAGGCCAACGCCAAGGCCGACGCGCTGCTGCCGCTGTCTGCCGAAACGATGCAGAAAGCCCGCGAGATCTACACCCGGCTGATCGCGCCGGAAGTCCACCACCTGTGGTAAGGACCAAATTCCTTCCAAAGGAATTTGGCAAATTTTTTGCGTCAAAAAATTGGCCGGGCGGCGTGACAGCGCCCCGGCCTAAACCGGCAGCACCGCTGCCGCCACCCGGCGACCTTCGCCCAACAGCACGTTATAGGTGCGCAACGCGGCGGGGGTATTCATCGGCTCCACACCAATGCCCACCGCCTCCAGCGCCTGCCGGAATGCCTTCGGCACCACCGTAATATCGCGCCCCAACCCCAGCAGCAGCACGTCGATCTTGCCCGCCAGCGAAAGCGGCGGCGCCACATCCTCCAGCCCGCCCCACGCTCCCGCATCCCACGGCGTGATCAGGCTGGCGCCGCGCAGCACATGGCTGCCCAGCCGGAAGAACCCCGGCCCATAGCTTTCCACCGCCAGTGCCGAGCCATAGGTGATTTCGGTCAACCGCATCGGATCAGGCGTCGATATTGGCGAATTCGTGATCGGTCGGCTTGCTACCCTTCGGCTTTTCGCTGCGGTCAAGCCCGATGAACAGCACCAGATTCTTCGCCACATAGACCGAGCTGTAGGTGCCCAGCAAAACGCCGATGAAGATCGCGAAAGAGAAGCCACGGATCACATCGCCGCCAAACACCATCATAGACCCCACCGCGATCAGCGTGGTGATCGAGGTCATCAGCGTCCGGCTCAGCGTTTCGTTCACCGACAGGTTCATCACATCTTTCAGCGGCATCGTCTTGTATTTCACCAGATTTTCCCGCAGCCGGTCAAAAACCACCACCGTATCGTTGATCGAATAGCCCAGAATCGTCAGCAGCGCCGCCACGATGGTCAGATCGAACTTGATCTGGAACAGCGCGAAGATGCCGATGGTGATGAATACGTCATGCAACAGCGCCAGCACGCCGCCGACGGCGAACTGCCATTCAAACCGCAGCCAGATATACAGCATGACCCCGACCGAGGTCAGCGTCACCGCGATAATCGAAGTTTTAACCAACTCGCCCGATACTTTCGGCCCCACCGTCTCTTCCGAGACAAACTTGATGCCTGGGTCCATCGCGGTCAACGCCGCCTTTGCCTGCTCCAGCAGTTCGGGCGGCACGGCTTCTTCGGCTTCAGCAGACGAGATGCGGATCATCGCCACATGCTGATCGGCGCGGAACGACGGGTCGAAGACTTCGGTGATCACCACATCACCCACCGCCAGCCCGCCAAGCGCTTCACGGTAGGCACCGACATCAATCACCTGCGCCGATTCAGTGCGCAGCGTGGTGCCGCCTTTGAAATCGATGCCATAATTCAGCCCCATCGTGCCCCAGAACACGAAAGCCAGCAGCATCAGCACCACCGAGCCGCCAAAGGTCAGCCACTGGTGCTTGAAAAAGTCGAAATTGGTCTTTTCGGGTGCAAGCCGCAAACGCCAAGCCATAGGAAGTCTCCTTACACCACGATGTCAGTCGGCTTGCGCCAGTTGAACCAGAACTCGACGATCGCCCGCGTCACGTACAGCGCGGTAAACACCGAGGCGATAATGCCGATGCCCAGAACGATGGCAAACCCACGCACCGGGCCAGAGCCAAAGAAGAACAGCACCGAGGCTGTGATCAGCGTGGTCAGATTGGCATCGATGATCGCGCTCATCGCGCGTTCATAGCCAATCTCGATCGCCCGCGCCGGGCCTTTCTGCGTGCGCAACTCCTCGCGGATGCGTTCAAACACCAGCACGTTGGCATCCACCGCCATGCCGATGGTCAGCACGATTCCCGCAACCCCCGGCAGGGTCAGCGTGCCACCAATCGCCGACAGGAAGGCAAAGATCAGCGCCATGTTGATCACCAGCGCCAGATTGGCAAACACCCCGAACAGCCCGTAAGACGCCAGCATGAACAGCCCCACCGCGACGATACCAATGATCGCGGCGATCTTGCCGGCATCAATGCTGTCCTGCCCCAGTTCCGGGCCGATGGTGCGTTCTTCCAGGAAGGTCATCTTCGCAGGCAACGCCCCCGCCCGCAGCAAGACTGCCAGATTGGTGCTTTCCTCCAGCGTGAAGTTGCCGGTGATGATCCCCGAACCGCCCGCGATATGGCTCTGGATGGTCGGCGCCGAGATCACCTCATCATCCAGCACGATGGCGAAAGGCTCGCCGATATGCTCTGCGGTGTAATCGCCAAACTTCCGCGCGCCCGAGACGTTGAACTTGAAATTCACCGCCGGGCGGCCGTTCTGGTCGAACGCAGGCTGCGCGTCGGTCAGCTCTTCGCCCCCCACCACCGCTTCTTCGGCGACGATGTAATAGACGTTTTCTTCATCCACCGCCGGGATCAGCTTGTTGCGCGGCCCCGGATCGGCACCGGCATCGCTGGTGCGCCCGACCACCGGGTTGAAGGTCAGCTTCGCCGTGGTGCCGATGATCGCCTTCAGATCAGCCGCAGAGCCAATACCCGGCACCTGAATCAGGATGCGATCGGTGCCTTCGCGCTGGATCGTCGGCTCGCGCGTGCCAACCGCATCGACGCGGCGGCGAATGATTTCAAGACTTTGCTGCATGGTGCGCGCATCCGTCGCCACCCGCTCGGGTTCCGACAACTGCACCACGATTTCCTGGCCATCGGCGGTGACTTCCAGATCGTTCTGGCCCACCCCGGTCAGGCTTGCCACCGGCGAGGCCAGTGCGCGCACCTTTTCCAGCGCCGCAGCCATCCCGTCAGGATTGCTGATCGACACCCGCAACACCCCCGGCACCGATGGCATCCGCCGCACCGCACCCGCCTGATCACGCACATCGCGCAACGCGTCGCGCACATCCGGCCACAGCGCGTCAATCCGCTGGGCATAGACATCGGCCACCTGCACTTCGGCCAGCAGATGCGCACCGCCGCGCAGATCAAGGCCAAGGTTCACCAGCGCCGAGGGCAGCAACGACGGCCACTGCGCCAGCGCCGCAGACTGCTCGTCATTGGCAATCCCGCCCTCGCCAATCGCCGCCACCGCATCATTATGCGCTTCGACACGGGTGTAGAACAGGTTCGGAGCCGAAGCGAAAATGCCCCAGGCGCACAGCGCAAGGATCAAAAGACGCTTCCAGAGCGGCGAGTACAACATGATGTTCTGTCTCGGAAAAAAAGGGGCTGACGCCTGACGTCAGCCCGTGGATCTTGCTCAGGCGGCGGCAGCAGGCTCGGTCTTGTTCATAACTTGGGTGATGGTGTGCTTGAGGATTTTCACCTTCACGCCGTCAGCGATTTCCACTTCCAGCACGCCATCGTCACCGACCTTGGTCACCTTGCCGATGATGCCGCCCTGCGTCAGCACCTGATCGCCACGCCGCAGCGCATCGACCATGGCGCGCATGTCTTTGACTTTCTTTTGCTGCGGGCGGATCAACAGGAAATACATGATCGCGAAGATCAGCACCAAGGGCAAGAAGCTGGCAAAAGCCGAACCGGCACCGGCTGCACCGGCGGTTTGCGCGAAAGCGGGGGTCACGAACATGGAAGTCCTCTCTGTCACGGGGGTATTCCCCCTGATTTGTCGGCGGGCACCCTATAGGCGGGCGGGCGGATAGGCAAGGCAGGCCCGATCTAAGCGCTTTGCTCCGCGATTGCAGCCCTCCCGCGCAGAAAATCCGCAGGACTTATCTAAAATTGTCATCCTCTCTGTCCAAATATCCCACGGGGTTTGGGGGTGTGAACCCCCAACTCCACCGCCGATGCAGCCGTGCTCAGATAAACCGATTTACCCCCGGCAGCCGCTGCAACAGCGCCGTCAGCGCCCAGGCCAGCGCAAAGGCGAACAGCGCGGCAAAGCTGCGGTCTACCTCTGCCCCGAACAACTTGAACACCACCAGCATCGCCGCCGGGTGCAACAGATAGATCCCAAAGGCAAATCCCGCCAGCCAGGTCGGCCAGCGCCCGTTGATCTGCACCCGCCACACCGACTCGAACAGCACCGCCACCAACACCATCTGCACCGAGGCAAATTCAGGCGCACGCCAGAATAGCGCCGCACTGGTCAGCGCCGCCGCCAGCACCACCGGCCACACCAACCCCAGTCGCTTGCCCACCGCCAACAGCGCGCCAAACCAGAACAGCGGCAGCGAGAAGAACCATTGCGGCAGCGGTTGCGGATAGCTGCCGGGGTTCAGAAACCAGGCCGAAGGCGACAATTCCGCATGCAGCAGCCCCAGCGGCAGCGACACCAGAACCAGCAGCGCCGAGGCCAGATACAGCCGCACCGGCCGATCAACCGCGCGTGAAATCCACGGAATCGTGATCAGGAAGATCATCACGAACGGCAGAAACCACAGATGGATCGACGGGCCGATCAACAGCGTCCACGGATCGCGCATCACCGCGAACGGCGCGTCCGACACCACCTCGAACACCACCCGGTAGAACGCGCACCAGACCAGCCACGGCAAAGCGATCCGCCGCGCCCGCGACAGCCAGAAATTCTTGCCATCCGATCGTTCAAACGAGCCGATTGCCAGAAAAGAGGTCAGCACCAGAAACAGCGCCAGCGCGGTGTAGCCTTCATCGGCGAACGGCGCGCGGGCATGGTCCCAGACGATGCCAAACGCCGCGACGAACCGGGCAAGGTCCACCGAGCGTTTGTATCCCGCCTTGGCCGTTCCGCCTCCCGCCGTTCCGCCTGCCGCCGTTCCGCCTGCCACTATGCCTTCGCCTTGTCGCCGCCTGCTCTTGCGTTACCGCATCCGCCACTGGCACCCTAGCCCTAGAATGGAAACAATGCGTTTTCAGCACAGGCGCGGCCCGCCCTGCCGAAAACGCTGGCCAATCTGGCCCACAGCAACAGCTTGCTGCAAATTTTGCAGGCAAACTGTAAAGACTTCGTTAAAACGCCCCTATCAACACATTGTTTTCACAAGATTTAAAAAGGTCCCGAGCCGGGACCACCGCCCTTTCCCTTTGCGGCCAAATCGGGCATAACCTGCACATTCTATCTGCAACGAGGTGAAACATGCACGATATCCGCGCCATCCGCGAGAACCCCGCTGCCTTCGAGGCCGCTCTCGAACGCCGGGGCCTGTCGGGCATCTCCTCGCAAGTGCTGACCCTCGATGAATCCCGCCGCGCCAAGATCCGGGCTGCCGAAACCGCCACCGCAGCCCAGAACGCCGCCTCGAAAGAGGCAGGCGCCGCCAAGGGTCGCGGTGATGATGCCGAATTCAACCGCCTGCGCGCGCTGGTGGCCGATGCGAAATCCGAAGTGGCCGCGATGACCGCCGAGGCCGACGCGCTGGATCGCGACCTGCGCAACCTGCTGCTGACCATCCCCAACCTGCCGCTGGATGCCGTCCCCGACGGCGCTGACGAGGCTGATAACGTCGAGATCCGCCGCTGGGGCACCCCGCGTGCGTTCGATTTCCAACCGCGCGAACATTTCGACATCGCCGGCGTCAAACCCGGCATGGATTTCGAAACCGCCGCGAAACTGTCCGGCAGCCGCTTCGTGGTGCTGAAAGGTGCGGTCATCCGCGTCCACCGCGCGCTGGCGCAGTTCATGCTGGATACCCATATCGAGGAACATGGGTTGCAGGAAACCTGGACCCCGGTTCTGGTCAAGGAAGAGGCGATGTATGGCACCAACCAGCTGCCGAAATTCGCTGAAGACAGCTACCAGACCACCAACGGCTGGTGGCTGATCCCGACCTCGGAAGTCACGCTGACCAACTCGGTGGCGGGCGACATTCTCGATGAAGCCACCCTGCCGATCCGCATGACCGCGCACACCCAATGCTTCCGTTCCGAAGCGGGCAGTGCCGGTAAAGACACCACCGGCATGCTGCGCCAGCATCAGTTCGAAAAGGTCGAGATGGTCACCATCTGCACCCCCGATACCGCGCTGGCCGAACACGACCGGATGACCACCTGCGCCCAGGCCATCCTTGAAAAGCTGGAAATCCCCTATCGCACCATCGTTCTTTGCACCGGCGACATGGGCTTTGGCGCGCAGAAAACTCACGATCTGGAGGCATGGTTGCCGGGCCAACAAAAATACCGCGAGATCAGCTCGGTATCCACCTGCGGCCAGTTTCAGGCCCGCCGGATGAACGCCCGCTTCAAGGCGCCGGGTGGCAAGCCTGAATTTGTCGCCACCCTGAACGGCTCCGGCCTTGCGGTGGGGCGCTGCCTGATTGCGGTGCTGGAGAATGGCCAGCAGGCCGACGGCTCGGTCGATCTGCCGAAGGTGCTGCACCCCTACCTTGGCGGCAAGACCCGGATTTCGGCAACCGGCGCGCTGGAGTGATCCAATCCCCCGGATCAAGCGTATCCTTTGCATGAAACGCTTGATCCAACCCGCGCTGCTGCTGGCCGCCGTGGCCTTCATCGCAGCCCCAGCCCTGACCCCGCCGTTCACTGGCTATGATCCCGGCATGTTCCCGGTGCAGATCGACCGGCCCTCGGTTCAGCCTGCGGGCTATGCCTTTGCGATATGGGGTCTGATCTATGCATGGCTGCTGGCGCACGCCGTTTTTGGGGTTCTGCGCCGTCGCGGCGATCCGGCGTTTGAGCGCACAGCCCTGCCCTTGCTGCTAGCCTCGGCCTTGGGCGCGGTCTGGCTGGCCATTGCCGCCTCTGCGCCGATCTGGGCCGAGGTCGTGATTATGCTGATGGCGGTTTTTGCCCTGACAGCCTACCTGCGGGCCGACCAAGTTCAGGACCGCTGGCTTCTGGCCGCGCCGACCGCGATCTTTGCTGCCTGGTTAACCGCCGCCAGCGCCGTCTCGACCGGCGTGCTGCTGGCAGGCTATGGCGTGCTGTCAGACACGGCGTCAGCCTTGGCGATGCTGTTGATCGTGCTGGCCATCGCGGTGATCGTGCAAGTGCGTCGCCCCCGCCTTGCGGTTTACGGCGCGACGGTCACTTGGGCGATCATCGGAATCGTGGTGGCAAACTGGGGATTGAACCCAACCGTAGCCTACGCTGCGCTTGTCGGTGCCGCGATCATGGCAGCGGCGACTGGCTGGTTTCTTCGCAAATGAAACAGGCCCCGGATCACCCGCGGCCTGCTGATCATAACCACCGAAGGCCTACTGCCCGGTGTTCTTTTCCTTGTGCTTGCGCAACCGGCTAGGCGTGTGGAACTTCGGGTTGCGGAACGGGTTCTTATCGCCCTGCCCGCGGAAGGTCAGACGGATCGGCACGCCCGGCATGTCAAAATGCTCGCGCAGGCCGTTCACCAGATAGCGGCGATAGCTGTCGGCCATATCGTCGGGGTGCGAACACATCACAATGAACCCCGGCGGGCGCTGCTTGACCTGCGTCATATAGCGCAGCTTGATCCGGCGGCCCTGCGGTGCCGGTGGCGGGTGCGCCTCGGTCATCGCCCCCAGCCAGGTGTTCAGACGCGCGGTCGGAATCCGCTTGTTCCAGGTTTCGTGCACCTTCAGAATCGCATCATGCAGCCGGTCCAGGCCACGCCCGGTCTTGCCCGACACTGTGATCAGCGGCGCACCGCGCAACTGCGGCAGCAAGCGGTCGAACATCTCTTTCAGTTCGGCCAGCTTTTCCTGCTTTTCGTCTTCCAGATCCCACTTGTTGACCGCGATCACCACCGCGCGGCCCTCGGTCTCGGCAAAGTCGGCGATGCGCAGATCCTGCACCTCGAACGGAATATCCACGTCCAGCAGCACCACGATCACTTCGGCAAAGCGCACCGCGCGAATACCATCAGACACCGACAGCTTTTCCAGCTTTTCGTTGATCCGCGCCTTCTTGCGCATCCCCGCCGTGTCGAAAATCTTGATCGGCGTGCCCAGCCAGTTGGCCCGGACCGAAATCGCATCGCGGGTAATCCCGGCCTCTGGCCCGGTCAGCAAGCGGTCATAGCCAAGGATCTTGTTGATCAGCGTCGATTTGCCGGCATTCGGGCGACCGATCACCGCGATTTGCAGCGGTTTCTTCTCGGTCGGGCGGAAGGCGTCGGCGTCTTGTTCAAGTTCGGCTTCTTCTTCGGAAACATCCACCTCGGTCAAAGGCGTGTTCTCGGCTTCGCGCTCGGCAAACTCGCCTTCCAGCGGCTTCAGCAGGGTGTAAAGATCATCCATGCCCTCGCCATGTTCAGCCGACAGCCGCACCGGCTCGCCCAGACCCAGCGACCAGCCTTCCAGCGCGCCGGCATCGCCAGCCTTGCCTTCGGCCTTGTTCACCCCAAGGATCACCCGCGCGCCTTTTTTGCGCAAGATGTCGGCAAAGGTTTCGTCCGAGGGCGTGACACCGACGCGACCGTCGATCAGAAACAGGCTGACATCGGCCATATCCACCGCGCGTTCGGTCAACCGCCGCATCCGGCCTTGCAGGGAATCATCGGTGACTTCTTCCAGCCCCGCCGTGTCGATCACGGTAAAGCGCAGGTCGAACAGCTTGGCGTCACCCTCGCGCAAATCCCGCGTCACGCCGGGCTGGTCATCGACCAGCGCAAGTTTGCGGCCAACCAGGCGGTTGAACAGAGTCGATTTGCCCACATTGGGGCGGCCGACGATGGCAAGGGTAAAGCTCATTTCAGGCGTCCGGACATAAATAAGCTGTCCCCATACACGCCTGCGGGCTTAACGGAAAGCGTGAAGTTGGCCGTTGCCACCGACAACGAACAGCAAACCCTGCGCCAAAGCCGGGGCCGAGGCTGCACCACCCGGAATATCCACCGCGTAAACCATGGTGCCATTGGTCGGATCAAAGCCGCGCAGACGGCCATCGGAAGAGGCCACCACGATCCGCCCGCCCGCCAGAACCGGGCCGTAATGTGCATAGATCGCGCGGCGGTTCTTCGGCTTGTCCTTGACGTAATAGGGCATCTCTGCCGACCAGATCACCTCGCCTGTGCCCGCATCCAGCCGCACCAGACGCGCCTCGTCATTGACCACGAACACCGAGCCGCCCACGACCAAGGGCGGGTTCAACGCGCCTTCGTTCGCCGTCCACAGGCGCATGCCGGTGCCTGCGCTGATCGCAATCGTGCGCCCGGCGGCGGTGCCGACATAGATCACCCCGCCCGACACCACCGGATCGCCGGTGACATCGCCCATCGCGGCATAGGCACGGCCCAGCCGTTGCCCGGCCACCGCAGCACCCCAAGCCCGCTCGCCGCCATCGGGCGCGACAGCGGCGATTTCACCGCTGGCGAAGGGGAACAGAATCTCGCCATCGCCCATCGCGGGCGAGGCGCTACCGACCATGCCACTGTTGTTCGGCGTGCCCGCGACCTGCCACAGCAGCTTGCCACTGTCAGCCGCAACCGCCACGGCCGAACCATCGCGGCCCACCGCATAGACCCGGTTGCCATCGATCATCGGCGCTCCGGTCACCGGGCTATCCAGCCGCTGCCGCCACATGATCGCGCCCGAGCCTGCGTCCAGCGCCAGCAACTCGCCATAGCCCGAGGTCGCATAAACCCGGTTGCCCGCTGCCGCCAAGCCGCCGCCCGGCGCATAACTGCCCTTGTCCGCTGCGGGCGTGACATCGGTGCTCCACAGCGCGGCCCCGCCGGTCGATACCGCCGCCACATGGCCAGAGGCGTCCATCGCAAACACCCGGCCCGCCGCCACAATCGGCGAGGCCGAAATCCGCGCCCGCTTGGAACTGCCAGAGCCGACCTTGACGCTCCACACCCGCGCGGGGTTCGCCGACAAAGCACCATTGCCCGAGGCATGGCGGGCGTTGCCGCCGCGATGGGTCCAATCGGCATTGGCGGAAGCGCCCGGCAGCGCAATCGGCACCGCCTTGTTTTCCGGCTGCAAGGGTGGCGCGACCGGGGCAGGCTCACCCTCCAGCGCCACCGAATCTTCCAGCGGCGCACGGATCGGGAAACGCTCGCCCTGCAGGATCACGTCGCGTTCACACCCCGCCAAACCGATGCACAGCACCAGCCCCGCCATCCCGATCTTGCCGCTTGTCATCACGCTTTGGCCCCCAAGAAATCCACCCCGCCCACAAACCTGCAACCGGGTCTTAGCCCGCATCCGCCGCAGGCGTCACATCCGGCGGCGTGCCGCCCAACGCCGTGATCATCTGCCCCGCCCGCGCACGCAGCCCGGCGGGTGCCGCCTGATCCTGCATCAAGGCCGCCAGCGCGGCAATCGCGTCGTCAGTCTTGCCGTCTTCGATCAAAAGATAGGCCAGCTGTTCCGCCGCCAAAGGCCGGAACGCCCGCCCCGGAGCCGCAATCGCCTCCAGCGCCGCGCGCCGGTCGGCCACCGGCTGATCCGCCCCGGCCAGCAGCACCCGGCGCAGCACGGCCAGATCGCGATAGACCTGCGGCTGCGTCGCATCGGCGATAAGCGCATCCAAAGCCGCCAGCGACGCCGCCTTGTCGCCCCCCGCCACGCCACTGGCATCGGTGGCCTGCATCAGCGCCTTCAGGGCCGCCTGCCCACCATCGGCCGGAATCGCCGCCAGCGCTGCCGCGCGGTCTTCCGGTGCGCCCAGATCCATCGCATCCAGCATCGCGTCGCCAAAGGCCTGCGCCCGGTTGGCCGCCTGTGCCTTGCTCCATTCGGTATAGGCCGCGCCGCCGACGACGCCGATCACCAGCAAACCGCCGATCCAGCCATATTTGCGAAACGCCGCAAACAGGCGGTCGCGGCGCACCTCTTCGGTCACCTCGTCGATGAAGCTGTCGGGATTGCTCAAGCTGCCTCTCCTTCGCGCGGGGCCAATGCGTCGGCCCGCAGTCATTATGCGTCCGTTCTGTCTTACACGCGATGCCCGCGCGTTGCCAAGCCCTGCCCCAAGCCTGACCCTGCCGCTGTCGCACCGTGCGGCAAGAAATGCACCGATCCCACCGCGATTGAGACGAAGTTTTAACATAATTGCGTGAAATGTTTCTGACAGCACACCTTTTCACGAGTATTTCCGATGGACGCCGCGATCCTTGCCAACCTCTTCATGTTCCTCGGCGCGCTGGGGATCAACCTTGGCCTGTCCGGCTCGGACAGCGGCGATGATCCGGCGCCAGAGGATGAAGACCCGCTCTATCACGCCGGAAACTACAGCCAGACCCATCAGGGCGGCGACGGTAACGATGACATCAGCGCAGAGGGCGACAATCAGGCGTGGTTCCTGCATGGCGGCGTCGATGATCTGACCGCCTCCTCGACGAATGACTACGCCAACCTTGGCGCGGGTAATGATGCGGCTGTGATGGGCGCGGGCAACGATATTGGTCTGGGCGGCGCGGGCAATGACACGCTGGCAGGCGGCGTCGGCGCGGATTCGCTGTTTGGCGGCGCGGGCAACGATCAGATGCAGGGCGATCTGGGCGATGACGGGCTTGCGGGCGGCGATGGCGATGATGGCGATGATGGCGATGATGGCGATGATGGCGATGATGGCGATGATGCGCTGTGGGGTGGCGCGGGCAATGATATTCTCAACGGCGGTCTGGGCAACGATACGCTTTCAGGCTTCGCCCCCGGTCAGGCAGGTGCTGCCGGCATGCAGAACGGCGAAGGCACCGATCAGTTGTTGGGCGGCGAGGGCAACGATACCCTGATCCTTGGCCACGGCGACGCGGCCTCGGGCGGGGCAGGTGAGGATCTGTTCAGCCTCGACATGCGTTGGAACGACGGCACCGGCATCGCCCATATCGTCGATTACGACCCTGCGCAGGATGCGCTGCAGCTGCACTATATCCCCCGCTATTCCGCCGATTCATCGCTGGAGGTGCCGCCGGCGCTGACGCTGACCACCTCCGCCGATGGCAGCACCGAAATCCGGCTGAACGGTGCCGTCGTGGCGCAGCTGGATGGCGTCACCGGCATCAGCCTTGATGACATCACGCTTGTTCCCGATATCGCCACCGACACCGCCTATCAGTCGGGCAATTACAGCGCCGAAACCCACGGCACAGCGGCCAGCGACAACCTGATCGGTGGCAGCGCAGGCACGGCCTGGTTCACCGAAGCCGGAGCCGATCATCTGACCGGATCGTCCGCCCATGATTACGCCAACCTTGGCGCGGGCGATGATCAGGCCGCCATGGGCGACGGCAATGATTCCGTGCTGGGCAACGCCGGCGACGACCAGATCGACGGCGGCGCGGGCGCGGACACGTTGCGCGGCGGCGACGGGGCTGACAGCTTGCACGGCGATGCCGGGGCCGACCGGCTGTCGGGCGATCTTGGCAATGATCTGATGGCGGGTGGCGATGGCGCCGACAGCCTGATCGGCGGCGGCGGGGATGATACGCTGTCGGGCTATTCCTACACCCACAGCAGCGAAGCCAGCCTGACCGGCATCGACGGCGTTGACACTCTGCAAGGCGGCGATGGCAATGACACGCTGATCATCGGTCACGGCGATTTCGCCACCGGCGGCAGCGGTGCTGACCGTTTTGAGCTGGAATCACAGTGGGCTGACGGCAACGGTGTGGCGATCATTGCTGATTACGTCTCGGGCACCGACCAGATTCAGCTGCATTACAAAGCGCATTACGACGCCAGCGGTGCCGAAATCCCGCCGGTGCTGAACGTGCAGTTCAACTCCAACGCCACCGCGACCGAGGTGCGGCTGGATGGGGTACTGGTCGCCTCGATCATGGGCAATACCGCCGTGCCGCAAGGCGATATCACGCTGGTGCGCGAAGCCTGATCGCGCGCGGCCTGATCACACAGTCTGTCAGGGGCCGCGATCTGATCTTGCAGCAGCTTGATCCACGCGGCCTTGGCCGGATGCAGCCACCGTTGCGCCTGCCGCAACACAGCTTGCGCCCACCGCAGCCTCTGCCACCAGATCGCTCTGCAATAGCGCCATACCGCCGATATTCCCCCGCATCAGCGATCAGTCGCGCAAGAATTCCCCATTCCCCGGTGGCTCATGCGTGTGGTCAAAGGCCACCGCCGCCCCCGGCGTTTTCCGGCGCTAATCTCCCACCGCCAGCACAAACACCACCCGCCGTTCCGCCAAAGCCGGAACCGCCACGATCAGGCACAGCAGCAAAAGCAAACGGGGCAGCACGGCATCCCCAAAGGGTGACCCATCCTGCCCCGCCATCGAGTTTCAGGAAAGCCTTAGGCGGCTTGCTGTTCTTCTTCCTCGGCGGTCTGCCGCGCCCACATCGCCGCATACTTGCCTTCGCGCGCCAGCAATTCTTCATGCGTGCCGCGTTCGGTGACCAGGCCCTCTTCCAGAACCAGAATGCAATCGGCATCGGCAATCGTCGAAAGCCGGTGCGCGATGGTGATCACGCTGCGGCCCTGCCCCATTTCGCGCAAACTTTCCTGGATGCTCTGCTCGGTTTGCGTATCCAGAGCGCTGGTGGCCTCGTCCAGCACCAGAATCGGCGGATTTTTCAGCAAGGTGCGCGCGATGCCCACCCGCTGCTTTTCGCCGCCCGACAGCTTCAACCCACGCTCGCCCACCGTGGTCTGATAGCCATCCGGCAACGACACGATGAAATCATGGATCTTCGCCGCCTTCGCCGCCGCCACAATCTCGGCTTCCGAGGCATCGGCGCGACCGTAGGCGATGTTGTAATGCACGGTATCGTTGAACAGCACGGTGTCTTGCGGCACCACACCGATCAGCCCGTGCAGGCTGGTCTGCGTTACATCGCGCAGATCCTGGCCATCAATCCGGATTGCCCCGCCGGTCACATCATAAAACCGGAACAACAACCGCCCGATGGTCGATTTGCCCGACCCCGACGGCCCCACCAAAGCATAGCGCTGCCCCGGTTTCAGGGTAAAGCTGATGCCCTTCAGGATCGGCCGCGACGGGTCATAGGCAAATTCCACGCCATCAAACACCACCTCGCCACCCGTCACCTGCAACGGCTTCGCCCCCGGCTTGTCATTCACTTCCGAAGGCTGCGCCAGCAAGTTGAACATCGCCGCCATATCGACCAATGCCTGACGGATTTCGCGATACACCGTGCCAAGGAAGTTCAGCGGCATGGTGATCTGGATCATGTAGGCGTTGACCATCACGAAATCGCCGACGGTAAACTTGCCCGCCTGCACCCCGTAGGCCGACATCACCATCACGATGATCAAGCCGGTGGTGATGATGAAGCTTTGCCCCATGTTCAGCACCGACAGCGATTGTCCGGTGCGCACCGCAAAGCCCTCATAGGCCGCCATCGCCTTGTCATAGCGACCGGCTTCGCGTTCCTCGGCGTTGAAATACTTGACCGTTTCAAAGTTCAGAAGACTGTCGATCGCCTTCTGGTTGGCGTCAGTATCCTGATCGTTCATCTGCCGACGAATCTGCACCCGCCATTCGGTGACCTTGAAGGTATAGGTGACGTAGATCGTGATCGTCGCCACCACCACCAGCGCATATTGCAGCCCGAAATACAGCGCGAAGATGATCGACACCAGCGACAGTTCCAGAATCAACGGCCCGATCGACAGCAGCATGAAGCGCAGCAGGAAATCCACGCCCTTGACGCCGCGCTCGATGATCCGGCTCAGCCCGCCGGTCTTGCGAGTGATGTGAAACCGCATCGACAGGCGGTGAATATGGGTAAACGTCTCCAGCGCCAGCTTGCGCAGCGCCCGCTGACCCACACGCACGAACACCCAGTCGCGCACTTCACCAAACGCCACCGACCCGAACCGCGCCAGACCATAGGCCACCGTCAGACCAATCGCGCCGAAACCCAGCACCGTGGCCGCATCCGGGGTCCTGCCCACCAGCGCATCCACCGCTTGCTTGTAGAGAAACGGCATGGTGATCGACACCAGCTTGGCCATCAACAGGAACAGCAGCGAAAACACCACCCGCCGTTTCACCCAAGCTTCGCCTTTTGGCCACAGATAGGGGGCCACGCGTTTCATCGTGGCCCAACCGCCGGCCTGACCCTCGCCGGTATCAGCCGAGGTTACCCCATTCGTCACTCTGCGCATCTGATTTCCCTTAACGCCGGGCCGATTGGCTTGCCTGACCCGCTTTACCGACCCTGCTTTATCCGCTACAGCGAGATAGTTCAACTCTACATGAGTAATTGAAAGATGGAAAAGGCCAAAGCCCTTGCCGCCCTCGCAGCCCTTGCCAATGATGCAAGGCTCGATCTGGTGCGCCTCTTGATGCCCCAAGGCGATCAGGGCTTGGCTGCGGGCGAGATTGGCCGCGCGCTGGGGCTTTCCGCCTCGCGGCTGTCGTTCCATCTGGCGGCACTGGAACAGGCCGGGCTGATCCGGTCGCGCAAGCTGGCGCGCAACGTGTTCTATTCGGTCGATGCCGGCGGCATGGGGGCGACCATTGCGTTCCTGCTGAACGATTGCTGCATGGAACACCCCGAGGTGGTGGCCTGCTGCCGTCACGGCAAACCCGTGACGGAACCGGCTATTCAGACGCCGGAGCAGCCTTCGGTATCGTGAACACCTGCCCCGGATAGATCAGGTCAGGGTCCTTGATCTTGGCCTTGTTGGCCTCGAACACCTGCACATACAGGATCCCCTTGCCGAAACTCCGCTGCGCGATCCCCCAAAGCGTATAGCCGGGCTGCACTGTCACCGAAACTGGAGCAGTTGCTACAACAGGCTTGGCTACCGCTGCTGTCTCCGCAGCGGGCACCTCTGCTGCCGCCACAGGTTCGGGCTCGGCGGCAGATTCGGGCTCGGCCACAGGTTCGGGCGCAGCGGTTGCCGCCTGCGGTGCCGCCGCACCTTCGGTTGCATCCTGAGTTGCCACTTCGGTCGCCAGTTCTGCAACCGCCCCGTCCGCCGCAGGCACGTCCACGTCCGCCGCAGGCTCGTTCACGTCCGCCGCAGCCACGGCCGCAACCGGCGACGCGACGGCATCTGCGGCCACAGCTTCTGGCATTGGCGGTTCCGCCTGCGACGCCGCGGCCAAAGCCTCCAGCGTTTCGCGCTTGAACGGCGTTTCAAACCGCGACACCACCTTGCCGCCCGCGTCCAGCTGATCCACCCGCAGCGTGTAAATCCCCGGCTCTACCGCCGTCAGAACCGTGCTCCAGGCCCCATCCGTGCCCACTACCACTTCGGCAATCGCGCCATCGTTCAGATAGAGTCGCAACGGCGCGTCAGCCTGCCCGCGCCCGCCCAGCAGCACCGCCCCGTCCGGCGCATAGGCGATGCTGTCAACGCTCACATTCGCCGCGACTTCGGCAGGCACGTCGCCACCCGCTTGCAGCACCTTGACGCCGTCGGGTGCCACCAGCACCGCCGCCGGAGCCTCTGCCGCTGCAACCTCTGCCGCTGCAATCTCGGGGGCTGCAACCTCTGCCGTCGCAACCTCGGGGGTTGCCATCTCTGGCGACGCAATCGGCGCAAGCGCCACCGTCTCGGGCCCAAGCATCTCGGCCCCATCCGCCCCTATCGCCACCAACGACAGCAAACGCGGCGCGGCACTGGGGGCCAGCGTGAACAGGCTGACAAACTTGCCCTGCGCATCCGCCTGCACCACCGCCACCTCGGCCCCGTCCACCCGTAGCGACACCTTCGCCCCGGCAGCAGCGCTTCCCGCCACCGTCGCCGTGCCGTCCGGCTCCACCCGCACCACGTCGAACCCCGGCAAGACCGGTGCCGCCACCGACGCCACCGGTTCGGCAGCCACGGCGGGTTTTGCAACTTCCGCCACTGGCTCCACCGCAGCCAATGGCACCGCCACCGGCTCTGGCTCCGGCCCGCGCGCAATCGCAAACCACCCCGCCACAGCCACCACCGCAGCGCCGCACGCCAGCAGCCCCGCACGCGCCGCAACGCTCATCCCCGACCAAGCCGCCATCGCATTCCCCCGAAGCTTGAAGCCTGTTGCCGGCCCCTTCTTTCTTTCGTCACAGAACCGCGATATCACACCGCAAAGCAACAATTTTCGACTGGAATCCCGCATGGCCCGCGCTCTTCGTTCGATCTGTGTCTTCTGCGGCGCGCGCCCTGGCAAGAACCCCGCCCATACCACCGCCGCAGTCGCCATGGGACAGGCCATCGCCCAGATGGGCTGGCGGCTGGTTTACGGCGCG
>WRPH01000026.1:58363-102820 GCA_009773375.1 Paracoccaceae bacterium
CTGATGGGCGAAGTTGCCCGTGCCGCGCAAACCGCGGGCGCGCCGACCTTCGGCGTCATCCCCACCCATCTGATGGGGGCCGAGGTCGGCAAGCGCGATCTGACCACCTTCGTGATCACCGAAGACATGCACGAACGCAAAAAGGTGATGTTCATGAACTCGGATGCCATCGTGGTGCTGCCGGGCGGCGCGGGCAGTCTGGATGAGTTTTTCGAGGTGCTGACCTGGGCGCAGATCGGCCTGCACCGCAAACCGATCTTCCTGCTGAACGTCGAAGGCTACTGGAACCCGCTGCTGGCTTTGCTCGATCACATCATCGCCGAAGGCTTCGCCGATGCTTCGGTGAAAAACTATTTCACCACGCTGCCCGATGTCCCCGCGCTGACCGAAGCCCTGCGCGACGCCCTGTCCTGACCCCAGGCCGACAGGCTGTAAAGCCCCAGCGCCGCCCAGATCAGCCCGAACGCCGCCGCGTGCCACAGGCTGAACGGCTCCGCCAAAATCAGCACCGCCGTCAGAAACTGGAACGTCGGGTTCAGATATTGCACCAGCCCCAGCGTCGCCATCCGCACCCGCTGGGCGGCATAGGTGAACAGCATCAGCGGCACCCCGGTGATCACCCCGGTCAGCGGCAACCACAGGCTCAGCGTCAGATCGCGGCCAAACGCCCCACCGCCATCCGCATAAAGCCAGATCAGATAGCCGATCGCAAACGGCGCCATCAGCACCACCTCCAGCGTCACCGACACCAGCGCAGGCGCGCCCACCCCGCGTTTCAGCGCGCTATAGGCCGCAAACGTCGCAGCCAGTGACAGCGCGATCACTGGAGCCACCCCCAGACCAAAGGTCAGCACCGCCACCGCAACCGCCGCGAGGCCGATCGCCACCGCCTGCACCGGCTGCATCCGTTCACCAAAGCCGAACACGCCGATCAGCACCGCCACCAGCGGAAAGATATAATAGCCCAGACTGGCCTCGACCGCGCGGCCGCCCTGCACCGCCCAGATGAAGATGAACCAGTTTGCCGAAATCAGCAGCGTCGCCGCCCACACCCGCCGCGCCTGCTTGCCGACCATCAGCGCCCAGACTTCGCCCAGCCGCCGCTGCGCCAACAGCACGCCGCCAAACATCGCCAGCGTCCACAGCGTGCGATGCGACAGCATCTCGGCCGCCGCCACCTGATTGAAATGCTTGTAATAAGCCGGTGCAAAGCCCCAGATCAGGCAGGCCAGTACCACCGCCAGCACGCCCTTTTTCGCCTCGGTCATCGCCGCCCCACTGCAACAAAAAAGCCCGCCAGGTTTCCCCGGCAGGCCCTGATCCGTCTGTCTGCCAGCTTACAGCTTGGCCGCAACCGCTTCCCAGTTGACCAGCTTGTCAAGGAAGTTGGTCAGGTAAGCCGGGCGCTTGTTACGGAAATCGATGTAGTAGGAATGCTCCCACACATCGCAGCCCAGCAGGGCAGTCTGACCAAAGCACAGCGGGTTGACGCCATTTTCGGTCTTGGTGACCTTCAGCGCGCCCGACGCATCCTTCACCAGCCAAGCCCAGCCCGACCCGAACTGACCCGCGCCAGCCGCCGCGAAATCTTCCTTGAACTTCGCAACCGAGCCGAACGCTTCAACCAGAGCTTTTTCCAAAGCGCCCGGCATCTTCTTGTCTTCGCCCGGCCCCATGATTTCCCAGAACAGCGCGTGGTTCCAGTGCTGGCTGGCATTGTTGAAAATGCCATTCTGCGCCACGGCACCCGCCTGATAGGTGCCTTTGACGATCTCTTCGACCGACTTCGACTCCCATTCGGTGCCAGCAATCAGCTTGTTGCCGTTATCGACATAGGCCTTGTGGTGAATATCGTGGTGATATTCGAACGTCTCTTTCGACATGCCCAGCGAGGCCAGAGCATCGTGCGCATAGGGCAGATCGGGAAGGGTGAAAGCCATCGGGGCGTCTCCTGTTAAACGTGTTCGCTACGGCACAATAAGTGGCCCTTGACCGGGAAGGTCAAGGGCAGCCGGGCAAATTAGCCGTGGATGAGCGGCTTAAAACTCTGATCCCGGCATCGCCGAGTGCGTGAGCAAGCCCATCACATAGGATGCGACCGACCGGAAACACACCAGCGTATAGCCGTCGCCGTCTTTCCAGAACGCCGCCGCCACTTGCGCAGCACGGGTGCGGCGCAACTCTTTCGGTCCCAGCGTGGCAAAATCGACCGGCGACAACTTGGCCAGCACCTGATCGGCTTTTGCCCCTTCGACGCGGAACACCGCGCGGGCATCGGAAACCACCACCGCCAGATGATGCGCGCCGCCAAAGGCCTGCGCAATCGCCGCCAGCGCCGCATCGGTTTCGCCATAAGGCAGCACCAGCAGATATTCGTCCGGGCTCATCCAGCCCGCCGCCTTGCCGCCGGCGATTTCGATCTCGCGCGGGGCGGGAACAGCCGTTCCCACCGCCGCCTTGATCGCCTCGGCCAGCCCTTTGACATCGGGCTTGGCGCGCAATGAAATCATCCCCAGCGGGCCGACTTCGGTGATCTTGGCGAAGCCTGCGAAAGAGGCATTGCCCAAAGCGCTGACAACATTAGACATTCGGCTTCTCCCCGTCCTTATCATAGAACACCGGATCAACGACCTTCGCCTTCACCGTGCCGCCCGTGACCGTGTTGAACTCGACGACATCGCCAATCCGCGAAAGCCCGCCCTTGATCAGCCCCATCGCAATGCCGCGCTTCAGCGTCGGGCTGTGGTAGGTCGAGGTCACCCGGCCTTGGGTGTTGCCCTGACCGTTGGCGTTCTTGCCCGCCGCGATGATGTAAGACCCGTCCGGCACCACCGAGCCATCCAGCGTTTCAAACCCGGCCAGCTTCCAACGATCCGGGCTGGCCAGATAATTGCGTTCCTGCCCGCGCTTGCCAAGGAAGTCGGCCTTCTTCTTCGAAATCGCCCAGCCCAGGTTCAGATCCTGCGGGATCACCGTGCCATCAGTTTCATCACCGATCATGATGAAGCCCTTTTCGGCCCGCATGATGTGCAAGGCTTCGGTGCCATAAGGCATCGCGCCAAACTCTGCGCCCGCCTTGTGCAACGCCTCCCAGAAGGCAGCCCCCATGCTGGCCGGAACCGCGATTTCATAGCTGAGTTCGCCCGAGAAGCTGATGCGGTAGACCCGCACCGGGAAGCCGCCCAGCGTGCCATCGGCCCATTGCATGAACGGCAGGGATTCTTTCGAAACATCCATCCCGCCCAGCTTTTCCAACAGCTTGCGCGCATTCGGGCCAACCACGGCCACCTGCGCCAGCTGCTCGGTGATATTGGCGGTGTAAACCTGCCAATCCCACCATTCGCATTGCAGCCAGTCTTCCATCCAGGCGTGGATACGATCCGCCCCGCCCGAGGTGGTGTGGCACAGCCAGGTGTCCTCATCGATCCGCGCCACCACGCCGTCATCCGACAGGAAGCCTTGCTCGTTGCACATCAGACCATAGCGGCACTTGCCGATCGGCAAACTGCTCATCACGCCGGTATAGAGCATATCAAGGAAACGCCCGGCATCCGGCCCCTTGACGATGATCTTGCCCAGCGTCGAGGCATCCAGCAGCCCCAACGCGGTGCGGGTGTTGATGACCTCGCGGTGCACCGCCTGCTCGTGGTTTTCACCAGCACGCGGGAAGCAATAGGGGCGGCGCCACAGGCCGACCGGCTCAAAGTAAGCCTGATTTTTCTCGTGCCAGGCATGCATCGGCGTCTTGCGCAACGGCTGGAAAATCTCGCCCCGGCTTTCGCCAGCCAAAGCGCCCAAGGTCACGGGCGTATAAGGCGGGCGGAACGTGGTGGTGCCAACCTGCGGGATCTCTTCATTCAAAGCATCAGCAAGCACCGCCAAGCCATTGATGTTACTCAACTTACCCTGATCCGTCGCCATGCCCAAAGTGGTATAGCGCTTGGTATGCTCAACACTGGAATAACCTTCGCGTGCTGCAAGCTGCACGTCAGACACTTTCACGTCGTTCTGGTAATCCAGCCACATCTTGGCGCGCAGCTTCGGGCTTGCGCCCTGCGGCATCACCCAAACGGCTTCCATCGCAGCCTCGGCCACCGACTGCGCCTTGGCAGCCACAGCCTCAGCTGTAAAGCCCGCCGCCTGCGCTGCAACAGCCCCGCCACGCGCAGCATCGGCCAGAACTTCGGCCACCGTCATCACGCCATTGGCATTGCCAACTGCCACCACCATCGCCGCACCATCCGCCCCGGTCGGCGGCCGCGCCGCATCGGGCCGGAAATGCGCGTTGGCGGTATCCCAGGTCAGCTTGCCACCGCAATGGCTCCACAAATGCACCACCGGCGACCAGCCGCCCGACATAGCCACCGCATCGCAGGCGATCTCTTCCAGCACCGATCCTTCGCCCGCCTGCACGCAGAGGCTGACGCCAGTAACCCGCTTGCCGCCCTTGACCTTTGCAATCGCCTTGCCCGCTTCGATCCGAATGCCCAAAGCCTTGGCCTTGGCCGGCAACACCCCGGTCACCGACGCCCGCGCGTCAATGATGCACGGCACCGCAAGCCCGGCCTCTTTCAGCGCAATCGCGGTCCGATAGGCATCGTCATTGTTGGTCACAACCACGGTGCGATCGCCGGGCGACACCGCAAAGTTCACCACGAAATCGCGCACCGATCCGGCCAGCATCACCCCCGGCAGATCGTTGCCCGCAAACGACAGCGGCCGTTCGATCGCCCCGGTCGCGGTGATGATCTGCGCGGCGCGAATCCGCCACAACCGATGCTTCGGACGCCCGTCGCCCGGCGTGTGGTCAGACACCTTTTCATCCGCCAGCACATAGCCGTGGTCATAAACCCCAGCGCCCATGCAACGCATCTTCAGCGTCACATTCTCCATCAGGCTCAGCGTCTTGACCGCAGCGCCGATCCAGCCATCCGCCGAGCCGCCCTCGATCAGATCGCCATCGACAGGCGCACGCCCGCCCCAGGCCGCCGACTGCTCCAGCACGATGACCCGAGCCCCCGAGGCCCCCGCCACCAAAGCCGCCTGCAAGCCCGCAATGCCGCCGCCGATCACCAGCACGTCACAGAAGGCATAGGCCTGCTCATAACGGTCGGCGTCGCGCTCTTTCGGCACCTTGCCCAAGCCCGCCGATTGCCGGATGATCGGTTCGAAAAGATGCTTCCATGCCGCGCGCGGATACATGAAGGTCTTGTAGTAAAATCCGCCCGGCAGGAACCGCGCGAGGCTGTTGTTGATCACTCCGACGTCGAACTCCAGCGACGGCCAGTGGTTCTGGCTTTCCGCCTCCAGCCCGTCAAACAGCTCGGTGGTGGTAACGCGCTGGTTCGGTTCAAACCGCGCCCCCTTGCCCAGACCCACCAAGGCGTTCGGCTCTTCCGGGCCTGCCGCCACGATGCCACGCGGGCGGTGATATTTGAAGCTGCGCCCGACCAGCATCTGATCGTTGGCCAGCAAGGCCGCCGCCAGCGTATCGCCGGCATAGCCGCGCATCTTCTTGCCGTTGAAGGCAAATTCCTGCGAGGTGGTGCGGTCGATCAGGCGACCGCCACGGGTAAGACGGGTGCTCATTTGTAACCCTTCCAGTCGGGCCGCTTGGCCTTGATCTTGTCCTGCAAGTCGGCAGGCGGTTCTGAAGATTGCGCAGGGTAAGTGCCGAACACTTCCAGCGTGTTGGTGTCACGCGCGGCCAGAAACCACTTGCCGCAGCCATAGACATGCCGCCAGCGTTCAAAATGCACCCCCTTGGGGTTTTTGCGCGCGAACATATAGGCCTCGAATTCCTCATCCGAAGAACCGGGGCCAAAGCGTTTCAGATGCGCCTCATAGCCGGGCGAAAGCTCGGTCTCTTCGGCCTTAACGCCACAATACGGGCATTCGAGGATCAGCATTTCGGCTTCCTTCCCATGTCAATTCCCAAGGCGGGGCAAGCCCGCCGCATCAAACTCCGCCGCCAGATCAACGTCCAGTCGGGCGGGGTCAAAGGCGCACAGATCGTCGCCCAATTCGTAAACCGTCAAACCGACCGCATTCAGCGCTGCCACATAGTCGGGCTTTTGCGCTTCATTGCGGCCGTTGCATTCCACCAGCATGCCGCGCAGGCCCAAACCGCGCAGATCGGCGCCGGCCATCACCGCAAGCTCGTGACCTTCGACGTCGATCACGATCACGTCGGCGCTTGTGATGCCCTGTTCGGCCAGAACCGCATCCAGCCGCCGCATTGGCACCGCCGTCTGCGCCACCATGCTGTCGTCGAAAACCAGTCCCAGCTTGCGGCAGGCCAGCTTCACTTGCCGCACCACCCGCTTGGCATCAACCGAGGCCGAACCATGCACCCAGCGCGGAAATTGCTCCATCCGGGCGTTGTCCAGATGAAAAAGCGGCAACACGCCTTCGGCGTCGGAAATGCCGATCTGCAACAGGGTAAAGCCGTCGCGGCGCTTGTAGCGCTTGTGCAGCTTGGCGAAATAGGCCGGATGCGGCTCAATCAGCAGCCCGCGCCAATCGTTGCGTTTGGCGATCGAATAGACCGGATCGGCCATCCGCCCGTCATTGGCGCCCACCTGAATGACAAAGGCCGCCCCGCCTGCCGCTTGACCCACCGCCAGCATAAAAGCATCCCGCGCCTTGCGGATCGGGTCGACGCCAGCCGCTTCGGCCTCATCGTCAATCAGATCTTCCATCACCACCCCATCCCGACCGAAAAGTTTTCAGAAAACTTTTCACAAAATCCTTCAAAAGGATTTTGCCCGCCCGCGCAGCCCATCAGTGCGCGACCCCGGCGGCGACGGATTCGTCAATGAACTGACCTTCCTTGAAGCGCCACATGTTGAAATCCTCCGCTAGCGGCCCCGGCTCGCCCTTGGCCACCAGCTCGGCCATTGCCCAGCCGGAACCCGGGATCGCCTTGAAGCCGCCCGTGCCCCAGCCGCAGTTGATGAAGCAGTTGCCGACAGGCGTTTTCGAGATGATCGGTGAACGGTCGCCGGTCATATCCACAATCCCGCCCCACTGCCGCAGCATTTTCAGCCGGCTGATGATCGGGAAGGTTTCGATCAGCGCGCGCAGGGTTTCCTCGATATGGTGGAAAGACCCGCGCTGGGTGAAGTTGTTGAAGCCGTCAGTGCCGCCACCGATGACCATTTCACCCTTGTCGGATTGCGACATGTAGCCATGCACGGTGTTGGCCATCACCACCACATCCATGCACGGCTTGATCGGCTCGGACACCAGCGCCTGCAGCGCCACGGCTTCCACCGGCAGGCGGAACCCGGCCATATCGGCCAATTGCCCGGAATGCCCCGCCACCACGATGCCCAGCTTTTTACAGCCGATGTAGCCCTTGGAGGTTTCAACCCCCTTCACCACGCCGCCCTCGGTTTTCACACCTTTGACTTCGCACTGCTGGATGATGTCCATCCCCATCGCCGAGCAAGCCCGCGCATAGCCCCAGGCCACCGCATCATGCCGCGCCGTGCCGCCACGCGCCTGATAGAGCGCCCCCAGCACCGGATAGCGCGGACCGTCAATGTTGATGATCGGCACCAGCTCTTTCACCTTGGCGGGTGAAATCCACTCGGTCGCCACGCCCTGCAACGCATTGGCATGCGCCGTGCGCTGATAACCCCGGATTTCATGGTGGGTCTGCGCCAGCATCAGCAAGCCGCGTGGGCTGAACATGACGTTATAGTTCAGATCCTGGCTCATCGTCTCATAAAGGCTGCGGGCCTTTTCATAGATCGCAGCCGAGCTGTCCTGCAGATAGTTCGACCGGATGATCGTCGTATTCCGCCCGGTGTTGCCCCCGCCCAGCCAACCCTTTTCGATGATCGCCACGTTGGTGATGCCGTGGTTCTTGCCCAGATAATAGGCCGTCGCCAGACCATGCCCGCCCGCACCGACGATGATGGCGTCATATTCCTTCTTGGGCGCCGGAGAGGCCCAGGCCTTCTCCCAGCCCATGTGATAGTTCAGCGCCTCTTTGGCGATGGCGAAAACCGAATAGCGTTTCATGCGAAGGCCCTCTTGCGTCTCGCTCTGTATGTCTTGCCTGACGGTTTTAACCCGACCCGCCAGCGGCACAATCGGGAAAATTGCGACACCGGCGGCGGTTTTATCCCTGCGGCGGATTCGCCCCTTTTGCAGCCCCCACAAACCGCCTACATCAGGCCAAGGATTTCAGGGGCGAAACATGCAGGAATGGCTTTTCTGGGCGGCAGCGGCGGCACTGACCGCAGGGGTGGCGGTGATCATGCTGCAAGGCCTGCGCCGGGGCGATGCCGCAGCCGACAACTCTCGCGCCGCCTGCTGGAGGCCGACCGCAGCCTGCAAAACGCGCCAAAGGCGGGTGGCAAGGGCAGCATGATCCCCGCCGCCCTGCTGATCGCCGCCGCCAGCGCTGCGGCACTTTACGGCTACCTGCGCCTTGGCGCCCCCGGCTACGGCGATCTGCCGCTGCACACCCGCCTTGCCATGGCCGAACGGCTTTACGCCAACCGCCCCAGCCAGACCGAAGCCGAGGCCACGGCCCCTGCCCCCGCCGCCGCACAAGCCGACCCGGCCTTCCTGGACCTGATCGCCAAACTGCGCGACGCCGTGGCGCAAAACCCCAATGACTTGCAAGGCCTCACCCTTCTGGCCCGCAACGAGGCGCAGCTGGGCAATTTCATCGCGGCGCGCAAGGCCTATGAACAGCTGCTGACGGTCAAAGGCGATAGCGCCACCGCCGATGATCATGCCGCAACCGCGCAAAGCATGATCTTCGCCGCCGCTGGCAAAGTCACCCCCGAGGCCGAAAAGCACCTGATCCGCGCACTGGATCTGGAACCGACCCACCCGCTCGCCCGCTACTTTGTCGGGCTGATGTTTGCCGAGGTTGACCGCCCCGACCGCGCCTTTGCGCTGTGGGAGCCCCTGCTGCGCGAAGGCCCCGCCGATGCCCCATGGATGGCACCGCTGACCGAGATGCTGCCTGATATCGCCTACAGTGCCGGGATCAAATACGAGCTGCCGGGGGCGGGCAAAGGCCCGACCGCGATGGATATGGCCGCCGCAGGCGACATGACGCCGACAGAACGCCAGGATATGATCAAGGGCATGGTCGGCCAGCTGGAGGAACGTCTGGGCAGCGAAGGCGGCCCGGTGGAAGACTGGGCCACGCTGATCAATTCGCTGGCCGTGCTGGGCGATCCCGACCGCGTCAAGGCCGCCTATGCCAAGGCGCAGGCCGCTTTCAAGGATGACAGCGCCGCCCTCGCCACGCTGCAAGCCGCAGCATCCGCTGCCGGGGTTGCACCATGATCCACACCGATCTGGCCGAATTTCTTGCCAGCCTGCCGCAGGGCCGCGCGATCTGCGGCCTTGATCTGGGCGACAAGACCATCGGCATCGCGGTATCAGACCTGCGCCGCACCGTCTCGACGCCGATCCACGTCATCCGCCGCAGCAAATTCACCGAAGACGCCGCCGCCCTGCTGGCGATTTTGGCCGAGCGCAACATCGCAGGCATCATCCTTGGGCTGCCGCTGAACATGGACGGATCGGAGGGCCCGCGCGTGCAATCCACCCGCGCCTTTGCCCGCAATCTGATCAAGCTGACCGAGCTGCCGATCACCTTCTGGGATGAACGCCTGTCCACGGTTGCCGCCGAACGCGCCCTGATCGAGGCGGATACGTCTCGGAAGCGTCGCAGAGAGGTGATTGATCAGGTCGCAGCAGGCTATATTCTGCAAGGCGTGCTGGATCGACTGGGCTATATCGCCCGCGATGCTGCCGCAGGGTCGCAAGGTGGGGCGTAGCATGGACGAAGTCTGGAAGCGCGAAGAAGTGGAGTCGCCTTGCGTCAAGCTCTGCGTGGTTCACCCCGAAGAACGCATCTGCGTCGGCTGTTTCCGCAGCATTGACGAGATTTCCAGCTGGTCACGCCTGACCCCGGCCGAGCGCACCGCGATCATGGCCGAATTGCCCGCCCGCGCGCCACGTCTGGCCAAGCGGCGCGGCGGCAGGATGCAGCGGCTGGGCGGCAATTAAAGCGGTTTGCGGTTCATCTGGCCCGGTGCGTCGTGTTCTTCGCGCGGCCTTGGCGCAAAAAATGCTGCAAGATAGACGCAACCCGCCCTGGAGCAGACGATTTTCGCGGCAAAAATCGTGCCCTGCTGCATTGGTTGCACCTTAACCAACACACAGCGGAGCAGCACCGTTACTCCCACGATTTTTACCGCGAAAATCGTCAGCCTGCACCGCGCGCAACTCTTAAGAAACAGTAAACGCGCCCCTACAACACACTGATTTATATAGATATTCTCCCATGTCCACATGTGGACACCCACCTTCACGGCAGCGAAACCCAATCGCGCACCGATGCCAGCAAGGGGCGGAAATACGCCACAACCCGCCCCTCTGCCGGGGCCTCGGCCCCTGCCTGCCAAGGTGCCACGCCATGAATAAGCAAGCGGTGCAGCCAGACCGCCTCCCCCGGCCTGCCCGGCAGCTCGCGCCGCAGGCAGGTCTTGAAAACCTCGGCCCGCGCCGCCGTGTAGGCTTCGGTAAGATCCACCTCCGACCAATCGCCTGCCTGCCCCGCGAAGCGCTTTTCCAGCGCTGCCCGGATGATCCGGTGCGAGCCTTCCCAAACCACCAGCGGCGACGCCCCCGCGCTGCATTCATTCAGCGGCAGCCCCAGAATCCAGGCATGCGGCTCCTTCACCATCCGCCGCTTTTCCGGCCCCACCGCCAGCAACCCATCCAGATGCGCCGAATCCCGGTTCAGCCGGAACCGATACGCCGCCTCAGTCTCGTCGGGCGAAGGTTGCGGATAGCCCGGATACACCGCCGAAAGCTGGCCGGGGTGCAGCGGCACGGGCTGCAACCCCACCGCCTGCCACGGAAAGGCCGCGCCCGCCACCGCCCCATCCGGCCCGTTCGCCAGCAGATCCAGCCCCACCGCCCAAGTGCCGCCACAGCGCAGCACCTCGCCGCCCAAAGCCGGAACCGCCGCCCGCCGCGCCGCAGCCGCCCAGGTCGCGATTGCAGGATCAAACCCGATGCGCCGCCAACCTACCATCCCACCACCTTGCGCAGCATATTCAGCGCGACCAGCGTGATGAATATCGCAAACGCCCGCTTCAGCGGCTTCGGGTCCATCGCATGCGCCAGCTTCACGCCCCAGGGCGTGGTCAGCATGGTCGAGCCAATCACCACCAGAAACGCCGGCAGATTGACCGCCCCCAAGGTGTAGGGCGGCGCGTTCTGGATCGGCAGGAACAGAAACCCCAGCACCGCAGGCACCGCGATCAGCACGCCAAACCCCGCCGCCGTCGCCACCGCCCGGTGGATCGGCACGGAATAGAGGCTCATCAACGGCACCCCGAACGACCCCGAACGTGCCGCCGCCGATCCCCATCATCGCCGAGAAAAACGCCAGCACCGTCGCCATGCCCCCCCGCGCAGGCTGCCCCGGCAGCGCAGCCCCCAGCCGCCAGCTGGATTTTCCAAACGCCATATACAGCCCCGCCAGCCCCGCCAGCACCCCGAACACCACCTGCAACACCACCGATTTCACTTGGCTCGCCAGCAAGGTCCCGGCCAGCGCCCCCACCACGATATAAGGCCCCCAATCACGCAGCATCTGCCAATCCACAGCACCTTTCTTGTGGTGCGACAGCACCGAACGCGGCGAGGTCACCACAATCGTCGCAAGCGAGGTCGCCACGCAAATCTGCATCAGTTGCGGCCCGCCGTAGCCAAGGCTGCTGAAAGCATAGAAAAATGCCGGCACCAGCACGATGCCGCCACCGACCCCCAACAGCCCCGCGACCACACCGGCAATGCCACCAATGACCACAAGCAGGGCCACCATCGGCAGCAGTTGGGCGAGTTCGGGCATCGGTTTTCTCCTTGATCCGCCAGAACTCTAGCGCGATGCCTGCCGGCTTGCCAGAGCCGGGGTTGTGGCGGCCTTTTGAAAAGCTTAGTTTGCCCCGCATATATTTCGAAAGGCCATTCCATGACGCAAAGCCTTGCTCGCCCTGCCCTTGTGCTGGGGCTTTTGTCCTGCATCGGCCCTTTTGCAATCGACATGTATCTGCCTGCCATGCCTGCTATCGGAGCCGATCTGGGCACCAGCGTGCAGGCGATGCAGGGCACCATCACCGCCTATTTCATCGCTTTCGGCCTTGCCCAACTGCTCTACGGGCCCTGGGCCGATCAGGCCGGGCGCAGGCCGCCGCTTTATGCGGGCATCGTGATTTTCTGTCTGGGAACCGCGCTTTGCGCCTTTGCGCCCTCGATTGAGACCCTGATGATCGGTCGCGCCATTCAAGGCTTTGGCGGGGCTGCAATGATGGTGGTGCCGCGCGCGATCATCCGCGATCTGTCCACCGGCAACGAGGCGACGCGGCTGATGGCGGCGATCATGCTGGTGATTTCGGTCTCGCCGATGCTGGCACCGCTGGCGGGTGCGGGGCTGCTAGCCTTTACCGGCTGGCGGGCGATCTTTGCCGCACTTCTGCTGGCCGCGTTGCTGGCTTTCGTGTTGCTGCGGCTGGCGCAGCCGGAAACTCTTGCGCCGGAACACCGCCAGCGCTTCAACGTCGCCGCCACATTTGTCGGCGCCAAACGGCTGTTGACCGACCGAGGCTTTCTGTCGCTGACCTTTCTGGGCGCGTTCGGCATGGCGAGCTTCTTTGTCTTCCTCGCCTCGGCGGCGTTTGTCTATACCGAGACGTTCGGGCTTTCCCCCACCGGGTTTTCCATCGCCTTCGCGGTCAATGCCGTGGCCTTCATTGCCGCGTCACAGATGGCGGCCCCTTTGGGCCTGCGGCTGGGCGCGGTGCGGCTGATGCGGTGGGCCACTTTCGGCTTTGCGCTGGCGACCTGCGGCCTGCTTGCTTTGGCGCTGCTGGGTCAGGTCGGGCTGTATACCTGCGTCATCGGGCTGGCCCTGGGCAATGCCTGTCTGGGTATGGTGATCCCGACGACCATGGTGATGGCGCTGGACGATCATGGCGACATTGCGGGGCTGGCGTCGAGCCTTGGCGGCACCTTGCAGATGCTGACCGGCGGCGTGATCATCGCCGCGATGGGGCCGTTTTTCAGCGCCAGCCCGGTGCCGATGATCGCGGTGATCGCGCTTTGCGCGCTGGCGGCGTTGCTGCTGTCGCGGTTTACCAGAGTGCCTCAGGCCGCAACGTCGCGCTGAACCTCGGCCAACGCGGCGTCGAGCAGATCAAGCCCCGCGCCGGGCTTGTTGGCCCCTTCTGACAGCACGCGACGCCAGCCACGCGCGCCGGGGCGGCCGGTGAACAGGCCCAGCATATGCCGGGTGATCTGGTGCAGCTTGCCGCCCTGCGCCAGATGCGCGGCTATGTAGGGCTGCATCGCCGCTACTGCCCCAAAGGCATCAACGCCACTATCCTCGCCCCACAGCGTATCCGCGCCTACCAGCACGCTTGCCGGATCGTGATAGGCGGCGCGACCGACCATCACGCCATCAAGCCCCTGATCCAGAAGCGATTTTGCCTGATCCAACGAGGTGATGCCGCCATTGATACAGATGGTCAGCTGCGGAAACGCCGCTTTCATCCGCAGCACCAGATCATAGTTCAGCGGCGGAATTTCGCGGTTTTCCTTGGGCGACAGCCCTTGCAGCCACGCCTTGCGGGCATGGATGATGAAATGCGACACCCCGGCGGCGCTGACCTGTTGCAGAAAATCCGGCAGCGCCTGTTCGGGGTCTTGATCATCAACGCCGATACGGCATTTCACCGTCACCGGCACCGATGCCACGCTGATCATCGCCGCAACACAATCCGCCACCAAGCCGGGTTGCTGCATCAACACCGCGCCGAAACAGCCGGACTGCACCCGGTCTGACGGGCAGCCGACGTTCAGGTTGATTTCATCATAGCCCCAATCGCTGGCGATCCGGGTGGCCTCGCGCAACTCACGCGGGTCCGAGCCGCCCAGTTGCAGGGCAATCGGATGCTCTTCGCTGCTGTAATCCAGCAACCGCGCCTTCGGGCCGTGCAGCACCGCCGGGGCCGTCACCATTTCGGTATAAAGCATCGCCCGCCGGGTCATCTGGCGGTGAAAGACCCGGCAATGCCGGTCGGTCCAATCCATCATCGGTGCAACGGACAGGCGATGCGCGGTCTTGGGCAAGACTTATTCTTCCGGCAGCTTGCGCACAGCACCCGTTGCCGCCGAGGTGGCGAACAGCGCGTAGGCTTTCAGCGCGGTAGACACTTTGCGGGCGCGGGGCTTGGCAGGTTTCCAGCCCTTGGCATCCTGTGCGGCGCGGCGGCTGGCCAGATCGGCGTCAGAAACCGCCAGATGGATGGAGCGCGCGGGGATGTTGATCTCGATCCGGTCACCTTCTTCCACCAGACCGATCATGCCGCCCGAAGCCGCCTCCGGCGAGACGTGGCCGATCGACAGGCCCGAGGTGCCGCCCGAGAAGCGGCCATCGGTCAGCAGCGCGCAGGATTTGCCCAGGCCTTTGGATTTCAGATACGAGGTCGGATACAGCATTTCCTGCATCCCCGGCCCGCCTTTCGGGCCTTCGTAGCGGATCACCAGCACATCGCCTTCTTTGATCCTGTTCGACAAGATCGCCTCAACCGCGGCATTCTGCGATTCAAACACCCGTGCCGGACCTGCGAAAACCAGAATGGAATCGTCCACCCCGGCGGTTTTCACGATGCAGCCTTCCGGCGCGATATTGCCCGACAACACCGCAAGCCCGCCATCCTTCGAGAACGGGGTCTTGGCGGAACGGATCACACCCTTTTCACGGTCCAGATCCAGCGCCGACCAGCGGCGGTTCTGGCTGAACGCGGTTTGCGTCGGCACGCCGCCCGGTGCTGCCAGGAAGAAATCGCGAACTTCGGCCTGATTGGTGCGGCTGATGTCCCAATGGTCAATCGCAGCGCCCAGCGTCTTGGCATGCACGGTGCCGCAATCGCGGTGCAGCAGGCCGCCCGCATCCAGCTGACCAAGGATCGCCATGATGCCACCGGCACGGTGGACGTCTTCCATATGCACGTCTTGCTTGGCGGGGGCGACCTTGCACAGCACCGGAACGCGGCGGCTCAGACGGTCGATGTCTGCCATGGTGAAATCAATGCCGCCTTCGCTGGCGGTGGCCAGAATGTGCAGCACGGTGTTGGTGGACCCGCCCATGGCGATATCCAGCGTCATGGCGTTTTCAAAGGCTTCCTTGGTGGCGATGTTGCGCGGCAGCAGGCTGGCGTCGTTGCCTTCATAATAGCGCTTGGTGATGTCAACGATCAGACGACCCGCCTCAAGGAACAGCCGCTTGCGGTCGCCATGCGTCGCAAGGGTCGAACCATTGCCCGGCAACGACAGGCCCAGCGCCTCGGTCAGGCAGTTCATCGAGTTGGCGGTGAACATGCCCGAGCATGACCCGCAGGTCGGGCAGGCAGCCGCCTCGATCTTGGCGACATCGGCGTCAGACACATTATCGTCAGCAGCGGCGACCATGGCATCCACCAGATCCATCGCCACTTCTTTGCCGTCCAGAATGACCTTGCCGGCTTCCATCGGCCCGCCCGAGACGAAGACGCACGGAATGTTCAGCCGCATCGCCGCCATCAGCATGCCGGGGGTGATCTTGTCGCAGTTGGAAATGCAGACCATCGCGTCGGCGCAGTGGGCATTGACCATGTATTCCACGCTGTCCGCGATCAACTCGCGCGACGGCAGCGAATAGAGCATGCCGTCATGGCCCATGGCGATGCCGTCATCGACGGCGATGGTGTTGAATTCCTTGGCAACACCGCCTGCCGCTTCAACCTCGCGGGCGACCATTTGCCCCAGATCTTTCAGGTGGACGTGGCCGGGCACGAATTGGGTGAACGAGTTCACGATGGCAATGATCGGTTTGCCGAAATCGCCATCCTTCATGCCGGTCGCGCGCCAAAGTCCGCGTGCGCCTGCCATGTTGCGGCCATGGGTGGTGGTTCTGGAGCGGTAAGCGGGCATGGGATTATCCTTCGGAGAGGCGAGGCCAAGGCGTGCAATTCGACGTCTCTCTCATGCCCTGTGCAGGCGTCAGGATCAAGGGTGGAAAACTGCGCGCGCGCCTGCGTCAGGCGAAGACACCGCAGCCTTGCGGCAGAAAATCGCCGCCCTGCCGGGTCAGGAACAACGCGCTCAGCCCCTGCCGCTGTGCCAGTTTCAGCCCCGCCTCGGCCCCCAGCACCAAAAGCGCCGTGGCCCAGGCATCCGCTTCTGCGCAGCTGGCGGCCATCACCGTGACCGAGGCCGCCCCGCATTCCACTGGCGCTGCGCGCTGGCGGTCCATGGTGTGCGACAGCCGCTTGGCCCCGACGTCAACCCAATGCCGGTAATCGCCCGAGGTTGCGACGGCGCCATCATGCAGATCGAGCATCGCCAGTGCGGAGCGGACGGCGTAGTCGGGCTTTTCCACCGCCACCGGCCAAGCGCTGCCATCGGGCTGCACACCTTTCCCGCGCAATTCACCGTCCAGCGCGGTCAAGGATGCGGTGATGCCGAATCCGGTCAGCACCTCGGTCATGCGGTCCACGGCGTAGCCCTTGGCGATACCGTTCAGATCCAGCGTCAGAGCGGCGGTCTTGCACAGCTTTCCGGCCTCGGCGTCGATCTGCAAAACTTCGTGGCTGGGCCGGTGCGGCGCCTTCATCGCGGCGATGATCCGCGCCGGATCGGCGGCATCGGGGCCAAATCCCCAAGCCTGCACCACATCGCCCAGACCAACATCAAACGCGCCCCCCGATGCCTGACCAATCGCCAGACCCAGTTGCAGCACTGCCAGCATCTCGGGCGGCGCAGCATGCCAGACGCCAACCTCGGCCGCGTTCAGCCGCATCAGATCGCTGTCGGGATTCCACGTCGACATTTGCCGGTCCACGGTTTCGACTGCCTGCGCAAGGGCCGCATGGATCGGATCAATCGGCAGCGCTTCGGGCGCATGGAACACCGCCGACCAGCGTGTGCCCATCACCGCCCCATTCAGCGCTACCCGTTTCAGGTCAGTAGACATCTTCGGCATAGCGCCCCTCGGCTTTCAACATCGCGGGTGTCAGACCATGCGGGGCCAGTATCTCGGCCAGCGCAGTCTTCACCCCGGCGGCCATCTCGCGCCCACCGCAAACCAGCACCTGCGCGCCATCTTGCAGCAATTGCACCAACCGGGCGGTATCGCCGCGCAGCGCATCCTGCACATAGGCCCGCGCGGCGGTGCGCGAAAACGCGGTGGTGACAGAAGACAGCCGCCCTTCGGCCTGCCATGTCTGCATCTCTTCGCCATAAAGCAGATCAGAGGTCGGGTTGCGTGCACCGAAATACAGGTGCATCGCCCGCCCCGGCTGGTTGGCGCGGGCAAAACCTGCCAGCGGCCCGATGCCAGTGCCAGCGCCGATCAGGATCACCGGCTTTGCCCCTTTGGCCGGGCGGAAATCCGGGTTTTCCCGCACGAAGCCCTGCATGTGATCGCCAACCTGCAGCGCCATCAACCGCCCCGAGCAAAGCCCGCCCGGATGCAGGCGCACGCAAATCTCGATGAAGCCATCCTTGCTGCCCGAGGCCAGCGAATAAAGCCGCGGCAGGGTGGAGCCTTCGGGGACAATACCCAGCAGATCGCCCGCCCGAAACCGTGGGAACCGCTTGCCAAAGCCACTGGATTTCGGCACGGCAAAGCGCAGAATGGCGGTGGGCACCTGCATGTCCGCGCCATAGTCGCGGCGCGACACCAGCACCAGCGCATGGCTGTGCGGCGGGCTTGGCTGATGCGATAATTCCAGCTGCACGCCCATCGCGTCGCCCAAGGCCCGGCCCCAGCGCGCGAAATCCTGCGGCGACTGGCGGTCTACCGTATCCATCGGGATCAGCTCCGCCCAGCCCTTGGCCTTGGCCGCCGCCGACACATCCACCGCAAAGCCGCAAAAGGCCGGGAACTGCCGGTCGCCAAAGCCCAGCACCGCCATCGGCGCGGACAGCACCTGACTTGCCTGCAACTTGCCGATAAAGCCCGTAGCGGCGGCCGGAGCGGTGCCCTCACCATAGGTCGCGGCCAGCACGATCACCCGCTTCGCCGACCTGTAAGCTGCCGGATCGAAGCGATTCATTCCCGCGCAATGCACCGCCTGCCCCGCTTGGGTCAGCGCCTGATGTAGCGTTGCAGCAAAGCCCCAGGTGGTGCCGCCCTCGCTGCCGACCAGCAGGATCGTCTCCGCCTGCCCGGCGCGGACATTGCCACGCAGACGCGGTTGCGACCAATAAGCCCGCGCCCATTGCAGGGTGCCCGTGACTGCCAGCACCGAGCCCCCCAGCGCGGCGACACCCAGAGCCAGAACCAGCCACCAAAGCCCCTGCCCGGTGTGCAGCATGTAGACGAATTCAAACAGCCGCTGCCACGGGCCGTCTTCGGCCCAGGCCAAAGTCGCCCCAGTGCCCTGATCGATATAGCCCTCGCCGGTATCGGTTTGCAGGGTGAACACGTCGGTCGCATCGTCAGCATAGGGGAAGGTCAGATCGCGCAGAGCGCTGACCGGGGTTTCGGTCAGCAACGGCATCGCCACGACTGGAAAGCCGATCTGCTGGCTGACGGTATCAGGCAGCACTGGGCTTGCAGCATCTTGCGGCAGAAATTCAAAGGTATTGGCGAACATGAACAGCGCCGTCACCGCCGACAGCAACAGCGCAGGCACGCTCCAGCGCGCGATTCCTACATGCAACCGCCCGACAAACGGCCCGCGCAGCCGCGCGAACCAGTTGCGCCAGCCACCCACGCGGCGCAACACCAGCAAGATGCCAGAGACGGACATCACCAGCATCACCCCGGCCAACACCGCAGCGGCGATCCGGCCGGAATCCTCCAACAAAAAAGCCCGGTGCAGGTTGGTCAGCCAACGGCTAAGGGCGGCTTGCTCATAGGGCATCACAGCCTCGCCAGTCGCGGCATCAATCACCACGGCGGCAGGCCGATCGCCTTCGTAATAATAGGCGGTGATCAGCCCCGAGGGGGCGCGGCTGATCTGTTCGACATTGGGAAACTGCGCCACGATGCGTTCGGCCAGCACTCCGACCGACAAGCTGTCTTGCACGGCGGGCATGGTCACCCGGTCATAGGCAGGCAACACCGACAGCGCCGCCCCCGACAGGGTCAGCACGATCAGGAACACCGCCGCCAGCAGGCCGGGGATCTTGTGAAGCGAACGCAACATGGACAACCTCGGTCTGTCAGGATCACATATCGTAGCGGAAGCTGGCGATATAGCGCTTGCCTGCCTTGTCAATGCCCGCGCCCGCTGCGGTCAGCGGCAGCACGATTTCCGACGGGCTGTCGCGCATGTCTTCAACCGCCGCGTCAATGTGCAGCTGATAGCCCGCATCAAACAGCGCATCCGCAAGATCCAGCGACACGCTGAGCGAACGGCCAGACCCAACCGAGGCCCCGGTGATGCCCGCAACTTGCCCCGCATCATTGCCGGTGGCCTGCGCCCAATCGCTGAGGTGTTTGTAATACTTGGTCTTGCCGCCCGCCATCCACAGGCTGCCTTGATAGACCCCGCTGGCATCCGTGACGTAGAAGGCCAGATAAGCGCCATTGCCGCCGTAATTGTTTAGCTGGGTGGTAAAGGTCACGGTGCGGGCCTGCGCAATGCCGGGCAGGGTCAAAGCAGTGGTGACGGCCAGAGCAGCAAGAAGCGATTTCATCGTAGTCTCCGAATTGTTGTGACTCTGTTTTTGTACGCTGGCCTGACGGTTTCCTGTCGCTGACGCTGGTTTTGCGTCAGGCCCGGCGTGGGTCTTCGATCAGTTGATCACGGCTTTCGGCTTGGCACCCGGCGCGAACAGGCCGTTGTTCGGCGGTGCGACATTGCCCTGCGGTGCCATTTGGCCGCCGGTCACGCAGCCGCCATCATCGTCGTCGCCCTCGTCATCGTCACAGCCTTCATCGTCGTCGTCATCGTCGTCGTCATCTCCGCCCGACGATTTTTTGCTGGAGCGCTTGCCGTCATCGTCATCATCGTCTTCATCATTGTCGGCAAACTGCAACAACCCTGCCAACTCGTGCAGGGTGGCATCGGCGGCAGGCCCGGACTTTTCGGCCTGCCCCAAAGCGGCAACCGGCTGGCTGAACACCAGCAGAGCACCAAAGGCGGTGGTCAGCGCGAAGGCCCCTACCGAAAGTTTGACCAGTGCAAATTTCATCAGACATCTCCTCGTGGTGAACGACTATCAGCGCAGTCTGCTTGCAGCGGATGAGCAAAACCTGACGTGTCTGAAATATTTCCTTCAGGCTGTCGTAAGGCTTTGCAGCGACTTCAGAAAAAAATGCCCCGCGTTCAAAGGCGGGGCCAAGGCGTGACGGGCTCGGGGACGCGCGGCCCGACATAAATTCAGGGCATCAAAGGGCAGATCAATCGTTATCTTCGTCGGACTCGCCGCCCCGATTGCGTTTGCGCCCATGCTCATCGTCTTCAAATTCGAACTCAAGTATCTGCAAGGTGGCAGGATTGATCTCGACATCCATGCGGCGACCCTCGGCATCAAAGCCGTGGATTTCATAGCACCCATCGTCGATCTTGATGCGTGCCACTTTCCAGCCCTGCGCCTCGGCCATCTTGCGCACGGCCTCGCGCGGCTGCCAGTCCGCCATTGGCACCGAGCAACGATCATCCTGTGCAAAAGCGGCACCAGCCAGACCAAGCGCGACGACAAAAGCGGCGGGGGCGAGGATAAGATGGATCATCGACATTTTTGCGTCCTGCGAGAAGTTCTGCTAGGCGGTATGACAGAGTTTCCTGACAGCAGGCTGAAGCAGACCCGGCCCAAACGTCAGGCAGGGGTCAGCCTGAACCACGATCACCCTGTCAGTAGCCCGGCCACAACATCGGATACCATGATGCGCGTGCTTTTGATCGAAGATGATACCGTTCTGGGCGCCGCCGTACGCGACCAGATCAGCGCCGACGGCCATTCGATCGATTGGGTGACGCGGCTGGACGCGGCGGCGGATCATCTCAAATCGGTCGGCTATGATCTGATCCTGCTGGATCTGATGCTGCCCGATGGACGCGGCCAGCCCTTCCTGCGCAAGCTGCGGCTGGGCGGCGATGTGACTCCGGTGATCATCTTGTCTGCGCTGGATCAGATCAGCGACCGCATCGACGGGCTGAACGCCGGGGCGGATGATTACATGATCAAGCCGTTCGATCTTTCAGAACTGACGGCGCGGCTGAACGCGGTGGCGCGGCGCTATTCCGGCAACCCCAACCCGATCATCAGCTTTCGCGATCTGGAGGTCGATCTGGCGGCCCGATCCGTGCACCGCGCCGGCAAGCCGCTGGCACTGACCGCCCGCGAATGGGTGCTGTTCGAGGCGTTCCTGCAGCGCCCCGGTCAGCTTTTGTCAAAGGCGCAGCTGGAGGACCGGCTCTACGCCTTCGATACCGAAATCGACAGCAACACCATCGAAGTGCATGTCTCACGCCTGCGCAAGAAGCTGGGGCATGACGTGATCGAAACCTCTCGCGGGCTGGGTTATCGGCTGGGGGCTGCATGACCCTGCGCCTGCCGCAATCGCTGCAAGGGCGGCTGGCGCTTGGATTGGGCGTCAGCCTGACGCTGCTATGGCTGATCGCGGCACTGGCGACGGGCACGATCCTGCGGCATGAAATCAATGAGTTATCCGATTCTGTGCTGGCAGAGACCGGCCAGCGCCTGTTGCCGCTGGCGGTGCTGGATATCATCGACCGCGATCAGGAAGGCCTGTCGCAAGACATTGCCCGGCTGCGCCAGCATGACGAGCTGTTCACCTACCTTGTGCGCGACGATCAGGGCCGGGTGCTGATCCGCAGCCACGCCGCCCGCGACGCTGATTTCCCGCCATTTCAGGCCGTGGGCTTTGCGCAGACCACAACCCACCGGGTGTATTACGACAGCGCCCTGCAAGGCGGCGTCACCATCGCTGTGGCCGAACCTTTGGCGCACCGGGCCGAGATGACGCAAGACGCGCTGATGACGCTGGCGCTGCCGCTGCTGGTTCTGATCCCGGCCAGCCTTGCGCTGGTGCTGCTGATCGTGCGCCGCAGCTTGCGGCCGGTGCGCGGCTTTTCCGCCAGCCTCGCCAGTCGCGGCGGTGGCAATCTGACCGCCCTGCCCGATGATGCCGCCTTTCCCACCGAAATCGCACCGATTGCCGCAGCGGTCAACGCGCTGATGGGCCGCATTCAACGCACGCTGGACGCCGAGCGCAGCTTTGCTGCAAATGCCGCGCATGAATTGCGCACGCCCGTCGCCGCCGCCTTGGCGCAAACCCAACGGCTGATTGCCGAAACCGCCGCAGGGCCGGGACGCAAGCGCGCCGAAGACATCGAGGCCTCGCTGAAGCGGCTGCACCGGCTGGCAGAAAAGCTGATGCAGCTGGCGCGGGCGGAAGGCGGGCGGATGCGACTGGCGCAGGCCGCCGATATCCGCGCGATTCTGCAAATGGTGGTGCAGGATGCCCGCCGCACCAGCGCCACGGCGATCACCCTGACCCAGCCTGCAAGCCCGGTGCTGTCCGATATCGACCCCGACGCGCTGGCTATTCTGGCGCGCAATCTGATCGAGAACGCGCTGAAACATGGGCGGGGCGAGGTCAGCGTGTCGCTTTCTGCCAGCGCCAGTTTGCGGGTGCGCAATGCAGCCCCGCCGGTGCCCGCCGAAGCCCTGTCGGCGCTGACCGCGCGGTTTCAACGCGGCAACAGCAGCGCCGACGGCACCGGGCTCGGGCTTGCGATCGTGCAGGCGATTGCCGACGGAGCAGAGGCGCGCTTGCAGCTTCTCTCGCCCGCGCCGGGGCAAGACGACGGCTTTGAAGCGGTGGTTGACCTACAGCCCTAGGCACCCCGCTTCCTCTTTCGCCGCAATCGCCTATAACAGCGGGCGGAGGAGCCTGTTATGATCAAATCCCGCCTGTCCGACCGCAATCCGCAAGCCTTCGGCTTTCTGATCACCCTGCTGGGTGTCACGTTCTTTTTCCCCGACGCGCTGGTGGTGCGACTGATCGGCGGCGACACCATGACCATCGCAGTCTGGCGCGGCTTGGTGGCAGGTAGTGTGACGCTGGCCGCAATTGCAGTGTTTGACCGCACCAGCCTGCCAAACCTGCGCGACGTGCTGAGCTGGCCATCACTGGCGATGATCGTGCTGCAAGGGTTGGGGTCGATCTTCTTTCTGGCCTCACTGGGCGAAACCTCGGCGGCGAATGCGCTGCTGATCCTGGCCACCGCGCCATTCCTTGCCGCGCTGCTGTCCTGGGCGATCTTGAAAGAGCGGATCGACGCGCCAACCTGGGGTGCCATTCTGACCGTTTTCGCAGGGGTGGCTATTATCGGCGCAGGCAGCGTTTCGGGCGGGCATGTGCTGGGCGATCTGTTCGCGCTGGGCAATGCCTGCACCATCGCAGCCTATTACGTCGTGCTGCGCATGGTGCCGCAACGCAAGCTGCTGGCCTCGATTGCCTTGGGCTTTCTGCTGACCTCGGTCATCGCGCTGCCCTTTGCCGAAATGGCCCCCTATACCGCCGAGCAAGCCCTGCTGGTGTTCCTGTCGGGCGGCGTGATCCTTGCGGGCGGTGTCGCCCTGCTGCAAATCGGGCCGCGCTATCTGCCCGCCGCCGAGGTTTCAATGATCACCATGCTGGAAATCGTCGCCGGGCCGTTGCTGGTCTGGGCGGTGATCGGCGAAAATCCGGGGCAAAAGACCCTGCTGGGTGGCACGGTGATCCTGATTGCGATTGCCGCCCACAGCCTGATCAAGCTGCGCCAAAGCCAGCGCCCGGCATGAGGCTGCTGTTCGTCCACGCCCACCCGCTGGAAGGCAGCTTTACCGCCGCCACCCGCGATACCGCCATTGCCGCAGCAAAGGCCAAAGGCCACGAAATCCGGCTGATTGATCTATATGCCGAAGCCTTCGCACCGACCCTGACCGCTGACGAATGGCAAAGCTATCCCGACCCAGACGCCATCGATGCAAGCCTTGATCCGCATCTGGCCGCGCTGGCCTGGGCCGAGGGGGTGATCTTCATCCACCCGACGTGGTGGTCCGGCCCACCTGCGATCCTGAAAGGCTGGCTGGACCGGGTCTGGCGACCGGGTATCGCCTTCCATGTCGGCCCGACCGGATTGCAGCCCGCGCTGACCAACATCCGGTTGATCGGCGTGATCACCAGCCTTGGCGCGACTTGGGCACAATACAATCTGTTGCTGGGCGCGCCCGGCCGCAAGCAACTGTTGCGTGGCCTGCGCGGCTGCACGCACCGCCGCACGAAAACCCTTTGGCTGGCGCAATACGCCATCGACGCCAGCACACCGCAACGCCGCGCAGCACATCTGGCCAAGATCGCCGCCCGCATCGCACAGATTGCGGTTTAAGCTCCGCCTGACCACCAGACTTGCTTGCCGCGCGCGCCGCAAACGTCTATCAAAGGCAGAAGAAACAGCTGGGCGGACCGATGCGCATTCTGATCACCAATGACGACGGCATCAACGCCCCCGGACTTGTCACCCTTGCCCGCATCGCCGCCGAAATCGCCGGTCCTGACGGTGAGGTCTGGACGGTTGCCCCGGCGTTTGAGCAATCCGGCGTCGGCCATTGCATCAGCTATACCCACCCGATGATCAACGCCAAACTGGGCGAGCGCCGCTATGCGGTGGAAGGTTCCCCAGCCGACTGCGTGCTCGCCGGGGTCTATGACGTGCTGGATGGGGCCAAGCCCGATCTGGTATTGTCGGGGGTAAACCGGGGCAACAACTCGGCTGAAAACGTGCTGTATTCCGGCACCATCGGCGCGGCAATGGAAGCAGCCTTGCATGGCATCCCGGCGATTGCGCTGTCGCAATACATGGGCCACGAAACCGAAGAACTTGACGACCCGTTCGAAGCGGCGGCAACGCATGGCGTCGGTGTGATCCGGGCTTTGCTGGACAAAGGCCTGTGGACGACCGACGATTACCGCATCTTCTACAACGTCAACTTCCCGCCGCTGCCCGCCCATGCGGTCAAGGGCCACAAGGTGGCGGCTCAAGGCTTCCGCCGCGACACCAGCTTTGGTGTGCAGCCCTATACAGCGCCTTCGGGCAAGAGGTTCTTGTGGATCAAGGGCGGTCCGCAACACACCCCGACCCTGCCCGGCACCGATGCTGCGGTGAACCTCGATGGTTATATCTCGATCACCCCGCTGCGCTGCGATCTGACTGCGCATGATCAACTCGCCGAGCTGGAGGCGCGTCTGGGATGATGGAGCACGGCCAGCCCGACGAAGAAGAAACGGCGGCCGAACGCAAGATGCGGTTTTTATTTGCCCTACGCTCTCGCGGCGTCACCGATGCCCGTGTGCTGACAGCTATGGAGCGGGTGGACCGTGGCCAGTTCGTGCGCGGCCTGTTTGCCGAACGCGCCTATGAAGACATGCCGCTGCCCATCGCGTGTGGCCAGACGATCAGCCAGCCCTCGGTTGTCGGCCTGATGACGCAGGCGCTGAACATACAGCCGCGTGACACGGTGTTAGAGGTCGGCACCGGCTCGGGCTACCAGGCGGCGATCCTGTCGCACCTCTGCCGCCGGGTTTACACTGTAGACCGCCACCGCCGGCTTGTCCGCGAGGCGCAGGAGCTGTTCCGCGAGATGGGGCTGGTCAATATCGTCGCCATGTCCGCCGATGGCAGCTTTGGCCTGCCCGACACCGCGCCGTTTGATCGCATCATCGTGACGGCCGCCGCCGAAGACCCGCCGGGGCCTCTCTTGGCGCAGCTGAAAATCGGCGGTATCATGGTGGTGCCCGTTGGGCAGTCTGATACCGTGCAGCACCTGATCAAGGTCACCAGACTGGCCAGCGGCTACGATTACGAAGAACTTCGCCCGGTGCGCTTTGTGCCACTGGTCGAGGGGATCAGCTCCGAATGACACCAACCGACGCAACGAAAAATCACCCCGGACCAAACCGGGATTTGGTAAAGAGGCAAGTATGACCCTTTCGCGCTTCCCCGTCCTTGGCCTGACCGCCTTGCTTCTGTTGTCTGCCTGCGGCAAGTCCGCGCCCTTCGATTGGGATCTGCGCGCAGGCCAAGGCGCGCTGGATACATCGGACGCAGCACTGAAGGCCACCGATCCGCGCCCGCAGGCGGATGCGCGCGGTGTGATTTCTTACCCCGGCTATCAGGTTGCAGTCGCGCAGCGTGGCGATACGGTTGCCTCGGTGGCGGCCCGCGTCGGCCTGCCCGCAAACGAGCTTGCCCGCTACAACGCCTTGCGCCCGGTTGATGCGCTGCGCGATGGCGAAGTGCTGGCCCTGCCCGCCCGCGTCGCATCGGCGGCTCCGATGGGGGCACCGGCTGGCGGGATCATCGGCAGCACGGCCGCGCCCGGCTCGGTGGACGTCACCTCGATTGCCACCACCGCATTGGACCGTGTCGGCACCCAGCCTGCCACTGCGCAACCCGCCAAATCCGCTGGCGCCGAACCGGTGCGGCACCAGGTCAAACGCGGCGAGACCGCGTTCTCGATCGCCCGCACCTATGGCGTCTCGGCCAAGGCGGTGGCCGACTGGAACGGGCTTGGCAGCGATCTGGAAGTGCGTGAAGGTCAGTTCCTGATCATCCCGACCGCAACCGGCACCGCGCCGAAGCCCGATCCGGTGGCGGTTGAAACCGTGCCGGGTGAAGGCTCGCCGACGCCGACACCGCCTTCGGCGAAAAAGCCGCTGCCCGCCGAAAAGCCGCAGAAGGCCAGCGAAAAGCCGAAAGAAACCCCGCCCGCCACCGATCTGGGCAAAGACCGCACCCCTGCCTCGGCCAGCAAGTTCGCGATGCCGGTCAGCGGTAATATCATCCGTACCTATGTGAAGAAGAAGAATGACGGCATCGACATTGGTGCTACCGCTGGCAGCCCGGTAAAATCTGCCGCTGATGGCACCGTTGCTGCCGTAACCAAAGACACCCAAGGCACGCCGATCGTGGTGATCCGCCACGCCGATGGCATCCTGACAGTTTACGCCGGGGTCGATGGGCTGAAAGTGGCAAAGGGTGACAAGGTCAGCAAGGGCCAGACCATCGCCGTCGTGCGCGCGGGCAACCCAGCCTTCGTCCACTTCGAAGTGCGCAAAGGCGTCGATTCCGTCGATCCAATGGCCTACCTGCAATAACGCGCGACTTCATCTTGGCGCAAATACTCCCGCCGGAGGCACCTGTCGCCGCAGCCGCGTGCCTCCGGCGGGGATATTTGAACAGAGAGGATGACCAGAACCGCCTGCTTATCGCAGGTGGCGCGACATTCAGGCTTCGCTGACCAGCACCTTGTCAATGCGCAGACCGTCAAGATCGATCACTTCAAAGCGGTAACCTTCAACGGCGAAGGTATCGCCCAACACTGGCATCCGGTCCAGCTGATGCAGCACCAGACCGGCAATTGTATCATATTCCCCGGCCAGCCCACGCGACAGGCCCAGCCGGTCACAGAATTCATCCGCCGGCATCCAGCCTGACACCAGTAAGCTGCCATCTGCGCGCACGACCAGAGCAGGTTCATCAGCATCGGCAGAACTGACCGCGCCGGTGATCGCCTCCAGCACGTCATCGGTGGTGATGATGCCTTCAAAATGGCCGTATTCATCGTAAACCAACGCGATATGGTGCGTCGATTTCTGCAAAACCTCCATCACGGCCAAGGCATCGGCCTGATCCGACACCACCGGCACATCCACCACCAGCGCTTTCAGATCCAGCGCCTCGCGCCGAGAGACGACGTTGAAGGCATCGGCGAGCGTGACAATCCCCACCACTTCGCCGCTTTCACGGCTTTGCACCAGCATGCGGGGCCGCGCCACCTTGCGGATCGCCGCCACCGCCTCGGCACTGGTGGATTCAAGCTCCAGCATCTGCACTTCATGCCGCGGCGTCATCAGCGCGCGGGCGGTGCGGTCGCCGAGCCGCATCACCCCGGCCATCATTTCGCGTTCTTCATCCTCCAGCACGCCGCCTTCGTGGGCTTCGGTCAACAGGGTATGCACCTCTTCTTCCGTCACCCGGTTGCCGCTGTCGCCGCGCTGGCCCAGCAGCCACAGCACCGCCCTGCCAGACCGATCCAGCAGCCAGACCACTGGCGTGGTCACCGTGCTGAGCACCGCCATCGCAGGTGCCACCCGGATCGCAACGCCTTCGGCATTGCGCAAGGCCAATTGTTTCGGCACCAACTCGCCCACAATCAGCGACACATAGGTCAGCACCACCACCACGCCGCCGACGCCGAGGGTAGAGGCCCAGTCGGTCGCCATGCCCATCGAAAGCAACCAGCCAGTCAGCCGTGCGCCCAGCGTCGCCCCCGACAGCGCCCCGGAAAGCACGCCGACCATGGTGATGCCGATCTGCACCGTCGACAGAAACCGCCCCGGATGCTCGGCCAGTCGCAGCGCTGCCGCCGCCCCTTTGCTTTTGCTCTCCAACGATTTCAGTCGCGCAGGTCGGGCCGAGACGATCGCCATTTCAGACATCGCCAAAACGCCGTTCAGCACGATCAGTGCCAGAATAATCAGAATTTCTATCAGCATGGCGGCAAGATCAGCCTTGCTGGCCGAAATGACAAGAGGTCACAGCGCCACGCCGTGCCGCGCGGCCAGATCACAGAAGAACTGCCACGCCACCCGTCCCGACCGGCTGCCGCGTGTCGCCTGCCATTCGATGGCTTCGGCGCGCAGCACATCTTCCGCCACTTGCACGCCATAGGCTGCAGCATAGCCCCGGATCATCTGCAGATATTCATCCTGACTGCAGGGATGGAAGCCCAGCCACAGCCCGAAACGATCCGACAGCGACACCTTTTCTTCCACTGCCTCGCCGGGGGTGATCGCCGTCGAACGCTCATTCTCGATCATGTCGCGTGGCATCAGGTGGCGGCGGTTCGACGTGGCATAAAGCAGCACATTTTCTGGCCGCCCTTCAATGCCACCATCCAACACGGCTTTCAGCGATTTGTAATGCTGGTCATCATGGCTGAACGAAAGATCATCGCAGAACAGGATGAACTGATAGGGTGCGGCGCGCAGATGGCTCAGCAGGCGCTGCACCGATGGCAGATCCTCGCGCGACAGTTCGACGATCTTCAGATCGTGGCCTTCCTTGCGCACCGCCGCATGGATCGCCTTCACAAGGCTGGATTTCCCCATGCCGCGCGCGCCCCAAAGCAACGCATTGTTTGCAGGCAGGCCGCGCGCAAAATGCCGGGTGTTTTCCAGCAGCGTATCGCGCGACCGGTTCACCCCGATCAGCAGGCTGATATCCACCCGCGCCACCCGTGCCACCGGCTCCAGCCGGTCCGGGCCAGTGTGCCAAGCGAAAGCTTCGGCGCTGAAATCGGGCGCGGGCATCGGCACCGGAGCCAAACGCTCCAGCGCGTCTGCGATGCGCAGCAAGGCATCACTCTTCATCTTCAACCCAAGTCCCGTCCGCCCGCGCCTGCGCTTCGCGGTCGCGTTCAAAGCGGCCGATCATAAAAATCGAGATTTCATACAGCGGATAGACCGCTGCAAACAGGATCAACTGGCTGAACACATCCGGCGGTGTAACGACGGCAGCCACCGCCATAATGGCGACGATGGCATATTTGCGGGTTGCCTTAAGCCCCTGCGACGAGATGATCCCGGCCTTGCCCATCAGCGTCAGCAACACGGGCAGTTGAAAGCACAAACCAAACGCCATCACGAAGGTCATGGTCAGCGCCAGAAACGCCTCGACCGAGCCGGTATAAACCACGCCCTTTGGTGCCGCCGCCAATCCCGCACCCGCTTCCATTGCGTCTTTGAAGTTATCCTGAAACCCCAGGAAGAACGCGAAAGCAAACGGCAGGATCACAAAATAGGCAAAGGATGCGCCAATGATGAACATCACCGGCGAGGCAACCAGGAAGGGCAAAAACGCTGCTTTTTCATTGCGATACAGGCCGGGAGCCACAAAGCGCCACATCTGGAACGCCACGATCGGGAAGGCGAGCGCAAAGCCGCCCCACACGGCGATCTTGATGGCAACGAAGAAGCCTTCCTGCAATTTCACCAGAATGAACTGACATTCCTGCCCGCGGTCGGCCAAAGCCTTGCACATCGGGATCGACAGGATGTTGAAGATCTTGTCCCAGACCAGATAGCCCAGCAAGAAGCATACTGCGAAAGCAGCAATCGAAATCAGGATGCGGTTGCGCAGTTCCTTCAGATGCTCGATCAGCGGCGCGGCGCTGGCATCCATCTCATCAGTGTGGCTCATGCCTGATCTGCTTTCCTGGGCTTGCGCGGGGCGCGCGACTTGGGGGCCGCGTCGGCTGCCGGCACCACGTCGGCGCGCTTGGCGCGCGGTTTTGGTGCAGGTTTCGACACAAGCTCTGCGCTATCGACCGCTTTCAACTTGTCAGCGGTTTCGGCCAGAATCGCCTTCTTGGCCGCCTGCTTGTCCAACAACGCCTGCGTCGCCGGACCATGCACCACCGCAGGAGCCTCGACCGGAGCCACCACCGCAGCGACCGGTTCAGGCGTTGCGGGCATCGGCGCTGGCGTCAGCGGTTTGGCAGGCGTCGTGGGTTTGGCTGCGTTCTTGATCGGGTCCCATTTCTCGAACCGATCCGCCGCTTCCTTCACCTTGTCGAGGCCCATCGCCTTGACCGAGGTTGCCGCCTTCAGATCCTTGGCCACGTCATTGACGCCGCTTTCCTTGGCCGCCTGTTCCATCGCCCGCGAAAACTCACGCGCCATGGATCGCAACTTGGCGGTAAAGCGACCAAGTTGGCGGAACATTTCCGGCAGGTCCTCAGGACCAATCACGATCAGCGCAACAATGCCGATCAACAGCAGTTCGGCCCAGCCGATATCCCCAAACATCTTCGATCAGCCCTTTCAAAGGCAAAAGGCTCAGACCTTGTCTTTTTCTTCCGGCGTCACGTCCTTGGCGACGACGCTTACGTCTTTCTCCAATTCAGCCGTGCCATCATTGACGCCCTTCTTGAACGCAGTGATGCCTTTGCCAAACTCGCCCATCAGCGCCGAGACTTTGCCGCGACCAAACAGCACCAGCACCACGATCGCGATCAGCAGAATTTGCAGCGGACCCATTTGCATAACGTATTCCTCCAGATGCCGCGGTGTTGCGGCGTTGCTGGCTAAAGACTGACTGACAACGCCGTGCTGTAAAAGCCCTATTCGCACCAGAACCGCCCCCGTTTGCCGGGCTTTACCCCCATATAGCTGACAGCTATATGTCAGTTGCCTCAACCCCGGAAACCCGATGCGCCGCACCGACCGCCTGTTCGACCTGATCCAGATTTTGCGCGATGGCCGTTTGCACCGCGCCTCGGAAATCGCCGAGCGACTCGGCGTTTCCGTGCGCACCATCTGGCGCGACATGACCACGCTGATGGCCTCTGGCCTGCCGGTCGAAGGGGAAAGGGGCGTCGGCTACATCCTGCGTGCGCCGATCACCCTGCCGCCGATGATCCTGAACGCGGTGGAACTGGAGGCCTTGCGGCTTGGCCTGCGCCTTGCCACTGAACACCCAGATCCTGCCCTGTCGCGGGCGGCGCGGGCCTTGGCGAAACGGGTGGCTGCCGTCACCCCCGCGCCGAGCCACGACCCCGGTGATCTGTTCGCCTTCCCCGGCCAGACCGACAACCGCGCGCCAAAACACCTGCCTGCGCTGCGCCGTGCCATCAAGACGCGCGAGCGGATCACCATCACCTATATCGACCCGCAGGGGCTGGAGAGCCACCGCGACATCCGGCCCCTGGCGCTGGAAAAGAATGCCCGCGTTTCAACGCTTGCCGCATTTTGCGAATCGCGTGGCGATTTTCGCAGCTTTCGGGTGGATCGGATCGTGGCGGTTGCCGCCACCGGCGAACATTTCAGCGACGAACCCGGTCGCAGCCTTGCCGATTACCGCACGCGGCTCGATGCCGAACCGCTGCGCGACATCGGATAACCTGCTAGGCCACTTTGTCGCCTGCAAACACATAGCAACGGTCCCGCCGGATCATCAGCCACAACCGCGTGTCAGGTTTCGGCAAAAACACCCCAGGCACCGAGGCGGTCAGGGTTGATCCGTCAAACTCCATCCGAAACTCCACCAAGGACTCGCGCCCCAGATAGCGCGCCCGCTGCACCACGCCCCGCGCAGGGGTGCCATCCATCGGCGTCGGTTTCGGGCCTTTTCCAGCGCGATCGAAGTCGATCTTCAGATGCTGCGGACGGATGACAATATCAACCGATGCGCCATCAGCATGACCGGGTGTCAGAAAGGCCCCGAACGGCGTGTCCGTCAAGGCGCCTTTGGAAACGCCCTGAATCACATTGATATCGCTGAAGAATGCAGCAGCGGCCAGGTCAGCCGGGGCGTTGTAGATGTTATAGGGCGCACCGCGCTGCACCACGCGGCCCGCCCGCATCAGCGCGATTTCATCGGCCATCCGCATCGCCTCGTCCGGCTCATGCGTGACCAGCAGCACCGCTGCACCTTCTTCCTGCAACAGCTCCAGCGTCGCATCGCGGATGCCATCGCGCAGCCGGTTATCAAGGCCTGAAAACGGCTCGTCCATCAGCATGACCCGCGGCCGTGGTGCCAGCGCCCGCGCCAGCGCCACCCGCTGCTGCTCGCCGCCCGACAATTCATGCGGGTGCTTGGCGGTAAAGCCGGAAAGGTTCACCTTTTCAAGCAGTTCCTCGACGCGCCTCATCTTGGTCGTTTTGTCACCAGAAAGCCCGAACGCCACATTTCCCGCCACCGTCAGATGCGGAAACAGCGCAAAATCCTGAAACATCAGCCCGACGCCGCGCGCCTCGGGCGGCAGGTTCACGCCCGGCCCGAACACCTCGTGGCCGTCGATCACAATGCGCCCGGCATCAGGCGTTTCCACCCCGGCAATCATCCGCAGCGTGGTGGATTTGCCGCAGCCCGAAGGCCCCAGCAGACACATCACCTGCCCCGCCGCCACCTGCAACGACACCTCAGACACCACAATACGCCCGCCAAACGACCGGGTCAGCGACTGCACTTCCAGACGGGCGGGCGATTGGGCGGGCAAAGGGGCCATGGTATTCCTAGCAATTCGCTAAGGCTTTCCCTAGCAGGCCCCCCGGCCTTGGGCAAGTTACAGCGTCATGTTCGCCGCACCACCGTCCAGCAAGATGTTCTGCCCGACGATAAAACCCGCATGCTGGCTGCACAGAAAGGCACAGGCCGCGCCAAATTCAGCAGCCGTGCCATAGCGCCGCGCCGGGATCGTCGCCGCACGCTCGGCCTGCGCCTGCTCCATGCTGATGCCGCGCGCCTTTACAACGCCCGAATCCAGCGAAACCGCGCGATCGGTGGCATGAATGCCGGGCAGCAGGTTATTGATCGTCACGCCATATTGCGCCACCTGCCGCGAGGTGCCGCCGACATATCCCGTCAGCCCTGCCCGCGCCGCATTCGATAACCCCAGTTGCGGAATCGGTGACTTTACCGACTGCGAGGTGATATTCACCACCCGGCCCCAACCGTTTGTGATCATCCCCGGCAGCAGCGCCTTCATCAGCGCAATCGGGGTCAGCATATTGGCATCCAGCGCCTTGATGAAATCATCACGCTCCCAATCTGACCAGATCCCCGGCGGCGGACCGCCTGCGTTCGTCACCAGAATATCGACCGCCCCCGCTGCCGCCAGCACCTGCGCCCGCCCGGATTCGGTGGTGATATCCGCCGCCACCGCGACCACTTTCACGCCAAAGCCGCGCAATTCTGCCGCCGTCGCCTCCAGCGCCTCGGCCCCGCGCGCATTGATCACCAGATCCACCCCGGCTTCTGCCAAAGCCATCGCACAGCCGCGCCCCAAACCTTTCGAGGCCGCACACACCAACGCCCGCTTGCCTTTGATCCCCAGATCCATCGCCGACTCCTTCTTTTGCCCCAACCTAGCGACGCCGCCTTACGGTTGCGACCGATTCGCTGAAATGCACCCACCGCCGCAAATTTGGCAAATTCCGCCCGCACTTTCACCCTGCGGCGCGCGCAGTGTAGGCTTGAGCCTGACCCACGCCCGGTCCATACCCACCCAAACACCCCGAGCACCGCGGAAAGCATGACCCAAGCCAGCCCTGCCCCCCATCTGCCCGGCCATGCCTGCCAAGTTCTTCCGGCGGATGCGATTTTTGTCGTCTCGGGCGTCAATCTGGATGATGGCCTGCTTGGTCCGGATGCGGTCTGCCCCGGCGACATCTACGCGCTTGACGAAACCCAGCCTGCGCTGCGGCTGGTGGTTCTGCGCGCCGATGGCGGCCAACGCGTAGGCGCAGGGTCCGAGGTTGGCCGCGAAGGCGACCTGCTGCGCTTTGAGGCGCGCTATGCGATGATGACAGCCGATGGCGATCAGGTGGAAATCGTGCTGATCGCCCTGCCCGATGGCAGCCGCGTTGCCCTTCCGCTATCGCCGATGTCGGCGGCCATCGAGTATACTCTGCTCAAGATCGACGACGCGCCACAAGACACCGGGCTTGCCGACCTGCTTTGCGTCTCGTTCGCGCGCGGCACCATGATCACGCTGGCGTCGGGCCAACAGCGCGCCATTGAAACCTTGCAGGCCGGTGACAAAGTGCTGACGCGCGATCACGGCGGCCAGCCGATCCGCTGGGTTGGCTCCACCACGCTGCGCGCTGTCGGGGCCTTTGCGCCGGTGGTGATTGCCGCTGGCACTTTAGGCAACTCCGGCGATCTGATCGTCAGCCAGCACCACCGCATGTTCCTTTACCAGCGCGAGCGCAAGCCGGGCCTCGCCACCTCTGAACTGCTGGTGCAGGCCAAGCACTTGGTCGACAACAAGAATATCTTCATCCGCGAGGGTGGTTTCGTCGATTTCTTCAGTCTGGTGTTTGATCGCCACGAAATCATCTATGCTGAAGGCGTGCCAGCCGAAAGCCTGATGGTCAACGACGCCACAGTGAACCGTCTGCCAACCGAGCTTTCCGAAGACGTCAAGGCCCGCTTCCCCGGCCTTAGCCAGAATCAGCATTTCGGCACCGAGGCCGGGCGGCAGTTTCTGGATGCCATCGGCCCCGCAGCGCTGTTCAAAACGCCGGCCAAGCCGATGGTTGATCGGCAAAGGTAGACGCCACGGGCGGTTTCGGCTAAAGCCCGGCCATGCTTGACAATCGCCCGACCCTCCCGCCCGAAATCGCCCGCCGCCGGACCTTTGCGATCATTTCGCACCCCGACGCCGGCAAAACCACGCTGACCGAAAAATTCCTGCTGTTCGGCGGCGCGATCCAGATGGCCGGACAGGTCCGCGCCAAGGGCGAGGCGCGCCGCACCCGCTCTGACTTCATGAAGATGGAACAGGAACGCGGGATTTCGGTTTCCGCAAGCGCGATGTCGTTCGACTTCCGGCATTATCGTTTCAACCTTGTCGACACCCCCGGCCACAGCGATTTTTCGGAAGACACCTACCGCACTCTGACCGCCGTGGATGCCGCGATCATGGTGATTGACGGCGCGAAAGGCGTGGAAAGCCAGACGCAAAAGCTGTTCGAGGTCTGCCGCATGCGCGACCTGCCGATCCTGACCTTCTGTAACAAGATGGACAGAGAGTCGCGTGATACTTTTGAAATCATTGATGAAATTCAAGAGAATCTGGCGATTGACGTCACCCCCGCTTCTTGGCCGATCGGCATGGGCCGCGATTTCATCGGCGCTTATGACCTGCTGCATGACCGGCTGGAAATCATGGACCGCGCCGACCGCAACAAGGTCGCCGAAACCATCCAGATCACCGGATTGGATGACCCGAAGCTTGCCGACCACGTTCCCGTCGAACAGTTGAAGAAACTGCGCGAAGAACTTGAAATGGCAAAGGAATTGCTGCCCGCGTTCGACCGCGAATCCTTCCTGAACGGCTCGATGACGCCGATCTGGTTTGGCTCGGCAATCAATTCGTTTGGCGTCAAGGAACTGATGGACGGCATGGGCGAATATGGCCCGGAACCGCAGCCGCAAAAGGCCGCCGAACGCCAGATTGCCCCTGAGGAAGCCACCGTTACCGGCTTCGTTTTCAAGGTTCAGGCCAATATGGACCCCAAGCACCGCGACCGCGTCGCCTTCGTGCGGCTGGCTTCGGGGCATTTTGAACGCGGCATGAAGCTGCTGCATGTGCGCTCCAAGAAACAAATGGCCATCGCCAACCCGGTGATGTTCCTCGCCGCTGACCGCGAACTGGCCGAAGAGGCTTGGGCGGGGGACATCATCGGCATTCCAAACCACGGCCAACTGCGCATCGGCGACGCGCTGACCGAGGGCGAGGCCCTGCGATTTACCGGCATCCCGTCGTTTGCGCCGGAATTGCTGCAAGTGGTGCGCGCGGGCGATCCGATGAAGGCCAAGCATCTGGAAAAAGCCTTGATGCAATTCGCCGAAGAAGGTGCGGCCAAGGTGTTCAAGCCGATGATCGGCTCCGGTTTCATCGTCGGCGTCGTCGGCCCGCTGCAATTCGAAGTGCTGGCCAGCCGGATCGAGCAGGAATACTCTCTGCCCGTCCGTTTTGAACCCAGTCAGTTCACCTCTGCCCGCTGGGTGTCAGGGGCCAAGGCCGAGGTGGAGAAATTCATCAACGTCAACAAGGGCCACATCGCCATCGACAATGACGGCGACACCGTTTTCCTGACCCGGCTGAAATGGGACATCGACCGCATCGAGCGCGACTACCCCGCATTGAAGCTGACTGCCACCAAGGAAATGATGGTCTGATCCATCCGCAGGAACAGGGCCGCCACAGCTCAGATGCCGTGGCGGCCTTGCCTTTTTGCGCGGGGGCAAAATTTTTCACCGCTACAGCTTGCTGTTTTTCGCCTGAAACACTGAGCGATCCGTCGCGTTTTACCCTACATTCTGTAGCAGAACTCCGCCTTAATGTCGCATATTTCGCCCTTCTGGCCGATTTTGCGCCGGGCCGCCCCCCCTTGCACGCCTGCGCGCCCGCCTGCTTATTGCGGCAAATTCCTGAATGAAGAGGCCTGCGATGTCGCTGAAATCCGAAGTCGAAACCCTGCTGGCTCAGCTTGGCGTCACCCCAACCCCCGGCCCGATGCCGACCCGCACACCGATCACGGGCGAGGCGCTGCCGTCGCTGGCCGAAAACAGCCCTGCCGAAGCAGAGGCCGCCATTCAGGCCGCCCACCGCGCCTACCGCGACTGGCGCAGCGTGCCTGCGCCGCAGCGTGGTGAACTGGTGCGCCTGCTGGGCGAAGAACTGCGTGCCAACAAGGCCGCACTGGGGCGGCTGGTCTCGATCGAGGTTGGCAAGGTCGTCTCGGAAGGTCTTGGCGAAGTTCAGGAAATGATCGACATCTGCGACTTCGCCGTCGGCCTGTCACGCCAGTTGTACGGATATACAATTGCCTCGGAACGCCCGAGCCACCGCATGATGGAAACCTGGCATCCCATTGGCGTCATTGGGGTTATTTCCGCTTTTAACTTCCCCGTTGCAGTATGGTCGTGGAATACCGCGCTGGCACTGGTTTGCGGCAACGCGGTGGTGTGGAAGCCGTCTGAAAAGGCGTCGCTGTCGGCTCTGGCCGCACATGCCCTGCTGGATCGTGCGCTGGAGCGCTTCAAGGCGGCAGGGGGCCATGCGCCCGACGGCCTGTCCAGCCTGCTGATCGGCGGTCGCGCCTTGGGCGAGGCGCTGGTCGACAGCCCGAAAGTTGCGCTGATCTCGGCCACCGGATCGACCCGGATGGGCCGCGAGGTTGGCCCGAAGGTCGCCGCTCGTTTTGGCCGCAGCCTGCTGGAGCTTGGCGGCAACAACGCCGCCATCGTCACCCCGTCGGCTGATCTCGATCTGACCCTGCGCGGCGTCGCCTTTGCCGCGATGGGCACTGCCGGCCAGCGCTGCACCACGCTGCGCCGCCTGTTCCTGCATGATAGCATTTATGACGCTTTCCTGCCGCGCCTGAAAGCCGCCTACAAATCGGTCAAGGTCGGCAACCCGCTGGAAACCGGGGTGCTGATCGGGCCGCTGATTGATGACGCAGCACTGGATGGCATGACCAAGGCGCTGGCCGAGGCCCGCGCTGCGGGCGGCACCGTGCATGGCGGCGATGTCGTGACAGGCCTGGGTGGTGCCTACGCGCATCCGGCCCTGGTCGAGATGCCCGCGCAAGTTGGGCCGGTAATCCACGAAACCTTTGCACCGATCCTTTATGTCATGCGTTACAAAGACTTCTCGGAGGTTCTTGAAGCGCATAACGACGTGCCGCAGGGCCTGTCTTCGTCGATCTTTACCACCGATCTGCGCGAGGCAGAGCGTTTCCTGTCTGCCGCTGGCAGCGACTGCGGCATCGCCAACGTCAACATTGGCCCCTCGGGTGCCGAAATTGGCGGCGCGTTTGGTGGTGAAAAAGAAACCGGCGGCGGGCGTGAAAGCGGCTCGGATGCGTGGAAGGCCTACATGCGCCGTGCCACGAATACGATCAACTATGGCTCTACGCTGCCGCTGGCGCAGGGCGTCAGCTTTGACATCGGCTGATCCAGAATCCTTGACCTTCCGCGCGAATTCAGATAAGCGCGCGGAAGGGCCCTAGCGCCCAGACGCCGGGGCGCCCGGAAAGCAGCGTCCCTCAATCCCATGCGGGCCGACCCCGCATCTTTAGGACGCAGATGACCAAATTCTCAGATCTCGCGCTGGACCCCCGCGTGCTCAAGGCCGTGGCGGAAGCCGGCTACGAAACCCCCACCCCGATTCAGGCACAAGCCATCCCGCACGCGCTGGCGGGCAAAGACGTTTTGGGCATCGCCCAGACCGGCACCGGCAAGACCGCCAGCTTTACGCTGCCGATGATCACCCTGCTGGGTCAGGGCCGTGCCAAAGCGCGGATGCCGCGCAGCCTCGTGCTGTGCCCGACCCGTGAACTTGCAGCGCAAGTTGCTGAAAACTTTGACGTTTACGCCAAGTATACCAAGCTGACCAAGGCGCTGCTGATTGGCGGCGTGTCGTTCGGTGAGCAAGACAAGCTGATCGATCGCGGCGTCGATGTGCTGATCGCCACCCCCGGCCGCCTTTTGGATCACCACGAACGCGGCAAGCTGCTTTTGACCGGTGTGCAGATCATGGTGGTCGATGAAGCCGACCGCATGCTCGACATGGGTTTCATCCCCGATATTGAGCGCATCTTCAGCCTGACGCCGTTCACCCGCCAGACCTTCTTCTACTCCGCCACCATGGCACCCGAGATCGAGCGGATCACCAACACCTTCCTCACCGGGGCGGTGAAGATCGAGGTGGCGCGGCAAGCCACCACCTCGACCACGATTGAGCAAAAGCTGATCCAGTTCACGCCGTCGCGCAAAGACAAATCCTTTGCCGAAAAGCGCGCCGTGTTGCGGGCGCTGATCACGGCTGAAGGCGAAAGCTGCACCAACGCCATCATCTTCTGCAACCGCAAGATGGATGTCGATGTGGTTGCCAAGTCGTTGAAGGCCCATGGGTTCAACGCCTCGCCAATCCATGGTGATCTGGATCAATCCGTGCGCACCAGGACGCTCGATGGTTTCCGCGATGGGTCCGTGCATCTCTTGGTGGCTTCCGATGTCGCCGCACGCGGCTTGGATATTCCCGCCGTCAGCCATGTCTTCAACTTCGATGCGCCCTCCCACCCCGAGGATTACGTCCACCGCATCGGTCGCACTGGCCGCGCCGGGCGTCTGGGCAAGGCCTACACCATCGCAGTGCCGTCGGATGACAAGTACATCAACGCCATCGAATCGCTGGTGAAACAACCGATCCCGCGCGGCGAGGTGCCGGAAGGCGCGCTGGAAGGCGCATCCGACCGCCCGGAACGCCCGAAGGAAGAACGGTCCTCCTCGCGCAGCCGTGGCGGACGTGGCGACAGCCGCAGCCGTGATCGTGCGCCCCGTGAAGAAAAGCGCGAGGAAAAAGCCGTTGAAGCCGCAGCTGCGGTCGAGGCTATTTCCGAACCTGTGGTCGAAGCCCGGCCCGAGCGCGCCGAACGGCAGGAACGTCCCCGCCGTGAAGATACCCGCCGCGAAGATACGCGCCGTGATGAGCCCCGCAGCGAAGACCGCCGCGAGCCGCGCCCGGAACACCGCAGCGAACCGCGCCGTGATGATCGCCGCGACGACCGCAGCCGCGACTATCGTGGCAATCGCGACAGCGGTGAACGCGTGGTCGGCATGGGCGATCATGTGCCGGATTTCATTCTGCGCAGCTTTGCCATTACCACGCAAACCGCAGATGAGCCGGAAGAAGCGTCGGCAACCGGCACCGAAGGCTGATATTTGACCCCTCGAAACCAAAGGGCCTCGCAACTTGCGAGGCCCTTTTGCTTTGCAGATCGCGCAAACTGCCTGCCCTCAGCAGAAGGCAGGCAGCCCGCGACCTATTCGGTTGCCAACCGGCTGACCACGACGATCACTTCCGGCTTCTTGCCGATCTCTTCCATCGACACCTGCCGCACGATCTTGCGCAAAGCCTCGTCCATCTTGTCGTCATTCGACAGGATTTTCGCCGAAGCGCCATCAAGGAACTGCGTCAATTCGGTTTCAAGTGTCTCGGCCAATGCCCGCCCGCCCTTGCCGGTTTCCGGCAGGCCCATCAATTCGACCCAGGCCTCGCCCAGCGGCTGATCCTGTTCGTCCAGAATAACCGTCACCATCGCAAGACCGTTCAGCGCCATGCGAATACGGTTGCGCACCACGCCGTCGAGCGCGCCAATCAGCACGTTGCCGTCCAGATAGGTGCGACCGGCCTCGATCCGCTCCACCACTTTCGGCACGTCGCCGGTGATGTCCATCATCATGCCGTTGGTCGCCACTGCAGCCGCAATCCCAGCCTCATGCGCAATGCGCACATGTTCACGCAGATGCCGGTGTTCGCCGTGCATCGGCAGCAGCATGTCGGGCAGGAAGGTGCGATGCACCTGCTCCAGATCAGGGCGGTTGGCGTGGCCCGAGACGTGATACAATCCGCCATTATCGTCAACAATATCAACGCCCATTTCCGAAAACGCGTTGACGATCGACAGCACGCCACGTTCGTTGCCGGGAATGGTTTTCGAGGAAAACAGGAACATGTCGCCCTCTTTCATCTCGATCCCCAGATATTTTCCGCGCGACAACTGCGCCGAGGCCGCCCGCCGTTCGCCCTGCGATCCGGTCACGATCAGCATCAGATTGCGGCGCGGCACTTCCAGTGCTTCTTCCGGCGTCAGTGTGCGCGGGAAACCTACCAAAACGCCGGTTTCTTCTGCCGCCGCCACCATCCGCTTCATCGCCCGGCCCAACAGACACACTTGCCGACCGGCCGCGCGGCCCGCCTCGGCCAAAGTCTTCAACCGCGCGACGTTCGACGCAAAGGTTGTCGCCACCACCATGCCGCCAGCGCTTTTCACCAACTCGGCGATCGGGTCCTTCAGCGTGCTTTCCGAGCGGCCTTCATGGGTAGAAAATACGTTGGTCGAATCGCACATCAGCGCCTTGACCGGGCGTTCGGCAGCAATCGCCTCCATCGCCGCATCATCCCAGCCTTCGCCGACAATCGGCGTGGCGTCGCGCTTGAAGTCGCCGGAATGGATGATCCGCCCGGCGGGCGTATCAATGATCAGCGCCGCCGATTCCGGGATCGAGTGGGCGACCGGCACGAACTGCACCTTGAACGGCCCGGCTTCGACCACATGCGGGCGCGCCTCAACCGTGGTGATCGCGTCCTTCGGATGCCCGGCCTCTTCAAACTTCAGCCGTCCGATGGTGGCGGTAAACTTGCGCGCATAGACCGGCTTGCGCAACGCCGGCCACAGATGCGGCAAGGCGCCGATGTGGTCTTCATGCGCATGGGTGATGAAAATCGCTTCGAGCCGGTCCAGCTTGTCGGCCAGCCAGGAAATATCCGGCATGATCAGATCAACCCCCGGCGAGCCATCCATATCCGGGAAAGCCACGCCCAGATCGACCAGGATAAGCCGCTCTTTGCCCGGCATGCCATAGCCGTAGATATAAGCGTTCATGCCGATTTCACCGGCCCCGCCCAAAGGTAGATAGATCAGCCGCTCACCGCTCATGCCGTTTCCTTATTATAGTTGTTGATGAGGACAAGGCCATGCATGGTCAAATCATCCTCAATCGCGTGAAATAGTTCGGTTCCCTGCGCAAACAAGGAGGCCAGACCGCCGGTCGCAATCACCTTCGTCGGCGTCTCGCGTTCCCGCCGCACCTCTCGGACAATGCCTTCGATCAGGCCAATATAGCCCCAATACACCCCAGACTGCATACAGGCCACCGTATTCGTGCCAATCGCGCGGGCGGGTTTTGCGACATCAATATGCGGCAACGCGGCGGCGGCCATGTGCAAGGCTTCCAGGCTCAGGTTGACGCCCGGCGCAATCACCCCGCCGACATAGGCACCGTCATGGTCTACCACATCAAAGGTCGTCGCGGTGCCGAAATCCACAACGACAAGATTGCCGCCATGGCGATCAAAACCGCCAACGGTATTGACCAGCCGATCCGGCCCCACGGTCGTGCCCTGATCCACGCGCGGCGGCACCGGCAACAGGCAATCCGGCTTGCCCACCACCAGCGGACGACAGCCAAAATAACGATCACACAACACGCGCAGGTTGAACACGACGCGCGGAACCGTCGAGGATATGATCGCCTCGGTGATCGCAGCCTCGGTCTTGGTCAGCATCATCAGTGACGACAGCCAGACGAAATACTCATCCGCCGTGCGCTTGTGATCGGTTGCAATCCGCCAGGTGCAGATGAACTTCGCGCCATTCCAGATCGAAAACACCGTATTGGTATTGCCGCAATCTATTGCCAGAAGCATCGCCGCCCCCTTCAGAAAAACACCTCTGCCGCAGGGATCGCGACAGCTCCGGATGACATCCGCAGGATCAGATTACCCGCCGGATCAATGGATTCAAACACGCCCTCGCGGGTTTGCGTGCCGGTGCGGGCACGGATGGTTTCACCTAAGCGTGCCGCATGCGCCAGCCATTCCTGCCGCAAAGGTGCAAAACCTTCGTTAACAAAAACCGCCTCCCACACCGCATAGGCCGGGGCCAGCGCGTCGAGAAACGCCTCGGGGGTCACGCGCAGCCCGGTTTCGGCCAGCAGGCTGACCGGCAGCGTCGCCCCCGGCTCCACCACCGAAGCATCCGGCGCGCCGATCAGGTTGACGCCGACGCCAATCGCCAGATGAAAGCCGCCGCGCCCGCACGAGCTGCTTTCCAGCAAGATCCCCGCCACCTTGCCGCCATTCAGCAGCACATCGTTCGGCCATTTCAGCGCAAAAGCCGCTGGCAGCCCGGTCAGCGCCACAAAGGAATCGCGCAACGCCAGGGCGGCGGCAAAACTCCGCAAGGCAATCTGCTCGGGAGGCTCGGTTGGCTGCATCAGCAGCGTCGCGTACAGATTTCCTCGCGGCGAAATCCACGGCCGCGCCCGCCGTCCCCGGCCAGCGGTCTGCTCCAGCCCCAAAAACCACGCAGGCCCCGCCAGAGACGGAGCCAGACGCAACGCGTGCGCATTGGTGCTATCGACCGTCGCCAGCACATGCCGGGCGACGGCCTTCGGCCATTCCGGCTTAGCCAACAAGCGCTTGCGCCGCTTGCAGCGCCACCGGCTCGATGCCAAACAGGTTGATCACGCCCAGCAGCATCACCGCTGCCACCGCCACCAGCATCAGCCACTGCACCGGAACCATCCGGCTGTTGGCACCTTCGACATCCTTGCCGAAATACATGAAGTAGACGATGCGCAGATAGTAGAACGCCCCGATCACCGAGGCCACCGCCCCCGCCAGCGCCAGCCAGGTCATCCCGGCATCGACGGCGGCTTTCAGCACATAGAACTTCCCGAAGAAGCCCAGCATCGGCGGCACACCCGCCAGGCTGAACAGCAGCACCAGCATCGCCAGCGCCTTCAGCGGCTCGCGCTTGGAGAACATGTTCAGACTGTCGATATCGCTGACCGATTTGCCGTCTTTTTCCAGCGACAGGATGAAAGCGAAGGTGCCAAGGTTCATGGTGACGTAAATCGCCATGTAGATCAGCATCGCCTGCACGCCCTGCGTCGTGCCCGCCGCCAGCCCGACCAGCGCATAGCCCATATGGGCAATCGAGGAATAGGCCATCAGCCGCTTGATATCGCGTTGACCGATTGCAGCCACCGCACCAAGGAACATCGACAGCACCGCCAAAGCGGCCAGCACCTGCGACCACTGCCCCGCAAGGCTGCCGAACGCATCGAACACCACCCGTGCAATCAACGCCATCGCAGCAGCTTTCGGGGCGGTCGCGAAGAACGCCGTAACCGGCGTCGGCGAGCCTTCATAAACGTCGGGCGTCCACATGTGGAACGGTGCCGCCGAAACCTTGAA
>WRPH01000027.1 GCA_009773375.1 Paracoccaceae bacterium
CCGCCGAGGATACCGCCCACGATCTGCAAGGCCGCCTTGCCGTGGTGCCGATGGTGCTGGAGGCGCGCGGGCTGGATGTGACCCCCGGCATGATCGCGCTGTTTTCCAAATCGGGCGAGACCGCCGCGCTGGCAGCCCTGGAAACCATCTATGCCGAAGAGGTCGGCCATGTCGCTTATGGCTCGAAATGGTTCAACTGGCTGTGCGGCCGGGCGGGAGATGACCCGAAAGAGGTATTCCACACGTTGGTGCGCAAATACTTCCACGGCAGTTTGAAGCCGCCGTTCAACGAGGAAAAGCGTGCCGAAGCCGGTCTGCCGCCCGACTTCTACTGGCCGCTGGTCGATCAGGATCGCTCCGCACGCGGGAATTCCTGACGCGGCATCGGCGGGTTTCTGCCGATCTGGGCGGGTTTCCGCCCCCGAACTCTGCCCCGATGGTCAAATTTGTTGCGACGACGGGAAGCGCTGGCTAATCAGACTCAGCCCTGCATTTCAATGTTGAAGCAAACTTGGTGACGCGGGCTATCAAAAAACCAGACCTGATGAAACGGAACCTGCCAACGTGCTGACTCGCTTTGCCTATCGGATCAACACGGTGCTGGAACGGTACTTTCCCGAACAGCGGCTTTTCCTGAAGTCCGAAACCGAGACCCGATTCATCCGGTTGCGCCCCACCACCCAGGCGATTGCGGTGGTGTTCGGGTCTTTGGCGCTGGCCTGGACGATTCTGGCAACCGCCATCCTGCTGATGGATTCGATCTCGGCAGGCACTTCGCGCGAACAGGTGGCCCGGCAGCAGTCTCTTTATGAACAGCGTCTGACCGATCTGTCCGCCGACCGCGATTTGCGGGTGGAAGAAGCCGCCTCGGCACAAGACCGCTTCAACCTTGCGCTGGCACAGGTATCACAGATGCAGGCGCGGTTGCTGGCGTCGGAAGATCGCCGCCGTGAGCTGGAAACCGGCATCGACGTGATTCAGAACACCCTGCGCGGTGTGATCAAGGAACGCGATACGGCACGCGGCGAGGCGCTGGCGCTGTCGGATCCCGAAGGCGCCGGGCGCAGCGATGCCGAAAAGCTGCAAGACACCGCGGCGACACTGGATATCCTGACCTCTGCCTTGGGCGATACCGCGCAAGAACGCGATCAGATGGCGACAGTGGCAGAAAAGGCCGATGCACGGGTCGCCATGGTCACGCAGGAAAAACAGGCGCTTGAAGCCCGCAACAACGTGATTTTCACCCAGTTGGAAGAGGCGTTGACGGTTTCGGTGGAACCGCTGGAGCGGATGTTCCGCGATGCGGGCCTCAAGCCGGATGATCTGCTGAATTCGGTGCGCAAGGGCTATAGTGGCCAAGGCGGCCCGCTGACGCCGCTGTCGCTGTCCACCTCGGGGCAAGCCCCGTCGCCGGAAGAATTGCGCGCCAACGCGATCCTCAAGGGCCTCGACAACATGAACCTTTACCGCATCGCCGCGTTCAAGACGCCGTTTTCGATGCCGGTGAAGGATGCAGTGCGCTACACCTCGGGCTTTGGCGGGCGGAATGATCCGCTGGGCCGTGGCTTTCGCCAGCACGAAGGCCAGGATTTTGCCGGAGCTTACGGCATGCCGATCCTTGCCACCGCCGATGGCACCGTCATCCATGCGGGCTGGGCGAATGGTTACGGCCGCCTGATCAAGATCCAGCACGCCTATGGCATCGAAACCCGCTACGGCCATCTTGCGCAGATCCGCGTGGAAGTTGGTCAAAAGGTATCGCGCGGCGACCTGATCGGTGATATGGGCAACTCGGGCCGGTCCACCGGCACTCACCTTCACTACGAGATCCGCATCGGCGGATCTGCGATAAATCCGATGACCTTCATAAAGGCAGCGAACAATGTTTTCTAAAAGCCGCATCAATGAGCCGGGCCCGAAAGCGGGCGAAGCCGACAAGCCCAAAGCCCCGGAGGCCCCTGTGACCAAACCCTCGATGGATTTCACCGCTTCTGCCCCGAAGGGCAAAGTGGCGGCTTCGGTGCTGTCGGCTGATCTGACTGTGGTTGGCAATCTGCGCACCACCGGCGACATTCAGGTCGAAGGCACCGTTGAGGGCGATATCCGCGCGCATCTGCTGACCGTTGGCGAAACCGCCACCATCCGCGGCGAAATCGTCGCTGATGATATCGTCGTCAATGGCCGTGTCATTGGCCGCGTGCGTGGCCTGAAAGTGCGCCTGACCTCGACCGCCAAGGTGGAAGGCGACATCATCCACAAGACCATCGCCATCGAATCCGGCGCACATTTCGAAGGCTCCGTGCAGCGTCAGGACGACCCGCTGTCGACCGGCCGTGCCGCCGCACCGCAAAGCCGCATCGTGGCTCCGGCTTCGTCGGAAGAATCATAAGCCTGTCGGACAATTGTCCAAGGTAGTCGACACCGCGCGGGCAGCAGGGGAAACCTTGCTGCCCGTTGCCATTTGCGCGCCACAGTATCGGCGGGCGATCCTGTGGGCGGCGATTCTGGCCTCGTCGATGGGCTTCATCGACAGCTCTGTCACCGCCATCGCCCTGCCCGCGATGCGCCACGCGCTGTCGGCCTCTCTGGCACAGGCGCAATGGTTCAGCGCGGTCTATCTGCTGGCGCTGTCGGCGCTGATTCTTGCCGGTGGCGCCTTGGGCGACCGCTTTGGCACCGCGCGGGTGTTTGCGGCCGGGATTGCGCTGTTTGTGCTGGCTTCGCTGGGCTGTGCGCTGGCCGGGTCTGCCGAGGCGATGATTCTGGCGCGCGGCCTGCAAGGTGTAGCGGCGGCGTTGATGGTGCCCGGATCAATGGCGATCATTGGCCGCGCCTATCCGCGCGAAGAACGCGGGCAGGCGCTGGGGCTTTGGGCCGCAGCCTCGATCGCCACCACGGCGGCGGGGCCGGTGCTGGGCGGGCTGGCGCTGACCTGGCACCCCGATCTGGGCTGGCGGCTGGTATTTGCGCTGAACCTGCCGCTGGGTCTGCTGGCGCTTTACCTGCTGCGCCACGCGGCGGCAGATCCCGGCCAGCCGGGGCGCAAGATTGATCTGACAGGTGCTGCTCTGGCGACGCTGGGTCTGGGGTTGATCGCGCTGGCGCTGACCCGTGAGGATAGCCGCGCCCTGCCGCTGGGCCTTGCCGGGGCCGTGGTCTTTGCGGCCTTTCTGGCATGGCAAGCATGGTGCGCGCAGCCGATGATCCGGCTGGGCATGTTTCAAAGCCGCAGCTTTGCAGCCGTCAACCTTGCCACCTTCCTGCTGTATTTCGCCATCACCGGCATCGGGTTCTACCTGCCGATGGTGGCGGTTTCGGCGTGGGGCATCAACGAGTTGCAAGTCACCGCCGCCTTCCTGCCGGTGTCAGTGATGATCGCCACGCTGTCTGCCCCGGTGGGGCGGCTGGCCGACCGCATCGGACCCGGCCCGCTGTTGGCGGCTGGCGCGGCGCTGGTGGCCTGCGCGCAAGCAGGACTGGCACTCACCGCAGGCTGGGGCGCTTTCTGGACCGCCTGTGTGCCGCTGATGTGGCTGTCCGGGCTTGGCATGGCGCTGGTGGTGGCGCCGCTGACCGCCGCCGTCATGGCCGCCGCCAGCGATGCCGAACAAGGCGCGGCATCAGGCATTAACAACGCGGTGGCGCGGGCGTCAAGCCTGTTGGCGATTGCGCTGATGGGGCGGCTGGCCAGCGCCGGGTATGGCCAGATCGGCAGCGATACCCCCGGCTTTGGCCTGACCACAGCCGGCGCCCCGCATCTGGCCGCCACCGGCACGGGCTTCGCCCACATGGCGACGCTGGCCGCCTGCGCCTCGGCAGCCTCGGCACTGGTGTCGCTTTACGGTCTCAGACGTTCCAGCTGACCGCACGGCGATACAGGTGCCAAGTGGCGTGGCCAAGGATCGGCAGCACCGCGAACAAGCCCAGAAACCCCGGCAGCATGCCGATAAACAACAGCCCGCCGATAAAAGCCCCCCAGCCCAGCATCACCAGCGGGCTTTCGGTGACCACCGCAAACGACGTCAGCATGGCGGTGACGAAATCAACCTCGCGCTCCAGCAACATCGGCAGGCTCACCACCGTCAGGCTGAACAGCAGCGTCGCAAACACCGCCCCCACCGTGGTTCCGACCGCCAGCATCGTGATCCCTTCCGGCGTGGCGAACACCGCCAGCGAGGACGACACATTGGTCATCGTCGCATTGCCCAGAAACAGCGCGAAGATCATGTGTGACAGGAAGTTCCAGAACAGGAAAAACACCACGATCACCGCCGCCATCGACGGGACTTGCCGGTCTTTCTGCCGAAAGATCACCCCGAACACCTGATGCCAGTTCAGCGGCTCGCCCGCCTCCAGTCGGCGTGACACCTCATAAAGCCCGCAGGCGATGAACGGTCCAAGGATCGGAAAACCGGCAGCGGCGGGCAACGTCCACCACAGCTGACCTTGCCCGGTCACCGACCAGTAGATCAGCCAGCCGCCAACCACATAGAAACAGGCAAAGAACAGCCCGTAATGCGGGGCTTGCAGAAAATCGCGCCAACCCGCCGCCAGCGATGCACGAATGTCGCTGAACTCTACATGCAGCACTTCCGGCCTGTCGGCCTGCTTGTGACTCATACCACTCCCCCCAATTTGGCAAAGCCTATGCGGGGGATGTGGATTTCAAAAAGATGTATTTTCTTATGATGTTAAGAAAAATCCACCGGGCGGCAGATCAGTCTTCGGCATTCGCCTCGGCGCGGCTTTTGCCCGCCACGTCCATCGCCAGCGTTGCCGCCATGAACTTGTCCAGATCCCCATCCAGCACGCCCGCGGTATCCGAAGTTTCCACCCCGGTCCGCAGATCTTTCACCATCTGATAGGGCTGCAACACATAAGACCGGATCTGGTTGCCCCAGCCCGCATCGCCCTTGGCATCGTGCTGGGCGTTGATGGCGGCGTTGCGCTTGTCCAGTTCCAGCTGATACAGCCGCGCCTTCAGCGCGATCATGCAGGCCTCGCGGTTCTGGTGCTGCGATTTCATTGAACTCGTCACCACGATATTGGTCGGCAAGTGGGTGATCCGCACCGCCGAGTCGGTGGTGTTGACGTGCTGGCCGCCCGCGCCCGACGACCGGTAGGTGTCGATGCGGATATCGCGGTCGGGGATGTCGATCTCGATATTCTCATCGACCACCGGATAGACCCAGACCGAGCAGAACGAGGTATGCCGCCGCGCCGCCGAATCAAACGGGCTGATCCGCACCAGCCGATGCACGCCGCTTTCCGATTTCAGCCAGCCATAGGCATTCTTGCCGGAAATCTTGTAGGCGGCAGACCGGATACCGGCTTCGTCGCCATCGGTTTCCGACTGCAATTCCACCTTGTAGCCCTTTTTCTCCGCCCACCGCACATACATGCGGGCCAGAATAGAGGCCCAATCGCAGCTTTCGGTGCCACCGGCGCCAGCGTTGATTTCAAGGAAAGTATCGTTGCCATCCGCCTCGCCGTTCAGCAACGCCTCCAGTTCCTTGGCGGCCGCAACCTCGACCAGCGATTTCAGCGCCGCCTCGGCCTCGGTGACGATTTCCGCATCGCCTTCAGCCTCGCCCATCTCGATCAGCTCGACGTTATCCTTCAGACCAGATTCAATCATCCGGTACGTCGAGATTTCGTCCAGCAGCGACTGGCGGTCGCGCATCAGCTTTTGCGCTTTGGCCGGATCGTTCCACAGATCGGGGGCCTCGATCATCGCATCGAATTCTTCCAGCCGGTGCGCTGCGGTTTCCCAATCCATCCGCTGGCCCAGAAGCTTCAGCGACTTGGCGATGGCATCGACGTGATACTGGGTTTCGGTGCGCATGGGCGGGGCGTCCATCATAAAAGTCAACGCCGCCAAAAGGGCGGCGTTGGGGGTTGTTTGAGCCGCTTATAGGCCGATGCCAGCAACGCTGCAAGGCAGGCTCAGAAGATGAAGTTGGCCGCCGTGAACTGACATTCCAGCAAACCGACCTGAAAGATCGGCACCCCCTGTGCCAAACACAGCCCGGTATTGCCGCCAAACCCCGCTGCCGCCTGAAATTCTGCCAGCGCGCTGATGTTTGGACGGGCCGAGATGTTCAGCCAGCCTTGCGCGATCGAGACGCCGTTGGTCTGGTCGCTGCCAAAACCGGGCGAGAAGACAAAACATTGCCATCAGGAACGCGCTGATGCCGCTGTCAGCCGAGGTGGGGCCGGTATGGATGAAACGGAAAATGCCCATCGGTGCCGATATTGTCCTGATCCATGCCGAAACCCGACATGGCGTTCTCGCCCGGAACCGGGACAACGAGGAAGCTTTCAGCCCCGATCCCCACAACTTCCAGATCCTATGCGCCCGCAAGGCCCCATGCGCTGCTGTCGCGGATGGCGAAAATCGGACGCATCAGGTTTCTCTGCATCCGCAGCTCCTTCACGCGATGATTATTGTGCGAGACAACAAGGAAATAAACGACGCCGCCAATTTCGGAAGTGGCGACATCGGGCGCGCCATCCAATTCCGACGATGCTGCAAAATCCTGCACCAAATCCAGAAACAGCAGTTGACCGAGCAAATTGATAATTCACGCCACCTCAATCAAGATGGAATGAGTTTGCAACCTGCCCCGCCTGTTCATCCCGAGCCGGGCTGCCTGTGCTCAATACAAACCGCCCGAAGACAGCGTGCCGAAATCGGCCTTTTTCGGCACCGACTTGCGCTGCCCGTCCGAGGTGGTGACAGTATCCGCGCCTCCCCCATCGGTTTCACCAATGCTGAACAGCGGCAAATTGGACCCCATCGCAAAGCCACCATCGACCACCGTGCCGATGCCGATCAGCGAATCCTCACCCTCCCGGAAATATTCCGAAATCACATTCGGGCCGCTGGCGTCTTCCGCAAGACGAGCACCGCTGAACCGGTCGATCTTCACGAAATAGCCGCCCTCGGGCACTTTGAACTTGGTGCCACCCCGACGCTTGACCACTTCTTTCATGAATTCCTGAAAGATCGGAACGCAGAGTGTGCCGCCATAGGCACCCTCACCCAGGCTGCGCGGCTGATCGAAGCCCATGTAACAGCCCGCCACGGTGTTCGAGGTATAGCCGACGAACCAGACATCCTTGGCGTCGTTGGTGGTGCCGGTCTTGCCCGCCACCGGCACCGGCAGTTTCACCCCGGAGCCAGAGCCGCGCTGCACAACCCCCTCCATCATCGAGGTCAGCTGATAGGCGGTGATCGCATCCATCACCCGTTCGCGGTTGCTGTTGATGGTCACGCCACGGCCCTTGTCCAGACGCGGCGAGTTGCAATCCGCGCAGCTGCGCTGATCGTGGCGATAGATGGTCTTGCCAAAGCGGTCCTGCACCCGGTCCACCAACGTCGGCTCCACCCGCTCACCGCCATTGGCGAACATCGCATAGGCCGCCACCATCTTGTAAAGCGTGGTCTCCTGCGCGCCCAAGGCATTGGCAAGGAACGGTTTCATCGGCTTGTAGACGCCAAATTTCTCGGCATAGCTGGCCACCAGCGGCATGCCGATTTCCTGCGCGATCCGCACGGTCATCAAGTTGCGCGACTGCTCGATCCCGGTGCGCAGCGGCGTCGGGCCGTAGAATTTGTTCGACGAGTTCTTCGGGGTCCAAAGACCCTGCGGGGTTTCCACCTCGATCGGCGCATCAACGACGATGGTTGCAGGGGTAAAGCCCGAGTCCAGCGCCGCGGCATAGACAAACGGCTTGAACGACGACCCCGGCTGCCGCGTCGCTTGCGTGGCGCGGTTGAACACCGACGCCTGATAGCTGAAGCCGCCCTGCATCGCCATGACCCGGCCGGTGTTCACGTCCATTGCCATGAAGCCGCCCTGCACTTCCGGCACCTGCCGCAACGACCAGCGCACGAAGCTGCCGTCTTCATCATTGGTGACAATCCGCACCATCACCACATCGCCGACATCGACCAGATCAGACGGCACCCGCGCCTTCTTGGCAAGCTTGCCATCGGCCAGCCGCTTGCGCGCCCAGGTCACATCCTCGGCCGGAATCGTCTGAGGATCAGCTTCGTCCTCAATGCCGACAGTGGCGCTGCCTTCGCCCAGTTCCAGCACCACGGCGGCTTTCCAGCCTTCCACGTCGCGCGGCAACTCGGCCACCTCGGCCAGCGCCTTGCGCCAGGCCGTCGCATCACCCAGCGCTTCAATCGGCAGCACCTTGCCAGTGCCGCGCCACACACCCTGACTGCGGTCATATTTCTCCAGCCCGCGGCGCAGCGCCTTGGCGGCGATCTCTTGCAATTCCGGGTCGGCGGTAGCGCGGATCGACAGGCCGCCGCCAAAGAATTCTTCCTCGCCAAAGGTGCCCGACAATTGCCGCCGGATTTCATCGGTAAAATAATCCCGCGGCGGCAGCGCCTCGCGGAAGGCCGGATAATCGCCGTTCTGCACCGATTTCAGCGTCTCATCCTTGGCGGCCTGATAAGCCGACTGGTCGAGATAGCCGTTCTGATACATCTCGTTCAGCACATAATTGCGCCGGGCAATCAGTTTGTCTTTCGCCGTGACCGGATGAAAATCCGACGGCGCTTTCGGCATCGAGGCCAAGGTTGCCGCCTCGGCAGGGGAAAGCTGATCCAGCGTCTTGTTGAAATAGGTTTGCGCCGCCGCCGCCACGCCGTAGGAATTCTGCCCCAGAAAAATCTCGTTCAGATACAGTTCCAGGATCTTGTCCTTCGACAAGGTTTCCTCCAGCCGCGAGGCCAGAATGATTTCCTTGACCTTGCGTTCCACCGACCGGCTGCCATCCAGCAGGAAATTCTTCATCACCTGCTGCGTAATGGTGGACGCGCCCCGCACGTTCGACCCACGCGAGATGATCGCATCGCGCAGCGCCGAGATCATGCTGGTCACGTCATAGCCCTTGTGGGTATAGAAATGCTTGTCTTCGGCAGATACGAAGGCGTGTTTGACCAGATCGGGAATGTCTTCGATCGGCACGAACAGGCGGCGTTCCTGCGCGAATTCGTCGATGATCCGCCCCTCGCCCGAATAAATCCGGCTGATGGTTGGCGGGGTGTATTGCGCAAGGCTTTCATGGCTGGGCAGGTCGGAGGAATACATCCAGAACACCGCGCCGATGGTCAGCGCGCCGAACAACAGCCCCAGTGTGATAGCCGTAAAGATGCCCCCGAAGAAGGAGCCGATAAACCTGAGCACGCCCGATAACCCTGCCAACGCCCGAGCCCGCTGCCCGCACAGGCGCGCTTATATACGCGGGCGGGGGCAAAGGTCAAAACACTGTCGCGCTATTTCGCAAAGCAGGCAAAGCCCTGCCAAAGCTACTTGACCGGCAGGGCCCGCAGGCTGGCGTCTTCCCTGTCCCAAAGCTTGAACGCATCGCGCAGCGCCACCGCCATCTTCGCCCGCCACTCTGCATCATTCAGTCGTTTCAGGTCGTTTTCTGACGACAAGAACCCCAGTTCCAGCAGAACCGACGGGATATCCGCCGATTTCAGCACCGAAAAGCTGGCCTTTTGCTGCGGGTGGCGGTGCATTTTCAGCCCCTGCGCCTTGATGGCCTTGGTCATCGCCGCAGCCAGCCGTTCGGTGCGCGGCGTGGTCTGGGTACGCGCCATATCCAGCAGCACCTCGGCCACCAGATCATCAGCTTGCGTCAGATCGACCCCGGCCAGCAGATCATCACGGTCATGGCGTTCGGCCAGCGTGGCCGATGCCGCATCGCTGGCCTCTGCCGCCAGAGTATAAACCGTGGCCCCCGCCGCTTCACCTTCCGCCAAGGCATCGGCATGCAGCGACAAAAACACATCCGCCCCCGCCGCCCGCGCAATCGAGATTCGCGTCTCCAGCGGCACGAACACATCACTGTCGCGGGTCATCACCACCTCGAAATTGCCATCGCGCAGCAGCAGTTCTTTCAGCTCGCGGGCGAACTTCAGCATCAGCCGCGCCTCGGATTGGCCATCGCTTTCCGCCCCCGGATCAAGCCCGCCATGGCCAGGGTCCAGCACCACCTTCAACGGCCCCGCGCCGCGCGGCTGCGGTTTCGGGAATGTCACCGCCTTGGGCAGTGCCCAATCCGCCGGTTCAGCCAAGCTGGCTGCGGCGGCAAACACCTCGGGCAGCGCCGGTTCCAGCCGCAACTCCACCACGGTCGCGCCATCGGTACGCATCTCAGACTGGCTGACCAGCATCGGCTGCGCCAGTTCCAGCACCAGCCGCGACCAGCCGGGGCGGAACACCCCCGCCCGCATCTCCAGCAGCTTTTCGCTGTCCACCGGCATATTCGCCAGCCCCGCCCAATCCACCTCGCGAAAATCGACCAACAACCGCGCCGGGTTGTCCAGCACCCGCACCCGCCACGGCACCGGCTGCGAAATCGCCAGCACGATCACCAGCCCCGAGCCGGAGTCTTCGATCTGCGAGCCTTCGGGCTGCAACTTTGCCAGCGCCGACAGCTCTTGCGCCTGTCCCGGCTGCGCCAGCGCCAAGATCATCAGAAGCAAAGTGAAAAATATTTTCATGCCGACCCGTTACCCCTGACCAATGACCACCTCAACGCTGCGCCATATAGGCCGATAGCCGCGCCAGACCTTCCACAATATCCGCCGTGCCGCGCGCATAGGAAAACCGCAAGGTCTGCGCGCCGCGATGCGGATCAAAATCCAGCCCCGGCGTTACCGCCACCCCGGCCTTGTGCAGAATATCCATCGCAAAGCTGAGGCTATCATCGGTGAAATCGCTGACATCGGCATAAATATAAAACGCCCCGTCCGGCGGCGCGATCTTGGCAAACCCGGCCTTCGGCAACCCCTCCAGCATCAGACGGCGGTTTTCGGCATAAATCGCGCGGTTCGCCTCCAGTTCCGGGATACAGTCCAGCGCCGCCAAAGCCGCCACCTGCGCCGGATGCGGCGCGCAGATGAACATGTTCTGCGCCAACCGCTCCACCGTGCGAACGTGATCCTGCGGCACCACCATCCAGCCCACCCGCCAGCCGGTCATGCTGAAATACTTCGAGAACGAGTTGATCACATAGACATCATCGCTGATTTCCAGCGCCGAATGCGCCCGCTCGCCATAGTGCAGCCCGTGATAAATCTCGTCCGAGATAAAGCTGATGCCGCGCTGATGCGCAAAGCCGATCAGATCGGCAAGCGCAGGCTTTGACAACATCGTGCCCGAAGGATTACCCGGCGAGGCCACGATCAACCCCTTGCACGCCACGCCCTCCAGATCGGCAGGCACCGGTTGCAGGCGGTTCTCGGACTTGGTCGCAATCCCCACCGGCTGCAACGACAGCGCCTTCAGGATCTGCCGATACGACGGATAGCCCGGCTCGCCCATCGCCACCCGGTCGCCGGCGTCAAACAGCGCGGTAAACGCCAACAGAAACGCCCCAGACGACCCGGCGGTCACAATCACCCGATCCGGGTTCAGATCAACGCCATACCAGCGCTTGTAAAGATCAGCGATGCCCTGCCGCAGCGCCGGAATCCCCAGCGACACGGTATAGCCCATCGCATCCGCGCCCATCCGCGCCGACAGCGCCGCAATCGCCCCGGCAGGTGCCGGGCTGGAGGGTTGGCCGACCTCCATATGGATGATCCGCTGCCCCGCCGCCTCTAGGCGCGCGGCTTCCGCCACCATATCCATCACAATGAAGGGATCAACCTGACCCCGGCTTGATCTATCCATCGCCCTGCCCCTATTGTCGCCCGCGTATGTTCTCCCCCGCGCCGGTTTCGTCAACCCCGCGCCTGCCCCGAGGTTTCCCCGATGCGCCTGCCCTTCTTTGCTGCCCTGCTGACCTCTGCCGCGCTGCTTGCCGCACCCGCTCATGCTGAAATGTCCGATACCGAGCGCGAAAGCTTTCGCGCCGAGGTGAAATCCTACCTGCTGGAAAACCCCGAAGTGCTGGTCGAGGCGATGAACGTGCTGCAAGACCGGCAGGATCAGGCGGCGGCGGCACAGGATAAAGACCTGCTGGCCACCTATAACGAGGCGCTCAACGCCGATGGCTATTCCTGGGTTGGCGGCAACCCCGAAGGCGACATCACCGTCATCGAGTTCATGGATTACCGCTGTGGCTATTGCCGCAAAGCCTATACCGAGGTGGAAGAGCTCGTCAAAGCCGATGGCAACATCCGCTTCATCCTGAAGGAATACCCGATCCTGGGCGAAGACTCGATCGCCTCTGCCCGCTTTGCGATTGCGGTGCAGCAGTTGCATGGGGCGGATGCCTACAAGAAGGCGCATGATGCGCTGATCACCTTGCGCGGCACCCCCGATGCCGAAACCCTAGGCCGTCTGGCCACCGATCTGGGGCTTGATCCGCAGCCGGTGCTCGCCAAGATGAACAGCGATGAAGTCACCGCCGTCATCGCGCAAAATCAGGATCTGGGGCAAAAGATGTCGATCTCGGGTACGCCAACCTTCATTATCAACCAGACCTTGCTGCGCGGCTATGTGCCACTGGATGGCATGCAGCAAATCGTTGCCGACGAACGCCAAGGCTAACGCCATCAGGGCAAGGGGCAGCGCTTGTCACTTGCCCGGTCTGCTCAATCGGCTATTCTCGGGACATTGCCTGCCACGTTGTTGGCAGCCTTGCTTTGTTGACCCGATTTTCCGAGGTAAGCCATGGCTGACAGCTATTACGACATCGACGTTCTGATCGGGCTTGGCACCCGCTTTGTCACCGACGATGGCAGCGGCATTGACACCATTGCCATCAGCCTCGAACACACCATCAGCCAAGCCGCGATTGATGCGGGCGGCTATGCGGTAAGGATATTTCTGGGCTGGCCCAGTGGCAGCAACAGCGGCGCTTACGCCGAGGTGATGCACACGGACCCGCTGGTCTATGACACCATCACCTTCACCGGCATTTATGAAAACATCCTTGGCTTCAGCGGCCGTGAACAGCTGGTCGGCAATGGCTATGGCAACTTCATTCAAGGAGATCCGCTCGACGTGGCCGGCATGCACGACGCGATCAGTGGCGGCGGCGGCAATGATACCTTGCTGGGCGCGGGCGGCAGCGATCTGCTTTATGGCGGCGACGGCGATGACCGCATCTTCGGTGACACCGACCCCGGCGCACAAGACACCGGCAATGTCGCGGCAGGCGATGATACGATTGATGCCGGGTCGGGCGATGATGTGATCATCGGCGGGCCCGGCACCAACACGATCGACGGCGGCGCGGGCTTTGATACCGTCAGCTATCTGGATTATTACGACAACGGCTACCTCACCTATTACGCCTCGGTTGATCTGACCACCGGCCAGTCCCGCCTGATTGCGCTCGATCTCTATGACGGCAGCCAATACGTCTACGGCTTTGATTACGTCAGCAATATCGAGCATTTCATCGGCACCTCGATGGCCGATCAGATGACCGGTCCCGCAAATTTCACGCTGACCGATCAGACCCGCATCACCTTTGATGGTGCTGCGGGCAATGACACGCTGACCGGCGGCGCCGGGGCCGAGGCGCTCTATGGCGGCGACGGCGATGATGTGCTCGACAGCGGCGGCAACGGCAATATCGACTATATCGCCGACCTGCTCGCCGGGGGCCAAGGCAATGACCGCTACCTGCTGCGCGGCCCCGCCGAGATTGTCGAAGCCTGGGGCCAGGGCAATGATACGGTGGTGGCCGACATCGGCTATACCTTGGGCTACAACCTTGAAAACCTGACCCTGACCGAGGCGGCTGGTGCCGCTTCAGCCATCGGCAACGTGCTCGATAACACGCTGACCGGCAACTCTGCCAACAATTATCTCGACGGTCGCGGCGGCCAGAACACCCTGATCGGCGGCGCAGGCAATGATACCTATATCGTGCATGCTCTTCCCAACTCTGGCACCCTGCTGGACAGCGTGATCGAATATGCCGGGCAAGGCATTGATACCATTCGCAGCGATGCCATCACCATGACGCTGCAAATCGCGCCCGAGGTGGAAAATCTGGTGCTGACCGGCACGCTGAACAGCGCAGGCTACGGCAATGCGCTGGCAAACCGCATCACCGGCAATGTCGGCAACAACACCTTCTACAGCGCCGGCAGCGGCGACACGCTGGCCGGGGGCTTGGGCAACGACATTTACTATGTTGTCGATGCCGCAACGACGGTGGTTGAACGCACAGCCGAAGGCCGCGACCGCGTGTATATCAGCGTCAATTACACCATGGCGGCAGAGCTGGAGAACCTGAACGTGCTGGCAGGCTATGGCCTGCGCGCCACTGGCAACGCGCTTGCCAACCTGATGACCGGCAACGCTGCGGCCAACCTGCTGTCGGGTGCGGCTGGCAACGACAGCCTGCTTGCCGGGTCGGGCAATGACAGCCTGTATGGCGGCGACGGTGACGACCAGCTGCGCGGCGATGCAGGCGATGACTTCTTGCACGGTGGCAACGGCATCGACACAGCACTTTATACCGGAACAACCGCTGTGCGCGTCGATCTGGCGCTGACCTCTGCACAAACCACCGGCTTGGGCAGCGACACCCTGCGGCTGATCGAAAACCTGATCACGGGCAGCAATGCCGATGTGCTGCGCGGCAACGCAGGCGATAACCGGCTTTATGGCGGCGCGGGTGATGATGATCTGTTCGGCGCGGCTGGCAACGATCTGCTGTCGGGCGGCGACGGCGTGGATACCCTGCGCGGCGATGCCGGCAATGATACGCTGGTCGGCGCGGGCGGCAGCGATACCGCGCTTTACACCGCCGCCGCAGGCGTCCGGCTGAACCTCGCCCTGACCAGCGCGCAAGATACCGGCATGGGGATCGACGTGCTGTCAGGCATCGAAAATGCCACCGGTGGCGGTGGCGCGGATGTGCTGCGCGGCAATTCCGGTGGCAACCAATTGCAGGGCATGGGTGGCAACGACACGATCTATGGCGAGTCCGGCTCTGATCTGATCTACGGCGGCGCGGGCAATGACCTGCTCTATGGCGGCAGCTATGGCGACATGTTCATCTTCACCGCCAACGACGGCCACGACACCATCGCGGATTTTCAGGACGGCACCGATGCGCTGGTGATGGGTAACTTTATCGATGTCAGCATTCAGGATGCAGGCGCGAACACCCTGCTGATCTATGGCGCAACACAGGTGACGCTGCTGAATGTCACTTACACCCAGATCAGCATCGCCGATTTCCTGTTTCCTTAAAGCGTGTCAGATTTTGATCGAAACGGCTCCGTCGAAAAACGCGTTCGAGCGTAAGCGACAGGCAGCGATTTTCGATTCCATCTAAATCTGACACGCTTAAGCTTGCGTGGCCGCCTCTGCCTGTGCCTCAATCTCGGCGGCTTTCCGTTCCACCAGCCCAACGATGTGATCCACCATCGCCTCGTTGCCCAGCTTGTGGCTTTGCTTGCCCGCCAGATACACCATGCCCGACCCGGCACCGCCGCCGGTAAAGCCGATGTCGGTCATCAAAGCCTCGCCCGGACCGTTCACCACGCAACCGATGATCGACAGGCTGAGGCTGGTGGTGATATGCGCCAGCCGTTCCTCCAGCGCCGAAACCGTCTTGATCACATCAAACCCCTGCCGCGCGCAGGACGGGCACGAGATGATCGTCACGCCGCGATGGCGCAGACCCAGCGATTTCAAAATCTCGAAGCCGACCTTCACCTCCTCGACCGGATCAGCCGAAAGCGAAACGCGGATGGTATCGCCAATCCCCGACCACAGCAGATTGCCCAAGCCTATCGCCGATTTCACCGTGCCGGACACCAGCCCGCCCGCCTCGGTAATGCCCAGATGGATCGGCGCATCGGTGGCGCTGGCCAGTTGCTGATAGGCAGCCGCCGCCATGAACACATCCGAAGCCTTCACCGAAATCTTGAATTCGTGGAAATCATTGTCCAGCAGCAGCCGGATATGATCCATGCCGGATTCCACCATCGCATCCGGGCACGGCTCGCCATATTTATCCAGCAGATGCTTTTCCAAACTGCCAGCGTTCACGCCAATCCGGATCGAACAGCCGTGATCCTTTGCCGCTTGCACCACATCGCGCACCCGCTTTGCATCGCCGATATTGCCGGGGTTGATCCGCAGACAGGCCGCCCCCGCCTCGGCAGCCTCGATGGCGCGTTTGTAGTGAAAATGAATATCCGCGACGATCGGCACCGGGCTTTCGCGCACGATTTCCCGCAGCGCAAACGTGCTGGCCTCGTCCGGGGTGGAGACCCGCACGATATCCGCGCCCGCCACCGCACAGCGCTGAATCTGTTCAATCGTCGCCGCCACATCGCTAGTGAGGGTGTTGGTCATGGTCTGCACCGAAATCGGCGCATCGCCGCCCACCAGCACCTTGCCGACCCGGATCTGCCGCGACACCCGGCGTTCGATATTGCGCCACGGGCGGATCGGATTGTGGGTCATGGCAAACTCCTTCTGCGTGCGCCCTGCATAGCCAAGCAAAAGCCCCGGAGCAACCGTCCGGGGCTGTATGCCGCATCACATCTTTGCCCGATCAGTCTGGCGGCCTCAGTCCGCCGGACCCGCCGCGCTGGCCACGTTCACAAACTGCGCCAGATCGGCGTCGCCCGACAGGTCTGCCACGGTGTAAGAGCTGGTCAGCGCCTCGGAAGACAGCGCCACATTCTTGATCACCTGCGCCCCCGGAGCCGCCGGGCCATAGGTCTGGCCATTGACGACAAAGTAGATCGACCCCGAATTGCCCGACCGCAGCATCGCCGCCTGTTGCAGCGGCGGCACGGCGTAACGCTCACCGGAATCAAGGATTTTTTCGAACAGCACGGTGCCATCAGCAGAGGACACCCGCACCCAGGACGGGCGCACCGCCAGCACTTCCACCCCCGGCTTGGCATCGGCGACCACTTGCACTGCGGCCTCTATCGCCTGCGGATCAACCGCCTCGGCCATGGCGGTTTCAGTCGCCACCACGCCAACCTCGCGCGGGTTGATCGTGCCAATCGGGCCATCACGCGCGGTCAGCACCGGCGCATCCAGCGCTTCGGGCTGATACAGCCGGTCCAGCGCATCGGCGGTTGCGCCATTGGCGGCCAAAGGATCGACCGCCTGCGTATCGATGGCCTGCGTCGCATCTGCCGCCTGCGGCAGTTGCCCCTGCACATTCGCCAGCGGGTCAATCTCGGCCACAACCATCGGGGCTTGTTCAATCGGCGCCAGTTGCACGCGCTGCACTTCCTGCAACACCGACCAGCCGCCATAACCAAGCGCGCCAATCAACGCCACCAACACCGCAAGCGACCCGATCGCGCCCGGCTCAACCCGCGCAAACAGGCTTTCGCCACGCGGAATGAACGCCGGGTTCAGATCGCCAAAGCCTTCGCGGTTTTCAGTTGCCGTCTGGCGCGCCCGCATCGCCGTCATCGACGCCGAAGACGCCGCCGCCGACATGCCATGCGCCACTTCGAAATTGGCTTCGCGGCAGAACTTGGCGAAGGCCCAATCCGGATCCATGCCCAGATAGCGCGCGTAAGACCGCACGTTGCCCGCGATGAACCCCGGAGTCTCAAACGCCGACACATCGGCATTCTCGATGGCGGCAATGAAGGTCGCCTTGATTTTCAGCTCGCGCTGAATATCCAGCAGCGATTTGCCCAGCGTGGCACGTTCGCCCCGCATCAAATCGCCAAGGCGCAATTCAAAATCGTCAAAGCCTTTTGGCTTATCGACTTCGGCTGCCGGAGCTTTGAATCTCCGTCCGATCATAAGCTGAGCCCCATGCCTGCCCCGTTATCCCCGTATCGCCTCAGACCAAATCCGGCGGGCGACTCATGTTTTGTCGTATTGGCCAAAACCTAACATAGGGCAAGCGATTCTGCATATGCAGAAAGACCTTACGCAGAGGCCTCGGCGCGATTTAGCGCACAGTGCTGCCAAAGCGCGTCCATCGCCTTCACAAGTGCGTCAATCTGCTTGGAATCATGCACCGGCGAGGGGGTAAAGCGCAGCCGTTCGGTGCCGCGCGGCACGGTCGGGAAGTTGATCGGCTGCACATAAATCCCGAATTGCTCCAGCAACATATCCGACAGCAGCTTGCAATGGATGGGGTTGCCGACATGCACCGGCACAATATGTGACCCATGGTCGATGATCGGCAGGCCCAGACCGCGCAGGCGCAGCTTCAGGATGCGGGCATTGGTTTGCTGCGCATCCCGCAGGTGTTGCGCCGTCTTCAGGATACGCACCGAGGTCGCAGCGCCAGCAGCAATCGCAGGCGGCAAAGAGGTGGTGAAAATGAACCCCGGCGCGTAAGAGCGCACCACATCCACCATCTTCGCACTTGCAGCAATATAGCCGCCAAACACCCCGTAAGCCTTGGCCAGAGTGCCATTGATAATGTCGATCCGGTGCATCTGGTGATCGCGTTCCGCCACCCCCGCCCCGCGCGGCCCATACATGCCAACCGCATGCACTTCGTCGATATAGGTCAGCGCGCCGAACTCGTCCGCCAGATCGCAGATTTCCTTGATCGGGCCAAAATCGCCATCCATCGAGTAGATCGATTCGAAGGCGATCAGCTTCGGGGCCGCCGGATCATCCGCCGCCAGCAACTCACGCAGATGCGCCACGTCATTATGCCGGAACACCCGCTTTGCCCCGCCATTGCGCCGCACGCCTTCAATCATCGACGCGTGGTTGAGCGCATCCGAGTAAATGATCAGGCCGGGAAACAGCTTCGGCAGCGTCGAAAGCGTCGCGTCATTGGCGATGTAAGCACTGGTAAACACCAGCGCCGCCTCTTTCTGATGCAGATCGGCCAGCTCTGCCTCCAGCCGCTTGTGGTAAACCGTGGTGCCGGAAATATTGCGCGTGCCGCCCGAGCCTGCGCCAGTGGCGTCCAACGCCTCGTGCATCGCCGCCAGCACCTCGGGGTGCTGCCCCATGCCCAGATAATCGTTGCCACACCAGACGGTGATATCGGCCTCAGAGCCATCGGGCTTGCGCCACACCGCATGCGGATAAGCGCCCTTGCGGCGTTCGATATCAATAAACGTGCGATAACGGCCTTCATCGTGCAAACGCTGAATGGCAACATCTAGGGCGGCATCGTAGTTCATGGCGGTCTCCTGATCCTTGGCACCGCTTCTAAAAGATATGCGGGCAAGTCACCTTGACTTCTGTCAAGTTTCGGCAAAACGAAAGGGGGCAATTTGCCGCCCCCCTACTCTATCACTTCGCGATCAGCACGACACAGTCTTTGGTCTGATCTTTCAGCGCAGCACAAGCTGCCAGCGCCGCCGCCGCATCAGCGCCCACACCCCAAGCCCCGGTGCTGTTCGAAACCGCCAACGCGCCATCCTTGTAATCGGCGTTGAAACCCGCCGTGGCATCCGAAGACAGCTGCAGACCGCGCGCTTCCCAGCCCTCGGGCCGGATCAGCGCCGCCACCACACAGGAGGTTTTGCCAGTCTTCTTGGCATCACATTCCGCCAGCGCCACTTTCGCGGCTGCCTCGGTATCATGGTAATTCGCCGCTGCCACCGTGGCTTCCGACATCAGCCCCGCATCGGGCGAGATCGCAATCGCGCCATAATAAGGCTGCTGGCCGCCAACCATTTCCAGCGCCTTGGCCTGATCGTCGGGCAAGCCCGCCTCGGCCAATATCTCTACTTCAGCCGTCACCGGGGCAAACAGCGCCGCCTTGGCAGTCTTGCCATCGATCACCTCTGCCCCAGCCATCCCGACCAAAGCCAGCACCAGAACCGATGTGCCGCACAGAACCTGCTTCATGCCGAACCCTCCGGCTTTTGTGAATTTCGGCTCTTCTAGCGCAGCACGCCCGCTCTGGACAGTCCCCCGTTGCCTGATAGGCTCGCCGCAGCAATTCAAAATCCGGAGACCGCGATGACCCTTGATGCCGTGCTTGCCCGCATCGACGCTGACCTGCCGCAGGCGCTGGACCGCCTGATGCACCTGCTGCGCATCCCGTCGATTTCCACCGACCCGGCCTTCAAGCCCGCCTGCGCCGAGGCCGCCGACTGGCTGGTGGCCGATCTGCAGGATCTGGGCTTTGACGCCTCCAGCCGCCCCACTCCCGGCCACCCGATGGTGGTCGCACACGGCGGGACCGGTGACAAACACCTGCTGTTTTACGGCCATTATGACGTGCAGCCGGTCGATCCGCTGTCGCTGTGGGACCGCGACCCGTTTGATCCTGAAATTCAGGACACCCCCGCAGGCCGCGTGATCCGCGCCCGCGGTGCCGCCGATGACAAGGGCCAGCTGATGACCTTCCTTGAGGCCTGCCGCGCCTGGAAGGCCGTCCACGGCAGCCTGCCCGGCAAACTGACGATCTTTCTGGAGGGCGAGGAAGAATCCGGCTCGCCCAGCCTGATCCCGTTCATGCAGCAAAACGCCGCCGAGTTGCGCGCCGATATCGCGCTGATCTGTGATACCGGCCTGTTCGAATCAACCACCCCCGCCATCACCACCATGCTGCGCGGCTTGCTGGGCGAGGAACTGACCATTCATGGCCCCAACAAAGACCTGCATTCGGGCATGTATGGCGGTGCCGCCGCCAACCCGATCCGGGTGCTGTCGAAAATCCTCGCCAATATGACCGACGCCACCGGCCGCATCACCATCCCGCATTTCTACGATGGCGTCACCGAACTGCCCGACGCGATCCGCGCCCAGTGGCAATCGCTGGCGTTTGATCATGCGAAATTCTTGGGCGATGTCGGCCTGTCAGTGCCTGCGGGCGAACAGGACCGCACGCCGCTGGAAATGCTGTGGTCGCGCCCGACGGCGGAAATCAACGGCATCTGGGGTGGCTACACCGGCGACGGCTTCAAGACCGTGCTGCCCGCCGAGGCGCATGCAAAAGTGTCGTTCCGGCTGGTCGGCGAACAAGATCCCTTCGCCATCCGCGAACATTTCCGCAAATGGGTGCAAGACCAGCTGCCCGCCGATTGCCGCGTCGAGTTCCACAGCCACGGCAATTCCCCCGCCGGCGTGATGTCGATCGCCAACCCGGCGTTTGAAGCCGCCCGGCAAGCGCTGACCGACGAGTGGGGCATCCCCGCCGCCTATGTCGGCTGCGGCGGCTCGATCCCGATTGCGGGCTATTTCAAGACCTATCTCGACATGGACGCCATGTTGATCGGTTTTGGCCGCGACGATGACCAGATCCATAGCCCGAACGAGAAATATGATCTGGAGTGCTTTCACAAGGGCATCCGGTCCTGGGCGCGGGTGCTGGCGAAGCTGGCCTGAACGCCTGAAACCGAGGGGGGCTGTCTGCCCCCCACGCGGCTTGGCTGCGCCACCCCGCTCCCCCCCGAGGATATTTGAACAGAGAGGATGACCGTTGGTGCAGATCAGGGATTGCAGCGCAACCGATGAAGCAGGCTGGCGCGGGCTTTGGCAGGGGTTTCTGGACTATTACGAGGTCAGCCTTGCGCCCGAGATTACCGCCTTCACCTGGGCGCGGCTGCTGGATCCGGCCAGCCCGCTGAAAGCCCGGCTGGCGGTGGAGGGCGATCAGCTGCTGGGCTTTGCCATCCACCAGCACCACCCCTCCACCTGGGTGATGGGCGATGATTGCTATCTGGAGGATCTGTTCGTCAGCCCCACCGCGCGCGGCAAGGGCATCGGCCGGGCGCTGATCGAAGATCTGATTGGCCTTGCCCGCGCAAACGGCTGGCAGCGGCTTTATTGGAACACCGACGCCAGCAACGCAACCGCCCGCAAGCTCTATGACAGTTTCACCCCGGATGACGGCCATGTGCGGTATCGGATGCAGCTTTAGCGTGTAGCACGGCCCAATCCGGCAAGGATGCCGGGCAACAGCGCCTGTGCCATCAGATCGGCTGCGGGCTGCGACAGGTGATAGTTGTCATATCGGAGCGGCCCCCCGCGCCCATTCGCCGTTTCAGGCTGCACCTCGCCAAAGGCCACCGTCCCGCCGCAGCAAGAGCGAAAGTTCTGCGGCAGACCAAACGGCACGGTCGCCAGAATCATCACGAACAGCGCTGACAATGCCACCCATCATCAAGCCCGATATCCCGAAGCAGAGATCCACGCCGGCAAAACCGGAGTGAAACAGCGACACCCCGACATGGCCAAACACCACGCCCGCCACCGCAATCGCACGCAAGCCGTCAATTTCCGGGCGATAGGATTTCGGCTGCATCGGCTCCCCTGCCGGTCAAGCCTGCCGGAACCTTAGGCTTGCGGTGCCGTCGCCAGCCGCAGCAGTTTCAGCCCCAGCACCACAAACGGTGCCGCATGCAGCGCCAGATCGAACATATCCACCGGCTTTACCAGCTCACCGGCCACCAGCATCTTCAGCTTTTCCCAGATATGCGGCTCTGGCACAAACGGCGCGAGGCCCAGTGTCAGGCAAGCAACCACCAGAATACTCAGCGGGATTTGATCGAGAAATGACATATAGCCTCCGGGTTTTCCGAAGGCTTACATCATATTCCTGATCTTGCATATAGGGTGAAATGGCGCGGTGGACGGGGCTCGAACCCGCGACCCCCGGCGTGACAGGCCGGTACTCTAACCAACTGAGCTACCACCGCCGCTTTGCCCTCGGTTTCCCGAAGCACCAAGGTTTCCCTTGGCGTGTCGGGGTATTACGCAAGGCCCTCGGCGGCGTCAAGCGGGTAAGGCGAGGTTTTTCAACGATCTGGTGCCGGGATGAATTCAGCATCATCGCCGGGCGGCAGTTGGAAGCGGCCATGCGCCCAATCCCCCGCCCGCCACGCCGCTTTCGCCGCCTCGATGCGGTCCTTGCTGGAGGCGACAAAGTTCCACCAGATATGGCGCGGCCCATCCATCGTAGCGCCGCCCAGCAGCATGATCCGCGCGCCGAAAGGCCCAGCCTTCAGCGAAATGCCATCGCCGGGGCGAAACACCAGCATCTGGCCCACGCCATAGGCCTGCCCGCCCTGCGACACCTCACCGCCCAGCACATAAACCCCGCGATCTTCGTGGTTATCGGGCAGCGGCAAGCTCGCCCCCGGCTCCAGCGTCGCATCGGCGTAAAAGGTGTCCGATGACAGCGGCAGCGGCACCGATTCTCCCCAGGCGCTGCCCAGAATCAACCGGACCGACTTGCCCTCGGCCTCCAGCAACGGCAAATCCGCCGCCCGCAGGTTATGAAACTCCGGCGCGGCATCTTCCTGCGCCTGACTTAACGCCAGCCAGGTCTGCAAACCAAACAGCTGATGCGGTGCCTGCCGCATCGCGCCGTCGGTGCGTTCGGAATGGGTGATGCCATGCCCCGCCTGCATCAGATTGACCTCGCCCGGCGTGATCCAGGCATCGGTGCCCAAAGAATCGCGGTGGTGCATCCGGCCTCTGATCAGATACGTCACCGTCGAAAGCCCGATGTGCGGATGTGGCCGCACATCGACACCTTTGCCGGTGATAAACTCCGCCGGGCCCATCTGATCAAAAAAGATGAACGGCCCCACCATCTGCCGCTGCACCGAAGGCAGCGCCCGGCGCACCTCGAATCCGCCCAGATCGCGGGCACGCGGAATGATCACCGTTTCAATCGCATCAACCTGATCGCCAATCGGAATCGACGCATCCAGCAAGGGGTTCCAGCTCATCTTGGCCTCCATCTCTTGCCAGAAAGATAGGCGCAAAGCCCGCGCACACACAGACCCGGATTTGCGCGGTCACTGTGCGCAAACGCGCAGAGATGTGGTAAATGGTGGGCCGTGACGGACTCGAACCGCCGACATTCTCGGTGTAAACGAGACGCTCTACCAACTGAGCTAACAGCCCGCCCTGCGCTGCATTTACCCAGCCCGCCGCGCGGATGCAAGCAGGTAAACCCCGCCGCATCAAACAAAAACGCGCCCCGTTTGGGACGCGTTTTGTAAGGATGGTGGGAGATAAGGGATTTGAACCCCTGACATCATCGATGTGAACGATGCGCTCTACCGCTGAGCTAATCTCCCGTTGGCGCGGTGTTTAGCTGGCTTCGCTGGCCTCTGCAAGAGCCTCTTTGTCATCATTTTTGCCCGGCTTCTTTTCCGTGTTGCGCCGCAGTTTCAGCGTCATCATCAACCCGGCTTCATCGCTGCGCTGGTTGGCAATCCGTATCTTGCCCAAGGGCGGCAGGTTCAGCGATTCGCCGGTTTCCAGCGCCCTGGCCAGTTCGGCCAGCGTCGCCTCGACGATCAGCCGCACATCTTTCTTGTTCTGATCCGACGCCGAGGCCACCCGCTCGATCAGGTCTTTCAGCCGCAGTTGCGCCACAACCTTGGCCGCCGCATCGTCGGCATGATCTGCGCTTTGCATCATCGTCTGTTCCTCTGCCGGTATGGCGGTTTCCATGGCGACTTTGGCAGGGCTTGCCTTGGCGGCGGTCGGTTTCTTGGCAGCGGGCTTGCGGTTTGCGGCCTTGGCTGCGGGTTGCGCGGCAGTCTTGGTTGCCATTCTGGCCTGTCCCCTATTGGTTCTATTTTGGAAACAACCCTACAAGATACTTTCTTAACAGAAAACTATCGCTGCAAGCTTTTTCCCCCGCCGTGGCGGCTTTACCATCCGAAACCCAAGTAAAAAGGCGCAGCAATCACGCTGCGCCTTTCCATCAGATCAAGTCCGCCTCAATGCGCGGTGGCTGCCGAAGCATTGCCCGCAGCCAGTGCCCGCGCCGCCGCTGCCGCCTCTTCGGCGGCCTCGTCCCATTCCACCGGCTCGGGCTGCCGCACCAAAGCCTGCGCCAGCACCTCGCGCACGTTGGTCACCGGAATGATCTGCAAGCCGACTTTGACGTTATCGGGAATCTCGATCAGGTCTTTTTCATTCTCAGCCGGAATGAACACCGTCTTGATCCCGCCGCGCAGCGCCGCCAGCAGTTTTTCCTTCAACCCACCAATCGGCAAGGCATTGCCGCGCAGGGTGACTTCACCCGTCATCGCGATATCCTTGCGCACCGGAATCCCGGTGATCACCGACACGATCGAGGTCACCATCGCCAAGCCAGCCGACGGCCCATCCTTCGGCGTCGCCCCTTCCGGGACGTGGACGTGAATATCCATCGTCTCGAATTTCGGCGGCTTCACCCCCAGTTCGGGGCTGATCGAGCGCACAAACGACGCCGCCGCTTCGATGGATTCCTTCATCACATCGCCCAGCTTGCCGGTGGTCTTCATCCGGCCCTTGCCCGGCAGCCGCAGCGCTTCGATCTGCAACAGATCGCCGCCCACAGACGTCCAGGCCAGCCCCGTCACCACGCCGACCTGATCGGTCTGTTCCGCCAGACCATAGTGGTAACGCTTGACGCCGAGATAGCCTTCCAGCTTGTCCTCCGTCACTTCCACCACTTTCGCGGTTTTCTTGACGATCTCGGTCACCGCTTTACGCGCCAGCTTGGCGATTTCGCGTTCCAGATTCCGCACCCCGGCTTCCCGCGTATAGGTGCGGATCATCTCGGTCAGCGCGGCGTCGGTGATGCTGAATTCACCCTTCTTCAAGGCATGACCGGCAATCTGCTTCGGCACCAGATGGCCCTTGGCGATTTCGCGCTTTTCATCCTCGGTATAGCCCGACAGCGGAATGATCTCCATCCGGTCAAGCAGCGGCCCCGGCATGTTGTAGCTGTTGGCCGTGGTGATGAACATCACGTTCGACAGATCGTATTCAACCTCCATATAGTGGTCGATGAAGGTGGAGTTCTGTTCCGGGTCCAGCACCTCCAGCATCGCGCTTGCCGGATCGCCACGGAAATCCTGACCCATCTTGTCAATTTCATCCAGCAAGATCAGCGGGTTGGTGGTTTTCGCCTTCTTCAGCGCCTGAATGATCTTACCCGGCATCGAGCCGATATAGGTCCGCCGGTGGCCACGGATTTCGGATTCGTCGCGCACGCCACCCAACGAAATCCGGATGAACTCCCGCCCGGTTGCCTTCGCAACAGACCGCCCGAGGCTGGTCTTACCCACGCCCGGAGGCCCGACGAGGCACAGGATCGGCCCCTTCAGCTTGGTGGACCGTGCCTGCACCGCCAGATATTCGACGATGCGTTCCTTGACCTTTTCCAGACCATAGTGATCTGCATCCAGCACCTTTTGCGCCGCAGCCAGATCTTTCTTGACGCGGGAAGACACCCCCCACGGCACGCCCAGCAGCCAATCCAGATAGTTGCGCACAACGGTCGCTTCCGCGCTCATCGGGCTCATGGATTTCAGCTTTTTCAGCTCACCCTCGGCCTTGTCGCGCGCCTCTTTCGAGAATTTGGTCGCCTTGATCCGCGCTTCAAGTTCGGCCAGTTCGTTCTGGCCATCCTCGCCGTCGCCCAGCTCCTTCTGAATGGCCTTCATCTGCTCATTCAGATAATATTCGCGCTGGGTGCGCTCCATCTGGCTTTTCACCCGGGTCTTGATCTTCTTTTCGACCTGCAGCACCGACATTTCGCCCTGCATCTGGCCATAGACCTTTTCCAGCCGCTCGGCGACGTCCAGGGTTTCCAGCAGGTCCTGCTTCAAGGCCACATCCACGCCCAGATGCCCCGCGACCAGATCGGCCAGACGGTTCGGCTCCCGCGTTTCCGAAACGGCAGACAGCGCCTCTTCGGGGATATTTTTCTTGATCTTGGCGTAGCGTTCGAATTCCTCCGCCACCGCGCGCAGCATCGCATCGGCGCTGGCCTTGTCGCCGGGCACTTCATCCAACCGCTCAGCGCGGGCTTCAAAGAAGCTGGGGTTTTCAACAAACTCGGTGATCTTCACCCGCGACTTGCCTTCGACCAGCACCTTGACGGTGCCATCGGGCAGTTTCAGCAACTGCAGCACATTGGCAAGCACGCCAATCGGGTAGATGCCATCGGTGGCCGGGTCATCGACGGAAGGGTCAATCTGGCTCGACAGCAAGATCTGCTTGTCGTCCGCCATAACCTCTTCCAGCGCCCGCACCGATTTCTCGCGGCCAACGAACAGCGGCACGATCATATGCGGGAAGACCACGATATCCCGCAGCGGCAAAACCGGGTAACTCGTGGAGAGGGTATCGTTCATGTGCGTATCCTTATCTGGCAGGAAGACCTTGGCCCCGATCCAACGGCAGCACGGCAGCCCTCCCCTTCGGCATCTTATCTGGGGGTGCGGGGCTGACCTGTCAACCACCGCGCTAAGGCCAATCATGCGCCTGTGATCTGGCCGGGGCAAGGGCGCAAATCGCTACAAATTGTGCGGAACCACCACCGCCCGCCGCGGAATTTTACCAAAATTCCGCGACGATTTTTTTTCAAAAATCACCCCGTCACAACAGCCCATCACAACAGTTCTATATCGCCCTCGGCACGCCGCGCATGAAACGCCGCCACAAACGCCGCCAACCGCTGCCCGGCAATCGCATCGCGCAGCCCCTGCATCAACTCCTGATAATAGTGTAGATTGTGCCAGGTCAGCAGCATCGAGCCGATGATCTCATCCGCCTTCACCACATGGTGCAGATAGGCGCGACTATAACTGCGGCAGGCCGGGCAGCCGCAAGCCTCATCCAGCGCGCGCGGATCATCCTTGTGGCGGGCGTTCTTCAGATTGATCGCCCCCATCCGCGTCCACGCCTGCCCGGTCCGCCCCGAGCGCGACGGCAACACGCAATCCATCATGTCGATGCCACGCTCCACCGCGCCCACGATATCGTCGGGCTTGCCCACCCCCATCAGATAGCGCGGCTTGTCATCTGGCAGCATGCCCGGCGCATAGTCCAGCACCCCCAGCATCGCCTCTTGCCCCTCGCCCACCGCAAGCCCGCCCACCGCGTAGCCGTCAAAGCCGATGCCCTGCAGCGCTTTCGCCGATTCCTCGCGCAGATCGCGGTTCACCCCGCCCTGCATGATGCCAAACAACGCATGCCCCGGCCGATCGCCGAACGCCACGCGGCTGCGCTCGGCCCACCGCATCGACATCCGCATCGACTTTGCCACCACCTCATCGGTTGCAGGCAGCGCCGGACATTCGTCAAAACACATCACGATATCAGACCCGAGCAAGCGCTGAATCTCCATGCTGCGTTCGGGCGTCAACATGTGCTTGCTGCCGTCGATATGGCTGGAGAATTTCACCCCCTCCTCCGACATCTTGCGCAAGGATGACAGGCTCATCACCTGAAACCCGCCCGAATCCGTCAGAATAGGCCGCTGCCAGTTCATGAACTTGTGCAAGCCGCCCAAAGCGGCAATCCGTTCCGCCGTCGGGCGCAACATCAGATGATAGGTGTTGCCCAGCAGAATATCCGCCCCGGTGGCGCGCACCGATTCCGGCAGCATCGCCTTGACCGTGCCCGCCGTGCCCACCGGCATGAAAGCAGGCGTGCGAATCTCGCCGCGCGGGGTGCTGATCACCCCGGTCCGCGCCCGGCCGTCGGTCGCGTGCAGCGCAAAGCCGAAATGTGTCATGGCAACTCCTGTCTTGGCGTTGCCCTTCTGCGGGAATAGGGGCAGAAAGTGAAGGGGGATGCGCCCCGCCAGAAAGTTGATGATGCCTGAACCCGTGCCCGTTTCGCCCAACCTGCCCCGCCCGCAACAGCGCATGACCACCGACGACCGCCGCAAACAGATCGCCGAGGCAGCACTTCGCAGCCTGCAAAGCGTCGGCCACTCCGGCCTGACCGCGCGCAAGGTCGCCGCCGAGGCGGGCATGTCGCTGGGCCATCTGACCTATCACTACAAGGATATGGCCGAGATCCTCGCCGCCGCCTTCCGCATCGCCGCCGAACAGGTGCAGGCCGCCGGACGGCTGGCGCTGATCCAGCCGGGCGGCACGCCCTCGGAACGCCTCGACCGCTTTTTGCGCGCAGGCTTCACCGCCGATCTGATGACGCCCGCACATCTGCGCATGAAGGTCGATCTGTGGTCAGCCGCCCTCACCCGTCCCGAAATCGCCAGCATCGAGCGCGACCTCTACACCAGCCACCGCGAGGCGGTGGAGCGTCTGCTCGACCGTATCGCCGCAGGCTACGCCTATGACCGCGTTCCCGCCGTCGCCGATCTGATCATGGCAACGCTGGACGGGCTGTGGCTGGATTGGCTGCGCCGCGGCGATCTGCAAGCGGTGAAGAACGGCCTCGACGGCTGCGTGCTGTTCGCGCGACTGCGTCTGGGCGGCAGCTGAAGCCGCGGTGCGTGAAAGCCGCGCTTTCACACACCCTACCTCGGGCGAAATGCGGCATAGCCGGGTAAAAGGCGCGCCGCATGAAGATCAGCCGAAACGCCAGAACGGCACTTTGGCTGGCTTTGCTCCTGCTTTTGGGTGAGGGCACTGTGGCGCTGTGTGCCGATCCCGTTTCAGACCTACCGGCATTTGGGTCAGATAAGATTGCTGACCTTCAGCGCCGGCACCGCCGAAATGATCCCGCTGCCGCAGCGATACCCCGCCCCCCTGTCGCCCCCCCGCCGTGATCTGGCATGCTCCTGCCGGGCGGTTCTTTGCCTTCCAAACCCAGTGCAACCCCAATCAGGATGCAACCTGCCACCGCACCGCATGGTGGCTGGGCCGTGACTTGAATGTCGTCGAAACCCTGCTGCTGCCCGCTGAAGACCTGCTTTATCAACCCGAAAAGCTCGCCTGTTTTTCCTGCGGCTGCGGCTGTTACACGCAAGAGAATATCTATGCAGTGAACGGCAAGATCTATGTTCATGCCTCCGGCTTTCCGCTATCCTACCAGCGCCGTGGCCTTTACGAGGTGGTGCAGGCAGACAACGGCACATCGACATGGCGACACGTCATCAGAGGCCGCATCGAGCCGCCGCTGGCGTTTTCCCCCTCCGGCTGCAACGTGGCATTTTTCAAAGTCTCGTATTTTGGCGACGCCCTGCAAACCCAAAGCCTGTGTAACTGATGCTAACGCTCCCCGCCTGCGCCCGCCACAAACCCAAGCCAGCCCGACAACTCGCTAAAATTTACCTAAAATTTCGCTTCATCTTGGCAAAAATACTCAGACCGGATTGCAGCCGCAATCCGGTTAGCCGGAGGCTCCGCCAACGACGACCAGAAAGCCGGTAACAAACCTCAAAACCGTTAAAACTTCCTGAACACGCCCCCGTAACACATTGATTTTCCACACAGCGCACCTCTGCCCACACGCGGACAGCCCATCAACCTACCCAGCCTTGCCCTCAAATTCCCGCTGCATGTCCAGCAACACCTCATCCAGCCGCCGCCCCTCACGATAGGCCGCCAGCCCCTCCGGCCGCTCCACTCCCGGCAACAGTCGCGGGCAAGGTTCCGCCGCTCCCAACACCGTGGTCAGCGGAATCACCCCCGCCCAGATCGGCAGCGCATAATCGTCGTCCTCATCGCAAACCCCCTCAGCGCCGATCTTGGCCGAGGCCTCCTCGATCTGCATGCCCACCACCATCGTCGCCTTGGCCTCTTGCGGCAAAATCGGCCGCAGCGCCGCCGTCCGGTCGGGGAAGAACCGGTCCACCACCGCCCGCAACGCCGCGTCCTTCTCCGCCGCCCCGTCAATGATCCGCGCCGTCCCGAAACACATGGCCGAGCGATACTGCACCGAATGATTGAACCCCGACCGCGCCAGCACCAGCCCATCCAGCAGCGTCACCGTCACGCAAACCGGCACCCCCGCCTTTTGCTGCTTCAGCATCCGGCTGGCAGAAGAGCCGTGCCAATACAGCCAATCCCCCACCCGCCAATGCGTCGTCGGCGTGCAATAGGGTTGCCCGTCCATCACATAGGCCACATGCGCCAGCATCGACGCATCCAACACCGCATGCACCGCCGCCCGCTCATGATCGCCCCGCTCATGGAACCGCTTGACCCGGCTGCGCGGCGTGATCGGATAGCTGGAAGATTTGGTCATAACGCCCTCGCATCTCTGGATTTTTCGGCATCCTATGCCGCGCGGCGGCTGCTGCAAGGCCAAAGGCCAGCCGCACCCATAGCCTGCCTGCAACCGCCAGCTCAGCTTGCTTAAGGCAAGGTAAACGTCAAAACCCAAGCCATTGTAATAAATAGCGAACGATCACTGTCCGCATGTGGACGCAGCCTCACGCCGCCTTGTTGGGAAACCGGCTTTCAAACCATTTGAACAGCAGCACGATCAGCGCCGCGATCGCCATGTAGACCACCGCCAGCAACAACAGTGGCTCGTAGACGATGAAGGTATCCTGCCGGACCCGGCTCGATACCGCATAGATATCCACCACCGTAATCGTGGCCACCAACGGCGTCGCCTTCATCTGCAGCACCGTCTCGCCGCCCAAAGTCGGCAGCACCCGATGCAGCGCTTGCGGCAGCCAAATGCGGCGGAAGATTGTAAAGCGCGGCATCCCCATCGCCTTCGCAGCCTCCAGCTGGCCATGCGGAACACCCTTGAACGCCCCTCGCATCACCTCGCCCTCATAACCCGCCACCGACAGCGTCAGCGCCAGCACCGCATAGGGCCAGGCCTGCCGCAAGATCGGCCACAGCTCGGATTGCCGGATCCACGGGATCGAGGGGAACAGCGTGCCGATACCGTAGTAAAGCAGCCAAAGTTGCAGCAGCAGCGGCGTGCCCCGGATGACCCCACAAAACACCCGCGCCGGGGTGGCCAGATACCACGGCCCCACCGCCTGCGCCAAACCCAGCGGGATCGCCAGCAGCATGCCCAGAACCATGGTGACGGCCAAAATCCAGACAGTGTTCCAGATGCCCTGCATGATCAGCGCCTGATACTTCGGGTTGCCCAGCCAATCCCAGCGCAGCGAGACCGCGCACCAAAGGACCAGCGCCACCGCCAGTGCCAGCATGATCAACCGTCTGGGAACCAACAGCGCGCGCATCTAGCCCCCCATGCTCCGCTGCCCCTTGCGCGCCCATTGCTCCAGCCGGTTGAACAGCAGGGTCGAGACGATGGACAGCAGCAGATACAACACCCCGGCGGCCATGAAGAAGGTGAAGAACGCCTTGGTGGTCGAGGCCGCCTGCCGGGTCTGCTGGGTCAGCTCCGCAAAACCAACGACGGCCAGCAGGGCGGTATCCTTGGTGGCCACCAGCCACAGATTGGCAAGGCCGGGAATCGCGAAAGACAGCATCAGCGGCAGGGTGATCCGCCGCGCCAACAGGGTGGCGGGCATGCCCATGGCACGGGCAGCCTCGATCTGACCTGCAGGCACCGCAAGGATCGCGCCGCGCAACACTTCGGTCGCGTAGGCACCCTGCACAACCCCCAGCACGCCAATGCCGGCGGCGATGCCGGAAATCTGGATGCGCGCGTAGCCAAAGCTGATCAGCGCCTGATTGACCATATCGGTGACGGCGAAATACAGGATCAGGATCAGCACCAGCTCTGGCACGGCGCGCACTATGGTGGTGTAGATCGCCAGCAGGTCCTTCACCAAGGGGCTGCCATATAGCTTGCCGTAAGCGCCGCCTACTCCAATCGCCAACCCCAGCGCAAACGCCCCCAGCGCGATCAGCACCGAGTTCGCCAGACCAGACAACAGCGTCGCCCCCCAACCGGGAGGCGAAAGGGCCAGAAGCTCCAGCGTAGAGGCGGCAAGCGCCCCGGCAAACATGCTTAGCCGCCGTAGATCGACGAGGCGAAATAGTTTTTCGTAATCGCGTCATAGCTGCCGTCGGCGATGATGGCGGCGATGGCGGCGTTCAGCTTGGCCTTCAGATCATCTTCGCCTTTACGGATGCCCGCACCGACGCCCTTGCCCAGGATTGCCGGATCATCGGCGACAGCGCCTTTCAGCTCGCAGCAGGCCGCGCCCGCCTCCGAAGCCAAAAACGCGTCCAGCGCAATACTGTCGGCCTGCACCGCATCGACGCGGCCAGCGGCAAGATCCTGGTTTGCCTCATCCTGAGTCTGGTAGACCTTCACTTCGGCGGCGGTCTGGGCGAAATACTGGCTCACATAGGCTTCGTGGATGGTCGAGGCCTGCACGCCGATGATCTTGCCCGCCAGACCTTCGGAGGTGGGGGCAATCTCGACACCCTTGGCACCGACGATCACAGTCGGCGTGTTGTAGTATTTGTTAGAAAAATCAATAGTTTGCAGGCGATCATCGGTGATCGACATTGACGCCATGATCACATCAATCTGCCCCGAGGTCAGCGACGGGATGATGCCATCCCACGCCACCGGGGTGATCACACAATCCATCGCACCCGCCTTGCAGACGGCGTTGATGATATCCACCTCCCAGCCGACCCAGTTACCCGAGGCATCCGGCGAGGCGAAGGGCGGGTAGGCTTCGGAGGCGATGCCGATCTTGACTTGCTGCGCGACGGCAGCCGAGCCGAAAGACAGCAGAACGGCGGCAGCAAGGGCGAGTTTCTTCATAGTCAATCCTCACAAGTTGGTTTAAGTTTCCGGGTTAACCCACGGATTTCAGAAACTGTTTCAGGCGATCCGATTTTGGATCACCAAACAGCGCATCGGGTGGGCCTTCTTCTTCGATGACGCCATTGTGCAGATAGATCACATGGCTTGCGACCTCGCGGGCGAACTTCATTTCATGGGTCACAAGGATCATGGTGCGGCCTTCGTCGGCCAGACCGCGGATCACTGCCAGC
>WRPH01000003.1 GCA_009773375.1 Paracoccaceae bacterium
GTAGGCCAGGTCTGCGAACTCTTCACCGACGAAGAATGCTACAACTTCTTCAAAGCTGCCGGGTACGAAACCAATTGACCGCAACCCGCTCTAAGCTTAACCGGATATTTACCCGAATCGACGAGCCTGAAGATGCGGTACAGGCGGGGACGCCGATGACCGCCAGAGGGGATGGCACCCTGCGACAAGATCCGTTCTCCCGTCGGGGTGCCTGAACCCTTCTGGTCATCCTCTCTGCGCAAATATCCTCGGGGCGCGCATTTGCCTGCAAATGCGGGGGGCAGAGAGCCCCCCACGATTTTCGTCTGAAAATCGTTGTTCTAGGCCCCCGCGAAAGGGTCCACCGGATAACCCACCCCGGTCATGTATAGCCCATCCGGCGGCGACACCGGGCCGCAAGCCGTGCGATCCGCTGCCACCAGCGCCGCCTTTACCTGATCAGGCGACCATGCCCCAGCCCCGACCCGCTCCAGCGTGCCGACAATCGAGCGCACCTGATTGTGCAGAAAACTCCGCGCCCGCAGCGTAAAGCGGTACTCCACCCCTGCAGGATAGGGCAGTTCGACAATCGACACTTCATCCAGCGTCTTCACCGGGCTGGCGGCCTGACAATAGGTTGACCGGAAGGTGGTAAAATCGTGCTTGCCCAACAGATGCGCCGCCCCCGCCCGCATCGCCTCCAGGTCCAACGCGGTATGCACCCGCCAGACCCGGCCTTTGTCATGCGTCGCCGGTGCACGCCGGGCCACCAGCCGGAACATATAGCGCCGCTCACGCGCGGAAAAGCGGGCGTGGAAATCTTCACCAACCTTCACCACCGCCAGCACGGCCACCGGATACGGGCGCAGATGCGCATTCAGCGCCGAGGCCAGCCGGAACGTGTCCCATTCCTTCGCCAGATCGCAATGCGCCACCTGCCCCGTCGCATGCACGCCCGAATCCGTCCGTCCTGCCGCCGCGATGGTGTGCGGCCCCGGTTCCAGCCGCGCCAAGGCGGCCTCGATGGCGCCTTGCACGGTCAATTGCCCACCGGCCTGGCGCTGCCAGCCGTTGAACGGTCCACCGTCGTAATCAATAAGCATCGCATATCTGGGCATGCCCCCGGTTACCCAAACTGCAAGCGCCTGTCCATGGCTTCCAAAACACCGCCGCGCTGCTTATGTTCTGCGCAACCACAAGGGGCCGACGCGTGTTCTCAGGCATTACCGACGGGATTTCCCGCCAGATCGAAGGGGCTGTCGCCTCGGTTTCCGGCGTGTTCTTTGAACCCGTGCTGCGGCTGGGCGTCACTGGCCTGTCGCGCGCAGGCAAAACCGTGTTCATCACCGGGCTGGTGGCCAACCTGCTGGACCGGGGCCGGATGCCGCAACTGTCGGCACAAGCACAGGGCCGTATCGAGGCGGTCTATCTGCAGCCGCAGCCCGACGACACGCTGCCCCGCTTTGCCTATGAAGATCACCTCGCCGCGCTGACCGGCAACGATCCACGCTGGCCGCAATCCACCCGCGCAGTGTCCGAACTGCGGCTCTCGTTCCGCGTCCGCCCCTCCGGCTTTTTCGGTAGCCTAGCTGGCCCGCGCGTCGTGCATGTCGATATCGTCGATTACCCCGGCGAATGGCTGCTGGACCTTGCACTGCTGGACAAGACCTACGCCGAATGGTCGGAAACCACGCTCGACCGGATCGCCAAGCGCGCCGAGGCCGCCGATTTCATGGCCACCGCCCGCGCCGAGGATGGCAGCTTGCGGCTGGATGAAACCAAGGCGCAGGCGCTTGCCGTCAGTTTCACCGCCTACCTGACCGCCGCCCGCGCCGCCGGTTGGTCGGATTGCACGCCGGGGCGGTTTTTGCTGCCGGGCGATCTGGCAGGCTCGCCGGTGCTGACCTTCGCCCCCTTGCCGCAGCCCGCCACGGCGCCACGCAACAGCCTGTGGCGCGAGATGCAGCGCCGCTACGACGCCTATAAATCCCGCGTCGTGCAGCCGTTCTTCCGCGACCATTTCGCCAAAATTGACCGTCAGATCGTGCTGGTCGATGTGCTGGGAGCCATCCACCAAGGCCCGCGTGCCGTCGAAGACCTGCGCCGCACCATGGCCGAAGTGCTAGCCGCCTTCCGTCCCGGCCGCAACGGCTGGCTGTCTGGCCTTCTGGGCGGCAAGCGGGTGGAAAAAATCCTCTTCGCCGCCACCAAGGCCGACCATCTGCACCACAGCCAACATCCACGCCTGACCGCGATCATGCAGGCGATGCTGCGCGAGGCGCAATCGCGCGCCGATTTCGCCGGTGCCGAAACCATGGCGATCTCGATGGCCTCCTTGCGCTGCACAGTCGAGGAAACCCTAAGCCGCGACGGCGTCGCACTGGATGCGGTGCGCGGGCGGTTGCTCGACACTGGCAAACAAGTGGCGATGTATCCCGGACAGCTTCCCAGCGACCCGGCGCGGTTGCTGTCGCCCGCCCGCGAAGGTGCGGAGAAATGGCTCGATGCTGATTATGGGCTGATGGCCTTCGCGCCCGCCCGCAGCAGCCTGCGCCCTGGCGACGGCCCGCCGCACATCCGCCTTGACCGCGCCGCGGAATTTCTGATCGGAGATCGGCTGTGACCCTGCATCTGAACGAAGAACCCCGCCTGCACCCGCCGCTGGTGGTGGACTATGATGGAGCCGAAGCCGACCCCGCCGCCGAAAACCCGGTGCCCGAACTGACCACCCGCCCCCTCCAAACCGCCGCCCGTCTGGCCGCCAAGCCGCGTTCGGCCTTCAGCCGCTTTGCATTCTGGGTGTTCAGCAGCTTGTTCACCCTGATCTTGTCGGTGGCGGCTTGGAACTTCGTCACCGGCCTGTTTGCCTCCAATAGCTACCTTGGCTGGCTGGCGTTCGCCCTGCTGATCTTGGCGCTTTTCGTTGTACTGGTGATGGCCCTGCGCGAATTTTCCGCCTTCGCCCGCATGGCCAGGCTGGACAAACTGCGCAGCGATACCGAAACCGCCCGTGCGACGGGCGATCTGAAAGCCGCCCGCGCGGTGGTCGCCAGTCTGGCCAGCCTCTACGCCAACCGCGCCGACACTGCGTGGGGTCTGGCGAAACTGGCCGAGCAACAGCCCGATGTCTTCGACGCCGACGCCCTGCTGTCGCTGGCCGAAACCGAGCTACTCGCCCCGCTCGACCACGCCGCCTTGGCCGAGGTCGAAGCCGCCGCGCGGCAAGTAGCCATCGTCACTGCCTTCGTGCCAATGGCGCTGGCCGATGTGGCAGCCGCGCTCTATGCCAACCTCAAACTGATCCGCCGCCTGTCGGAAATCTACGGCGGGCGCTCGGGCAGCCTTGGCAGCATGCGGCTGATGCGGCGGGTATTTTCCGCCCTGCTGGGCGCTGGCGCTATTGCCCTCGCTGATGATCTGATCGGTTCGGTCGCTGGCGGCGGTATCCTTGCCAAACTGTCGCGCCGCTTTGGCGAAGGCGTGGTCAATGGCGCGCTGACTGCCCGTGTCGGCCTCGCCGCAATGGAACTGTCGCGTCCGCTGCCCTTTGTTGCCCTGCCGAAGCCCGGCACCAGCGCCACCACCAGCCGCGCCTTGGCCGGGTTGTTTGGTCGCGGCGCAACCCAAGACTAGGCGTCAGATCAACTGAGGCGCGCCGCTGGCGTCAATGCCCCGCCGCAGACCGGGCAATCGGCGCGCTTCTTCACCCCGATCACCCGCGTTTCGGCATAAAGCGCGTCATGGATCATCAGCCGCCCGACCAGCCCCTCGCCCGCGCCGGTAAGCCGCTTCACCGCTTCCATCGCCATCATCGAGCCAATCACGCCGGGCAACGGTGCCGCCACGCCGGCCTCGGCGCAGGTCGGTACCATGCCGGGGGCCGGCCGCACCGGGAAAACACACTCATAACACGGCCCACCGCTGGCCGGATCATAGACTGAAAGCTGCCCCTCCCACTGAGTAATCGCCGCAGCGACCAAAGGCTTGCCCGCCGCCACACAGACCCGGTTCGCCAGATAGCGGGTGTCAAAATTGTCCGACCCATCCAGCACCAGATCATAGTCGGCCACCAACTCTGCCGCGATCTCGGGCGTCAGGCGGCGCTGATAGGGCCGCACCGTGATATGGGGGTTCAGCGCTTTCATCGCCAAGGCGGCAGACCGCACCTTTGCCATGCCAATGCGTTGATCTGTATGAATGATCTGGCGCTGCAAATTGCTGGCATCCACGCTGTCATCATCAATGATGCCAATGCAACCCACCCCCGCAGCAGCCAGATACAGCAACACCGGCGAGCCCAGACCGCCCGCTCCCACCACCAGAACCCGGGCATCCTTCAACCGACGCTGCCCCGGCCCACCAATTTCGCGCAGCAGAATATGGCGGGCGTAACGGTCCAACTCGCTCTCCGAAAACGCGCCCCGCGCCGCAACCGGAGTCAGTGTCGCCACACGCGCCTTCAACCGCCCCAGCAGCACCCGATAGCCAAAGCCCAAACCCGCCACCAAAGCCAGCACCAGCCAAACCCGCGCATCGCCGCCCGTCGCCTGCCGCAACGCATGCACCGCCGGAAGCGCGAAATTCAGCAAAACCACCGCCGCCCATAACAGCCCGATCATCGCCAGGCGCAGCCGCAAGGGCGTGCCCAGCAACCACCCCAAGCCCCATAACGCCGCAGCAAGACCCAGAACCAGCGTCATCCCTGCCCCATCCCGGTTGATCCAAACCCGCCCGCGCCACGAGCCGTCTCGTCCAGCGTCTCAACCACCTCAAACGCCGCCTGCACCACCGGCGCTATCACGCATTGCGCAACCCGGTCGCCATGCCGCACCACATACGCTTCAGCCCCAAGATTGACCAATGCCACCCCCAACGGCCCGCGATAATCGCTGTCGATGGTGCCCGGCGTATTCGGCACAGCAATGCCAAACCTCACCGCCAAACCAGACCGAGGCCGGATCTGCATTTCAAACCCCGGCGCAATTGCCACCCGAATCCCCGTCGCCACGATCACCCGCTGCATCGGAGCCAGAACCACACCCGCCGTGCGATCTTCCGGCCGCAGATTGGCGCAAATATCCGCCCCCGCCGCCCCCGCCGTCTGATAGGCAGGCAGCGGCACCCCGCGATCTGCCCAGTCCTCCCACATCACCTGCACCAGTGCCACGGTCATCCTCTCTGCCTAAATATCCCCGCCGGAGGCTCCGACGCCCGACAACAACCCTACCTCATACCGTTGAACCGCCGGAATTTTTCTTCAAAATTCCGACCAAAATTCTTGTTTCAAGAATTTTGCAGCGCCACAGCAATCCGTTCCGCCAAGGCCCGCGCCACCGCGTCCTTGCCCATCCGCGGCCACACCTCAGCCCCCGCCGCCGAAATCACCGTCACCGCATTTTCCGTGCCGCCCATGATGCCGGTGGCAGGCGAAACGTCATTGGCGACGATCCAGTCACAGCCTTTGCGCAGCCGCTTGGCCGTGGCATATTCCTCAACCCGGTCGGTTTCGGCAGCAAAACCCACCACCAGCTTTGGCCGCATGTCCCCCTGCGAAACAGTCGCCAGAATATCCGGGTTCTCGGCAAACTCCAGCACCGGAGCCTTCCCCGTGCCGTCCTTCTTCATCTTCGACCCCGCCGCATTGGCCACCCGCCAATCCGCCACCGCCGCCGCCATCACCGCCGCATCGGCGGGCAAAGCCGCCTCGACCGCCGCCAGCATTTCCCGCGCGGTTTCCACCCGCACCACCCGCACGCCACTCGGCGCAGGCACCGTCGCTGGTCCGGTCACAAACGTCACGCTTGCCCCCAGATCGCGCAGCGCCGCCGCAATCGCCGTGCCCTGCGCCCCCGAGGACCGGTTGGCAATATAGCGCACCGGGTCAATCGGCTCATGCGTCGGCCCTGATGTCACCAGCACATGCTTGCCCAGCAGCGGGCCTTCCACCAAAGCCGCCTGAATCGCTGCAAAAATCGCCTCTGGTTCCGCCAACCGCCCCTGCCCGAACTCGCCGCAGGCCATCTCTCCCGCATCCGGGCCGACAACCTGCACCCCGTCCACGCGCAGCTGCGCCAGATTGCGCTGTGTCGCCGGATGCTGCCACATCCGCACATTCATCGCCGGAGCCACCAACACCGCCGTATCGGTGGCCAATAGCAGCGTCGAGGCCAGATCATCCGCCCGCCCGCCCGCCATTTTCGCCATCAGATCCGCCGTCGCGGGCGCCACCACGATCAGATCGGCGACCCGGCTCAACTGAATGTGCCCCATCTCGGCCTCATCGGTCAGATCGAACAGGTCGCTGTAAACCCGCTCCCCCGCCAGCGCCGAAACCGACAGCGGCGTCACGAACTCTGCCCCAGCCTTGGTCAGAACCGGAGTCACCATCGCCCCCGCGCTTTTCAGCAACCGGATCAGCAACAGGGATTTATAGGCCGCGATACCGCCGCCGATGATCAGAAGAATGCGTTTGCCCGACAGCATGGCGTGGCTCCCAAAGGTTCGGCCCACGTTAGGCGGCGGGGGCGGCAAACTCAACCGCTTAGCCGCCAGTCAACTCTGCGCAAGGATCAGGTCGCGCCACCGGATCGCTGAGCAGCCAAAGATCATAGGGCGCATCCGGGCTGGGATCATCCTCCAGCTGGCCAATCGACAGCACCAGCGTTCCGGGCGAAACCTGCGCCAAAACCGCCGCCACACCGCGATCCTTGCGGGCATGTCCCGACCCGGTGATCACCGCCACCGGGCCGCCGGTTTCTGACAAAGCCTGCACGACGGCGCGCGCCAGCATCGCATCGCGCAGCCGTTGCACCATAACCATGCCCGGCAACAGATCGGTCGGCAGCGCACCACAATGCGCCTCGGCTTGCTCACCCTCGCGCGCCGATTGCTCTGCGGGGTCAAGCGGTCGCAACAGGCCATAGTCGGCAGCCTCTGCGCCGAACAGCGTTGCCACGCCGTCGGAAAACACCGCCTTCGCCGCCGAGCGCGGCAACTCCGCGCCGTAAATCCGCGCGGCAGGGGCTGCCAGAAAAATCGGATGATACATGCCAAAATCGGGCCAGCCCTGCCAAGTCAAAGCGCGCTCGACAGCGCCCCTGTCCGACCGATCCACAGGCAGCCGCGCCGCGGCTTCGGCGGTGAACATCTCAAACACCAGCGCCTTGGGCTTCATTGCCGCCACCGCCCGCGCCTGATTGGCATGATGCGCCGGATTGTCATGGATTTCACCCAGCACCACCACATCCGCCGGATGGCTGGCCGCAATCCCGATCAGATCAACCGGATCAATCCGCTCGGCCCAGACCGGAGCAGCACAAATCATCAACAGGGCGGCAAGGACTTTCATTACAGAAAGTCATGCACCTCTTGCGCATGGCTTTCAAGCGCCCGCCGCAGCTTGGCATAGGCCGCGGCCTCCAACTGCCGGATGCGCTCTTTCGACAGGCCCATCTCGACCCCCAAGGATTCCAGCGTGCGCGGCGCTTCACGCAGCCGCCGCTCGGTAACAATATGCCGTTCGCGCGCGTTCAGCCCAGCCATCGCCTGCACCAGCCAGGTGCGCAGCGTCGCCTGATCATGCGCTGCCTCGACCCGCTCCGCCGCCTGCGGGCCGTCGTCTTCCAGCGCGTCGATCCACTCGCGCCCCTCATCGTCATTGGCTTGCGTGGCATTCAGCGACGCGTCCGAGCCCGCCAGCCGCCCCTCCATCATTTCAACCTCTGCAAGCGAAACGCCGATCTCGATCGCCACCTTTTCGCGCAGTTGATGCTGATCCAGCACCAGGCCCAGCGCCGCCGCCTCGCGCTCCAGCTTGGCCTGCACCCGCTTCAGATTGAAAAACAACGATTTCTGCGCCGAGGTGCTGCCGGTGCGCACCATCGACCAGTTCCGCATCACATAGTCCTGAATGCTGGCCTTGATCCACCACACCGCATAGGTCGAAAACCGCACGCCGCGATCCGGGTCAAACTTTTCCGCCGCCTTCATCAGACCCAACGACGCCTCTTGAATCAGGTCGTTCATCGGTGCGCCATAGCGGCGGAACTTTGCCGCCATCGAAATAGCCAACCGCATATAGGCAGTGATCAGGCGATGCAGCGCCGCCTCGTCGCGCTGGTCGCGCCACGCATAGGCCAGCCGCAATTCGGTCTCCGCATCCAGCAATTCCGCCGCGCGAGCTTGGCGCGACAGGGTTTGGTCGGTGTATCCATCAAACGCCATAGCATCCCCTATCCGGGCCGCAACATCGCTTCTTTGCTGGCCTCATTATCGATACGCTTGGACCGCCCCGGCAGATCACTGGATCTGAAAGATTTATCCCAGATTACGCTTTTCATGCCTTCCATCAATCCTCGTGATGGGCACCCGCACAAATCAGCGCTTTCCCTGATACAGCGGATCGGCCTAGCTTGCCGCAACCCGAAGAAGGAACATTTCATGACCTACGATCTTGTCATCGGCGACCGCGCCTATTCCAGCTGGTCCCTGCGCGGCTGGCTGCTGTTTGATGCCTTTGACATCCCCGTCAAACTGCACGTCGCCCGGCTCTATACTGATGAATTGCCTAATCTTCTGAAAGACTTCTTCCCCGGCAAGACCGCCCCCACCATGCGCACCCCCGATGGCGTGGTGGTGCCCGAAACCATCGCGATTGCCGAAGAACTGGCCTCGCGCCACCCCAACGCCGGTCTCTGGCCCGCCGATCCGAAAGCCCGCGCAATTGCCCGCGTTCTCGCTGCCGAAATGCACGCAGGCTTCACCGCCCTGCGCAGCCATTGCCCGATGAACCTGCGCGTCAGCTACACCGATTGCGCCCCGCCGCCAGAGGTTCTGGCCGATCTGCGGCGGCTGGAAACCCTATGGGCATGGGCGCAAAAGCAAACCAGATCAACCCCTTGGCTCTGTGGTGCCTACTCCGCCGCCGACGCCTTCTTCGCTCCGGTCGCGTCGCGCATCGCCACCTATAACCTGCCGGTCAATGCCCAGGCGACGGCTTATGTGCAGGCACATCTTGCCCACCCCAGCTTCCGCCGCTGGCGCGCCATGGGCATGGTCGATGGCGCAGATCAGGAATTCTACCGCCGCGACTATCCACGCCGCCCGTGGCCCGGCCCGACACCGCTACCCGCCCGCCCGGTGGACGGCACACAGGCAGAAAACACCGCCTGCCCCTACTCCGGCGCGCCCGTCACTCATGTTCTGGAATTGCAGGGCCGCCACTTTGGCTTCTGCAACGCCTTCTGCCGCGACAAAACCGCCGCAGATCCCGAGGCTTGGCCGAAATTCATGCAACTTTTCCACAGCTGATTTACCATTCGTAAATCATTGCGCCCTAGCCGTTAACAAAGATGAACGGGAGGGGCGTGATGGTCGCGCGAGCCTACACAGTGGCGTTCGAGGGCGTCGAGGCGCGCATGGTCGAGGTGCAATGCGCCATCGCTCCCGGCATGCCCTATTTTGGCGTCGTCGGCCTGCCCGACAAAGCCGTGTCCGAGGCGAAAGAACGCGTCCGCGCCGCCATGGCGGCGATGTCGATCGCGCTGCCATCCAAACGCATCACCGTCAACCTTTCCCCCGCCGACCTGCCCAAGGAAGGCTCGCATTTCGACCTGCCCATCGCGCTGGCCCTGCTCGCCGCGCTGGACATCATCCCGAAAGACGAGGTGGAAGCCACCGTGGCCTTGGGCGAACTCTCACTCGATGGCCGCCTGATCGCGGTGCTGGGCGCGTTGCCCGCGGCGATGGCCGCCGCTGAACACGACCGCACGCTGTTGTGCCCGAAAGCCTGCGGCGCAGAAGCCGCTTGGGTGGGCGCGACGCAAGTGCTGGCCGCCGCCTCGCTGAACGAGGTCGTCCGCCACTATACCGGTCAGACCCCGATCACCCCGGCAGAGGCGGGCGAAGTGCAAGCAGCACCGCTTGGCCGCGATTTCCGCGATGTGAAGGGGCAGGAACGCGCCAAACGCGCCCTGGAAATCGCCGCTGCCGGTCGGCACCACCTGCTGATGGTCGGCACGCCCGGATCAGGAAAATCCATGCTCGCCGCCCGCCTGCCCGGCATCCTGCCACCGCTTTCGGCGCAAGAAGCCCTTGAAACGTCGATGATTCACTCTCTCGCCGGGCTTTTGTCCGAAGGCGGCATCTCGCGCGTGCGCCCGTTCCGCGAACCACACCACACCGCCTCGATGGCCGCCATCGTCGGTGGTGGCAAAGGTGCCAAACCCGGCGAAATCAGCCTTGCCCACAACGGTGTGCTGTTCATGGATGAATTCCCCGAATTCCCCCGCACGGTGCTGGAAACCCTGCGCCAACCGATCGAGACCGGCGAAATCATGGTCGCCCGTGCCAACGCGCATATCCGTTACCCTTGTCGGTTCCTGCTGGTCGCCGCCGCCAACCCCTGCAAATGCGGCTACATGTCAGACCCCGCCCGTGCCTGCGCCAAGGTGCCGCTCTGCGGTGAAGACTACCTCGGCCGCATCTCTGGCCCGCTGATGGACCGCTTCGATTTGCGAGTCGAGGTCCCCCCCGTGGCCTATACCGATCTTGATTTGCCAGCTTCGGGCGACAGCTCCGCCACCGTCGCCGCCCGCGTGACGGCCGCCCGCGCCGTGCAGGCCAACCGCTTCAAGGCCGTCGCAAACACCCGCGTCAACGCCGATATGGAAGGCAGCCTGCTGGAACAAGTCGCAGCCCCCGACCCCGAGGGCCGGGCGCTTCTGGCAAAGGTGGCCGAGCGCTTTGGTCTATCAGCCCGCGGCTACCACCGCGTGCTGCGCGTCGCCCGCACCATCGCCGATCTCGACACATCGGCACAGGTCCGCCTGCCCCATATCGCCGAAGCCGTCAGCTACCGCCTTGCCGTCGGGTCAAAGAATTGACCCGCGCCGTTACAAACCGCGCTTTGCCTCAATAACCTGCCAGATCCGCTCTGCAGTGTTGGTGCCGTCAAACCGCTCCAACTCCTGAATACCCGTGGGCGAGGTGACGTTGATCTCGGTCAGATAATCGCCGATCACGTCGATACCGACAAAAATCTGGCCTTTTTCCCTTAGAACCGGCCCAATCGTCGCGCAAATCTCCAGATCCCGCGCGGTCAGACCCACCTTCTCAGGCCGCCCGCCGGCATGCATGTTCGACCGCGTCTCCCCCGCCTGCGGCACCCGGTTGATCGCCCCCACCGGCTCGCCATTGACCAGAATCACCCGCTTGTCACCCTTGGACACATCCGGCAGGAACTTCTGCACGATCATCGGCTCACGGTTCATCCCCGTGAACATCTCATACAGCGACGCAAGATTGCGGTCATTCGGGTCAAGCCGGAAAACCCCCGCACCGCCATTGCCATAGAGTGGCTTCAGAATGATATCGCCATGCCGATCCTTGAATTCTCTAATCGTGCGCAAATCCCGGGCAATCGCCGTCGGTGGCGTCAGCTGCGGAAACCGCAGCACCAGCAGCTTTTCAGGATAATTTCGCACCCAGAACGGATCATTCACCACCAGCGTCTTGGGGTGGATCATATCCAGCAAATGCGTGGTGGTGATATAGCCCATGTCGAACGGCGGGTCTTGCCGCAGCCAGACGACGTCAAACTCGCCCAGATCAACCTCGGTTTCTTCCCCGTAGCTGACATGGTTTCCCATTTCCCGCTGCAGCGTGATCGGATACCCCCGCGCCAGCACGCGACCCTCGACAAAAGCCAGCTTGTCAGGCGTGTAGAAAAACAACGAATGCCCGCGCGCCTGAGCTTCCAGCGCGATGCGGAAAGTGCTGTCGCCGTTGATATTGACCGACCCGATCGGGTCCATCTGTAGCGCTACCTTAAGGGGCATGAGGCTCTCCGCGTTGTGGTTACGCCTTGGATGCCGCAAGCCAGATCAGAATGCAATCAGGCGGCATAAGCGTTTTCCAGCACTTCAATACGCCCCACGGCATCGACCAAGGCCACATCAAAGCGCACTTCGGTCATTTGCCCGCCCGGCTCACCAGCGAGAAATTCAGATGCGGCGTTGTAAATACGCGCCATTTGCCGCGGAGTCAGATGTTCTGCGGCCATAGCATGGGTCTTGCTTTGTTTGACCTCGATGAAGATCACCTCTGCACCATCCCGCGCGATAAGATCAATTTCACCAGCGGACCCGCGCCAGCGCCGCGCACAAACCGCCCGCCCGGATCGGTCATAAAGTTGCGCCACCTGATCTTCGGCAGCCAGCCCTGCGTGGTAAGATCGTGCGCCGCTCATGCTCCCGTCCTTTTCAGTGCAAGTTGATACACATCACGCCGCGGCAAACCATAAGCTTGCGCTACTGCCGCCGCCGCATCTTTCATCGTCATATGGGTCAAAGCCTGATCCAGAGCCTGTTCCACCGTTGCCGCATCTGCCACCTGTTCGGGCGCGCGATCAATCAGGACAACGATTTCGCCCTTCACATCACGCCCATCGAAAGCCGCCGCCAGTTCCGCCAAAGTCCCGCGCGAGATTTCTTCGAATCGCTTCGTGAGTTCCCGGCACACCACAGCATTACGCCCCGCACCCAGACCTTGCACCAAATCATCTAACAATTGCTTAACGCGCTTGGGCGATTCATACAGAATCAGCGTCGCCTGCACCTGCGCCAGTTCGCGTATAAAAGTTTCGCGCGCGCCTTTCGCGGCGGGTGGAAAGCCTGCAAACATGAACCGGTCCGACGGCAGGCCCGACACCGTCAGCGCGCACAGCACAGCCGAAGCCCCCGGCGCCGACAGCACCGGATAACCTTCGGCAATCGCCGCGCGACCCAGTTGGAACCCCGGATCGGAAATCAGCGGTGTGCCCGCCTCTGACGCGTAGGCCACCGATTTACCCTCGGCTATCGCCCGCAACAGCCGGGGCAGCGCCACATCATTGTTATGTTCGTGATAGGCCACCAATGGCCGATCCCCAAGGCTAACCCCATGAATCTCCATCAGATGCCGCAGCGTCCGCGTATCTTCCGCCGCCAGCACATCCGCCGAGGCCAGAATATCCAGAGCCCGCAGCGTGATGTCGCGCGCGGCACCGATCGGGGTGGACAGAAAATAAAGCCCTGCCGCAAGCCGTTGCTTTTCTGGCGTGTGTCTGCCGATGGTCACGCCAGATGCCTCCCTCTCAAGTTTACTTCCGAAGCCAAACCGCTTAACCTGCCCCCGATCTGCTACCGGGGTAAGGAAGTTCCATGTTGTCCGTTTTGAACCGGGCCCGCAAGTCGCTGGGCCATATTGTTATTGCTGCCGCATCGATGGTTCTGGCCGCCTGCGTGCCTGCAGCCGGGCCGACGGCTGCCGGCGGCGGCGCCGTCTCGGGCAAGGTGCAGGTGGCGCTGCTGGTTCCCGGTGGCTCGGGGCAGGCCAGCGATGAGCTGCTCGCGCGCTCGCTGCAAAACGCGGCACGGATGGCGATCACTGATCTGGGCGGTGCCGCCAAAGTTGACTTGCGGGTTTACAACACCGCAGGGCAGCCCGCGCAAGCCGCAGCGATGGCGACCAAGGCGGTTGCCGAAGGCGCACAGATCATCCTCGGCCCGGTGTTCGCACAAGAGGCCAATGCCGCAGGCGTCGCGGTGGCCGCGTCCGGCGTCAACGTGCTGGCGTTTTCCAACAACCCTGACATTGCAGGCAATAACGTCTTTGTGCTGGGGCCAACCTTTGGCAACACCGCCGGGCGGCTGGCCTCTTACGCTGTGCGACAGGGCAAAGCGAAGGTCATGATCGTGCATGACCGCAACACCGCAGGCGAGCAGGGCCGGGCGGCAATTGCTGCGGGGGTGGCTGCGGCGGGCGGTCAGGTCGTCAGCACCGGCAGTTATGAGTTCTCGCAAAATGGCGTGATGACTGCGGCTCCGGGCATTGCCTCGGCGGCAAAATCCTCGGGCGCGCAGGCGGTGTTTCTGACTGCAGATACCGCAGGGGCCTTGCCGCTGGTCAGCCAGCTTCTTGCCGATAACGGCCTGTCTTCCGCCAGCACGCAGTTTGTCGGCCTGACCCGCTGGGACATTCCGGCCGCAACTCTGGCCTTGCCGGGCGTGCAGGGCGGCTGGTTCGCGTTGCCGGATCCTGCGCTCTACCAGCAATACCAGTCGCGCTATCAGGCCAGCTTCAACGAACCGCCGCACCCGATTTCGGGCCTCGCTTATGACGGCATCGCTGCGATCGGTGCGCTGATGAAGACCGCCAAGGGCGGCCCGATTTCCAAGCAGGCGCTGACTCAGGGCGCAGGCTTTGTCGGCGTCAACGGCATCTTCCGGCTGCGCCCAGATGGCACCAACCAGCGTGGCCTGGCGATTGCCCAAATCCGCGGGGGTCAGTCCGTGGTGGTCGATCCTGCGCCGCGCAGCTTTGGCGGCACCGGGTTCTGAAATACAGCAAGGCCGGGTTTGCGGGCATGACACAATCGGTTTCCCCAACGCCCTGCCTTGATCTGCTGATCCCGGCCCAGACCCTGATCGACAGGCCCGCCCTGCTGGCCCGCATCCTCGCCGATCTGCCCGCCGACGCCGATCCCCGCGCCTGCCGGGCCATCGCTGTGCGCCACATGACCGAGGCGAAAAACGCCGCCAACGCCGCGCTAGCCGCTGCCTTTGCCGCCCACCCGCTGGAAGCCCGCCCGCTGATTTCGGCGCAGTCCTATCTGACTGATGTGCTGGTCACCACCGCGCTGACGCTGGCCCGTGACCATTTGCACCGCGCCGCCTCCCCCACCACTGCCGAGCGTCTTGCCGTGCTGGCCGTCGGCGGTTTTGGCCGCGCCGAAATGGCGCCGCATTCCGATGTCGATCTGCTGTTCCTGACGCCATGGAAGATCACCCCATGGGCGGAAAGCGTCATCGAATCCATGCTCTACATGCTCTGGGATCTGAAGCTGAAGGTCGGCCATTCCTCGCGCACCGTCGCCGATTGCATCCGGCTGGGGCGTGACGACATCACCATCCGCACCGCCCTGCTGGAGCACCGCTTCATCGCGGGCGATGCCAGCCTTGCCACCGAACTGGGCGAACGGCTGTGGTCCGAGCTGTTCCGCAACTCCGGCCCCGAATTCATCGAGGCCAAGCTGGCCGAACGCGCCGAACGCCACAAGCGGCAGGGCGGCCAGCGCTATGTGCTGGAACCGAACGTCAAGGAAGCCAAGGGCGGCCTGCGCGATCTGCAAACCCTGTACTGGATTGGAAAATACCTGCTGCGGGTGTCGTCTTCGGCCGGGCTGGTTGATGCGGGCCTGCTGTCGCGCGACGAATATGACACCTTTGAACGCGCCGAAAATTTCCTCTGGGCCGCCCGCTGTCATCTGCATTACGCCGGCAAACGCGCTGTCGATCAGCTGACCTTCGACATGCAGGTCGATGTGGCGCAGCGCATGGGCTACCACGATTCAGCAGGCCGCCGCGCGGTGGAACTGTTCATGCAGGATTACTTCCGCCACGCCACCCGCGTCGGCGAGCTGACCCGCGTTTTCCTGACCGAACTCGAAGCCCGCCACGCCAAACCCGAAGCCCGCATTCTGGGCTTTTTCAGCCGCAAACGGGTGAAAGCCCCGTTCAAGCTGGTGCAGGGCCGCATTGATGTCGCCGACACCGCGAAATTCCTCACCGACCCGCTGAACCTGCTGCGCGTGTTTGAAGAGGCGCTGCGCTCGGGCTACCTGCTCCACCCCAACATCATGCGGGTGGTCGCCGCCAACCTGCACCTGATCGACGATGATCTGCGTGACAACCCCGAGGCGATCCGCATCTTCCTCGATCTGTTGCTGAAACACGGCAATCCCGAACGCGGCCTGCGCCGGATGAACGAACTCGGCGTGCTGGCTGCCTTCATCCCCGAATTCGAAAACATCGTCGCGATGATGCAGTTCAACGTCTACCACCACTACACGGTGGACGAACACATCATCCAGACCATCTCTATCCTGGCCCAGATCGAACGCGGCGAGCTGATCGAGGATCTGCCGCTGTCGTCGTCGATCCTCAAGGCCGGGGTGAACCGCAAGGTGATCTATGTCGCCCTGCTGCTGCATGATATCGGCAAGGGTCGGCCGGAAGATCACTCGATCATCGGCGCGCAGATTGCCCGGCGCATCGCCCCCAGGCTGGGGCTGGATCAGGAAGAATCCGAAACCGTCGAATGGCTGGTGCGCTACCACCTGCTGATGTCCGACATGGCGCAGAAACGTGACATTGGCGATCCGCGCACCGTGCGTGATTTCGCCAAGGCGGTGAAAACCCGCAAGCGGCTCGATCTGCTGACAGTGCTGACCGTCTGCGACATTCGCGGCGTCGGCCCCGATACCTGGAACAACTGGAAAGCCATGCTGCTGCGGCAATTGCACAGCCTGACCACCGAGGCGCTTGAAGGCGGGCTGGAAAACGTCAACCGCGAAAAGCGCGAAGACGAGGCGAAGGCCGCGCTGCGCGAACGTCTGCACGACTGGGCGGAAGACGACATAAAGACCGAGAAGGCCCGCCATTACGCGCCCTACTGGCAGGGCCTGTCCACCGACACGCAAGAGGTGTTCGCCCGCCTGCTGCGCGGCCTTGGCGATGATGAGATCCGCATCGACCTGCACCCCGAACCCGCCCGCGATGCCACCCGCGCCTGCTTTGCGCTGGCCGACCATCCCGGCATTTTCAGCCGCCTTGCCGGCGCGTTGGCACTGGTCGGCGCCAACGTGGTGGACGCGCGCACCTATACCTCGAAGGATGGCTACGCCACGCCGGTGTTCTGGATTCAGGATACCGACGGCAAGCCCTACGATGTCGAACGCCTGCCCCGCCTGCGCGGCATGATCGAAAAAACCCTGAAAGGCGAAGTGCTGCCGCGTGAAGCCCTTGCTGGCCGCGACAAGGTGAAGAAACGCGAACGCGAGTTCCGCTTTCCGACCCACATCACCTTCGACAACGAAGGCTCGGAAATCTACACCATCATCGAGGTCGATACCCGCGACCGCCCCGGCCTGCTCTATGATCTCACCCGCACCCTCGCCGCCAACAATATCTATATCGCCTCCGCCGTGATCGCGACCTATGGCGCGCAGGTGGTCGATGCCTTTTATGTCAAAGACATGTTCGGCCTGAAACTGCACGCCAAACACCGGCAAGAGGCGCTGGACAAAAAGCTGCGCCAAGCCATTGCCGAAGGCGCAGAACGGGCGCAAAACGCCAGCTGAGCCGCCCGCTTCTGCTTTCATCTGTCCTTAAATATCCCACTGGGGGTTTGGGGGATGTGAAATCCCCCAACGCCTGCCAAGCCCCCCATCGCCCGCCTTTCACGAAAGACCGCCATGAAACCGATCAGCCTGATCCGCTCCATCCTCACCGTCGGCGGCTGGACCTTGCTGTCACGCGGCGCGGGGTTTGCCCGTGATATGATGATGGCCGCCTACCTTGGCGCGGGCCCGGTGGCCGATGCCTTCAACGTTGCGTTCTCGCTGCCAAACATGTTCCGCCGCTTCTTTGCCGAAGGCGCGTTCAACATGGCGTTCGTGCCGATGTTCGCCAAAAAGCTCGAAGGCGGCGAGGATGCCCAAGGCTTTGCCCGCGACGCCTTCAACGGCATGGCCGCGATCCTGATCGTGTTCTCGCTGATCGGCACACTGGCAATGCCATGGCTGGTCTGGGCGATGGCATCCGGGTTTGCGGGCGACCAACGCTTTGATCTGGCTGTGCTTTACGGCAAGATCGGCTTTTCCTACATCCTGTTCATCAGCCTTGTGGCGCTGTTGTCTGGCGCGATGAACGCCTATGGCCGCTTCACCGAAGCCGGTTTCGTGCCGATCCTGATGAACCTGATCTTCATCGCCGCCATGCTGCTCGCCGTGTGGGCGGGCTGGGATATGGGGCTGACGCTGGCCTGGACAGTGCCAGTCACCGGCGTCGCGCAACTGGCCTTCACCTGGATTTCCGCGCATCGCATGGGCCTGCGCTTCACCCCCGGCTGGCCGAAAATGACCCCCGATCTCAGGCGGCTGGCGCTGATCGCCACACCGGCCATCTTTGCGGGCGGCGTGGTGCAGATCAACCTGCTGGTCGGTCGGCAGGTCGCGTCCTACACCGAGGGCGCGGTGTCCTGGCTGGTCTACGCCGACCGGCTTTATCAACTGCCCCTGGGCGTGGTCGGCATCGCCATCGGCACCGTGCTGCTGCCCGACCTGTCGCGCCGCCTGCGCAACGGCGACGAGGCGGGCAGCCGTGACAGCTTCAACCGCGGCACCGAATTCGCCCTCGCGCTGACCCTGCCCGCCGCCGTGGCGCTGATGGTGATCGCGCTGCCGCTGACCTCGGTGCTCTATCAGCGCGGCGCGTTTGGCGTTGATGACACCGCCGCCACCGCGCTGGCCCTTGCGATCTACGGCGCGGGCCTGCCCGCCTTTGTGCTGCACAAGGTCTACCAACCGCTTTACTACGCCCGCGAAGACAGCCGCTCGCCGTTCCGCTTTGCCGTGGTCTCGATGATCCTCAACGCCGTGATCGCCGTCGGCCTGATGCCCTATATCGGCTTTGCCGCCGCCGCCCTTGCCACCTCGCTGGCGGGCTGGATCATGGCGCTGCAACTCTGGCTCGGCAGCCGCAAAATGGGCGACGCCGCCCGCTTTGACACCCGCTTTCGCAGCCGCGCCCCCCGCATCATCGTCGCCTCCGCGGTCATGGGGCTGGTGCTTTACTTCGGCCAGGCTGCCTTGGGCGACATGCTGGCCAGCCACGGCTGGCGCTTTGCCGGGCTGGGCCTGCTGGTCGGCCTCAGCATCACCAGCTATTTCGGCTTCGGCACCGCCATCGGTGCCTTCCGCCTGTCCGATTTCCGCAAACTGCGTCAGCGCTGACGGATCCGTTCCATCACCTGCGCAAACCCGCCGGGGCTGACCACGAAAGACAGCAGGAACCCGGCGGCAAAGCCCGAAATATCCGCCACCCATTCATAGCCGCCACCAAAGATCACCCCGAAAATCAGCTGGAAAAACAACAGCGCCCCGATCAGCGAAAACGCCCGGAACTGGTTGGTGCCCGAAGCCGCCAGCCGCACCCACAGCAGAAACGTGAACGCCCCGATCAGCCCATACACCGCCGGAAACGCCCCAAACAGCGGCTGGCGATCGACAAAGCTGGCAAAGACCAGCCCCCCCACCACCGACCCGGCAAAGAACACCGCCGCCACCGCCCAGGGCCGGAAAATCTCGCCAACAAACTTCCCCATCGCCAGCAGGATTACCACGCCGAAAATCGTCTGGCCCACGCTGTAATGCAGGAACGGATAGGTCAAAAACCGCCGCAACAGCTCAAAATCCCACGCCCCGATTGCCGCCTGCGCCCGCCAGTAATCGGGAAACACCCCGTAGCCCTCAAACGCCGCCACCCGCCAGCCAACCGCCTGCGCGCCCCCGATCACCCCGGCCTCGCCCATGCTGAACGCGATCTCCAGCACGATCATCGGCAAAGTCAGCAACCAGACCACCATCGGCAGCGGGTTCAACGGCGGAATATTGCGGTCGTTCATCTCACCTCTTTCCGGGCCGCATTGATTGACGCCCCGCCCCCCCAGCGTTAAGCCGAAGCCGCAGCAGTTTCCAGCCCGCAGCCCGTTCCGGCTGCACCTTTTCAAGATGGAGTATCCCATGTCCGAGCCGGTCCAAACGCCTCAGACCTTCCCGACCCGCATCTTCTCGGGCATCCAGCCTTCCGGCGGCCTGACCCTTGGCAATTACCTCGGTGCGCTCAAGCGCTTCGTGGAAAAGCAGGATGAGGGCATCGAGACGATTTATTGCCTTGTTGACATGCACGCCATCACCGTCTGGCAAGACCCGATCAAGCTGCGCCAGCAAACCCGCGAGGCCGCCTGCGGCTTCATCGCCGCCGGGATTGATCCGGCGCGATCGATCCTGTTCAACCAAAGTCAGGTCACCGCCCACGCCGAACTCGGCTGGATCTTCAACTGCATCGCCCGCATGGGCTGGATGAGCCGGATGACCCAGTTCAAGGACAAGGCAGGGAAGAATTCCGAGAATGTCTCCCTCGGCCTGTTCGCCTACCCCTCGCTGATGGCTGCCGACATCATGGCCTACAAGGCGACGCATGTGCCGGTGGGCGAAGACCAGAAACAGCACCTCGAACTCTGCCGTGACATCGCGATGAAGTTCAACAACGACTACGGGGTGAATTTCTTCCCCATCGTCGAACCCGTCATCGAAGGCGCTGCAACCCGCGTGATGTCGCTGCGTGACGGCACCTCGAAAATGTCGAAATCCGACCCCTCGGATCAGTCGCGCATCAACCTGACCGACGATGCCGACACCATCGCCAAGAAAATCCGCAAGGCGAAAACCGATATGGACCCGCTGCCGGATCACGTTGAAGGTCTGAAAGACCGCCCCGAGGCGAAAAATCTGGTCAACATCTATGCGGCTTTGGCAGGTCACACCCCGGCGCAGGTGATCAAGGATTACGCCGGCGCGCAGTTCGGCACCTTCAAACCGGCACTGGCCGATCTGGCGGTGGCCAAGCTGTCGCCGATCACCACCGAGATGAGCCGCCTGATGCAAGACCCCGCCGAGATCGACCGTATCCTTGGGGAAGGTGCCGCCCGCGCCGATGCCATCGCCCGGCCGATCCTGAACGACGTCTACGACATCATCGGCATGATCCGCTCGCGTCAGGTCTGATGCTGCGGCGGCTGACCCGCCTCGTCTTGCTTCTGGTTCTGGCCGCATCGCTGGCCGGAACCATCCTGACGGCGGCCCGCATCGCTGCAAATCCGCTGATCGCGCCGTTTGTCGAGGCAACGGCGGCGCAGATCATCGCCGCCACCGACCGGATGCTGGCCGAGGCCGCCACGCCCGCCACCCTGCAAGCCCATATCGCCAACCGCCTTGCCGAAACCCCGCGCAACTGGCTGGCACTGGATGCCCTGCTCGATCTGGCGAACGAACGTAAAGTGGCCCTGCCCGAAGACCTCACCGACGCCGTGCAGATCGCCCGCGAGGATGATCACAGCTATTACGCCACCGTCACCTCTTGCGCCGCCTGCGCCTATGACCCGGCGCAATGCAGCCTCAATCAGGTGATGGTCTGTCAGGCCCCGGTCGCGCTGACCCCCATCGGCGACATCGCCGGGATCACCCGCGCAGGCGTCGCCTATGCCGCCGGGGAAGACATCGACCAGATCGACCTGGCGCTGTCGGTGGTGGGTTTGGGTGCCACCGCCGCCGTGCTGGCCTCGGGCGGCACATCGGCGGTGGTGAAAGCGGGGGCAAGCCTCGCCAAACTCGCCCGCAAGATGGACCGCCTGTCGCCCCGGCTGGTCGCCATGGCCAGCGATGCGGTGCGGGGTGGCGTGGATTGGGCGCGGCTCCCGGCGGTGCGTAGCCTCGACGACCTCATCACCGCCATCCGCGCCGATGCCTTCACGCCACTGGCCAACACCCTGACCGACCTCGACCGTGTGCGCACCGCGACCACAGCTACAACCGCCCTGCACCTGTTGCCACTGGTCGATGACGCCAGCGACGCCCGCCGCCTCGCCAATGCCGCCGAAGCTTTGGGGCCAAAACTCACAGGCCGCGCCGAACTGCTGGGCAAAGCCCGCCTGTTCCGCGCCACCCTGCGCCTGTCCGAAACCGCCTGGGCCCTGACCGCAGCCCTGACTGGCTTGCTGCTGTCAGCCACAGGCCTGCTGACATCGCTGATCCAACACAGCCTGCTCAAACGCCTGAAGCGCGGTGCGTGAACCACAAGGGTTCACACACCCTACCTCGCACGCAACCCGCATTCATCTTGGCAAAAATACTCCCGCCGGAGGCTCCTGCATAACCCCAATCCCGGCCCCAAACGCCAAGCCAGAGGTAGGGTGTGTGAACCGCTGCGGTTCACGCACCACCGCTCACTCCGCCATCAACGCCCGCAACACCGCCTGCGCCGCCGCTGAATCCCACTCGGCATCCCCGATCAGCCGCGCCACTTCGCGCCCCTCCGGGTCCAAGATTACCGTCACCGGCAGCCCCAGCACCCCCATCGCCCGCGCCAAGCCGGATTTCGGATCGCGCAGCACCGGCAGCGACGTCACCCCCGCCTCCGCGTAAAACTTCTCGATCTGCACCACCGCATTGCGCCCCGTTGCCACCGGCACCACTGCGATCTCCGGCATCGCCAGCGCCAACCGCTGCAACGACGGCATTTCCGCCCGGCACGGCGCGCACCAGGTTGCCCAGAAGTTCAGCACCACCCATTTGCCGCGATATTCCGCCAGCGAATGCTCGGCCTCCCCTGCATCCAGCAGCACCGCCTCGGGGATCGCCGCCGGCTCCACCAGCGCCAGCTTCTTCATATCCCCCACCAGCAAGCCTTCCAGCGAGCCTGCATTTGCACCAAAGGCGAAGGCCGTATAAAGAACTGCCAGCATCATTTTCCGCATCATGTCGAAGGCCCTTCCATGACCAACTCGCCCAACACCCCCCCGAAATCTGGCGCCAACCAGATGTGGGGCGGTCGCTTTGCCTCTGGCCCCGACGCGATCATGACCGCGATCAACGCCTCGATCGGCTTTGACAAACGGCTTTACGCGCAAGACATCGCAGGCTCCCGCGCCCATGCCGCCATGCTGGCCGCCACGGGCATCCTGACTTCTAGTGATGCAAAGGCCATCGGGGAAGGCCTGCTCACGGTGTTGTCAGAAATTGAGGCCGGGAATTTCGCCTTTTCCACCGCGCTGGAAGACATCCACATGAACGTGGAATCCCGGCTGAAAGAAATCATCGGTGCCCCCGCAGGTCGGCTGCACACCGCCCGGTCGCGCAATGATCAGGTTGCCGTCGATTTCCGCCTGTGGGTGCGCGACCAATGCGACGCTGCGATCAGCGGGCTGACCGCCTTGATGCAGGCCTTCCTGTCGCAGGCCGAACAGGGGGCCGATTGGGTGATGCCCGGCTTTACCCACCTGCAAACCGCGCAGCCGGTAACCTGGGGCCACCATATGCTGGCCTATGTCGAAATGCTCGCCCGCGACAAATCCCGCTTTGAAGACGCCCGCAAACGGATGAACGAATGCCCGCTGGGGGCCGCTGCCCTTGCCGGAACCTCGTTCCCGATTGATCGCCACATGACCGCCGCCGCCTTGGGCTTCGACCGCCCCACCGCCAACAGCCTCGATTCCGTGTCAGACCGCGATTTCGCGCTGGAGTTCCTGTCCGCCTCCAGCATCTGCGCCATGCACCTGTCGCGCTTCGCCGAAGAACTGGTGATCTGGTCCTCTGCCCAATTCCGTTTCGTCAAACTGTCGGACAAATGGACCACCGGCAGCAGCATCATGCCGCAAAAGAAAAACCCTGATGCCGCCGAACTGCTGCGCGCCAAGCTGGGCCGCATCCTTGGCGCAACGGTGGCGCTGTTCACCATCATGAAGGGCCTTGCGCTGACCTATTCCAAGGACATGCAGGAAGACAAGGAACAGGTGTTTGACGCCGCCGACACCCTGATGCTGGCCCTGGCCGCGATGACCGGCATGGTCTCCGACATGTCGGCCAACCGCGACGTCCTTGCAACCTCTGCCGCCTCGGGCTTCTCTACCGCCACCGATCTGGCCGACTGGCTGGTGCGCGCGCTGAACTTGCCGTTCCGCGATGCCCACCATGTCACCGGCACGCTGGTTGCCATGGCCGAGAAGAAGGGCTGCGATCTGCCCGACCTGTCGATCACCGAGATGCAATCGGTCCACGATGGCATCACCCAGGAAGTCTACTCGGTGCTGGGCGTGGAAAATTCGGTCCGCTCGCGCACCTCTTATGGCGGAACTTCGCCCGTGCGTGTGGCCGAGCAGGTCGCCCGCTGGAAAACCCTGCTGGGCTAAGGCAATTTGGCGCAAATCAAGGAACCGACCCATGCGTTTTCTGCTTGCTGCCCTTCTGCTGACCGCCCCCCTGCTATCAGCCTGCGTTGACCCTCGGGTGAACGCGGGCATTTCCATTGGCCAAAATGGCACCACCGTCACGCCGTCGATTTCCGGCGGCGTCCCCGGCGGTGGCCGGCTCAGCTACACCCCATAAGGATTTGCGATGAAATACCTGCCCCTGCTTGCCCTGTTGCTGGCCGCCTGCGGTGCCGATGGCGAACCGACCACCCCCGGCGTTACCGTCTCGGGCGAAGCGCGGATCGGCGTCGTTTCGAATTGAGCAAACGGCTCAATTGCGAAGCCGTTTGCATCTGCTATACCCCAAGCGACTGATTTCAAAAGGGGCCGCCGCATGGACCATTTCCTTTACCGCAACGGCACCTTGCACGCCGAAGACGTGGCGCTGACCGAAATTGCCGCCGCCGTCGGTACGCCGTTCTACGTTTATTCCGCCGCCACGCTGACCCGGCATTACACCCTGTTCACCGAGGCGCTGTCGCCGCTGCCGCATATGGTCTGCTTTGCGATCAAGTCGCTGTCGAACCTTGCGGTGCTGAAACTGCTGGGCGATCTGGGCGCAGGCATGGATGTGGTGTCGGGCGGTGAATACCGCCGTGCGCTCGCCGCAGGCGTGCCCGGCAGCCGCATCGTGTTTTCCGGCGTCGGCAAGACCCGTGAAGAAATGCGCCTCGCACTGACCAACGGTATCCGCCAGTTCAACGTCGAATCCGAACCCGAACTGCGCGCCTTGTCGGAAGTGGCCTCCAGCATGGGCACCACCGCCCCGATCACCATTCGGGTCAACCCCGATGTAGACGCCCGCACGCATGAAAAAATCGCCACCGGCAAGAAAGAGAACAAATTCGGCATTCCGATCGACCGCGCGTCAGAGGTCTATGCCGAGGCCGCAGCCCTGCCTGGCCTGCAAATCATCGGCATCGACGTGCATATCGGCAGCCAGCTGACCGAGCTGGAACCCTTTGAACAGGCTTACCAAAAGGTCGCCGACCTGACGCTGCGGCTGCGCGCCGAAGGCCACACGATTTCCCGCCTCGATCTGGGCGGCGGCTTGGGCATCCCCTACGAACGCTCCAATTCTGCGCCGCCGCTGCCGATGGAATACGGCGCGCTGATCAAGCGCACCGTCGGCCATCTGGGCTGCGAGATTGAAATCGAACCCGGTCGGCTGATCTCCGGCAACTCGGGCCTGCTGGTGTCCAAGGTGATCTATGTGAAAAACGGCGAGGGCCGCGATTTTCTGATCGTAGATGCCGCGATGAACGATCTGGTGCGCCCGTCGATGTATGGCGCGCACCATGACATTGTGCCGGTGATCGAACCCAGCCCCGCCACCGAGTCCCACGCCTATGACGTGGTCGGCCCGGTCTGCGAAACCGGCGACACCTTCGCCAAAGCCCGCCCGCTGGCACCGCTGGCCGAGGGCGATCTGATCGCCTTCCGCTCCGCCGGGGCTTACGGTGCTGTGATGGCGTCGGAATACAACACCCGCCCGCTGATCCCCGAGGTGCTGGTGCAGGGTGATCACTTCGCCGTCATCCGTGCCCGCCCCAGCTATGACGACATCCTCGCCCGCGATACAATTCCGCCATGGCTGTAACCTAGGCAGGAGGGGATGGAGCAAGGCCCACCCATCAACGCGTTGAAACGGATCGAAACCCCGCTGCGGATCACGCTTGCGGGGCTTTGGGCTGAACGCATCCTGCGGGCGTTCTGGCCGCTGTGGTCCATCGCCATCACCGCCATTGCCGCCGCCTCCTTCGGCCTGCAAGACGCCCTGCCGCTGGAGGCCGCATGGTTTCTGATGGTCGCCACCGTGCTGGGCCTGATCTGGGCGCTGATTCACGGCATCCGCAGCTTCCGCCGCCCCACCCGCACCGAGGCGCTGGTAAGGCTCGACGCCCGCCTGCCCGGCCAGCCCATCGCTGCGCTGATGGATACCCAAGCCATCGGCATCACTGACGAGGCCTCAAAAGCCGTCTGGGCCGCCCACCGCAGCCGCATGGCAATCCGCGCCGCCAGCGCCAAACCTGTTGAGCCTGACCTGAAACTCGCCAGCCGCGACCCCTACGCCCTGCGCTACGTCGCGCTGACAGCCCTGGTGATGGCGATGCTGTTCGGATCAATCTGGCGCATCACTACGGTATCGGGCCTGACCCCCGGCGGCACCGCCAACGCCGCCGCTGGCCCGGCGTGGGAAGGCTGGGCGCAACCGCCCGCCTACACCGGCAAACCCGCGCTATACCTCAACGACCAGACCGCCGAGGCGCTGTCGCTGCCCACCGGCACCCGGCTGCAAATCCGGCTTTACGGCGAACCCGGCGCGCTGATCGTGTCGGAAACCGTGTCGGGCCGCACCAACGTCTCTGCCGCCTCTGAACCGGCGCAGGATTTCAGCGTAACCACCTCAGGCAAGCTTGCCATCGAGGGCGCAGGCGGGCGCGAATGGCAGATCATCGCCACCCCCGATCAGGCCCCCTCCGTCACCCCCGATGCCAGAATCAACCGCGAAGCCGATGGCCGCTTCAAACAGAAATTCACCGCGAAAGACGATTACGCCGTCACCAAAGGCCAGGTCACCATCGCGCTGGATCTTGCCGCCGTTGACCGCCGCTATGGCCTGAAAGCCGACCCCGAGGCCATCGCCCCCGTCACCCTCGACCTGCCGCTGCCGGTCAAAGGCAGCCGCGCCGAGATCAAGACCAGCCTTGTCGATGATCTCTCTGAAAGCGTGCTGGCCAACCTGCCGGTAACGATCACCTACGCCGTCACCGATGCCGCAGGCCAGACCGGTGCCGCCGAACCGCTGCACCTGACCCTGCCCGGCAAGCGGTTTTTCGACCCGCTCGCCGATGCGCTGATCGAACAGCGCCGCGCCCTGCTGTGGTCGCGCAGCAATGCCACCACCGTCACGCAAATCCTGAAAGCCGTCAGCAACCAGCCGCAGGGTTTCATCACCGATGACGCAGCCTACACCCGCATGCGCGCCGTGATCAAACGCCTTGACGCCGGGGCGAAAACCCTCGCCCCCGCCGCCCGCGACCAGATTGCCAAGGAACTGTGGGACATTTCGCTGCTGCTCGAAGACGGCAAGCTGAACGACGCCAAGGCCCGGCTTGACCGCGCGCAAGAACGGCTTGCCGAGGCGATCCGCAAAGGTGCCTCGCCGGAAGAAATCCAGCAGCTGATGGATGAAATGCGCGACGCGCTGAACGATTACATGCGCGAAGAGGCCAAGAAAGCCCCGCAAGACCCCAACGACGAAACCTCGCCGCAAAATCAGGGGCCGTCGATCACTCAGGATCAGATTCAGCAGATGCTGGATAAGCTGCAACAGCTGATGGAAGAAGGCAAAACCGCCGAAGCCGCTGAATTGATGCAGCAATTGCAGGACTTGCTGAACAACATGAAGGTGCAGCAAGGCGACGGTCAAGGTCAGGGCAGCCCCGGTCAGCAGTCGATGCAAGACCTTGGCGACACGCTCCGCGATCAGCAGCGCCTGTCCGACGATGCCTTCCGCGACCTGCAAGACGGCACCGAAACCCCGTCGCCCGATGGCAAATCGCTGTCCGACCGTCAGCAGGAACTGCGCGACCGGCTCGACAATCTGGGCAAGGACGGCAAGCTGCCCGGTCAGGGCAGCGAAAAGGGCAAATCCGGCCAGCAAGCGCTGAATGATGCAGGCCGCGCCATGCAAGACGCCGAACGCGCGCTGCGCGAAGGCGATCTGCCCGGCGCCTTGGACAAACAGGCCGATGCGATGGACAAGATGCGTCAAGGTCTGCGCGATTTCGGTGATGCGATGGCGGAAGAACGCCGTCAGCGCGGCGAAGGCCAGCAGGGCGATCCGGTCGAAACCCGCGACCCCAACGGCACCCGTGATCCGCTGGGCCGCGAAAACTCCGCCCGGATCGGTTCGGATAAAAACCTGCTGCAAGGCGAGGATGTCTATCGCCGCGCGCAGGAATTGCTCGATGAAATCCGCAAACGCTCCGGCGATCAGGCCCGCCCGGAAGGCGAACGCAACTACCTCAAGCGCCTGCTCGACCTGTTCTAAGCAAGATTGCGCGTCTTGGCTGTGCGCGCATGCTCAGCCGTTGTCACCGCCGACCCCATGCAGGAAACTGCTCGCGCCGCGCAGCAGACCATCCAGCGCCAGCCGCGCCTGATCGACCAGCCCGACATAGGATTTCAGCGGCCCCGCCACCGCCGGCATCTGTTTGGCCAGTTCCGGTGCCATCACATAGCCCGCCACCAGCAGCACCGCCAGCAGCAGCATCAGCGTGAAGCCAGAGCGAAACCCCCTCTTCTGCGGCTGGGCGGGTTGCATCGTCTCGGCGACCGCAGCCGCATCCCCTGCCCGCTTTTCCGTGCTGGCGCGCAAGGTAGAGTTGATTTCTTCTATCGCGGGGAACATGTCGCGCCGGGCCTGCGGCTTTGCTGCGGCCTCGGGTTCGCCCTTCAATCGCGCCAGACGCCGCGCCACCATGCCCTGCTCTGCCGGAGCTTCCAGCCCCAGTTCAGGCTGGCTTTCCACCACCGGCGCTTCGATCTTGCGCGCTTCGACCTCGCGCGCGGCCTCTTCGCGCAGCACCGCCAGCACGCTTTCGTCAATGCTGCGCCGCACGGATTCCGCCGCAGCCACAGCCGTTTGCGCCGGTTCAGCCAGCGCTTCGCTGCCGCGCCCCGCCACCGACGCCGGAGGCGCGTCATAAAGCGCCTCTTCCGCAGCCATTTCGGCCTCTACTTCCGACGGAAGCTGAAACCATGCGTGCCCACAATTCGAACATTGCACATCGCGGCCATTTTCGGGAATGACCGCGGCATCGACCTCATATTCGGCATCGCAATTGGGGCACACTAGACGCATTTTACCATTATCCGGTCATTTCAACGCTGATCTTCGCTAACTTGTAGCAATGTCGGAAACGATCTGAAAGCCTTTGTCGCGAATGATGGCATGCAACGATTGAATCCGACGCGCCCTTCGGCAATGGTGCAACGCAACAAAACTTTGCCAGTACAAGGACGCGCCCGGTGATTGCCTTCGACAACGTCGCGTATAGCTATGGCGGCGGCGAACTTCTGTCCGATATTTCGCTGCGACTGGCACCGGGATCGTTCCACTTTCTCACCGGCCCCTCCGGCGCGGGCAAGTCCACGTTCCTGAAGCTTTGCTACGCCGAACTTCTGCCCACCGCAGGCCGCGTCACCCTGTTTGACCGCGAAGTCCGCAGCCTGAGCCGCGACGACATCGCGCTGACCCGCCGTCGCATTGGCGTCGTGCATCAGGATTGCCAGTTTCTCGACCACCTGCCGCTGGCCGCCAACGTGGCATTGCCCTTGACGGTGGCGGGCAAGACCAGCCCGCCGCAAGATCTGACCGATCTTCTCGGCTGGGTCGGTCTGGGCCAACTGGCCGACGCCCGCCCGCCCTCGCTGTCGGGCGGCGAACGCCAACGCGCCGCCCTCGCCCGCGCCATCATCATGGGCCCCGATGTGGTGCTGGCCGATGAACCCACCGGCAACCTCGATTGGGAAATGTCGCTGCGCCTGCTGACGCTGCTGGTCGAGCTCAACCGCATGGGCAAGACCGTGCTGATCGCCACCCATGATCTCAACCTGATCCGGCAGGCGAAATCGCAACTGGCCGCCCGCGTGCTGCGGATATCCAAGCGCCGCATTCAACTGGCAGGGGCCGATCTGTGAACCCGTTATTCCTGATCACCCCCGACCATCAGGCCGACCGCGTCGTGCCGCCCTCGGGCCACACCGCCTGGCTGACCTCGTTCACCGCAGGTGCCATGGCCTTCCTCGCCGTCTTCGCGCTGGCGCTGTCGCTCGCCGCTGGCCGCCTCGCCGACCGCTGGTCAGACGCGCTGGAGCGCACCGCCACCGTCCGCCTCTCCGCCCCCGAGGATCAGATTGATCTGCAAACCAGGGCGGTGCTGGCGATCCTGTCCACCACCCCCGGCATCGCCACCGCCCGCGCCATGACCGATGACGAACAGCGCGCCCTGCTCGAACCCTGGTTCGGCCCCGACCTGCCCATCGACGCCCTCCCCCTCCCGCGCCTGATCGAACTCACCGAATCCGGCAGCGGCTACGATGGTGAAGGCCTGCGCCAGCGCCTCGCCGCCGAGGCCCCCGGTGCTGTGCTCGATGATCACACCCGCTGGCGCAGACCGCTCGCCGTGGCCGCCGCCCGCCTGCGCCTGCTGGGCCTGCTGTCGATCGCGCTGATCGGCACCGCCACCGCCGCGATGATCACGCTGGCCGCCAACTCCGCGCTTGCCGCCAATGCGCAGGTGGTCAAGGTGCTGCGGCTGGTCGGCGCGCGTGACAGCTATATCGCCCGCGCCTTCGTGCGCCGCTTCACGCTGCGCGCACTGTCCGGCGCAGCCGCTGGCACTGCGGCAGGCATGATCGGCGTCGCCCTGCTGCCATCGACCGACAGCGCCGGTGGCTTTCTGACCGGGCTTGGCTTTCAGGGCGCAAGCTGGCTTTATCCGCTGATCCTGCCCCCCCTCGCCGCCGTGGTTGCCTTCGCCGCCACCCGCGCCTCTGCCTTCCGCAAACTCCGGGAACTGACCTGATGCCAAAGCCGATCCAATGGGTGCTGTCGCTGATCTTCATCGTGCAGATGTATCTGGCGATGGCGGTCATCGCGCTGGTCTACTTCCCCTATGCGCTGATCTCGCGCGATGGCGCGGTTGCTGCCTGCCACGCGTTTTGCTGGTGGGTGCAGAAATCCCTCGCCTTGCTCTGCGGTCTGAAATCCGAAATCCGCGGCGAGGTGCCGACCGGCGAAGTGCTGGTCGCCGCCAAGCACCAAAGCTTCCTCGACATCATCCTGATCTACGGCGCACTTCCCCGCGCCAAATTCATCATGAAGGCGGAACTGCGCTTTGCCCCCTTCCTCGGCTATTACGCCCTGCGCATCGGCTGCGTGCCGGTCAATCGCGGCAAACGCGGTGCCGCCATAACCAAGATGATGGCCGATGTGAAATCCGGGCAGGAACGCCCCGGCCAGCTGATCATCTACCCGCAAGGCACCCGCGTCGCCCCCGGCGACAGCCTGCCCTACAAGGCCGGCACCGCCGTGCTTTACGGCCAGCTTGGCCAGCCCTGCATTCCGGTCGGCACCAACGTCGGCCTGTTCTGGCCCAAGCGCGGCATCCTGCGCCACCGGGGAACCGCCGTGGTTGAATTTCTGCCCGCCATCCCGCCAACCTTGTCGAAATCCGACTTCATGGCGACGCTGGAACGGGCGGTTGAAACCTCGTCCAACGCCCTGATGGCACAGGCAGACCGGCGATGAGCACCGCTGCCGCCACCATCGCCCATATCCTCGACACGCTGGCACCGCTGCCGCTGTCCAGCCGCAAGATGTTTGGTGAATATGCGCTGTATCTCGATGGTAAAACCGTCGCTTTCGTCTGCGACGACACCCTGTTCATCAAACCCACCCCCGGCGCAAACGCGATGCTGCCCAACGCGGATCTCGGCCCGGCATATCCCGGCAGCAAAGACTATATCATCGGCTCCGAAAGCCTCGACGATCCCGATCTGTGCAGCCGCGTCCTGCGCGCCGTCGCCGCCGACACAGCCCCGCCAAAACCGAAAAAGCCGAAGAATCCTTAAAACGGCGCGCAGGCCCACGGTGCCAAGACCCGCCTAAAGGTCATCCTCTCTGTTCAAATATCCAGGCTGGAATGGCCTGCCATTCCAGCTAGCCGGAGGCACGCCGGCCCAGCAGCCAAAGGCCCGCCATGACGCCCGCTTGGATCACCAGCCTCGAAGACCTGCACGCCCTCTACGGCACCCCGGCGAAACCAGCCGTGGCGAAAGTCACGCCGCGTCTCACCCCCGCCTACGCCGCCTTCATCGCAGCCTCGCGCTTCTGCATCCTCTCCACGGTCGGCCCCGAAGGCACCGATGGCAGCCCACGCGGCGACGAAGGCCCGGTTGTGACGATCCATGATGAAGAAACCCTGCTGCTGCCCGACTGGAAGGGGAATGAGCGCATCGACAGCCTGCGCAACATCCTGCGCGATGGCCGGGTGTCGCTGATCTTCCTTGTCCCCGGCTCCACCACCGCCATTCGCGTCAACGGCACCGCCCGGCTGACCGCCGACGCCGCCCAGCGCGCCCGGTTTGACCGCGCAGGCGTGCAGCCGCGTTGCGTGATCGTCATCCGCATTGCCGAGGTCTATTCGCAATGCGCCCGCGCGTTGCAACGCTCCGCCTTGTGGAGTTCGGGCGACCGATCACAGGGCCTGCCCAGCCCCGGCCAGATGCTGCAAGACGCCACGGCGGGGGCAATTGATGGCGCAAGCTACGATGCCGAACGCGCCACCCGCGCGCACTTGGGCTGGTGGTGATCGCCGCCTGCACTTGTCTGGCAGCCGCAAAGTCTTAAAAAAACCCTAATGCGCGGCAGTCAAGCTTTTGATATGGAATGCTTATTTTTGGTCCCGAGTTGGGACCAGCCGGCCAGATCAGGCCGCCAGCCCCTTGGCGCCCATATCCAGAAACTTCTGGCGACGATCCTTGATCAGCGCGTCGGGCTTCTTGCCCGACAGCTCTTTCAGCATGGTTTCAATCGCCTTGCCGACCGCCTCGATGGTCTCTTTCCGAGCTCGCTGTGCGCCGCCCATCGGTTCCTTCACGATCCGGTCGATCACGCCCAGCTTCTGCAAATCCTGCGCCGTCAGCCGCAAAGCCTCGGCGGCCTCGCGCATTTTCTCCGCGTCTTTCCACAGGATCGACGCACAGCCCTCCGGCGAGATCACCGAATAGACCGAATGCTCCAGCATCGCGATCCGGTTCGCCGTGGCAAACGCCACCGCCCCGCCCGAGCCACCTTCCCCGATGATCACCGAAATCAGCGGCACACCAATTTGCAGGCATTTCGCAGTGGACCGCGCAATCGCCTCCGCCTGCCCGCGTTCCTCCGCACCCTTGCCCGGATAAGCGCCGGGGGTGTCGATCAGCGTGATCACCGGCAGCCGGAACCGGTCAGCCATATCCATCAACCGCACCGCCTTGCGATACCCCTCCGGCCGCGCCATGCCGAAATTGCGTTCAATCCGCGATTTGGTATCGTTGCCTTTCTCATGCCCGATCACCACCACCGGCGTATCGTTGAACCGTGCGAGGCCCCCCATCACCGCATGATCGTCGGCAAAGCCACGATCCCCGGCAAGCGCGGTATATTCGGTGAACAGCGCCTCGATGTAATCCTTGCTATGCGGCCGATCCGGGTGACGCGCCACCTGACATTTCCGCCACGGCGTCAGATCCTTGTAAAGATCCTTCAGCAGCTGATCCGCCTTGCGGTCCAGCTGCTCGGCCTCTCGGGTCACATCCATACCGGAATTGCTCCGCGCCATCGCGCGCAGTTCCTCGGCCTTGCCTTCGATTTCGGCCAGCGGCTTTTCGAATTCCAGATAGTTCATGGAGCACTCCATCAGGGCAGCGGCCCTCTGTATGGCCGGACGCGACGAAAATTGCAACCAACCAGCCAACCTGCACGCGCCGCACCGCCAGCCAGATCGAGATTGCCCCTGCCGCGCCGCACGGTCTAAGCTGGCGGCAGGTTCCCGATGGGGTTGAAGTGCGTCTTTTCCTTGCCAATGACACCGCCACGGGCCGCCATGCCGGGTGCAACGCCGTTATGCGGTCGTTGAATGCCGCACTTGCTGCGGTGCCGGGTTTGCAGGTGATTGGCCGCCACACCGTCGGCAGCGAAAGCCTCGACGAAGCCGCCTTCCTCGAAGCCGACGCGCTGCTGATCAACGGCGAGGGCACGCTGCACCATTCCACCGCCCGGGCGATGCTGCTGCTGGCCATGCTCGACGAGGCCAAGCGCATGGGCAAACGCGTGTTGCTGGTCAACGCACTGTTCCAGCAATACGAAGGCCCGGAAGATATCCTAGCCAACCTTGCCCTGCTGACCGTGCGCGAACCCCGCAGCGCCGCTTTTGCGCGACGGTTTGGCGGCAGGCCGTTGGTCTTGCTCGATTCCGCCGCTGATCCGGCATTTCTGGGCTTGGGCACCCCGCGCCCGTTGCGGCACGGCACGGTGATCGGTGGGGCGCACGCGAATGGGCTGCTGAAATCACCGTTTGCCGGAATCGCGGGCGACACTCTGGCGATGACCGACGCCCGCTTTGAAGACATCGTGGCCACGCTGCGCCAAGCCGAGCTTTACCTGACGGCGCAACATCACGGCGTTTACGCGGCGGCGCTGGCGGGGTGCCCGTTCATCGCCACCCCCTCCAACAGCCACAAGATTGAATCCTTCATCAACTGGACCGGCCTGCCGATCCCGATCTGTCTGCGGCAGGACGAGATTGAATCCGCCATGGCCTTTGCCCGGCGCAACCCGTCGATCTATGTCGAGCTGCAAGACTTTCTCCGCAGCCAGTCGGTGCTGACCGCCGCAATGATTGCCGAGGCTTTGCGCTAATTCCGCCAGATTTTGCCCAAGCTTCATGGCCGAACTGAAGCCGCAGAAACAGCAGCGCCCCGTGGCTTCCCACGGGGCGTGCATCCTCCCCAAGATGCGGCATCGGGCCTCCTCTCCCTTTGCCGCTGGGTATTTCGGGGCAAGCCATGCTTGCCGTAACGTCACCTTTGCCGATCACACCGCTGCGAGTCAACAGCGTCTTTGCTGCGCCAAATTCTTAGGCAGACGCAATCATTTCCGCCTGTTTCACGATCACCTCCGCCTGCTTGATGCTGGCGATATCGACCAGACGGCCCTTGAAGACCGTAGCCCCCTCGCCACGCGCCTTGGCCGCATCCATTGCGGCCAGAATCTCGCGCGCTTCGGCGACTGCGGCCTCAGACGGCGTGAAGACCTCGTTGCTCAGCGCCACCTGTTTTGGGTGAATCGCCCATTTGCCGACCATGCCCAACGTGGCAGAGCGCCGCGCCTGCGCCCGGAAGCCTTCCTCATCAGAAAAATCGCCAAACGGGCCATCGACCGGCAGAATGCCATGCGTGCGGCAGGCCGCTACGATTGCCGCCTGCGCCCAATGCCACGGGTCCGACCAATGCCGCACGCCTTCGCGCAACATGTAGTAGTTTTCCTGCGTGCCACCGATACCCGTAGTCTGCATCCCCATGCTGGCGGCGAAATCAGCCGCACCAAGGCTCATCGCCTGCAACCGCGGGCTAGAGGCTGCGATTTCTTCCACATGCGCGATCCCGGCCGCAGACTCGATGATCACTTCGAACGAGATCGGCTTTGTGCGCCCCTTCGCGCGTTCCACCGCCGTCACCAGCGCATCCACCGCATAAACATCCGCCGCGCAACCGACCTTGGGGATCATGATCTGATCCAGCCGGTCGCCGGCCTGTTCCAGCAGATCGACAACATCGCGATACCAGAACGGCGTATCCAGCCCGTTGATCCGCACCGACAGGGTCTTCTTGCCCCAATCCACCGTGTTGATCGCCGCGATGATATTCGCCCGGGCCTGATCCTTGTCGGAGGGTGCCACCGAATCTTCCAGATCAAGGTTGATCACATCTGCCGCAGAAGCCGCCATTTTCTCGAACAACGCGGGGCGCGACCCCGGCCCGAACAGCTGGCAACGGTTGGGGCGGGCTGGGGGGGCGGGTTGCAGACGGAACGACATGATGCCTCGCAAGGATGTTTCGCAAACTGTTGCGGTTTGGTTAGATTATTGCGCATACACTCGCAAGCACTATTCGCATACGCAGCATTGCAGCCGCTGCATTGCCGCACTGCGCCACCGACACCACGCTTGCACCGCACCCGGCGTTCGGCGAAGAAAGCACACAGGTTGTTAGCCGCCCGGAGCCCGCGATGATCACCGTCACCCCCGATACCTTTTCGCTGGCGCAGACCTTTACCATTTCACGCGGCTCGAAGACGCATGCGCATGTGCTGACCGTGCGGGTGACGCGCGATGGCGTTACCGGCTGGGGCGAATGCGTGCCCTACCCGCGCTACGGCGATACGCTGGAAAAGGTCACTGCACAGATCGAAAGCCTGCCTGCAAACATCAGCCGCGCAGACCTGCAAACTGCCCTGCCCGCTGGCTCGGCCCGCAATGCCGTTGATTGCGCGCTGTGGGATCATGCCGCCAAAGCCGCGGGTCAACGGGTCTGGCAACTGGCTGGCCTGCCCGCGCCAAAGCCGGTGCCGATCGCCTATACGCTGTCGCTGAACACGCCCGAAGTGATGCGCGCCGAGGCGGCCAAACACGCGCATCGCCCGATCCTGAAGATCAAGCTTGGCACGCCGGAAGACATGCCCCGGCTAGAGGCGGTTCGGGCAGGCGCGCCGAAATCCATCCTGATCATCGACGCCAATGAAGGCTGGACGCCGGAAATCTATGCCGACCTTGCGCCGCATCTGATCCGGCTGGGGGTGGCTTTGGTGGAACAACCGCTACCGCAAGGGGCCGATGACATGCTGGGTGAAATCGCCCGGCCCTTGCCGGTTGCGGCAGACGAATCCGCGCATGATGCAGCCAGCCTTGCCGCGCTGGTGGGGAAATATGACGTGATCAACCTCAAGCTCGACAAGACCGGCGGGTTGACCGAGGCCCTGCGCGCCCGCAACGAGGCGCAGCGTTTGGGCTTCAAACTGATGGTGGGCTGCATGGTGGGATCCAGCCTTGCCATGGCACCGGCAACGCTGGTTGCGCAGACTGCCAGCTACTGCGATCTTGACGGGCCACTGCTTCTGTCCCAAGACCGCGACAACCCGCTGCACTATGATGGTGCAGGTGTTCACCCGCCGATTGCGGCCTTGTGGGGATAGCAAATGACCAGAACCGTTTATCTTGATGGCGCCTACCTGCCGGAAACCGAAGCCAAAGTCTCGATCTTTGATCGTGGCTTCCTGATGGCCGATGGCGTGTATGAGGTCACGTCCGTGCTTGACGGCAAGCTGATTGATTTCGGCGGCCATTGCGTGCGGCTTGCCCGCAGCCTGTCGGAACTGGAAATGCAGAACCCCCACACCGATGCCGAATGGCTGGCGATCCACCGCGAACTGGTCAAGCTGAACGCCATCACCGACGGCATGATTTATCTGCAAGTCACCCGTGGCAACCCCGGCGACCGCGATTTCGCCTTTCCGGGGCCAGAGACGAAACCGACCGTGGTGCTGTTCACCCAAGATAAGCCCGGTCTGGCCGAAAACCCCGCCGCCAAGACCGGCTACAAGGTGATCTCGATCCCCGATATTCGCTGGGGCCGCCGCGATATCAAGACGGTGCAGCTGCTTTACCCCTCGATGGGCAAGATGGCGGCGAAGAAGGCGGGCGTCGATGACAGCTGGTTTGTCGAAGATGGCATGGTCACCGAGGGCACCTCGAACAACGCCTATATCGTCAAGGGCAACAAGATCATCACCCGCCAGCTTTCCAGCGACATTCTGCACGGCATCACCCGTGCCGCCGTGCTGCGCTTCGCCAAGGAAGCGCAGATGGAAGTGGAAGAGCGTGCCTTCAGCATTGCCGAAGCGCAAAAGGCCGATGAGGCATTCATCTCCTCGGCCTCGGCTTTCGTGATGCCGGTGGTGGAAATCGACGGCGCTGCGGTTGGCACCGGCAAACCGGGTGCAATCGTCGCCCGCCTGCGCGAGATTTATCTGGACGAAATGCGCAAAGCCGCAATCTGATCCATGGGTTTGGCGGGGCGAGAAACCATGCCCCGCCAAACCAAAACGGTTATTGATACAGCGTAACTTGCGTCCGGGCGAAACTGCTGGAGCTATGCAGGTGCGCAAGGTCGATGGTCAGCGCCGCATCGACTTTGTTTTCCAAGCCCAGCGTCACATTGCCAGGCGCGGTGTCGGTCAGCGCAAACAGTATCCAGGTTGCGAGATCGGCCACCACATCTTCCACCCCAGGTTCCCGCGTGTCGTGGCTGCCATCGTAATCTGTCACCGTCACCGCCTGACTGTCATCGCGGCCATCGCAGACCACGATCACATCATTGCCGCTGCCGCCTGACAGCGTATCGCCGTCATCGCCCAGTATCATCGCCCGCGCCACTATGGACCGAATCATCGCCCAGCTGGCCGCGCTGAAAGCCGGTGGCGGAAAACGCGTCGTCGATCCAGTTGGTGTCCGTGCCGTCGCCCGGCAGGATCAGATCGTTGTCTTCTTCGCCCGGCGCCAGATCATCGCCGCGCCCGCCAGCCAGCGTGTCATTACCATCAAATCCAGGAATCTGATCATCACCGCCGCAACCAGAGAATCTTCCACCGCGCCGCCCTCGATCATCTGATCTTCGGGCTTTGGGCCATCGGCGTTGTCAGAACCGCCGCCAAAGGCGAAGGCCAACAGCGGCACGGCAAGCAAAAGCAATGATGCCATCCGTTATCCCCTAGCGACAATTCTCCTGACCAAGTGGAAAGGATGGTCGCAGCGAGGTCAAATCAGACTATGCGCAGAGCAATCCGCCACCTTGGCCGCGATTGCTTCGCACGTACGGGTGAACCTATAGCGCCGCCAAAACCTCGGACAGAATCGGCGCAAGCCGCTTCGCCCAGGCCAGCTGCGCGGCCTCGCTGCTGATCAAGTCATTCCGCAACTCGATCAAGGTATTATGCCGCCCCGGCTGCAAGGCATGACGGTCAATCGCGTCACCGGGCAGATGGCCTGCATAGGGTTCGTTATCGCCTATGCACAGATCAGATTCCCGCATCAGCCTGGAGATCAGCGGCTTCGAAAACCGCTCGTCCAGATGACTATACAGCACCCCCACATGCCAGGGCCGCAGGGCTCGCCCCTTCAGGCAGGGGGTGAAAGAGTGAATGGCCACGATCACAGTATCCGCGCGCCGCGCCGCCAGTTTCGCATAGGCGGCATGATAGGGGTGATACAGCGTCTGCAACCGCCGATCGACTTCGGCGGCATCCGCGTGGCGGTTGGCCGGAATGATCGTGCCATCATAGAGTTTCATCACCAGCGTCGGGTCATCCTCGCCGCGGTTGGGGTCAATCACCAGACGGCTGAAATCCGAACAGATCACCGGGCTGTCAAGCGCTTCACCCAAGGCCCGCGCCAGACCTGCCGCGCCGACATCATAGGCAATGTGGCGCGCCATATCCGCAGGCCCTATCCCCAGATCGCCGATAGCTTCGGGCACCCGGTTGGTCGCATGATCGCATGTCACCAGCCAACGCCCCGGCCTGTTCTGCCCCGTTATCGTGAAAGCCATGCTGATCCCGTCACAATTCGTCAACTTTCCCTCTTTATGCCGCATCTGACAAAACCGCCAGTTGCCCCGCGCAAGGCTTTGCGCCATAAGACCGGCGGCCCACCACGAAAAATGAACGCGACGAAAAGGAACAAGGCATGAGACGCCTTCGGAACGTAAAGATCGTGGCCACTCTGGGCCCGGCTTCCAGCGACTATAAAATGATCCGCGCTTTGTTCGAGGCAGGGGCCGATGTGTTCCGCCTGAACATGAGCCACGGCTCGCATGCAGAGCAGGCCGCGCGCCATGCCATCATCCGCCAGGTGGAGGCTGACACCGGTCGCCCGATCGCGATTCTGGCTGATCTTCAGGGCCCGAAGCTGCGCGTTGGCACCTTTGCCAACCCGGCGGGCGAAGAACTGGTCGAAGGTGCGGATTTCCGCATGGACCTCAGCGCCACCCCCGGCGACGCTGCGCGCGTGCAACTGCCGCACCCCGAAATTTTCGCCGCCCTTGAACCGGGCGCGACCCTGCTGGTCAACGACGGCAAGATCCGTGTGCGGGTGAAGGATTGCGGCAAGGACTACGCGAATTGCGTGGTCGAAGTCGGTGGCGTGATTTCCAACCGCAAGGGCGTCAATGTGCCCGACGTGGTGCTGCCGCTGGCCGCCCTTTCGGCGAAAGACCGCGAAGATCTGGAATTTGCCTGCGAGCTGGGCGTGGATTGGCTGGCGCTGTCCTTCGTGCAGCGCCCCGAAGATGTGATCGAGGCGCGCCAGCTGGCGAAGGGCCGGGCGTCTATCCTGTCGAAAATCGAAAAGCCGGCAGCGGTGAAGGCCTATGACGCCATCCTGCAAGTGTCGGATGGCATCATGGTGGCGCGCGGCGATCTGGGCGTGGAACTGCCGGTGACTTCGGTGCCGCCGATCCAGAAACGTCTGGTGCGTGGCGCACGCGCGGCCGCCAAGCCGGTGATCGTGGCGACACAAATGCTGGAATCGATGATCGAAGCGCCGGTGCCGACCCGCGCCGAAGTGTCGGACGTGGCAACCGCGATCTATGAAGGCGCCGATGCGGTGATGCTGTCGGCCGAATCGGCTGCGGGCAAGTTTCCGGTCGAAGCCGTGACGACGATGAACAATGTCGCGATGTCGGTGGAAAAAGACCCGACCTATCGTCAGGTGATCGAAGCCTCGCGCGTGGTGCGCCGCGAAACCATCGCCGATGGCATCGTTGCTGCGGCGCGGGAAATCGCTGAAGCCACCAATATCAAGGCCATCGCCTGCTTTACCCAATCGGGCAACACGGTGAACCTTGTGGCGCGTGAGCGGCCGAACTGCCCGATCATCGCACTGACGCCGCTGATGTCTACGGCACGGCGCACCTGTCTGATCTGGGGCGTGCATTCGGTGATCACCGAACCGCAAGAACGCTTCAAGGGCGCGGTTCTGGCAGCCGTTCATGCCGCCCGCACCGATGGCTTTGCCGGGGTGGAAGACATGATCGTGCTGACCGCCGGTGTGCCGTTCAACGTCAAGGGCACCACCAACATCCTGCGGGTTGCGCCGTGTGATGAACGGTTGATTTCACGGGTGGACCCGGAATAACCTGCACCCAGTATTCGGGGTAGAATGGCATGAGCAACGATCAGATACTTGTCATCGGCATCATCATCTGCGCTCTTGCCATTCCGTCCCTGCTGGCGGCCTATTCCGAAGATCGTCCGCCGCGCGCGGGCGCAATCATGGTCTTGATCGGCGGCGCGCTGCTGGCCATCGCGCTGACCCAGAAACCCGGTGGCTACAAATTTGCCCAGATCCCGACGATCTTTGTGCAGGTGATCGCCGACGTGGTGAACTGACCGCAGCGGGCGCTTTGCCTCTTGCACCTTTACGGCAGCCCTCCTATAGGAACGGTTCGAATACCCCGCGATGCTGGCCAACGTGGCATGCCAAGCGTCGCCTGCAACCATGGAGATGGAAATGCCCAAGATGAAGACCAAGTCGGCGGCGAAGAAGCGTTTCAGCTTCACGGCCTCCGGTCGGGTGAAAGCCGGCGTCGCCGGTAAACGCCACGGCATGATCAAACGCACGACGAAATTCATTCGTGACGCGACCGGCACCATGTTGCTGAGCCCGTCCGACGCGAAAATCGTCAAGAAATACATGCCCTACGACCGGTAAGGAGATACCATATGTCCCGCGTCAAATCCGGTAAGGTAACCCACGCCCGTCACCGCAAGGTGATCAAGGCGGCGGCTGGTTACTATGCCGCCCGCTCTACGAACTTCAAAACCGCGACTCAGGCCGTTGATAAGGCCAACCAGTACGCGACCCGTGACCGCAAGACCCGCAAGCGCAACTTCCGCGCTCTGTGGATCCAGCGGATCAACGCCGCTGTGCGTCTGTTCGATATCGAGTTCACCTACTCGCGTTTCATCAACGGTCTGGCGAAAGCTGGCATCGAAGTTGACCGCAAGGTGCTGGCCGATCTGGCCGTGCATGAGCCGGAGGCGTTCAACGCCATCGCCGCTCAGGCAAAAGCAGCTCTGGCGTAACCGCGCCGATATTTCAGAAAAGGCCCTGCCCTTGTGGCGGGGCCTTTTCATTTTAGGCAGACGCGGGCGGCCCCAGTAAATCCTGCAACACCAAAGCCATCACCTTGGCGCTGTCTTCCATATCCTGCACCCCCACCCATTCATCGGGCTGGTGTGCCAGATGCAAAAGCCCCGGCCCGTAAGCGATGCAATTCTTCAGCCGCCCGATGCGGTCGATGTGCTTTTGGTCATAAGTGCCGGGCGACACCACATAATCCGCCGCCGTCGCCAACACCCTTTCTATTGCCGCCGCGGTGGATCGCACGATCGGCGCATCCCGGTCGGTCATCACCGGCTGCACCTCGAAGAGATCCTTGATCTCATAGCTGAAACTGGGGCGCTGTTGCCGCACCCGTTCCAGCACATCGGTGATTTCCTGCTTCACCTGGCACAAGTCTTCCTCGATCAGAAAGCGCCGATCAATCACGATCCGGCAGCGATCCGCCACACATGGCGCGGGCAACCCGGTCGAGCCTGCCTCTGGTTCCGCCGCGCCGCCGTGGATCGAGTTGATGTTCAGCGTCGACTGCCGCGCCCCTTCCGGCACCACTGGCATCGCCGTGTGCTTGCTGGCCAACAGCGGGTAAAGCCGCTGCTCGATCTCCGCCAACACCGCACCCATATGGCGAATGGCGCTGTCGCCCAGAAACGGCATCGAGCCATGCGCGATCCGGCCATGCGTCTCAATTTCCGCCCACCACACGCCGCGATGGCCCAGACAGATGCGATCCTTGTGCAGCGGTTCCGGGATGATCACATGCGTCACATGCGCGAAATGGCCCTGCTCGGCCAGATAGGCCACACCACCATAGCCGCCGGACTCCTCATCCGCCGTTGCTGAAATCTCGATGCTGCCGCGCCAGTCCGGGCAAGCCGCCAGAAACGCCTCGGCGGCGATCACGCTGGCGGCCAGACCGCCCTTCATATCGCAAGCACCGCGGCCATAGATGCGGTCGCCGTCCAGCGCGCCGCCAAACGGGTCACGCGTCCAACCGTGCCCCACCTCGACCACATCATGGTGGCTGTTGAAATGCACGCAATCGCCGCCCCGCCCGCTGTCTATCCGGGCGATCAGGTTCCAGCGCGGATAGGCCTCGCAATCGCCGGGCGCACCGACCGCCCGCACGAACTGCACCGCGAACCCCGACGCCATCAGCCGCGCTGCAAGATAGTCGCAGATGGTGCGATAGTGCTGCCCCGGCGGATTCAGCGTCGGGATACGGATAAGGTCTTGCGCAAGGCCAATAAGGTCTTGGCGGCGAGCGGTTACTTCGGCAAGGATAGCTGCATCGGTCATGGGCACATGCTGCCGCGCGCTTTTCGACGGGGCAATGATTTTTCCGGGCCGGATAGATGTAATGTAGATTAACATGCCTATATTGCGGCATATCATTCACACGGAGGGTCCGATGGCCGATTTCGACGCGCAGATCAAGGAAAGCCAAGAGCAGGTCGCCAAGGCACAGGCGAAGATTTCCGCGATCACCAGCAAGATCGAGGCATCGCGGGCCAAACTCGACGCAGGCGAGGCGGCGATAGATATCGAAAACGCCACGCTGGAAGACGTTCACAAACACACCGACCTGATGAACGCCAATATCGCCGAGCTGATCATGGGGCTGGATGATGTGACGGCGGGCTTCTCGAAAGACTTCGACGAGATGCGCTCGAAGACCGGGATGGAAACCTTCATCGGCATTTTCTCGGATGCCAAATCGGAATCGATGCGGCAGGAACGCCTGCGCACCGCGTCGATTGATTCAAAATTACAGGATCTGATCGGCAAATCCGACGTGATCGTGCGGCTGTTGCAAGGCCAACTGGATCTGCTGAACACCCAGAAGGGCCGGGTTGAGGTGAACCTCGGTGCCACGCTGTCGGAACGCGAAGCCACTGTGACCACGCTGGAAGCCGTCCGCGCCGAAATCGCCGGGATGGACCCGAAGATCATCGAGTTGGAAAACAGGATTTCGGTCGAACAGGACGCCTCTGCGCGCACCAAGCTGGAAACCGAACTCGCCGGGCTGAACGGGCGCTATAATGCGCTGGTGCAGGATGAACAGGTGCAATTGGCGAAAAGCCAGACCCTTGAGCGCTACATCGAAAAGGGCAAGACTTGGGTGGACAGCCTGACCAACCAGGCCGCTACCCAATTGGTTTTGATCAACAAACTGCAAACGGATACCAAACAGCGGGTGGTGCTGTATGACGCGCTGACCTCCAGCCTGAAGACCGCGCAGCAACAGGATGTCGCCCACCGCATCAACGAAATCGGCGTGAAAACCGATCAGGAAGCGCAAGCCGCGATGGCCGCCATCGGTGCCGCCACCAACGACAAGATGGCCGATATGCTGGAGGCACACGAAGGCCATATGGTATTTGCGCGGCAGGTGTTGGAGCAGAAAGCCAAGGCAGACGAACGCTTTGCCCGCCGCTTTGCCAAGATCGTCGAGAAGCACGACAAGAATGCGTATGGGGAATAAGCGGTGGCCGAGGTCAAGAACCAACTGACCAGCGACCACCACGAGCTTTACGATACGCTCACCGCGCGGCGCTACTTCGCCAAGTTTGAGCGTATCACCGGCCATATGCTGCGGGTGGCGGGCGAGGTCGAGGCCGAAGGCCGCCTCACCCGCACCGAAGCACACACGCTGGGCCGCTATCTGTCGGCGCTGACCACCACCTTCAAGGCGCTGAACTACAAATACCTGATGACCGGGCGGGCAGAAGGCTCGCCCCGGCTGACCTTTGATCGCCACGACTCCGGCTTCCCGGTGGCGCAGGAATTGATGGTCATGGCGCTGGATGCGGCGCAGGTGACCAAACATCTGGGCGGCATGGCCTCGGAAGCTGAATTGAAAGACCGCATGGTCCGCCAGATTGTCCGCGATCTGACCGCGCCGGTGCAGCTGCAATTCGCCCTGTCACAACGGCTTTACTACGAGTCGCTTGCGATGGGCGGCCTGTTCTGGGCGCGCAACGACCCCGATTGCCAATGGATCGAGGATGTCAGCCGCAACGGCGCGGAACGCAAACATTTTCTGGTGCATTGGGCGGTTTACGACACGCAGGTCAATCTGCCCGTGGTCTATCTGCTGGATGTTGAAGACAGCGGCAAAAAGCCCCTGCCCAATGACGACCGCCGCTGGCCGATGCTGCAAGCGCATCTGATGGCGCAATCCATCGCCGGGCTGAAACTGCTGACCATCGCCCAAGGCGTTGACAAGGATTTCAGCGGCTTGCACCCGAAAAGGCTGCGGCGGATTACGCTTGGGCCGATGCATAGCCACGATTTCACCCTGCAATCCGGCCCGATCAGCCAAGTTCTGGCCGATGCCAATGCCCCGGACGGCGACGATTGGGCGCTGGTCTGGACGGTCGAAGACCTGCTCTCGGATCGTGAAGAAGAGGTCAAGGACGGCTGGTTTTCCACCGCAGAACGGCAGGTCTACAAACTGGACCCGATCAACACAGATAGCGGCGCCACCCGGATCGACCGCATGGTCATCCTGCCCGAACGGCCCTATCAGGTGCTTGCAGAACTCAACCCGCCGGGCTTCCGCGATCTGCGGAAATTCGTGGTGGGTGATGGCGGCCGGATCCTTCCGGCCAGATAGGACAATCCATGAAGTGCGAATTTCACAGAACCGAAATGCAAACCCAACGCGCCAATGCGCATTACCCCGGTGCCAAGGAATTTGCACCCAAACGGGTGGCCATCGGCTGGTGTGCCCATGCAGCAAGCCCGGCACCCAAGGGCGCGCAAAAACCACTGACCTGCGGCGGCGATCTTGCCAAGTGCTTGATTAAAGACAAACTCTAGGAGGCTGAAATGAGCGGTGCGCGCGACACAATGGAACTGCGGGAAGACAGCATCCGCGCGCAATATGACGCTGCTTTGGCGATGCTCACCGGGTTTGATCACGCCCCCCGGCTGGCGAAACCCATGGCCGTTGAAGCAAAGTCAGAACGCTCGCCCGGCATCGGCACCCGACCGATGTTTCGCTCCACCGCCCCCGGCATGATCACCCGATCCACCGCCCGCCCCGGTGGGGTGCGGCTGCTGGAGCGTGTCGAAAGCCTTGGCGACGGGCTGGTTTCGCCAACCCAAGCCTCGGCCCTGCACAGCCTGCGCCGCGGCTTGGCGATTGCCTTGGCAATGGCGGAAACCTTCGCCGCGCAAGCCGGTTTGGCCGAACTGAAAAAGGCCAATCTGGAGGGCCGCCTGCCCGATGGCAAACGTGGTGAATTCACCGAATTGCTGGCTGCCGAGGCGCTGCTGACGCTATACACTTTCGCCAACGCCACCGCGTTCTTGCTGGCGCCGCAGCTTGGCCCCACCACGGTCGAGGTCGGCGCGGTAGACGAAGTGCTGACCGACAACGCCCCGCTCGCGCTGCAGGGCGCCTTGTGGGAGTTGGATCAGGACATCGCCGTTCTGGCCAGCGACGAGACGCGTCTGGTCGCGGTGATTGCGGCGTTCTGCGAGGCATTGATGCAACGCGTTGCCCTGCGCGCCGAAACCGCACCGCGACTGGAAGCGTTTACCAGCGGTTCCTGGCGTGTGGAGGCCGATAAACTGGCAATTGCCGGTTTCAAACCCGCCCGCGCGGCCAAGGGCGGCGCTTTGACGATGCAATTCAAGAAGCCGTCCGAAGTGGTGGGCAACCACATTGCCAAATATCAAAGTATGCGGCTGGCTAAAATGCTGATGGCCTACGACTTTGAACGCAAACTGAATCCCTTTGCCGAATTGGGCGGCTTCATTTTCACCTTCATGGGCGATGGCAAACCCGGCACTGGCAAAACCACGCTGATCCAGATGATGGCGGGACTTCTGAGCGATTATTGCAGAATTGCAGGCTATCCGTTCCGCTATCAGAATTTCTCGATTGACCAGATCGACAGCTATCAGGGCAAATCCGGCCAGAATGCCAAGGCCTTTATCGACTCTGTGCTTGATCCGGGGGTGATTGGCTTTGGCACCATTGACGATATTGATCAGGTCGCCGGTAAACGCGGCGACCGGCAATCTTCGGCAGGGCAACAGGAAGTGACTGCGGTGTTCATGGGGGCCTTTGCCGGAACAAATACTGTGGTGCGCGGCAATTGCACATTCGGCATGTTCTCGAATTACCCCGAAAACGTCGATGATGCGTTGCGGCAAAGGGCGGGCGCACGGTTTTTGGTAGATGGCCCACAAAGCCGCGAGGATTATATCGACATTCTGACTTTGCTGTTGGGCAAGAATCACTCCATTCCATTGGGGCAGCACGATCTTTTCGCCGCACAGGAAATCAAGCGCGCGGTGACGGCCAGCTTTGAAGGCTATGCCAAGCCCCACGAGACCGGCCTGCTGCATGTCTGGGAAAATGTACAAACCGACGTTGGCAGCTTGGATACTTTGGCCAAGCTGGGCACCTATCTGAAAGCAATTCAGCAAGCAGATGAACGCTTTACCGGGCGCGCGATCAAGAACATCACCGATGCCGTCAAGGTGCGCGCGATGGATTTTGAACTGCCGGATGACTGGATGGAAAACCCGGATCTGTTCCTGTTCAAGCCCTACGATGAAAAACTGACCATGATCAAAGCACTGATGACGCCGATCACAGTTGATATGGTCATTCAGGAAATCAACCGCTACGCTGACAGCGAATTCCGCTATGCCGATAAATCGGACGAGGCGGCGATCGAAGGCATGGTGCGCGATTTCAACCGTCAGGAAGAAGCAAAGCGGCGGTATATGGCAGGGAAGGCGTAAAATGAAACGCCTGATCGAGAAAGGCCTGATGTTCGGCAATCTGATAGAGGTGTCTTCGCCGCAACTGGTGGAGCGCTATAATCGTGCTCTGAAACACCTGACCGGCAAACAGACCACGCTGAAGGATTTCCACCTTGATATTTCCGGCTACTCGCCTGAAATCGGCGAGGAATTGGGCGATGATCTTTATCTCAACCCCAATGGCTGCAACCGCCAATTCATCCTGCTGACCACCAGCCAGAAATCTGCGCCGCTTCTGAATATGAAATTCTCGACCTCGCGCGGGATCTTGCAACAATTCATCGAGGCGAACGAAAGCCAACTCTTTGCGCTGACCGCCCGCGATGCGGTTGCAGGAGAATTGCAGGGCTCGGTTTATGAAGTGTCCTCACCAGCCAAGCTTCTGGACATCCGGCAGATTACGGTCGAGGCCGATACGATTGGCGGCCATGTCGCCGATGCTGAAAAACTTGCCAAGCTGATTGACCGGTTTCGCCGTGAACCAGACGGTTGGCGCGATGATGTGCTGATCGCCGATATGATCGAATTGGCGAAAAAAACCGGCGATGTCACGCGGGTGCCGATCAGCCTGCCGACAATGACTTTCCAGCAGCCAAATTTCTGGACCAGCCATTTCGGCGGGCTCTATGTATTCCGCGATGTGAAATTTCCGTCCGTTATCAGCAGCTTGCCAAAGCAAAGCTTGGGAGCGATGCCGATCACTCCGGTGATGGACCTGTCGCAGCGCAACGGCATCGCCGATTGGCTGGAGCGCAACGGTTTGGTCGAACCAATCGTGCAGGCGCGCGGCATGGATGCGGCTGCGGTATTGCGGCAGAAGATGGATTTCGTGCTGGTTGATGCCGCCGACGCACTTGATCTGGAAATCGGCGACGCCCGCCGCACCGAATTGCGCAAGATTGCCTACCGCTTGGGCGACAGACTGCCAGACGAGTTTCTGGGCCTCTCTGCCTTGCTGGCCTGGGTTGAAGGCGCGGGCAACTGGCCTCGGATCACCTCAGAGCATCGCGCTTACTACTACACTTTGCGGGCCTCGCCCGGCGAACACCGTGATCTGGTGAACATGTTGCTGTCAGAATTGGCCCCTATGGATGTGCGGCAGATGTTTATCGTCCACAAGGAGTTGTTCTACGCGCAGTATGCCACCTGGTCGGATCGCAAGCGTCAATATGTGGCAGATTTTCTGGCGCGCGAGTATAAGGTCGATGCACAAGGCGCGCGCGAAGCCTTGTTTGGCCCGGAGCCGTCGATGGATGCCCGCCAGCGCCCCGAGCCAAAACCGGCGCGGGATATGGCGCAGATCGTCGGGCCTTGGGGCGCGGTCACGGGGGCACGAAAATGATTGGCATACTCCGCTCGGCCTTCTTCGGCTTTATCGGCCTGACGGCGATCTATGTGCTGGTCGCGATCTATTCGCGGTCGGTAAGGCGCGAGAAACTTGAGAAGAAATTTGACGCCGGTGGTATTGAAGGCGATAGGGATACCTATATTGCAGACGGGATGCAGGCCTACGAACATGGGCTGAAGCGTCGTTTGTTATGGCTCGTCTATATCATCCCGACCGTGGTGGTAGTGGTGACGGTCTATTTCGTGAACTATCAGTAAGGAGCCGGGCGATGTGGACATATGTGAAGTGGACCTTCCGGGTTCTGGTGCTGCTGATCGTGGCGGGCTTCTTGCACTACACCCTGCCGCACCATGATATCGTCAGGATTACAGGCACCTACAACCGGCTGACCACGGTCGGCACCGAAAACTCGTGGGCCTATGCCTCGCCCGACACCGGCACGGCGGAAAGTGCCACAACCCGCGACATCCGGTTCATCGAGGCGGTGTATCCCGATGGCGGTGTGATCGTTTACCGGAATGAAGATACCGGCTGGGTCTGGCCGCCCTATTTCAAATACGACAGTTCGAACCTGCAAGCCGAGGCGGGCAATCTGAAAACGACGGAGATGGCACCGAAGTGGGTGTCGGTGACGCATTATGGTTGGCGCTTTCCTTTCTTGTCGATCTATCCGAATGCGGTTTCGGTGAAAGCTGTGGCCGGGCCGGACGTGCGGATCATCCCCTACGTTAACATCGTGGTGCTGTTGGCGCTGGCCTTCGGTGTTTTCATGATCCGGCGGATGTGGGCGCAATTCTGGGAGCGTACGGTAGAGCCGGTCGTGGCCGAGGTTGAAGAAACCTGGGATGGTGTCGAAGCGCAGGCCGAGGCCGCGAAGGCAAGCGCGGGCGGCTTTTTTGCACGCATCGGCGCTTGGTTTGCAGGCTGGAAGAAGAAGCCAAGACGCTGATTTTAGATGACAATTCTTGAAGCAAGAATTTTCCATCCATTTCCTGCAACGACGCAGTTGCCCCGCGACAGACAGAACTGCTGCAACTAGCGCTGCCGGATCAGATCGGCGGCGCGCTCGGCGATCATGATGGTTGGTGCATTGGTGTTGCTGCCACGCAATCGCGGCATCGCCGACGCACCAACACCCCGCAGATTCTCCATCCGATGCGCACGCAGGTCGAGTGTGGTCGCGGCCATGCTGTCGGTGCCCATCCGGCAGGTGCAACCGGGTGATAGATCGTGTCAGCATGCGGACGGATGGCTGTTTCCAGCGCCTGATCGCTGCCGTCATGTGGGTACAGCCGAGCGCCAAGCCATGGCGCAAGATGGTTGCTTTGCAGCATGGCTTCGGTGATGCGTGCCCCCCGCTTCAGGGTATGCAGATCGGCCGGGTGGCTCAGATAGCCCGGATCAATCTGCGGCGTCGAAGCAGGATTTGCAGATTGCAGCCCAACGCCGCCGTGCGATTGTGGCCGCAAAATACCGACCTGCACCGAAAAACCGTCGCCCAGATGCAGGTTGCGCATATGTTGGTCGACGATGCCGATCACGAAATGGATGTGCAGATCAGGCCGTAGCTGATCGGGGGGGGCGAGCAGAAGGGCGCGCCGCCCTCGGCCATTGGTGACGCAAAAAAACCCTCGCCCGCCTTGCGCCAATGCAAACCGGCCTTGGCCAGCCGCAAAAGCCCGTGCGGGTTCACACCGACGGTATCGCGGCGCAACGACGGGTGGCTGATGGTGTAATCCAGATGATCTTGCGGGTTTTGCCCGACGCCCGGCAAAGCTCGCGCAACGGGGATGCCGTGACGGCGCAATTCATCTTCGGGGCCAATCCCCGACAGCAGAAAAAACTGTGGCGAGTCAAACGCGCCTTGCGCCACAATCACCTCGCGCCGCGCCTTCGGAATCCTCCCTATTGAAATCAATAAGTTCCGGCACTTTCAGATCGCCCATTGCGGCAATGAATGCGCGGGGATCTTGCGCGGGAAAAGCTGATCTCCCAGCTACAACGGCCCATCTGTGCCGTGCAACGCAGAACCTCCGCGTGCGTTGGCTTCCGATCGCAGGAAGTATGGCAAGACCGGTTGCCAATCCCATCCCTCTGCGCCCAGATCGACCCATTCATCATAATCGGTGGGCTGGCCGCGCACATAAAGCATGGCATTGATTGCGGAAGAGCCGCCCAAGGCCTTGCCGCGCGGCTGAAAGCCCGGCAGCCCGGCTTGCGGCACGGTATGCTATGCCCAGTTGCACAGCGGCGATCCGCCCGACAGCAATGCGGCCACCATCGCCGGGGCGCGCATCAGGATATTGCGCGCCCTCCACCGGCTTCGATCAGACAGACCGAAACTGCCGGGTCTTTGGACAGCCTTGCCGCCAGCACACAACCCGCTGAGCCGCCACCAGACATGATCTAGTCATATGCCATGGCCCGCAGCTTATGCGGATCATGGCATTGCGCAAGCGGAACGCTGCGTTCGCCGATTTAGCCGCGCAAGCTGCCGCCAGTGGCCTTGCTGACCTTTTCGATGATCTTGGCCGAAACCGCTTCGATATCCGCTTCGGTCAGGGTCTTTTCGGTCGGCTGCAAGCGCACCGTCAGCGCGATGGATTTCTTGCCCGCCCCCATCTGCGCCTCGGCCTTCTCACCGGTGAACTGGTCAAACACCCGCACGCTTTCGATCAGCACCTTGTCCGCCCCGATGGCGGCGTTCACCGCCGTCAGAACCTCGACGCCCTTGTCAACGACAAAGGCGAAATCGCGGTCCACCGCTTGCAGATCCGACAGGATCAGCGCCGGCTTGGTCGGGGACTTCACCTTTGGTTGCGGCACGTTGGCAACCAGAACGGTAAAGGCCACCGCAGGGCCTTTGACGCCCAGCTCCGACAGGACTTTCGGGTGAACCTCGCCAAAGGTCGCCATCACGTTCGACCCTAGGCCGATAACGCCCGACCGCCCCGGATGCCACCACGCCGCCACCTTGCGGTTGATCTGCACACGGGCAGGCGCGCCGATGGCAGCTAGCACAGCCTCGGCATCCGCCTTGGCATCATACACGTCCACCAAACGGCGCGAGCCATGCGGATCGCGGCCCGCATTGGCGCCGATCAGCAGACCAGCGGCTTGCAGATGCTGCTCGCCGGGTTCGCCACCGTGGAAGGCCGGACCAACCTCGAACAGTGCCATGTCCACGAAGCCGCGCGCCTGATTGCGGGCAGCGGCGCGCAGCAGGCCAGGCAGCAGATCGGGGCGCAGATGCGTCATTTCCGACGAGATCGGGTTATCCACCTTCACCGCATCCGCACCGCCGCCAAACAGGCTGGCCGCCGTCATATCAATAAAGCTGTAGGTAACGCATTCATTATAGCCCAAACCAGCCAGCGTGCGCCGGGCCATCCGTTCGCGCACCTGCAACGGGGTCAGGATCGGACGCGGCACGCCCGAAACCGCGCGCGGCAGCGGCTTGCCCTCCAGCTTGGACAGGCTGGCGACGCGCGCCACCTCTTCGACCAGATCGGCCTCGCCCAGCACATCCGGGCGCCACGATGGCGGCGTCGCCATATCGCCATTCAGCACAAAGCCCAGAGATTCCAGCGTCTTGCGCTGCTCCGCCTCGGGAATATCCATGCCGACAAGGCTGATCACCCGCGCCGGGTTCAGCCGGTAAGCGCGGGCGGTATCTATCGGCGCACCATCCTGCGCGATGTCAGACGCCTCGCCGCCGCACAGATCAAGAATCATCTGCGTTGCCAGATCCAGCCCCGGCAGAGTAAACGCCGGGTCCACGCCGCGTTCAAACCGATAGCGCGCGTCTGAATTGATCTTCAGCGCCCGCCCGGTGGAGGCAATCGTGATCGGGTCCCACCAGGCCGATTCCAGGAACACATCGGTGGTTTCAGGCGTGCAACCAGACTGCTCGCCACCCATGATCCCGGCCAGACTTTCGACGCCCGCATCATCTGAAATCGCCATCATCCCGGCACGCAGCGCATAGGTCTTGCCATCCAGTGCCAGAAACTCCTCGCTACCGCTGGCTGCATGAATCCGCAGCTTGCCCTGCACCTTGGCCATATCAAACACATGCAGCGGGCGGTTCAGCCCGAAGGTGAAATAGTTGGTAATATCCACCAGCGCCGAAATCGGACGCAGCCCGATCGCCTTCAGCCGCTGTTGCAGCCAATCCGGCGAGGCACCGTTCTTCACGCCACGAATCACCCGGCCCGCGAAATGCGGGCAGCCTTTGGCTTTAAGATCAGCCGAAATCTCCACCTGCACCGGGCTGGCAAAACCGGCCGTGATCACCGGCACCGGCAGCGGTTTCAGCGTGCCCAAACCCCGCGCCGCCAGATCGCGCGCCACGCCGCGCACGCCCAAAGCATCGGGGCGGTTCGGGGTGATCTTGATGTCAATCATCGGATCAACCACGCCGGGGCGGTTCACCGCCAGCCAATCGACAAACTTCTGGCCAACCTCACCCGAGGGCAGCTCGATAATACCGTTATGCTCGTCGGACAGTTCCAGCTCGCGTTCCGAGGCCATCATGCCATGCGATTCAACGCCGCGAATTTTGCCAATCCCCAGCGTCACATCGATGCCAGGCACATAGTCACCCGGTTTGCACAGCACCACCGTGATACCTTCGCGCGCATTCGGCGCACCGCAGACGATCTGCTTTTCGCCCTCATCGGTCAGCACCCGGCAAACCCGCAGCTTGTCGGCATCGGGGTGCTTTTCGGCATGCAGCACGCGCGCGATGGTAAATGGAGCCAGCTTGCCCGCCGGGTTCACCACCCCTTCCACCTCCAGCCCCAGATCGGTCAGGGCGTAAAGGATGTCCTCCAGCGAGGCAGAGGTTTCGAGGTGATCTTTCAACCAGGACAGGGTGAATTTCATGGCTTGGCCCTTCGGGAATTGTCGCCTGCGGGATTAGCGCATCGGCTGGCAAAGGGGAAGCGCCGCGCGCCCGGTTTCCGTTTTCGAAACGCGTTGTCGCGGGAATGGCAGGGCAAATGCCACATTTTTCGGGGCAAGGTGATGTATAACCTTCCCCATGATGGACCCAATTTTAGAAATCCCAAAAGACCGCAGACGGATCAGTGTTGGAAAGTTGTGCTTGTTACTGGGTTTGACCGTGCTGCTTTACATGATGGTGGCGCATGAATTCAGCGCCGTGACCTCGGCTTTTATCGTGCCGAAACAAGGCTGAACCGGCGGCAACGTGCGGTGCAGCAGCAAGGCCAAAAATCCGACCTGAGCGATCAGGCCGGATTTTGTGCATTTCAGGCGGAAAGGCCGCCTGCCAGATCGGGCATATCCAGCGCGGCAAAGCCATAGTGGCGCAGCCAGCGCAGATCGGATTCGAAGAACGCGCGCAGATCGGGGATGCCGTATTTCAGCATCGCAATCCGGTCGATCCCCATGCCAAAGGCAAAGCCCTGCCATTCGTCGGGGTTCACCCCCGCCGCCGTCAGCACCTTCGGATGCACCATGCCCGAGCCAAGGATTTCCATCCACTTATCGCCCTGACCGATCTTCAGCTGGCCACCTTCCCACGAACAGCGGATATCAACCTCGGCTGAAGGTTCGGTAAATGGGAAGTGGCTGGCCCGGAACCGCAGCTCCACCGACGGCACCTCAAAGAAGGCGCGGCAGAATTCTTCCAACGTCCATTTCAGGTTGGCCATGCTGATATTGCGGTCAATCGCCAGACCTTCCACCTGATGGAACATCGGCGTGTGGGTCTGGTCCATATCCATCCGATACACCCGGCCCGGCGCGATCACCCGGATCGGCGCGCCCTGTTCGGCCATGGCGCGGATCTGTACCGGGCTGGTATGGGTGCGCAACACATGCGGCGGGCGGTCATCGCCTTCGGCACGGTTCATAAAAAACGTGTCGTGTTCCTGCCGCGCCGGATGTTCCGGCGGGATGTTCAGCGCATCAAAGTTGAACCAATCCGATTCCACCTGCGGCCCCTCGGCTACGGCAAAACCCATATCGGCAAAAATCGCGGTCAGTTCTTCCATCACCTGGCTGACCGGGTGGATGGTGCCGCGCGGACGTGGACGCCCCGGCAGGGTCACATCCAGCCACTCGCTGCGCAGGCGCTCATCCAGCGCCGTATCCGCCAGCGCCGCTTTCTTGGCACGCAGGGCGGCGTCAATCTCGTCCTTCAGCACGTTCAGCATTGCGCCCGCAGCCTGCCGCTGCGTCGGCTCCATGCCGCCCAGATCGCGCATTTTCAGGCTGATCTCGCCCTTCTTGCCCAGCGCGGCCAGCCGCACCTCTTCAAGGCCAGCCTCATCGGCGGCATTGGCAACAGCGGTCAGATACTTGACTTTCAGCGCGTCTAGCCCGTCCATCGGAGCCTCCTTGGAATGCCGCTTGGTGCTAGCGGGAAGGGGCAACGGATGCAAGTGGGCGGCGCGATTTCCCGCCGCGTTGGTCAGACCGGGATGTTGTCGATCAGCCGCACGCCACCCAGCCACGCCGCAGCCAGCAGCCGCAACGGCCGCTCCATGCCCTCCGCCGGGCCGAGCGTCGAGGCATCGCGCAACTCGATATACTCGACGCTGTCAAAGCCCGCCGCCAGCACCTCGGCCGCGCAAGCCTCCAGCGCCCCTGCCTGCCCGCCCCGCACCGCCTGCGCCGCCCGCATCATCGCCGCATAAAGCGCCGGAGCCTGCGCCCGCGCCACCGCATCCAGCCGGGCATTGCGCGAAGACATCGCCAGCCCGTCGGCCTCGCGAATCGTCTCGCACCCCACCACCCAGACCGGAATATTCAGATCGCGCACCAGCCGCTTGACCACCTGTAACTGCTGCCAGTCTTTCTGGCCAAAATAGGCGCGGTCCGCCATCGTCATGCCGAACAGCTTGGACACCACCGTCGCCACACCGTCAAAATGCCCCGGACGCAGCGCGCCCTCCAGTGGCTCGGCCACGCCAGACACGGAAACCACCGTCGCAAAGCCCGACGGATACACCTCGTCGGGCAATGGCGCGAAAATCACATCCACCCCCACCGTGCGCAACAGCGCCGCATCGGCCTCTTCTGTGCGCGGGTATTTCTTCAGATCATCCGGGTTGTTGAACTGCTTGGGGTTGACGAAAATCGTCACGATCACCCGTTCGCATTCCGCCTTCGCCGCGCGCGCCAGGCTCAGATGCCCATCGTGCAGCGCGCCCATCGTCGGCACCACACCGACAACTTCCCCCGCCGCCTTCCATCCCAGCACCAGCGCGCGCAGCTCGACCACGTTCCGAATGATCACCGTCAAGACTGCTTTCCTTTCAGCACATCCGGGAAGGCATGTTCTTCCGCCGGGAAAGTCCGCGCCCGCACCTCGGCGGCATACTCGGCAATCGCGGCATCGGCCAATGCGCCCAGCTCGGCATAGCGCTTGACGAATTTCGGCCTGAATTCGGTGAACAGCCCCAGCATATCATCCACCACCAGCACCTGCCCATCACAGGCCACGCCAGCGCCAATGCCAATCGTCGGAATCTCCAGCCGCTGGGTGATCCGCGCCGCAAGCCCCATCGGCACCTTTTCCAGCACCACCGCGAAAGCCCCCGCCGCCTCGACCGCAATGGCGTCTTCCATCACCGCATCGGCCTCACCCTCGCGGCCCACCACCTTGTAGCCGCCCAGAGTATTCACCGATTGCGGCGTCAGGCCGATATGCGCCATCACCGGCACGCCGCGCTTGGTCAGAAACGCAATCGTCTCGGCCATATGCGCGCCGCCCTCCAGCTTGACACAAGGCGCGCCGGTTTCCGCCATCAGCCGGGCCGCATTGCGATAGGCCTGCTGCGGGCTTTCCTCGTAAGACCCGAACGGCATGTCGATGATCGGCATCGCCTTGGACAGCCCCCGCACCACGGCGCGACCGTGCAGGATCATCATTTCCATCGTCACGCCCAGCGTCGAAGGCATGCCATGCAGTACCATCCCCACCGAATCACCGACCAGCGCCATATCGCAATGCGGATCAACCAGCCGCGCGACCGGCGTGGTATAGGCGGTCAGCACCACCAACGGTGCCTGACCTTTGCGGGCGCGAATATCAGGCGGCAGCACCGGGCGAACGGGGGAGGTTGCACTCATCTCATCGGCTCCGCGATTGGTGACGTGCCCATCATATGGGCACAAGCCCGCCGCAACAGCAAGATTATTGCGCTGCATTGCAGCACCTGTTGCCCCTTGACCGCAGCGCCCCGGCAAGGCGCAATGCTGCCACACCCAAAAGAGGCCAACATGTCCCAGCTAGAGCGCGTCACCCGCGACGGAATTACCCCCGAAATCAGCCGTCCCGACGCGGCCAAAGTCGTTGCGGGCGACCCGGTTCACACCACTTGGAACATCGAAGACGCAGACAGGCTTTACTGCGGCCTCTGGCAATCCACCCCCGGAAAATGGCGCACCAGCTATACCGAATGGGAGTATGTCTACATCCATTCCGGCCATTCGATCCTGACCGATACCGCTGGCGTCGAAACCCACCTGAAAGCCGGTGACAGCTACATCATCCGCCCCGGATTCGCGGGCACATGGGAAGTGGTTGAAACCACACTGAAAGATTATGTGATCCGCAGCTGAGTCGGAAAATGAAAAAGGCCCCGCGTCACCGCAGGGCCTTGCACACGATCGCAACCGCATCAGCCGTTGGAGTTCGCCGCATCCAGCGTCGCCGTCGCCTCGGGCAGCGGGCAATCTGCCGCATCAATGCCTTTGCGCTTGCAGGCGGACAGCCGCTTTTTCTCGGCCTTGGCTGCGAGCTTGGCAGCTTCTTCAGCGGCTTTGGCTTCTTCCGCGGCCTTGGCGGCGGCCTGATCCACGATCAACTGCTCGTCCAGCGGCTTTTGCGCGATGTTCTCCGGCGTGGCCGGAACTGCACGGCCCCAGGCGTCGTCCATATAGGGGCCTTCGATGGCAAGGCTTTCTTCCAGCGAGCGCACTTTCACACGCGTCCCGTTATCAACCTGATCATACAGATGGATCGCATCCTGATTGAACAAGCGGATGCAGCCGGCCGAAGTGGCGTGGCCAATGGTTTCATTCTGAATCGTGCCGTGGATACGGAACATCGAATCGCGACCGTTACGATACAGATACAGTGCCCGTGCACCCAGCGGGTTATCCAGACCGCCGGCACGCCCGCCTGCATATTCAAGATACAGATCAGGCCGCGTCCGCACCATATTCGCGGTCGGCTGCCACGACGGCCACTTCGCCTTGCGCCCGATCACGCCCGAGCCGCGGAACGACAGACCCTCACGGCCCACCGCAATCGCGTAGCGCATGGCGCGACCACCCTCTTGCACATGATAAAGCTTGCGCGCGAACGTATCGACCACGATCGTCCCCGGCGCATCATCGGCGGTGTAAGCCACTTCTTGCCGGGCGCGATCCGCGCTCAGCAGTTCGGCATCAACCGGCTGAATGTAGAATCCCTCATCCTCGACACCCTCATACCCCGGCACCACGGCAGGCGGGGTATCTTGTTGTTTCGGAGCGCCGCAAGCAGCAAGCGCAGAGATGGCCAGAACGCCAAGCAGGCGAAGAATGGAATTGTTCACGGGCATAGACTCGATCTGGGAAATACCTCTGCACCTAGACCCCGCGCTCCGGCTTCCGTCAAGCCCCGTGAAATGGCTGGAAAAAGAAAAGCGGGGGAAACGGCGCAAGAATGCCGATTCTGCGCCATAGCTTGAAATACGCGCGACCAGATTGTGCAGCTTGTCTGAAAAATGAACCCGAGTCTTGCCGCTGGTTATGCGCTATGCTTGGCGCAGCCCTGCAATCTGCAGCGGCGTTGGAGGGTTTGCCTTGGGAATTGAAAGTCTGTTGATCATGCTGCTGATCGGCGCAATCGCCGGTTGGCTGGCCGGACAGATCGTGTCCGGCTTTGGCTATGGCCTGCTCGGCAATATCGTTGTGGGCGTGGTCGGTGCCTTCGTCGCCGGGGCAATCCTGCCTCGCGTCGGCTTTGGCATGGGCGGTGGCATTCTGGCAGCGATCGTGCATTCCACCATTGGCGCGGTCATTCTGCTGTTCTTGATCAAGCTTATCAAACGCGCCTGAAGAAAAGGGCCGGGTCTTCCCCGGCCCTTCCTGCTTTAGCCGACGACGTTAAAGCCCGGCCCATACGGATACTTGGTGATATCCTCATTGCCGTCTTCGGTGATGAACAGAATGTCATGCTCGCGGTAGCCGCCTGCACCCGGCTGACCATCCGGAATAGTCAGCATCGGCTCCATCGAGATCACCATGCCGGGTTCCAGCACCGTGTCGATATCCTCGCGCAGTTCCAACCCAGCCTCGCGGCCATAGTAATGGCTCAGCACGCCGAACGAGTGGCCATAGCCAAAGGTGCGGTATTGCAGCACCTGATGCTCTTCGAAGAAGGTGTTGATCTTCGCCGTCACTTCCGCACAGGACGCGCCCGGCTTCAGCAGGCTCATGCCATACTCATGCGCCGCGACGTTGATTTCCCAGATCCGCAGGCTGGCCGGATCGACCTCTTTCACAAACATCGTGCGTTCCAGCGCGGTGTAATAGCCAGAAATCATCGGGAAAGTGTTCAGCGACAGAATATCGCCGCGCTGCAGCTTGCGGCTGGTCACCGGATTGTGCGCGCCATCGGTGTTGATGCCCGACTGGAACCAAACCCAGGTGTCACGATATTCCGCATCCGGGAAACGCTTGGCGATTTCCAACTCCATCGCGTCGCGGCCCGCCATGGCGATATCCAACTCGCGCGCGCCTTCCTTCACCGCCTCACGGATGGCAAAGCCGCCCACATCGGCCACGCCCGCACCGTGACGAATAATCTCCAGTTCTGCGGCCGATTTCATCATCCGCTGCCGCATGGTGCCCGCCGAGATATCGACGCCACGCTTCGGCTTCAGGAACGCATTCAGCTTTTCCTGCTGTACCAAAGTCAGGTGATCCGCCTCGCAGCCGATAACCCGGCCCTCGCCCGTCACCGACAGAATTGCGCGCCAGTAGTTGTCGCGCTGCCAGTCCGTGTAGGTGATGTTGTCGCCATGGCAACGCCGCCACGGTTGACCCGCATCAATGCCGGCAGAAATCGTCACGCTTTGCGTCGGCGTCACCACCAAGCCATAGGGCCGCCCGAACGAGCAATACAGAAAGCCCGAGTAATAGGCGATGTTGTGCATCGAGGTGAAAACGCAGGCCTCGACGCCATGCACCTCCATCAACTCGCGCAGGCCAGCAAGGCGCGCATCATATTCTTCGGCGGCAAAGGGCAAAACCCGGTCGCCTTGGTGAAAACGGTATTGTTGCGGACGTTCCGTCATTTCAGACCTCATAGTTGGGGTCTGGACACGCCGCCCGGAACCCCGAAAGGTCCCGGCGTACAGGACGAAAGCAGGTCACCCTGCAAGCGTTGGGTCTCCCCTGGGACGACGCCATCGCCCCGGCTCACATACAGGATAGTCTGCTTCGCCCCGGTTTGGCAAGCCTGCGGAATTCGTCCGAATTCCGCGTCCGATTTCCGCAGGAAATCGCCGCCTACACCGCCTTACCTGCAAAATCCGCCGCCGAATGCCGCTCAGGCACCTGTTCAGCCGCATCGCCCCAGTTTCTATTCACCAACCGCCCCCGCTTTACCCCCGGTCGCGCGTCGATCGCATCCGCCCAGCGCTTGAGATTCTTGTAAATACCCACGTCCAGAAACTCGGCCGAATTGGCATAGCTGCGGCCTAGAACCATGCTGCCATACCAGGGCCAGATCGCCATATCCGCTATCGAGTATGCCGCGCCCGCTACATATTCCACCTCAGCCAAGCGCCGATCCAGCACATCCAATTGCCGTTTGGTTTCCATGGCATAGCGGTTGATCGGGTATTCGAACTTCTCCGGCGCATAGGCAAAGAAATGGCCAAAGCCGCCGCCGACAAACGGGGCAGATCCCATTTGCCAGAACAGCCAGTTCAGCACCTCGGTTCGCTCCGGGCCTTTGGCGGGCAGAAACGCACCGAATTTCTCGGCCAGATGCACCAGAATCGACCCTGATTCGAACAACCGCAGCGGTGCCTCGCCGGTCAGATCCAGCAAAGCAGGGATCTTCGAGTTCGGATTTACCGCCACAAAGCCCGAACCAAACTGATCGCCCTTGCCGATGTTGATCAGCCAGGCGTCGTATTCCGCTGCAAACCCCGCCTCCAGCAATTCCTCAAACAGGATACTGACCTTCTGACCGTTCGGCGTTGCCAGCGAATAGAGTTGAAACTTGTGCGCGCCGCGCGGCAGTTCCTTTTCATGCGTCGCCCCGGCAATCGGTCGGTTGATATTGGCAAACTCGCCACCATTGGCGGCATCCCAGATCCAGACCTTCGGCGGCACATAAGGCAAATTAGACATCAGTGCTTCCTTTTGGGGCGGTTTGCCCCGATGCATCGGAAACTAAGCACGAAATCGCTGCCCGGCAATGCTGCGCCCTTGCACAGGCGGCGCTTGTGCCCATCTAAAAGCTGCACAAGCAGGGAGATGGAAATGCGCTGCCCGATTGATGGTGAAACTCTGGTGATGGCGGATCGTAGCGGAGTCGAGATCGACTATTGCCCGAAATGCCGGGGCGTCTGGCTGGATCGTGGTGAACTGGATAAGATCATTGAACGCGCCGCCGGGGCCGGCCCCGTGCAAGCCACGCCGCTGCGCGAACCGCCCCGGCAAGATGCGGCTCCGATCTATCACCCCGAGCCCCCGCGCAGCGCGCAGCGCGAAGAACCGCGCCGCCGCTATAAGGATGACGAAGACGACGACCGCCCAAAGAAAAAGCGTCGCGAAAGCTTTCTGAGCGATCTGTTTGATTTCTGAAAGAAAGCGTTCGATCTGCCGGGCGGGTTGGTCACGCATCGGCTAGCCCGTCCGCAACAGCGCAGGGGCTTGGCTGAACGACGAGTAGGGCCAATCTTCCGGCCGCTCCACCAGCCCATGACGCACCGGGTCCATGCGGCAACACCGCATGTACAGGTCAAGATCCGCGCTGTTGCGAAGGTGATGTTCCCAATAACGGCGCTGCCAGATACCGCGTTCCTGTCGGGTAATCTGGCTAGGGCGCAGTGGGCCTTTCGGCAAGGCTGTCGAGAAGCGCGACTTGATCAGGCGCCAGCGCGTCGGGAAATCGCTGTCGCCATCGGGCAGCGTCCAGATCGTGTGCAGATGATCGGGCAGCACCACCCAGGCATTGATCTGAAACGGCCTTTCGGCGCGCGTCACCCGCACGGCCTGACGCAGACGTTCGATTTCCAGAATCAACAGGTCCGAGCCGGGCTGGGCCAGCGAGACGGTGAAGAAGATGGTGGCAGCGGGGATCTGGGGACGGATGTAATGTGACATGGTGCCAGCGTCGCACAGCGAAGTTAACGCGAAGTTAGCAGAAATCGGCGCGAGGTAGGGTGCGTGCGGGCACGCACCGCCCTCAATGCCACAGCAAGGTGCGTGCAAGCACACACCCTACCTCTTGCCAGCGATCAAACCGACCGGGTGATACCACCATCAACGCGCAAATTCTGCCCGGTGATGTAGCCCGCAGCCTCTGACGCCAAGAAGCTGACCGTTCCGGCGATCTCTTCAACCTTGCCATAGCGCCCCATCGGAATCCGGCTGCGGAATTCTTCCTTTTCTGGTAAGCTATTGATAAATCCGGGCAAAACATTGTTGATCCGAATACCTTGCGCCGCATATCTATCGGCATAAAGCTTGGTGAAGGCCGCCAAGCCGGCCCGCGCAACGCCGCTTGTCGGGAAGGCCGGGTCGGGTTCAAACGTCGCAAAAGTCGTGATGTTGATGATCGATCCGCCGCTGCCTTGCGCCTCAAAGATCGGCGTCACCGCGCGAATCGGGCGCACCGCCGACAGGAAATAAATCTCGAAGCCCTGATGCCAGCCGTCATCGGTGATATCCAACAGCGCCGCCCGAGGCCCATGCCCTGCCGAGTTCACCAGCACGTCGATCCGACCGAACTTCGTCATCACCGCTTCGACCAGCCGCCGCACATCGGCTTCGTTCTGGTTTGATCCTGTCACGCCAACGCCGCCCAATTCGGTGGCCAGGGCCTCGCCCTTGCCCGAGGACGACAGGATCCCCACCGCAAAACCATCCGCCGCCAAGCGCCGCGCCGCAGCCGCCCCCATGCCCGAACCGCCCGCAGTGATCACCGCAACCTTTTGCATTTCTTCGCCTCCAATGCTTTGCTGCAAGCTGACATGCCCCCACCCGATTGGAAAGCCCATGCAGCCCGGACAGCGCAACCTGATCACCGATGTCGAAGGCCTGCGCGTCGGCAACAGCCACAGCGAGGCGCTGCGGTCTGGCAGCACCGTGCTGACCGCCGACCGCCCGTTCACCGCCGCCGTTCATATCATGGGCGGCGCGCCGGGCACGCGGGAAACCGATCTGCTCGCCCCGGATAAACTGGTGCAAGAGGTTGATGCACTTGTGCTTTCCGGTGGTTCGGCCTTTGGGCTTGATGCCTGTTCGGGTGTGGCTGACAGCCTGCGCGCGCAGGGCCGTGGCTATACCGTCGGCGATCAGAGGGTGCCGATCGTGCCAGGTGCGATCCTGTTTGATCTCTTGAACGGCGGCGACAAGGCCTGGCCGCGCAACCCCTATTACAGCCTTGGCGAAGCGGCCCTTGCCAACGCCACTGCCGATTTTCAGCTTGGCACCGCAGGCGCTGGCTTTGGCGCGATGACCGGCAGCCACAAGGGCGGCCTCGGCTCTGCCTCATTGGTCCTGCCCTCGGGTCTGACTGTCGGTGCGCTTGTCGCGGTCAATGCGCTTGGCTCTGTCACCGTTGGCGACACCGCGCATTTCTGGGCCGCGCCATGGGAATACGGTGGCGAGTTTGGCGGCCGCGGTCCCTGCGCCACCTGCGCGCCCACTGCAGCGCCGCGCCTCCGCAAACGCATGGGCGAGGCCACCACCATCGCCATCATCGCGACCGATGCCCGGCTGACCCAGGCTCAGTGCCAGCGCCTTGCCACCGCCGCACATGATGGCATGGCGCGTGCCATCGTGCCGTCACACACGCCGCTGGATGGCGATCTGGTCTTTGCCGCCGCCACCGGAGCCAAACCGCTGCAAGACCCGCTGACCGAGACGTTCCATCTTGGTCACGCCGCCGCCACTTGCCTTGCCCGCGCCATTGCCCGCGCGATTTATCATGCAAAATCACTGCCGGGGGATTTGCAACCGACCTGGAGTCAGCTGCATCCCTAATCACCAGCGCTTCAGCGCCGCCTCATCTTCATCGCGCGCCGCGACCCATTCGGCACCTTCAGCCGACAACTCTTTCTTCCAGAACGGTGCCCGCGATTTCAGATAATCCATCAGAAATTCCGCCGCCGCAAAGGCATCAGCCCGATGCCGCGACGCCGTCGCCACCATCATGATCGGATCGCGCCCCGCCAGCTGCCCATAGCGGTGGATCACCAAGGCATCGGCCAGCGACCAGCGCGCCATCGCCTGTTCGACCATCGCTGCAATCGCCTTTTCGGTCATGCCCGGATAATGCTCGATTTCCATCGCGGCCAGCGCCCCGCCGTTGTCGCGCACAAGGCCGGTAAAGGTCACCACCGCCCCCGCACCTGCCACCCCGGCAGCAAAGGCGTTCGATTCCGCCCCCAGATCAAACGGTTCTGCCTGCACGCACACCCGCATCTTAACCGCCTGTCATCGGCGGAAAGAACGCCACTTCACGCACCCCCGCCAAGGGCGCATCGAAATCGGCCAATTCCTGATCCAGCGCCACCCGCAGCGACTCCAGATCGCCAAAGGCCATTTCATAGCGCTCTTCACGCCCGCGCAATTCCACAATCAGCTCCATGACCGTCGCCGCCTGCGTATCGATCTTTTCGCGCGGCAGACCGATCCTTTCTCGCACCCAAGCGAAATACAGCACATCCATCATGGGTCTTCTTTCAGAAACGGCAGCGCCTTGCGAAAATATTGCCAGCCGGTCATCGCCGTCAACAGCGCCGCAATCCACATCAGCACAAGCCCGACATCCCCGGCCAGCGAGGCGCAATCGCGCTTGCCGCACGCCCGGATCGGGTCAGCCAGCCCTGCTTCCACCGCTTCAGTATATTGTTCCGGCGTCATGCCCTGCATCGCCACGCCGTTCAGATATTCCAGCCCGGTGCCCAGAAACAGCACCGCAATCGCCACCATCTGTGCCGTGGTCTTCCACTTCGCCAGCTTTGTCACTTTCAGCAAGCCCGCCTTCGCGCCCAGAAATTCCCGCAACCCCGAGACAAAAACTTCGCGGAACAGGATCACCGTTGCGGGCAGGATCAGCCACGGGTTCATCCCGGAATAGCCGGTCAACACCATGATTGCGATCACCACCATCGCCTTGTCGGCAATCGGGTCCAGCATCGCGCCGAACTTGCTTTCCTGCTTCCACAGCCGCGCCAGATAGCCGTCAAACCAATCGGTGATCGCAGCCCCGATGAACAGCGTCAGCGCGAACCAGTCCGCCCAGGGCCGGTGGAAATACAAAAACATCAGCGCTACCCCAGGGGCAGCCAGCAAACGCAGCACAGTCAGCGTGTTCGGGATCGACCATCTCATGCGCCAAGTCGTAGCCTATCCTTGGGGGCGGGGGAAAGCACGATTTGGCCGCAACCCTGTCGCGAAAAGCAGCATTTCGCCGAATCCTTACAGCGGTACCGGCGCCCAGATCACATCGTCGATCCGAGGCGCACCGGTGGCCAGCATCACCAGCCGGTCAAACCCCATCGCAATGCCACTTGCCGCAGGCATGATCGCCAACGCGTTCAGGAAGTCTTCATCGACCGGGTAACGCTCGCCATAAACCCGTGCCTTTTCATCCATTTCAAGCCCGAAACGGCGGCGCTGCTCTTCTGGGTTGGTCAATTCGCCAAAGCCATTCGCCAGTTCCACGCCGCAGGCATAGACCTCAAACCGCTCTGCTACCCGCGCATCGCGGGGATGCTTGCGCGCCAAAGCCGCCTCTGCCGCCGGGTATTCGTCCAGAATGGTGATCCGCCCCATGCCCAGATGCGGTTCCACCAATTCGCCCAACACGCGCGACAGCATGTCCGACCAGGTATCATCCGCCGCCACCCGCAGCCCCACCCGCCACAGCTCTGCCGCCAGCACCTCGGCAGAAGGCTCGCCGTCCGCGCTGATCGAAGCCAACAGATCCACCCCGGCATAGCGCAAAAACGCCTCGGCCACCGATAACCGCTCCGGTTCAACAAACGGATCACAAACCTTATCCCGAAACCGCAGCATGCCGCCGCCCACGCCCGCCGCCAGCCGGCAAAACGCCACCACATCGGCCATCAACACCTCATAGCCCTCGCCGACCCGATACCACTCCAGCATGGTAAATTCCGGGCTATGCAGCGCGCCCCGCTCGCGGTTCCGCCACACATGCGCAAACGCCGCAATCCGCCGCTCCCCCGCCGCCAGCAGCTTTTTCATCGCAAACTCGGGGCTGGTGTGCAGATACATCGCCCGCCCCACCCCATCATTGCCAATCGCCTGCGTGACAAAGCCATGCAGATGCGCCTCATTCCCCGGCGATGCGGCCAAGGCCGACGGGTCCACCTCGACAAATTCCCGCTCTGCCAGCCACACCCGCAGCGCCGCCTGAATCCGATTGCGCGCCAGCAGCACCCCGCGCCGGTCCGCATGCCGCGACGGCTGCCACCACGCCTGATCCCTATTTTCGGCTTTCATCTGGAGATTTCCTTGCGAATAGGCTAAAGCCGCCCCGATATGCCGCGCCCCTTACCCTCGGGGCCACCCAAGAACAAGGAATCTGACGTGAAAGTCATCGCCTCCTCCCTGCGCAAAGGCAACGTCGTCGAGATGGACGGCAAACTCTACGCCGTGCTCAAAGCCGAAAACTTCCACCCCGGCAAAGGCACCCCCACCACCTCCGTCGACATGCGCCGGATTTCCGACGGTGTGAAGGTGGCCGAACGCTGGCGCACCACCGAGATGGTGGAAAAGGCCAACGTCGATGACCGCGAATACGACTTCCTCTACGAAGACAGCGAAGGCTTCCACTTCATGGAGCCGACCACCTACGAACAATTCGCCGTGCATCCCGATGTGGTTGGCGACGACAAGGCCTTCCTGACCGATGGCCTCAAGGTTTACCTGAAAACCTATGACGGTGTCGCCATCGCGCTGGAACTGCCGCAGCGTGTCAACGTCGAGATCGCCGAAACCGAACCCGTCGTCAAAGGCCAGACCGCCTCGTCGTCCTACAAGCCTGCGATCTGCACCAACGGCGTCCGCGTGATGGTGCCGCCGCATATCGGCCCCGGCGCACGCATCGTGATCAACACCGAAGACTATTCCTACTACGGCCGCGTGCAGGATTAATCGCGCGCCCAGCGCCAAGCCCGCCCGCATCCCTTGCGCGGCGGGCTTTGTTTTTTCCGCGCCAGGCTTTCTGCGCCAAGCCGCGCCGATTGAAAATGAATCTTCACCTCCCCCCTTGTTTAGAATCACAAAAAGGCGCATGTAGGTCGGGCGAAACGCTATCTATCGAAAAATCTGTCTCCCTTGCGGCTTCAGTTCTCGATTCTTACGACTGAGCCACGTCATCGCATTCCGCGGATGGCACACCAAACTTAGGAGACACACGATGGCTAACGGCACCGTGAAATGGTTTAACGCCACCAAAGGCTTCGGCTTCATCGCCCCGGCAAACGGCAACAAAGACGTGTTCGTGCACATTTCTGCAATGGAACGCGCTGGCATCCGTCAACTGAACGACGGCCAAGCAGTGACCTTCGACATCGAAGCAGGCCGTGATGGCCGCGAGTCGGCGATCAACCTCGCTTTGGCATAAGCCAACCGCGCAGCCTGCCTGCGCATTGAAATAGAAAACGGGGGCCGCGCAAGCGAGCCCCCGTTTTGCTATATCCAGCCCAGCGCCACAAAACAAAAAGCCCCACAAAACTGCGGGGCCTATCACTCAAATTCGATTACAATTTGCCTTCATCTGTCCTTAAATATCCCACGGGAGGTCTGGAGGGTGTGAAACCCTCCAGCGCCCGCCGTAAGACCGCTCTCAGGCAGCCAAAGCATCCACTTCAGCTTCGCCCTTGGCAATCGCTGCCTCAGCACCAAACGCCATCGCGTCAGCAGCGACAAACTGCACATCGGTGATCCCAAAGAAGCCCAGCATGTGCCGCACATAACCCGAGGCGAAATCGATTTCCGAGCCGATCTTGGTGCCATCCGACGAAAACGCCACGATCGCGCGCTTGCCGGTCAGCAGGCCCACCGGGCCGGTTTCGGTGTAGTTGAAGGTCTCGCCCTTGCGCGCCAACTGGTCGATCCAGGATTTCAGCTGCGCCGGGACGCCGAAGTTATAGACCGGCAGCGCAATGACCAGCAGGTCTGCGGCTTTCACTTCGGCCAGCAGCGCGTCGGCATAGGCGGCGGTTGCCTTCTGGCCTGCATCGCGAGCGTCTGCCGGGGTGAAAATCGCGCCCAGCCAGGCACCGTCAATCGCCGGGACGCCAGCCGACAGGTCGCGGGTCACAACGTTTGCGCCCGGATTGGCCGCCAGAACGCGGTCCATGATACGGTCGGTCAGGCGGCGCGATACGGCGCCGGCGGGTTTGATCGAAGATTCAACGCGGAGGATATTGGTCATTTCATATGTCCTAGAGGAGGGAAGCGGTTTGTTGAAACCTAAATGCCCCGAAAACCTTCTCTGCACAATTGCAGCCACTGCACTCGACTTGTGCACCAAAACACAGACCGCTATCGCTCAAAAAAAAGGCCGCGCAGTCAGCGCGGCCCTAGCAGAAATGCCTGTTCCTCAGGCAGCCGGATAATCCGTATAGCCTGCGGCACCCGGCGTGTAGAAAGTTGCAAAGTCCGGCGCATTCAACGCCAAACCGTCCTTCAGCCGCGCCACCAGATCCGGATTGGCGAGGAATGCCCGGCCAAAGCCAACCAGATCTGCGGCACCTGCCGCAACAGCCGCCTGTGCCGACGCGCCATCAAAGCTACCGCCCACGATAAACGCCTTCGGCCAGGCCGCCTTCAGCGCCGCGCGGAATTCGGCCGGAATCGCCGGATTGCCCATGGCAGCGTGATCAACCAGATGCACATAGACCAGCCCGGCCTTGGCCAGCGCCGCCACCAGCGCAAGATAGGTCTCGTCCACCTCCGGGTAGGCCGCCATCCCCGAGGCTGTGCCGTAAGGCGAAATCCGAATGCCAACCTTGTCGCCGCCAATTGCCGCAACCACCGCTTCGGCCACTTCGATCACAAACCGGCTGCGTTTTGCCACCGAACCGCCCCAGCCATCGCTGCGCTGGTTGGTGTCGGGCGACAGGAATTGTTCCAGCAGATAGCCGTTGGCCGCGTGCAGTTCGACACCATCAAACCCCGCCGCAATCGCGTTCTTTGCAGCCGTCACAAATTCGGCCTTGGCCTGCGCAATATCAGCCTCGGTCATTTCCTGTGGCACCGGGTAATCCTGCATCCCCGCGCCGTCGGTATACATTTGTCCGGCCAAAGCCACCGCCGAGGGCGCGACAACCTTCGCCCCGACAGGCATATTGCCCGGATGGCTGACCCGCCCGGTGTGCATGATCTGGGCGAAAATCACCCCGCCCTTGCCATGCACCGCCGCCGTCACCGGCTTCCACGCCGCCACCTGGGCGTCATTCCACAACCCCGGCGTGCGCGCATAGCCACGCCCGTTCGGGCTGGGGGCGACACCTTCGGTCACAATCAGCCCCGCCGTGGCGCGCTCACCGTAGTAGTCAGCCATGATCGCGGTCGGCACCGCATCAGCATCCGCGCGGCAGCGCGTCATCGGGTTCATCACCAGCCGGTTTTTCAGCTTGTGCGGCCCCATCGAGGTCGGCTCAAAAATCGAAGCAGTCATCGCCTGTGCATCCTTTGAGGAATATCTGAACTGTGCAGTTTGGCTTATTCTGCCACAGAAACAACGCCGTTTCCGCCCTTTCGCCTGTGCAGGAATGCACGCCCCGCCCCCTTGAAACCCGCCCGGACGGCGTATCCAGACGCTGTGCATTCCCAAAGATTTCGTTAATAAAAATACGGAGCCATTGATAAATTTAGGTAAAAAACCCTGTCCGCGCGTGGACACTAGCCCTTGGCGCTGAAGTAATCGCTGATCGTCTTTGCCATCGCCTCTGACACGCCCGGCACCGCCATCAAATCCGACAAACCCGCCCGCGACACCGCCTTGGCCGAACCGAAATGCGCCAGCAAGGCCCGCTTGCGCACCGCCCCAATGCCGGGAATATCATCCAGCGGCGTCACCGAAACCGCCTTCGCCCGCTTCGCCCGATGCGCCCCATTCGCCCAGCGGTGCGCCTCGTCCCGCAAACGCTGAATGAAATACAGCACCGGATCATTGCGCTGCAATGCCATCACCGGCAGCCCCTCACGGTAAAACTCTTCTTTGCCCGCGTCGCGATCAATCCCCTTGGCCACGCCGACCATCGCGATATCATCGACCCCCAGCTCGGCCAAAATCCCGCCGACCGCCGAAACCTGCCCCGCCCCCCCATCAATCAACAACAGATCCGGCCAGCTGCCGGATTTCCGATCCGGGTCTTCCTTCAGCAGCCGTTCAAACCGACGGGTCATCACCTCGCGCATCATGCCGAAATCGTCCGAGTTCTTGCCCGCATCCGACTTGATATTGAACTTGCGATACTGCGATTTCACAAAGCCGTCCGCGCCGGCAACGATCATGCCACCCACAGCATCCGAGCCTTGAATATGCGCGTTATCATACACCTCGATCCGCGTCGGTGGCGCGTCCAGATCAAACGCCTCCGCCAGCCCCAGCAGCAGTTTATTCTGTGTCGCGCTTTCCGACATCTTCCGCGCCAGGCTTTCACGCGCGTTACGAGCCGCATTTTCCACCAACTCGGCCTTCTCGCCCCGCTGCGGCACAGCGATCTCAACCTTGCGGCCAGCCCGATCCGAAAGCAGCTGTGTCAACAGATCCTCGTTTTCTACCGGATGCGACAACAGGATCAGCCGGGGCGGTTCCTTGTCATCATAAAACTGCGCCACAAACGCTTCCAGAATCTCGGCTTCTTCCGCCCCCGCCCCGGTGCGCGGATAAAAGTCGCGGTTGCCCCAGCTTTGGTTGGCGCGGATGAAGAACACCTGCACACAAGCCTGCCCGCTTTCCAGATGCAGCGCGATTACATCCGCTTCGGCGACCCCGGCCGGGTTGATCCCCTGGCTTTGCTGCACCTGTGTCAGCGCCTTGATCCGATCCCGCAACGCCGCCGCGCGTTCAAACTCCATCGCGTCCGACGCCGCCGACATTTCAGCAGCCAGATTGCTTTGCACTGTCGTCGTTTTGCCCTGCAAAAACCGTTCGGCATCGGCAACCAGCACCGCATAGCCCGCAGCGTCGATCTTGCCGGTGCAAGGTGCCGCGCAGCGCTTGATCTGATACTGCAAACAAGGTCGCGTCCGACTTTCGAACATCGAATCCGAACAGTTCCGCAACAAAAACACCTTCTGCAACTGGTTCAACGTCCGGTTCACCGCCCCGGCAGAGGCAAACGGCCCAAAGTAACTACCCTTTTCGCTGCGCTTCCCCCTGTGCTTTTTCAACTGCGGGAACGGATGTTCGCGCGAGATCAGGATATTCGGGAAAGATTTATCATCCCTTAACAGCACATTGTAACGCGGCTTCAGCTGCTTGATCAGGTTCTGTTCCAGCAGTAACGCCTCAGTTTCCGTCCGCGTCGTCAGGAACATCATCGAGGCGGTTTCCGAAATCATCCGCGCTATCCGGCCCGAATGCCCCGAAGGCCGCGCATAATTGGAAACCCGCGCCCGCAAATTGCGCGCCTTGCCGACGTAAAGCACCTCGGAGGCGGTGTTCAGCATCCGGTAAACCCCGGGGCTGCCATCCAGAGTTTTCAGGTAATCCTGAATAAGTTCATGCCCAGTCAGACTGACTTCGCTCATGCAGAAACACCACTCCGGGATTCATTGATTCTTCGACCTGCCTGCAATGATAACCGGGTCGGGGCAAGAGGAAAGCTGTCCACGCTTTCTGTGGATAACATTGCGGAGAAGTTTTCAGAACCGCAAAATTTCCCTTGTTTTCAGCCCCATTCGCCGGTCTGCCTAATTTTTAGGCAAAATATTAAGCCTTTGATTTTACTGAAAAGATTTCCGACCGCTTGGCAAATCCCTGATAAGTCTGAACTTTTTGTAACGGGTCTGTGATGCTTCGGCCAAAAGTGGACAACTTGTCGCGCGAGCCGGACTTTCCCTACTCAACGCCCAGCACATCGGGGGTTTGCCAGGCCAGATGCTGGCCGCCATCCACCGCGATCATCTGCCCGGTGACCCCCGGAGAATCGAGAAAAAATCCAAGCGCTGCGGTGATATCGGCGGGGTTTGCGCCGCGCTGCAGGATAGTCGCCGCACGCTGGCGGGCGAAGTGGCTGTCGCTTTGCCGGCTGCCTTGCAGGGTCGGCCCCGGCCCGATCGCATTCACCCGCACGTTTGGTGCCAACGCCTGCGCCGCCGTCCGCGTCAGCGCCCAAAGCCCCATCTTGGCCAGCGTATACGACATGAATTCCGGCGTCAGTTTATGCACGCGCTGGTCGATCATGTTCACCACCAGCCCCCGTGCCATCGGCTCTCCGGCGCGATCCTTCTCGGCCAGCGGCACTTGCGCTGCAAACCCCTGCGTCAGCACAAACGGCGCGCGCAGGTTGCTTTCCATGTGGCGATCCCAGCTTTTGCGGGTCGCTGTCTTGATATTGTCATATTCAAACACCGAGGCATTGTTGATCAGCAGCGTCAGCGGCCCGCCCAGCCCCTGCACCGCCATAGGGATCAGCTTTTCCACCTGGGTTTCGATCAGCAAATCCGCCCGCAGCGCCACGGCTTTGCGGCCCAGCGCGGTGATTTCCTTGACAACCGCTTCGGCTTCCTTGCGGGAACTGGCGTAATGCACCGCCACATCATAGCCACGCCGGGCCAGATAAAGCGCCATTTCGCGGCCCAGCCGCTTGCCTGCCCCCGTTACCAATGCCTTCATCGTCAGCCCTTTTTGCAATCACAGCCCTTAGCGCCGATCACATAGCGCCCGCAGCGCTTGCAGGTAGCGGGTTTTCCGACCCCCATGCGTTTTTTTATCGACCCACTGATGCGGCCGGGAAACAGCGCGTTGCCGACCATGCCAATCGCCGCCATCACCAGCAGGAAAAAGATCACACCCTTGATCATGTTATAGCCCGTAACGCGCCCACAACGCGCGCTCCTCTACCGATGCCAGCGCATCTTCGGCCAGATTCAAGCCAAACCGCGCCAGCAGCCCGCGTTTCTGCCCCAGAGGCACCAGCTTTACCTTGTCGCCATAAAGCACTTTCAGCTTTGGCACCAGATGCGCCACTCCGTCCGCCAGCCCCAGATCAACCGCGCCTTGCCCCACCCAGATATCGGCGTTGAACAGGTCTGCATCGGCCAGCCGGTTGCCACGCCGGGCTTTCACATGCGCGATAAAGGCCTGATGGATCGGGGTTTGCAGCGCGCGCAGCCGGTCCACATCCTCGGGTTTTTGCGGCAGGAACGGGTCGGCGAAGCTTTTCGATTTTCCCGCCGTCACCACCCGCCGCTCAACGCCTTGTTTCGCCAGCAATTCCGGGAACCCGAAGCTGGCGAAAATCACCCCGATCGATCCGACAAGCGAGCTGTCATCGACCCAGATATCATCCGCCGCGCAGGCCAGCCAATAGCCGCCCGAGGCCGCCACATCCTCGACAAAGGCATGCACTTTCACGCCTTTGTCGTCCGCCAGCCGCCGCACCCGCGCCGCGATCAGCGACGATTGCACCGCCGATCCGCCCGGAGAGTTGATCACCAGCGCCACGGCCGCAGGCTTCATCTTGAAGGCCTTCTCGATCAACGACGCGAGGCCCGCATCGCTTAACGCGGTGCGGCCGGTACCGATGGTGCCAGCCAGCCGGATCACCGGAACCAGCGGCGGGCGCGTCAGAAAGGGGATAAAATTCATCATCGGCAGAAGGTAAGCTGTCGGCCCCTTGCGAACAAGGCCAATCCCGGCCACCCTGCCGCGATGATCGACAAGCTGGAAATGTTCATCGCGCTGGCGAATGAGCGGCATTTTGGCCGCGCCGCCGAGGCGTGCGGTGTCACCCAGCCCAGCCTGTCTTCGGCGATCCGCCAGCTGGAGGATCAGTTGGGCGTGCAGCTGGTATTCCGCGGCAGCCGGTTTCAGGGCCTGACGCCGGAGGGCCAGCGCGTGTTGGATTGGGCGCGGCGCATCGTGGGCGACATTCGGGCGCTGCGCGATGAAATGCGGTCAGTGCATGCGGGCCTGTCAGGCAATCTGCGCATCGGCGTCATTCCCACCGCCTTGCCGATGGTGGCCGAGCTGACCGCGCCGTTCACTGCACGCCATCCGAACATGCGCGTGACGATCCTGTCGCGCACGTCGGCAGAAATCCTTGCCGGGATCGAAAGCCTCGAACTCGACGCGGGCCTGACCTACCTGGATAACGAGCCGCTGGGCCGCGTCACGCAAACCCCGCTCTATACCGAATTCTACCGCTACCTCTGCGCCGCCGCCTCACCGTTTGCGGGTCGCAGCCAGGTGACGTGGAGCGAGGTCGCCTCCGAACCGCTGTGCCTGCTGACCGCCGATATGCAGAACCGCCGCATCGTCAATCAGCATCTGGCCGAGGTTGGCGCGCGGATTGCGCCGACGGTAGAATCCAACTCCACCATCGCACTGGTGGCGCATGTGAAATCCGGGCTTTGGGCATCGGTGGTGCCGATGAAACTGGCCGAGATGTTTACCGGCCAAGGCCTGACCGCGATTCCAATTGTCGAACCCGAGGCCGAACATCTGGTCGGCCTGATCACCGCCAAGCGTGATCCGCAGACCCCGGTGCTGCAAGCCTTGGTGGACGAGGCCGCGCGGCTGGCGATGCGTCTGCGGCGATAGGTTGCGCCTATTGAATGACGGGATATCAATATTGATTTCCCTATCAATCCGCGTATCAGAGGGCCAAGCTAGCACAAGGGCCGTCATATGCTTGATTCCGTCGACGTTACCGCTCGGGTTGGGGAAATCCTCAGCGCCCATAAGGGGATGGAGGGGGCTTTGCTGCCGATCCTTCACGCCATTCAGGCCGATTTTGGCTATATCCCGCAGGCGGCGCTGCCGATCATCGCGCAGGATCTGAACCTGTCGCGCGCCGAAGTGCATGGCGTGATGTCGTTCTACCACGATTTCCGCGAAAATCCGGCGGGCAGCCATGTGCTGAAGCTCTGCCGCGCCGAATCCTGCCAGTCGATGGGTGCAAACCGTGTGGCCGCCCACGCGCAAAAAGCGCTGGGGATCGAATGGCACGAAACCACCAAAGACGGCAACATCACGCTGGAGCCGGTGTTCTGCCTTGGCCTCTGCGCCTGCGGTCCTGCCGCGATTATCGATGGCAAGCTGGTGGGCCGGGTCGATGAAGCCCGGATTGATGCGATCATCGGGGGTTTGAAATGAAGATTTATCTGCCGCTCGATTCCGCTGCCGTCGCACTTGGTGCCGATGAAATCGCCCATGCCATCCACACTCACGCCCGCGCCAAAGGTATTCCGGTCGAACTGATCCGCAACGGCTCGCGCGGGATGGTCTGGCTGGAGCCGATGGCCGAGGTTGTCACCGACAAAGGCCGCATGGCTTTTGGCCCGCTGACCCTGTCGGACGTGCCCGCGCTGTTTGGCGATCTGGCCGCGCATCCGAAAGCGCTGGGTCTGACCGATGATCTGCCGTGGCTGCGCGCGCAAACCCGGCTCACCTTCGCCCGTGTCGGCGTGATCGACCCGCTGTCGCTGGAAGATTACCGTGCCCATGGTGGCCTGACCGGCCTGACCCGAGCGCTTGGCATGGATAAGGCCGCGATGGTGGCCGAAGTTACCAACTCTGGCCTGCGTGGTCGTGGTGGCGCGGGCTTCCCGACCGGCATCAAATGGAAAACCGTGTCCGAGGCAAAAGCTGACCGCAAATACATCGTCTGCAACGCCGACGAAGGCGACAGCGCCACCTTCGCCGACCGCATGCTGATGGAAGGCGACCCCTTCACCCTGATCGAAGGCATGATCATCGCCGGTCTTGCCTGCGAGGCCACCAAGGGCTTTGTGTACATTCGTTCGGAATACCCGATTGCCATCGAAGTGATGCAAAAAGCCGTGGCGCTGGCGCAGGCAGAAGGCATTCTGGGCGCGTCGGTTCTGGGCCGTGGCCCGGCCTTTGACATCGAAATTCGCGTCGGTGCCGGGGCCTATGTTTGCGGCGAAGAAACCAGCCTGCTGAACAGCCTGGAAGGCAAGCGCGGCGTCGTCCGCGCCAAGCCGCCGCTGCCTGCGCTGCAAGGCTTCATGGCCAAGCCGACGGTGGTGAACAACGTGATTTCACTGGCCTCGGTGCCGGTGATCTTCGAAAAGGGCGCCGAGCATTACAAGAACTTCGGCCTTGGCCGGTCACGCGGCACCATCCCGCTGCAAATCGCGGGCAACGTCAAACACGGCGGGCTGTATGAAATCGCCTTCGGCCTGACGCTTGGCGAAATCGTTGACAAGATCGCTGGCGGCACCGCCTCGGGCCGCCCGGTGAAGGCCGTGCAGGTCGGCGGGCCGCTGGGGGCATATTTCCCCCGCGCGCTGTTCGACACCCCCTTCGGCTATGAGGAATTCGCAGGCAAAGACGGGCTGATCGGCCATGCTGGTCTGACCGTGTTCGATGACAGCGCCGATATGCTGGGCATGGCACGCTTTGCGATGGAATTCTGCGCCATCGAATCTTGCGGCAAATGCACCCCTTGCCGGATTGGCGCGGTGCGCGGGGTTGAAACGCTGGACCGCATCGCGCGCGGTGATGCCGATGCCAAACCGCTGCTGACCGATCTGTGCAACACCATGAAATCAGGCTCGCTTTGCGCGCTTGGCGGCTTCACCCCCTACCCGGTGATGTCCGCGCTGACCCACTTCCCAGACGACTTCAACACCATGAAGGAAGCCGCCGAATGAAAGATTTCATCATCCCCGACCGCGATTTCGGCACCCCTGCGGCCAAATCAAAACAAATGGTCACATTGAACATCGACGGCTTCGATATCACCGTGCCGGAAGGCACCTCGATCATGCGCGCCGCCGCTGAAATCGGCATTTCGGTGCCGAAACTCTGCGCCACCGACAGCATCGACGCCTTTGGCTCGTGCCGCCTTTGCCTTGTGGAAATCGAGGGCCGCAACGGCACCCCGGCCTCCTGCACCACCCCGGTTGCCCCCGGCCTGAAGGTCCACACCCAGAACGCCAAGCTGAAGCAGCTGCGCCGCGGCGTGATGGAGCTTTACATCAGCGACCACCCGCTGGATTGCCTGACCTGTTCGGCCAACGGCGATTGCGAATTGCAGGATATGGCCGGTGCGGTCGGCCTGCGCGATGTGCGCTACGATGCGGTGGACACCCATTTTCGGGTGAAAAATACCAGCGGCGAGGCCAACCCGAACTACATCCCGCGCGACGATTCCAACCCGTATTTCAGCTACGACCCGCAGAAATGCATCGTCTGCTCGCGCTGCGTCCGTGCCTGCGAAGAGGTGCAAGGCACCTTCGCGCTGACCATCGAAGGCCGGGGCTTTGACAGCCGCGTGTCGTTCGGCGCGAAAACCGATACCGCACTGTCATCCGATTGCGTGTCTTGCGGCGCCTGCGTGCAGGCCTGCCCGACCGCCACGCTACAAGAAAAATCGGTGATCGAGATCGGCACGCCCGAACGGTCTGTCATCACCACCTGCGCCTATTGCGGCGTCGGTTGCAGCTTCAAGGCCGAAATGCGCGGCGATGAACTGGTCCGCATGGTGCCCTACAAGCACGGCAAGGCCAACCGTGGCCATTCCTGCGTCAAGGGCCGTTTCGCTTACGGCTATGCCAGCCACAAAGACCGCATCCTGAACCCGATGATCCGCGACAGCATCAACGACCCGTGGCAGGAAGTCAGCTGGTCGGAGGCAATGGAATTTGCCGCCAACCGGATGAAGGGCATTCAGACCAAATACGGCCGCCAGTCGGTTGGCGTGATCACCTCGTCGCGCTGCACCAATGAAGAAACCTATCTGGTGCAGAAACTGACCCGCGCCGTCTTCCTGAACAACAACACCGATACCTGCGCACGCGTCTGCCACTCCCCTACCGGCTATGGTCTGGGCCAGACCCTTGGCACCAGCGCAGGCACGCAAGACTTTGATTCGGTGGAAGAAACCGATGTGGTTATCGTCATCGGGGCTAACCCTGTCTCGGGCCACCCGGTCTTTGCCAGCCGGTTGAAAAAGCGCCTGCGCAAAGGCGCCAAGCTGATCGTCATCGACCCGCGCCGCACCGAAATGGTGGAAAGCCCGCACATCAAGGCCGCGCATCACCTTGCGCTGACCCCCGGCACCAACGTCGCCATCGTCACCGCCTTGGCGCATGTGATCGTGACCGAAGGCCTGTTCGACGCCGCCTTCATTCAGGATCGCTGCGATTGGGATGAATTCCAGGACTACGCCGAATTCGTCAGCCAGCCGCATCACGCCCCCGAAGCGGTGGAAATGCTGACCGGCGTGAAGGCCGCCGACGTGCGCGCCGCAGCCCGGCTTTTCGCCACCGGCGGCAATGGCTCGATCTACTACGGCCTCGGCGTGACCGAACACAGCCAAGGCTCCACCACCGTCATCGGCATCGCCAACCTTGCGATGATGACCGGCAATATCGGCCGCCCCGGCGTTGGCGTGAACCCACTGCGCGGCCAGAACAACGTGCAAGGCTCCTGCGATATGGGCTCTTTCCCGCACGAATTGCCCGGCTACCGCCATGTCAAGGGCGAGGCCGTGCGCGACATCTTCGAAAAGGTCTGGGGCGTGCAAATCGACCCCGAGCCGGGTCTGCGCATCCCCAACATGCTGGACGCCGCGGTTGAGGGCACCTTCAAGGGCCTGTATTGCCAGGGCGAAGACATCCTGCAATCCGACCCCGACACCAAGCACGTCGCGGCTGGCCTTGCCGCGATGGAATGCGTGATCGTCCACGATCTGTTCCTGAACGAGACGGCGAACTACGCGCATGTGTTCTTCCCCGGCTCGACCTTCCTTGAAAAGGACGGCACCTTCACCAACGCCGAACGCCGCATCAACCGCGTGCGCAAGGTGATGGCGCCGCGCAACGGCTATGCCGATTGGGAAGTGACTCAGATGTTCGCCCAGGCCATGGGCGCCAACTGGAATTACACCCACCCGATGCAGATCATGGAAGAAATCGCGCTGACGACGCCGTCGTTTGCCGGTGTGACCTATGAAAAACTGGAAACCATGGGGTCTATCCAGTGGCCCTGCAACGAAAAGGCCCCGGAAGGCACGCCGCTGATGCACGTTGATGGTTTCGTGCGCGGCAAGGGCAAGTTCATCAACACCGAGTATGTCGCGACGGATGAGAAAACCGGCCCGCGCTTCCCGCTGCTGCTGACCACCGGGCGCATTCTGTCGCAATACAACGTCGGCGCGCAAACCCGCCGCACGCCGAACGTGGCATGGCATGATCAGGACGTGCTGGAAATTCACCCGCACGATGCCGAGGTGCGCGGCGTCAAGGATGGCGATTTTGTCCGTCTGGCCAGCCGCTCCGGCGACACCACCCTGCGCGCAACCATTACTGACAGGGTCAATCCGGGTGTGGTCTATACCACCTTCCACCACCCCGATACGCAGGCCAACGTGATCACCACCGACTTTTCGGATTGGGCCACCAATTGCCCCGAATACAAGGTCACCGCTGTGCAGGTTTCGCCCAGCAATGGCCCGTCGGAATGGCAAGAGGAATACGCCGCCCAGGCCACCAAGTCCCGCCGTATCGCGGCGGCAGAATGATCACCCACCGCCCCCTTGCGCGCCTGTCCTTCGGGGCGGGCGCGGGTTCTGGCAGCCGTCAGTTGCCGGAAGAGGTGGCGGTGGCCTTATCCTTCAACGGATCAACCCAAGCGGTGATGATGGCAACGCCCGCCGACCTTACCGATTTTGCCTATGGTTTCGCGCTGACCGAAGGTATCGCAAAACCTACAGAGATTCAAAGCGTTGAGGTGGTGGAAACCCCGCACGGTCTTGATGTGCAGATCTGGCTGGAATCCAGCGCAGAAGCCCGCCTGTCCAAACGCCGCCGCACCATGGCCGGGCCGGTTGGCTGCGGTCTGTGTGGCATCGACAGTCTGGAAGAAGCCACCCGCAAGATGGCGGTGGTCCCGGCCAGCCCGTTCCATATGTCCCCATCGCAGATCATGGTCGCCGTTGCCGCGCTGCCGGCGGCGCAGCCGTTGCACGATGCCACCCGCGCCGCCCATGCGGCTGGCTTCTGGTCCGGCAAACTGATCGCCGCGCGCGAAGATGTCGGCCGCCACAACGCGCTGGACAAACTGGTCGGCCACTTGATCCGCACCCCGCACGCCCCCGGCGCGGTGATCCTGACCAGCCGGGTTTCCATCGACATGGTGCAGAAGGTCGCTGCCCTTGGCGCACCGATGCTGATCGCCGTATCCGCCCCCACCGCCCAAGCCGTTGCCCTTGCCGATGAGGCGGGCATCACCCTGATCGCCCTCGCCCGGCCCGACCGCTTCGAGGCCTATACCCACACCGACCGCATCACGCAGGAGACCGCCGATGTCGCTTAACGCTGTTCACGAAGGCCCGCATGCCAAGCTGATCTACATGGCGAACCAGATCGCCAAGTTCATGGAATCCAAACCCCACGCCGAGGGGGTGGAACTGCTGGCCGCCCATATCAACGATTTCTGGGAACCCCGGATGCGCCGCCACCTGTTCGAGGTGCTGGACGCGGGCGGCACCAACCTGCGCCCCTTGGTGCTGGATGCCGCCGCCAAGATCAAGCGGCCTGCGCTGGCTGCCTGACCATTTGTTCACATTGCCTTGGGGCGGTCAGTGATGCTGCCGCCCCAACGCGATATAGGCGAAAGTGCCGCTTAGAAAACCAACTGCGGCAAGGATCGTGGCGACCGTCAGCTGCTGGCTATCTGCGGTCGCAGACAACGCCAGATAGCCGAAAGCCCAAAAGCCAGACCAGCTGATCACACAGATCAACGCTATCAATTTATTCATCTGCGAACCCTCCCAAGTCTGCTAGCTGCGACAGAATAGCGCGCCTGCTTGTGACTGCACTAAGATTCGTCTCTGCGTTGCGGCATCACGGGCGCAGCGCAAATACCGCTTCAGCGCAGCGTTTCCGGCGCAATCCAGCACAAGGCAGCGTAGAAACCACCGGCTTTGATCACCCGCCCTTGCAGAATATCCCCCGCAGCAAAAGGCGGCACGGGCAACACAAACTGCGCGGTAAAATATTGATCCTGAAACGTAATTCTCAGAATCTGAAAATCAAACACCTGCCGCGACAGCGGGTATTGCGCCTTGTAGGCCGCCTCTTTCGCCACAAAAATCCGCAGCGCATCCAGCCCATCCGCCGCAACCTCCTCGGGCCGCAGAATGCTGGGCCACAGATCGCGCGCCAGCGGCTGTGCTGGCTCCAGATCAAGCCCGATCCCGGCGAAATCAGCCTGCTGCCCCGCCACCGCCATGCAAGCGCCAGCACAATGGCTGATGCTGCCGACCGCCCCCTGCGGCCAGATCGGCGCGCGATCCGCGCCCATCGGAATCGCCACCTTTGGCAAACCCAAAGCCGCCAAAGCCTGCCGCGCAGCCGCGCGCCCTGCGGCAAATTCGGCCAGCCGGTGCGGCACGGCAACAATCGCCTCGCCCGGCCAAAGCGGTTCCTGCACCCCGTCCGTCCCGCCCAGCGCCATGCCTGCGGGCATGATCGCCCGCAGCCCGGCGGCCAGTTCAGGCATCGACATTGCCCGCCCGCATCGCCCGCCGCCGGGCCATAGCATCGGCGCGCGCATCTGCCCGGTCCGAAACCGGCACAGCCGCCGCTTTCGGCTTGTCATCCAGATGCGCCGCCAAGGCCGACAGCACCGGGAAGCGGAAAATGTCGGTGATCGACAGCTTCGTCGCGCCCAAACCCTCACGGATTTCCCGATGCGCCTGCACCGCCAGCAAAGAATGCCCGCCCAGCGCAAAGAAATTGTCCTTCGAGCCGACCTTCGGCACCCCCAGCACCCGCGCCCAGATCGCCGCAATCTGCGCTTCAATATCCGAGGTTGGCGCGATGAAAGCTTGCGCTTCCAGCGGCTTGGCACTTGGCGCGGGCAGCGCCTTGCGATCCACCTTGCGGTTCGGCGTCAGCGGGAAAGCATCCAGCGTCACGAAATGCGCCGGGATCATATGCTCTGGCAACACCGCAGCCAGTTCCGCCTTCAGCCCCGCCTCATGCGCCGACCCGACAATATAAGCCACCAGCCGCAGATCGCCGGGGGTATCCTCGCGCGCCATCACCACCGCCTGCGACACGCCAGCCTGCGCTTCCAGCACCGATTCAATCTCGCCCAGCTCAATCCGATAGCCGCGCAGTTTGACCTGATGGTCAGTGCGGCCAAGGAAATCGAGCTTGCCATCCGCCCGCCAGCGCACCAGATCGCCAGTGCGATACATCCGCGCGCCCCAGGCGCAAGCGCGATCGGCTGATACAAAACAATCGTTTACAAAGCGTTCAGCGGTCAGATCGTCGCGCTGCCAATAGCCGCGCGCCACGCCATCGCCACCAATCCACAACTCGCCGGCCACACCCGGCGGCACCGGGTTCATCGCCGCGTCCAGCACATAAACCTGCTGGTTTGCCAAGGGCTTGCCGATATTGCAGACGCCATCCACCGCGCCGACCTCTTCCACCGAAGACCAGATCGTGGTCTCCGTCGGCCCATACATGTTCAGCAACCGCGCCGAGGTCGCGCGGCGCAGATCGGCCACCAAGGCGCCCGGCAAAGCCTCACCGCCCAGCATCATCGTCTTCACGCCCGCCAGCGCCAGCCGCGAGTCTTCGTTCATCGCGATCATCCGCGCCATTGAAGGCGTGCATTGCAGATGCGTCACGCCGTGCCGGATCACCTGCGCCGCGATCGAGAAATCATCGGCCTCGACACTGCCCCCCGAATTGGCGCGCTTGACCACTTCGGCCAGCGGATACAGCCCCTCCATCACCTTTTCCGGCGCAATGCCGTAATCGACCAGACAGGCCACCTCGGTCACGCCGATACGCTTCAGCTGTTCCACACGCGCCAAGGCGTCTTCAACGGTCCCGAACAGCCCGGAATCATCGAAATAGCGGTGGAAGGCGTAGTCGAGGATCGCCGCACTGTCTTCCGCCGACAGATCGCGGGTGTCGATATCCATCGGGTTCGTCACCCCCGGCGGCTTTTTGAACGCCGGGAAGGTCCAGGCGTATTGCTTGACCAGCGCCGTCGCCGCCCCCAGATAGGCCTTCATCGGGCCTTCCGCGGTGCGTTTGACCTGCTCCCGATCGCGCCCCACATAGGTGTGCAGCATCAGCGTGACGGTGAATTTCGCCGGATCATGCCCCGCGTCGCGCAGCGCCTGATGGTAGATCTTGATCTTGCCCGCCACCTCGTCAATCGACTGCCCCAACAGATGCGTCAGCACATGCGCGCCAATCGCCCCGGCCTCGCGCCATGTGTCAGGATTGCCCGCCGTCGTCACCCAGATCGGCAGTTCCTTTGACACCGGACGCGGCTGCGTCACCACGCCAAATGTGCCGGTTTGCGTTGGGAAATCAACGGTTTCGCCGCGCCACAACCTGCGGATCTGCTCAGTCGCTGCATACATCGCCGCCTTGTTGTTCGGCGGCGTATTTTCCGGCCGCAGCACGAAATCATCCGGGTGCCAGCCGCTGGCCACCGCCAGGCCGGCGCGGCCATTGGTCAGATTGTCGATCACCGCCCAATCTTCGGCAATCCGCGCCGGATGGTGCAACGGCACCACGCAAGACCCTGCCCGCACACCGATGTTCTTCGTCACCGCAGCCACCGCCGCCCCGGTCACGGACGGGTTCGGATAAGGGCCGCCAAAGGCGTGAAAATGCCGCTCGGGCGTCCACACCGCAACAAAACCGTGGCTGTCGGCAAAGCGCGCGCCTTCCAGCAGCAGCTCGTATTTCTTCGGGCCCGCGCCATCATCGTTGCCCCAATAGTAGATCGAAAATTCCATCCCCTGCGCCGAGCCGATCTTGCCGGCCGACACCAAAGCCCGGTTTTCATCCGAGGTCAGCACCACCTTGAAGCCGCGCGCCAGCGTCCAGAACAGCTCCAGCACCGAAATATCGAAGGAAAGTGACGTAACCGCCAGCCAGACCCCGGCTTCGGGCCCGATGCGCTGATCCATCCCGGCGAAGAAATTCACCACGTTGCGATGTTCGACCATCACCCCCTTGGGCCGCCCGGTGGAACCCGAAGTATAGATCATATAGGCCAGATCAGCCGAGGTCACACCAGATATGGGGTTGGTGTCGGCGGCAAGGCTGGGCCTACCATCGCTGTCAAGGCACAGCACTTGCGCCGCATGCGCGGGCAAGGTCGCGGCAATATCGCTTTGCGTCACGATCACCGGGCAGGCTGAATCTTCAATATACAAGGCAATCCGGTCCGCCGGATAGGCCGGGTCCATCGGCACATAGGCGCCGCCCGCCTTTTGAATCGCCAGCGCGCCGACCAGCAAATCAAGGCTGCGATGCGCGCACAGGCCGACCAGCGTGCCCGGCCGCACACCCATATCCATCAAGACATGCGCCGCCCGGTTCGCCCGCGCGTTCAGTTGCGCATAGGTCAGGCTTTGCGCATCACAGACCAAAGCCACCGCATCGGGGGTGAGCGCCACCTGCGCCTCAAACGCCTGATGCACGCAAAGGCTTGAATCGTAGTCGGTTTTCGTCTGGTTCCAGCCATGCAAGACTTGCTGGCGTTCGGCCTCGGTCAGGGTAGATAGGTCTGCCAGCGCCACCTCTGGGCTGGCTTCGGCCAAAGCGGCAGCGATATGGGAAACCCGCGCGGCGTAGGCCTGCGCCTCGGCCAAAGGCAGCCGATTCGCATCATAATAGAGCGCGGTCGGCGTCAGCGTCACCACGCATCCGGCAATCGGACCAGCTTCGGCCACGCCGACTTGCGGGCAGACCAGCCCGGCCAGCGCCGTATCCCGTGTCATCAGATCCAGCGCAAAACCTTGCGCCGGCGTCAGGTTCAGCCCGGCCCGCGCCGCCGCCAGCGTGCCCGTCGCATCCACCCGCAGCGGCCGCCAGCCCGAGGCATAACCCGCCCGCCCCTGCGCCGCCTGCGCCAGATCAACCACCCCCAAGCCCGAGGCATGCGCCGCCGCCACCGCCAAATCCGGCAAACCCGCGTGCAGCGGCAGGCCTTGCCAATCCGCCGGTCCCGCACCCGATTGCACCAGCGTCAACGGGTTCATCGATTTCAACGCCTTGCGCAAGCCAGGCTCTGCCAATGCCAGCGCCTTGCCAAGTTCGGTCAGCCCCGCAGCCTCTGCCCCCAGCACCGCATCCGTCACCAACGCGGGGGAAATCGGCAAGCCCTTTTCCTGACAGGTCAGCCGCATCAGCCGCACCGCGCCCACACCGCAAGCCACCACCAAACCGGCTTCATCCGCCCGCAAAACCTGCCCAGGAGCGCCCGCCCCTTCGGCAAGCTCCGCCGCGCCGACGTTCAGCACCCGATCAGCACAAGCAATCTTTGCCGTGGTCAGCGGGTTCCAGTAGCGGCCATGATCCAAGCCCCGCACCAGTCGCACCACCGCTTCGGCAGTGCCCGAAAAATCAATCCGCCCCATCGCTTCGGGCCGATCTGCCCGCAAATACAGGCTGCGCTGCGTCAGATCCTGCGGTTTGCGCTGCAACTGTCGGCTTTCCAACTGCGCCAGCAGCGCCGGGAAGCTGTCAATCGCCGCCTCAAAGCAGCGGGTATTCAGCGTCAGCGCGGTATCATTCGCCGCGATGTCGAACAGCCGCTGTTCCAGAACATCGCCTTCGTCAATTCCGCCTGCGATCAGATGCCACGATATCCCGTGCCGCGTCTCGCCGTTCAAAATCGCCCAGACCGGCGCGTTCAGCCCGGCATAGCGGGGCAGCGGCCCGTCGTGAAAGTTCACCGCCCCTACGGCCAGCGCCAACACATCCTGCGGGATTACCGACAAGTGCGCCACCGACAGCAGCCAATCCACCCGCCCGCCCAAACGCGCCGCCAGATCGCCGCCAAACGCCTCTACCCGCAGACCCTTGGCCAGCGCCCATTTCCGCACTTCGGCATTGCGCGTCACCACAGTAGCCAAGCGGTGGCCCCGCGCCAACATCGCCTCGCCACATTGCTGGGTCAGCGATTCATTGCCAATCAGATAAGCGGAAAACTGGGTCATGATACGTCCTTGCCCCTATGCGACGGGGCGGGTTTGGGCGGGGGCGGATGCCCGCCGGAACAGCGAAGTGAAAGCCTTTTTCAAAGCGTGTCGGGTCAGATCGCGAAGATAGAACGGCGGATCGCCCCGGTCTTTGCGCTGGATCAGCAACCGAGCCCGCCACAGCCCGCCACCCGCCAAAAGCGCCAGCGTTGCCGCACAAGTATAGGCGCTGCCATGGTTTTTCACGAAATAGCGCAGACGGCTATCCAGCCAGAACTCAGGGATACGTTCCCATTCCTTCATGCCCGTGGAAGCCGAGCCGATATGCACCACCCGGCTTTCCAGCACATAGTCGGTCGGCCACCCCGCCAGCGCCGCACGCCTGCACAGATCGGTTTCCTCGAAATACAGAAAGAAGCCTTCGTCAAACAGCCCGATCTCTTCCAGCACCTTCCAGCGCATCATCAGACTTGCCCCCGCCAGCCAATCCACCCGCCCGGTCTGTTTGGGGATCGGCTGCGCCACGATCCAGCGGCGCAGCAGCTTGCTGACCGGGCCAAAGCGGATTTGCCCTTCAAATTCTGACGCAATAGAGGGAAACCGGAACGCCGTGTGATGCGCCACGCCGTCTTCGCCATAGATAAAGCTGCCGGCAAAGCCGGTGCCCGGATGGCGGCGCAAATGATCCAGCAACGCCGCAATCGCGTCTTCTTCCGGGAAAGCATCCGAATTCAGAATATAGACGAAATCCGGCTTCGATCCGTCCGGCATGCCCGCGCGGATGCCGAAATTGTTCCCGGCCCCAAAGCCGCCATTATGCCCCGATTGCAGCACCCGCACCCGCTGCGGCCCCTGATCCCAACCGCGCGCCGCGACTTCTGCCGCCAGCCGTTCAAACGACCCATCGCCCGAGTCATTGTCCACAATCACCAGCGCACCGTCGATACCGTTCAGCGCCGCCAGCGCGGCTTCGGCAGCTTGCAGCGTCATCGCCGCGCTGCGCCAGTTCAACAAAACCGTCAGCAACCCTGCCATGGCTATTCCGCCGCCGTGGCCAGTGCGACCACATTCGACGGCCCCGCCTCGGCAGCGGCAATCACCGCCCGCATCCGCGCCGCCAGCACCCGCACGTTTGGTTCAAGCACCATACTATCGTGATCACCCGGCACTTCTACCACCTCCAAACCCGGCGCAAACCGGGTCAAATCGTTATCAGGGAACACATATTCTTTCGCAGCCGACACCCAGTTTCCACCCGAGACCTGCCAATGCCGATCCAGCGGCGGGCGGAACAGCACCGTCGCCCCCTGCCGTTTCGGCATTGTATAGGTCGGCAAGGCCGCGCGGAACGCCGCCTCAATCGCGGCATTGTGGAACTGGGCTTCCCCGGCCTCTACCCCCGCCGGATTGCGTTTCTGCGTCTCCCAGGCCCAACGATTGCGCGCCCATTCAGCTAGATAGCCCGGCCCTTTGGCGCGCAATTCTGCCAGCTTGATCAACGCTTTGTCCTTGCGGCTCAAACTCGGCCGCATTGGCAACGGCGTGTCCAACAGGACCACCAGCGACACCGCCTCGCCCGCCGCCTCCAGCTGCCGCGCCATTTCCCAGGCCGTCAGCCCGCCGCCCGAAAAGCCACCCAGCATGTAAGGCCCCTGCGGCTGCACCTGCCGCAGTTCAGTGATGTAGTCGCTGGCCGCTTCCGGCAGCGTCGCATGCGGGGCCGCGTCGCCATAAAGCCCGCGCGCCTGCAAGCCGTAGAACGGCCTGTCACCGCCCAAAAGCTGCGCCAAATGCCGCAAATTCAACACGTTACCGAACATCCCCGCCACAAGGAAGAATGGTTGCTTCGCGCCACCCTCGCCCTGATGCATCGGCACCAGATGGGTAAACCGCCGCACGGGGGCCGCCAGTTTCGCCGGTTGATCCGATCCCACATCGCCGATCTGGTCAACAATCAGCGCCGCACAGCGGGCAATCGTAGGCGCTTCGAACAGCACCGAAATCGGAAAATCCACCCGGTAGGCCTTCTTCACCATCGCAAACAGCCGCACCGCGATCAGGCTATGGCCGCCGAGGTCGAAGAAACTGTCCTCCACCCCCACCTGCGCCACGCCCAGCAACTCCTGCCAGAACCCGACCAGCGTGCGTTCAACGTCATTGCGCGGCTCGACATAGGCGGTGTCCAGATCGGGCCGCTCAAACGCCTTGCCCTCAACCTTCGCGGCTTCTGCTTCCGCAGTCTGCCGGATCAGCGCGGGCAAATCCAGCGACGACACGATGATCTGACTGCCGCCCGCCGCCACTGCCCGCCCAAACGCCTGCGCGCCTTCCGCGGGCGTGATCCCCAGACTGAACGCCTGCAGCAGCCGTTCTTCAGCAGGCGAGGTGGGCTTCACAGCCTGCTCATCAAACTCCAACTCGCGCGGATCGGGCTTGGCAAAGGCCAAGGCACCCTCCAGCTTGTGGATGCTAAAGCCTTCAATTTCCACGCAAACATCGCCATCCGGCGTGGCAAGCGTCACATCGAAACTGGCAGTCGCGTCGCTGGCTTTATTATCCCCGGCATTGCGCACCCACGAAACAATCTCCGCCGGCAACGGCCGCAGCACCCGGATGCGCGCATAAGACACCGGCACCCACAGATGGTCGGGCCGATACCCCGCAATCAGCCCCATCGCCCAGCCGGTCGCCAGATCCATCAGCGCCGGATGCAGCAGCCAATCCCGCACTTCTCCAGCAAATTCCGCTGGCAAGGCCAGCCGCGCCAGCCCCTCACCACTGCCAATACTGCGTGATCGCAGCACCCGCCAGCGCGGCCCAAACGCCAGATGTTCCTCCTGCGGGCTACGCAAGCCAGTGCCCAGCTCTGCCGCAGGCAACCGCGCCGCAAGCGTCAGCACGTCAATCTTCACGGCCTCGGCCTGCAGCGGAATCGCCCGCGCCTGTGCGTGCAACTGCCAGCCCGTCCGCCCCTGCACCGCAACGGCCGACCGCAGATCAAAGTCATAGCCCTCATCCGTCCGCACCAGCCGGGCGCGGATCGGGCGCGCTTCGCCGTCCGCCACGTCCAGCGGCCGGAAGAAATACACGTCGCGCAGCTCGAACGCGCCCGCCTCGCCCTGCGCCCGCAGCGCCTCGGCGGCGATTTCAAGCGAGCCGGTACCGGGGATCAACGCCTGCCCCGCCTTGGTGCGATGACCGTCCAGCACCCAGCGATCTACGCCATAACTAGCCGTAAACACACGATTTCCCGCCGCGTCGAATCCTGCCTCATCCAGCATCGGCGCATCAATCGGCAGCCGTGGTGCAGGCGGCGCGCCGGTGCGGTCGGCCAAAGCCTCTGCCGCCATGCCAACCCCTGTCCAGATGCCCCAGTTCAGCGCGATCACCCGCGTCTTGCCGCCCGCCCGCGATTTCGCATAGGCGTTCAGAAATTCATTCGCCGCCACATAATCGATCTGTCCCGCAGGCCCGGTGACAGTAGAGGTCGAGGAAAACAGCACCATCAGATCCAGCGCCCCATCCGGGAACAGCCGATCCAGAACCAGTGTGCCATGCAGTTTTGGCGCGAACACCTCTTCGACCTGCGCCGGGGTTTTGATCATCAGCGGGCCGTCATCCACCACCCCGGCCGCATGGATCACCGCCTGCACCGCGCCAAAGCGCTGGCTGCCCGCCGCAACCGCCGCACGCATGTCTTCGATATTGCAGACATCTGCCGGGGCAACAATCACCTCGCCGCCCAGCGCTTCCAGCCGTTGCAGCGCCAGAACCCGCCGCGCAATCGGGCTGGAGGGGTCATGCGCCGCCAGATATTTCGCCCAGGTGCCGCGCTCGGGCAGGTTGCGCCGCGCGATCAGGGTAATCTTCGCGCCAAACCGCCGGATCAGGTCTTCGGCGATAGTCAGACCAATGCCGCCAAAGCCGCCTGTGATCAGCACATGCGCACCTTGCGGCAAGGTGAACGATTGTTCGCCAAGACCCGCCGCCTTCAAACCCAACTCATACCGCTTCTCGCCGCGTAGCGCCGCCAGACGGGTGGCAGGCTCGGCCAGCATTTCTTCCAAGACCTGTTCCACAAGCCGATCCATCGGCACGGCCCCCCGCCGCACCGGCGCAGGCAGCGTCAGGTCCAGCGCCGAAACCGTCACCCCCGGCAATTCGCGCGGGATCACTCGCAGCGGGCCAAGAAGCGTCGCCTTTTCCGGGTAGGCCAGCGGCTCGGATTTCACCTGCGCCGCCCCGGTGGTCAGCACATCAATATGGATCGGACGCGGCAGATTTTCCTCAGCCAGCGCCTGCGCAAGGAACATCAGGCTGTAGAACCCCTGCTCCAGATTGCGATGGAAGAAACTCGATCCGGGGCGGAAGCTTTCGCCGCGTGTTACCAGCCAGAAATGCGCAATCCGGTTCGGAACCCGCCCCTGCGCCACCAGTTCACGCATCAGCATATCATAGCCTTCGCGGCCACGTTCGGGGGCCAGCAGATAGCCGCGCTCACCATCGCGGCCAAAGCTGTCGCCCGCGCGCACCGTCGTCACCCGATGCCCCGCCGCCCGCAGCCGTGCCGCGCATTCGGCACCAAGCCCTTCGCTATCAAGGAAAATCAGCCAGCTATGTTTGGCGGCATCGGCAAAATCGGCCTCGTAATCCACACCCGTTGCCGCAGGCCGCCAATGTGGCCGCCAGCCCCAGGCACCAATATCGTCGATCCGCACAGGCAGCGCCTGCGCTTCTGTTTCCACCGCCTTGCCCGGTTCGATGAAATAGGCTTTGCGCTGAAACGCATAACTCGGCAGCACCACGCGATTGCGCCGCGCCCCGCCCCAGATCGGCTCCCAATCCACCGGCACGCCACAAGCCCACAGCCGCGCTATGCTGGCGACATGCCAGGCGTCATCGGCCATCTTCTGATCCGGGTGCCGCAGCGCCGCAATCACGCAGCCCGCCGCCACCCCATTGGCCTGCGCCAGCGAAGACATCGTCCGCCCCGGCCCCATCTCCAGATAGACCCGCCCCTGTTCCGCCATCAGTGTCGCCATGCACGCCTGAAAATTCACCGTATTGCGCAGGTGCTGCACCCAGTATTCCGGGCTGGTTGCCTGCGCATCGGTCAAGACGATTCCTGAACGATTGGACACAATCGGAATCTGCGGCGGACTTAACCGAATTTTTGTTAGGTAATCGCCAAACCGCGCCAAAATCGGCTCCAGCATCCGGCTGTGCGCGGCAATGTCGATCTGGATGCGCTGGGTTTCCACATCGGCCTGCGCCAGTTGCGCCGCCAGCGCCAGCAGCGCCGCATCCGGGCCAGACACCACGCACAGCCCCGGCGCGTTGACCGAGGCCAGATCGAGATCGCCAATGATATAGCGCCGCAAATCCGCCTCGGCCAAGGGCACCGACAGCATCCCGCCCGGCGCAATCGTGTCCATCAGCGTGCCACGCAGATGCACAAGGCCGATGCAATCTTCAAAGCTCAGCACCCCGGCCAGACAGGCCGCCGTATTCTCGCCCATCGAATGCCCGACCAAGGCCGCAGGCACCACACCCCAAGACATATACAGCTGCGCCAGCGCATATTCGGTGATCATGATCAGCGGCAGTTGCACCGAGGGCCGCTTCAACCGCTCGTTCGCGACGGCCTCACCCCCCGGTTCCGGCAGCCATAACGCGCGGAGGTCGTAATCCAGCTTGGGCTGCAAGATCGCCAGGCCCTTGTCCATCCAGTCGGCAAACACCGGCTCGGTGGCGTAAATATCCCGCGCCATGCCAGCATATTGCGCGCCACCGCCGGGGAACATGAACACCACTTCCAGGTTTTCGCCCAGATAGTCGTGGTTAAACACCCGCCGATGATCGCCGCCTTCCAGCAGGTCAGCCGCCTCTGTGTGACTGCCCGCCACCAGCACCCGGCGCTTTTCAAACGCGCGGCGGCCTTCCTTCAGCGTATAGGCGACATCGGCCAGATCCTGTTCGGGATGGCTGCGCAAATGGCTGGCCAGCCGCTGCGACGCCGCTTCCAGCGCGCCCTTGGATTTGGCTGAAATAACAATCGGTTGGAACGGCCACAGGCTTTCCTCTCCCGCCGCCCGCACAGGTGCCTCCTGCAGCACTACATGCGCGTTGGTGCCGCCGACGCCAAGGCTGTTCACCCCCGCCCGGCGTGGCGCGTCCGACACCCAATCGGTCAGCCGGTCATTCACCCGGAACGGGCTGGTCTCAAAATCAATCGACGGGTTCGGCGCTTCATAGCCCAAACTCGGCGGCAACTGCCGGTGATGCAGCGACAGCGCTACCTTGATCAGGCTTGCCACCCCCGCCGCCGTATCCAGATGGCCGATGTTGGTTTTCACCGACCCCAACCGGCAGGTGCCCACCGCATCGGTGGTTTCCCGGAACGCCGCCGTCAGCGCCGCCACCTCGATCGGATCACCCAGATAGGTGCCGGTGCCGTGGCATTCGACGTAAGACACGCTGTCAGCCGACACCCCCGCCATCGCCTGCGCTTCGGCAATGCAGCGCGCCTGCCCGTCCACCGAGGGCGCCAGATACCCCGCCTTCGCGGCCCCATCGTTGTTCACCGCCGACCCTTTCAGGATCGCCCAGATATGGTCGCCATCGCGCACCGCATCGCGCGCGCGCCGCAACACCACACAACCCGCGCCCGAGCCGAACACCGTCCCCTGCGCGCGATGATCGAAGGCGTGGCAATGCCCGTCAGGCGACAGAATCTCGCCCTCGGTATACAGATAGCCCCGCGCATGCGGCAGTTCGATGGTCACGCCCCCCGCCAGCGCCATATCGCATTCGCCGTTCAACAGGCTTTGCGTGGCAAAATGCACCGCCACCAAAGACGTGGAGCAGGCGGTCTGCAAGTTGATCGACGGGCCTTTCAAATCAAAGATATGGCTGACCCGCGTGGCCAGAAAGTCCTTGTCATTGCCGGTGTGGCGCAGCAGGAACATGCCGGTCTGATCGACCAGATCACGGTTGGAACACAGGTTGAAATAGAAATAGCTGCCCATGCCGCAGCCCGCATAAACCCCGATCTGGCCTGCGAAATTTTCCGGCGGGTGGCCCGCGTTTTCCAGCGCCTCCCAAGCCACCTCAAGGAACTGACGATGCTGCGGATCAAGGATCGCGGCCTCTTTCGGGGAAAATCCGAAGAAATCGGCGTCAAATTGTTCGAACCCGTCCAGCACGGCGGCTGCGGGCACATAGTTGGGCTTGCGCAGCTTGGCCGGGCTTTCGCCTGCGGCCAGCAGGTCTGCCTCGTTCAGCACCCGGATCGATTCCACGCCGCCCGCAAGGTTGGCCCAATAGGCCGCGATATCCGCAGCCCCCGGCAGATGCGCCGCCATGCCGACGACGGCGATGTCATTTTCACCGACGACCGAAAGATCCAAACCCTGACTCATCCGTCTTCTCTTCTTTTCCACCCCATGGAAAATCCAAGGGAAAAGCTTGCACAATTTACGCCAAAACCAGCCCATCTCCTACCCCGGCGGCCACGCCGACGGGATATTCCACACAATAGAGACAATCCTTGGATACTGCCTGAATACGGCCCAGTTATGGCGAAAAATGCGGCGGTTTCGTTACCAATGCCCGGCACCAGTGCCGCGTAGCATCGCCACTTGCGCGCGCAGGTAAACAATCGCATCAAAGCCAAAGCCCAGAACCGTGACCAACGCGCGCTTTGGTCGCAGCAGATCGCGCGGGCTTTGCGCCGCCCGCAGCAGCCGCTTGGTCAGAAAATGCGGCGGCACATAACCATAGGGCCAGCGCGGCAGCCGCGCCGTGATCACCCGCCCCAGCCAGCCCGAATCGGCCGCAGCCCGCGCCAGTTCCGCATGCCGCTGCCCCGCCGCCTGCGCCGAGATCGCCGCGAACGCCGCAAAATTCACCGCCGAGCCGATCACGATCCGCACCTGATGCCGGATCAGCGCGCCGATGCTCCGCTCGGATGCATAGATATGAAACACGCCTTCGGCCCCGCCAATGTGCGCGAAATCCTCCGGCCCGGTAAACGCATCGGTCAGCACCAGCGCCCGCAAAAAGCCATCCTCCACCGGCAGGCCGATCGGCAGATGAAACCGGCGGGCCACCGGCGCTGGCATCGCGTAAAGCTGACCACAGATCGCCGTTTGCCAATCGTCCAAGCCACCGCCCGCCGCCGCAATGATCTTGTCCAGCGCCGACAGGCCGTCGGGGCGCGCCACGATATCCTTCACAGGCTGGCTGTTGATCACCCAGCGCGCGCCCAAAGCCAGCACCAGCCGCCGCAGCGCGCCCGTATCGCAAAACTCGATATCGGCATCGGCGAACACCAGCAGATTGGTATCCGCCCGCGCCAGATCATGCACAAACCGGTTCCAGGTGCGCGATTTGCCACCCTCGGGCAGATCGACCACCTCCACCGCCGCATGCTGCGCCCGCGCCACGGTATCATCGCCGCAGCCATTCGCCAGCACCAGAACCCGAGCCGAAATGCCCGGCACCTGCAGAATATCCTGCGCCGCCAGACGCGCCACCATCGCCGCAATACCCGCCGCTTCGTTGTGGGCGAAGACACCAATATCCACCCGGATCGGTTCGCTGCCCTGCACTAGATCACCGTCCGTTTCGGCTTCCCGCCATGCAGACCCAACCGCAAATGCTCGCGTTGCAGGCCCAGACGCGCCCGCCGCATTCGTTCGGCCTCGCCCAACAGCGCCCCGGCGATCAGCCAGGTAAACGGAATATGCGTGGCATTCGGCAGCAGATCGACCATATTCGCCGCCAAAATCAGCGCCAGACCCGCGCTGTAGCGGTTGAACGCCGCCGCATGCAGCGCCAAAGCCTCGCGCCCCAGCAAAAACAGCGGCAGCGCCGTCAGGCCGAATTCCGCAATATAGCCCAGCCAACCATAGGTGCCGAGCACGATCACCCAAGCGCCATCGGCGATGGTGGTAATCTGCCCCGTTACCGGATCGTGCAGAAACGCCCGCCCATACCCGCCCCAGCCGAACAACGCCCGCTCTTGGGCCCGCGCCAGCAGTAATTCTTCATTATCAATGCGGAATTGCAGCGACCCTGCCCGATCCGCGCTGAACCCACTGGCGAGTTCCACAATCCAGTCCAGCGGCACCAGATGCGCCCCGCGCAGCGCCGGATAGCCGATCACGATCACCGCCAGAGCCGCCGCGACCAGCACTTGCAGCCGCCACGGCGCCAGCAGCAGCAGGGGCAGCAGCCCCATCGCATAGACCATCGGCCCCACGCTTTTGCACACCAGCAGCATGAAGCCCAGATACAGCGCCACCACCAGCGCCCTTGGCCGCTGTTCAGCCGTGGCGTCCCGCAAGCGCACCAGCGCCGCCAGCAGACACATCAGCGCAAAAAACGCCACCCACAGCCCATGTGGCAGGAAAACCACCGGGCGATAGCCGCCCTGCCGGATGGTCTGAAAGAAATCATGCTGGAAAAACCCATAGACCCAGACGTTGATCTGCGGCGAAAATCGCGCCTCGATCAGCATCGGCACCGAATAGGCCAGCCCCGCCGCGACCAGCGCCAGCAGCAGCGCCTTCGCCCCCTCTGGCGTGCCCAGATAGCGCCGCGCCAGAAAGAACGGCAGCAGCGCAATCGCCTGATTGGCCACCGCCGCCACCGAATCGTAAATCCGCATGCCCTGCACCGTGTTCAGTGCGAACACCATCGGGTCGCCATTGCTCAGCACGGTCAGGAACGGTGACAGGATATACACCAGGATCAGCCCTCGCCCCATCGGGCTTTCCGGCCAGAAACTGATCTTGTCTTTCACCAGATACAGCACACAAACCAACGCCATCAGATTGGGGATCGAGGTTTTGTCCAGATCCGGAATGATCGGAAAGTTGATCGCCGTCAGCGGCGGCATGATCAGATACCCGCCCAGAATCGTCCAGATCAGCGCCCGCGCCGGGTCAAGCCGCTTCCACAGTTGCCAGCACACCATCGGCCAGACCAGCAGCATCAGATAGGCAATGAGATTGGGCGAGGCCACGGGCAGCACTTACCTTCATCTAGGGCAGGCGTGTCTTACCACAGCCGCGCCCGCCAAACCACGTTCAGATCAGCCTTGCCAAAGCTGGCACGCGCCGCATCACCAGCACCGCCGCGCAAGACATCACAAAGGTCAGCACCGCGGCAAACAGCAGATTCACCTCGGCCCCGAAAAGCTTGTAGGCCACCAACATGAAGAACGGGTGAATCAGATAGATCCCGAACGCGGCCTGCCCCAGCAGCGGCAACCATTTGCCCCGCAGCGGCAGGCGCCAGAACGCCTCGAACGCCAGCACCGAACCCACCACCGTCAGCGCCCAGGCTGCGCCACCGGAAATCAGCAGCCCCAGCCCCGATAGCAGCACAGCCGTCAGCAGCGGCCAAGCCGCCCGCCCCATCGGATGCGCCACCCCCAGCAGCAGCCCCAATATATAGACAGGAAAGCCAAACGACCATTGCGGCAACGGCGCATGCAGCCCCAGATCATGGGCCCAGAACAGCGGGGCCGACAGCACAACCAACGCGGCCAACCCCATGGCCAACCGCTGCGGCGTGGTGATCAGCCGCCCGACGGGTTCCACCAGCGCCATCGCCAGCATCACAAACGGCAAGAACCACAGATGGATCGTGCTGCCGACCAGCAGGCTCCACGGATCGGTCAGCAGCTGCCACTTGCCCGGATCGTCGGAAACCTTCAGCGCCACCACCCGGAAAAACAGGCTCCACGCCAGCCAGGGCAGCACCAGACGCTTCGCCCGTGCCAGAAACGGATAGCGTCCGCCCGACCGCTGCGCCGACTGCATCGCCAGAAATCCCGTCAGGATCAGGAACAACCCCAGCGAAATATGGCCGACCCAGTCATTCTCCATCACATAGGCATGCGCGGCCGTCACCCCGAACGATGCGATGAAACGGGCCAGATCAATGGCTTGACGATAGGCAGCAGGCTTGGTCATGCGCTGGAGCTATTCCATAACAGGGGGCGCTGGCAACGTATTCTCCTCCTTGATCGTGAAACAAAGTGTTGCTGTTGTGGCAAGAACCAAGTCTCTGCCCTTAAAGGAAATCATGCTACGAAGGCGTTACGAAAGCATGAAGAGGTTTCAGTGCAGTTCCAGTTCGATCCCTATACGATTGCGGTCAATATCGCCGACAAGACCACCCTGCTTGCCACCGTCGCGCAGCGCTTTGCCGCGCGGCAGGGATTTGCCCTGGCGACGATCAACCTCGATCATCTGGTAAAACTGCACCGCTCGGCACGTTTCCGCGCCACCTATGCCGCTCAGGATCTGGTGGTCGCAGATGGGAACCCCATTGTCTGGCTGTCGCGGCTGGCCGGGCGTCCGGTGTCGCTGGTGCCGGGGTCCGACATGGTGCTGCCGCTGGCACAGGCTGCTGCGCGCGCCGGTGTCGGTGTGGCCTTGGTCGGATCAACCGAGGCTGCGCTGCAAGCTGCGGCGACCCACCTGATGCAGACGGTCCCCGGTCTGATCGTGGTGATGCGCCACGCCCCAGCCATGGGTTTTGACCCCGAAGGCGAAGAGGCGGCGCGCGTGCTGGCCGAACTCGCCGCCCGCAACGTCGGTCTGTGTTTCGTGGCGCTTGGCTCGCCCAAGCAAGAAAGCTTCGCCGCCCGTGGCCGCAGCCTTGCGCCGCAGGTCGGCTTTGCCTCGATTGGGGCTGGCCTCGATTTTCTGGCAGGCAGTCAGACCCGAGCGCCGGCCTGGGTGCGGGCAATTGCGATGGAATGGGCGTGGCGGGCGCTGACCAGCCCGCGCCGCCTGATCCCGCGCTATGCCGCCTGCCTCGCCATCCTGCCCGCTGAAATCGCCGCAGCACTGAAACAGCGCCAGCCGCCAAGCGCTTGAAAAGCTATTTGTATTCGATCAGACCGCGCCGCCGCCCGCGTGCGCGGTCCAGCCAATAGCCCAGCGCACCGCGCGCTTCGGCGAACTTTCCCAGCACGCTGAAAAACGCCCATCGCGCCCCGCCCCGCCGCGCCAACCGCGCCCATTGCAGCGGGTAAATCAGCGCCAGCAGCCAGCCTGCCGGATGCAGCAGCCCTGCCGCCAGCACCGCCACCGGCACCATCAGCCCCCAGATCAAAGACCGCCGCGCCTCTGCCACCCAATGCCGCTCTGGCCCGGCGCCATGCAGCGCAGCCCCTTCGGCAAAGGCATGCCCCGCCCGCACCGAGCGCCTCCACCACTGCGAAAACCGCAGCATCGCCGCATCGTGCAGCGTCATCTCGGCGTCGATCCGCCAGACCTCGCCCCCCGCCCGCCGCAACCGCAGACACAGCTCCGGCTCTTCCCCCGCGATCAGGTCTTCCCGATAACCGCCCACCGCCTGCACCGCCGCAAACCGCATCAGCGCATCACCACCGCAAGCCGTAGCCCGCCCCATCGGCGTATCCCACTCGGCATCCGCCAGCGCATTATACACCGAAGCCTCGGGAAACCGCTCACGCCGCCGCCCGCATACCACCACCGCCGCCGGATGCGCCGTAAACGCCGCAAGCGCCGCCGCGATCCAGCCCGGCGCCACCTCGCAATCGCCATCGACGACCTGCACGAAATCCGGCGCATCCAGCAGCGCCAGCCCGGCATTGCGCGCCCGTGCCGCCGTGAAAGCCTGCGTCATGTCCAGCGCCACCACCTCCGCGCCCAAGGCCCGCGCCGCCGCGACCGACCCATCGCCGGACCCCGAATCGACGTAGACCAGCCTCCGCACTTGCCCCTGCAACGACCGCAGACAGGCCAGCAGCCGCGCGCCTTCATTGCGCCCGATCACCACCGCATCAATCACCGCCGCCCGCCTCATCGCATGCCCGCCCATCGCATGCCCGCCCATCGCAGGCTCATTATCACTGCCACCCTACGGCCTTGTTTGCGCCTTGGCCATGCCCCGAAACCAGACCATCCAGACCCGGAAGTCTTTCATTTTGTGGCTTTCTCTGCTAAGTCTCGGGTCTCTGGGCGGGGGCCTGGACGAATCCTGACCGCATCTGCGCCACCCGGCGCAGGGGGCCTGTGTTGCGTTCAGCGTCATTACTGCCGCAAGGCAGCCACTTGTTTCACTGGTTGCGTCCGCGTCGGGTGCGCCGCTTCAGGAGCCCGACTTTCGGATGTCCAGACACACGATCTTGACCGCAGGGCCATTTGGCCCCGCAGATGTGGAGCTTTCGGCCATGCCCGGCGACGAATCCGGCCCGAGGAAAGACGCTCGTAAAGACCCCCGCACGACGGGTGTATCGCTGTTCAAAACCCGCCAGCCCGCCGCCCAGCCCGCCGTGACACTTGATCTTGTCACCGGGCGCGAGATTTTTGGCGCACCGCTGCCTGCGATATTTGCCAATCCCGCGCGGGTCTGGGAATCGCTTGGCACCGTCACGCTTGCCGCTGACGCGGTTGGAAACACTCTGTTTCCCGAAGTTTCCGATCATCCCGCCGCCGTCGCGTTCGACATCCTGCGCACCCGGCTTCTGCGCGGTCTGGCCGAAAAGGGCTGGAAACGGATCGCCGTCACCTCGCCCACCCATGGCTGCGGTAAATCCTTTGTCGCCACCAACCTTGCGCTGTCGCTCGCCCGCCGCCCGGCCAGCCGCACCGTGTTGATTGACCTCGATCTGCGCCGCCCCGAAATCGCCAAGGTTCTCGGCATCCATGAAGACCGCGCCCTGGGCGAATTTCTGTCCGGTGAACAGCCGCTGGAAGGCGTGTTCCGCCGCTATGGGCGCACGCTTGCGCTGGGGCTGAACGGCGAACCCATCGAAAAAGCCTCTGAAACCCTGCACGATCCCGACACCGTTTCCGCCCTTGCCGCCATGGTCGAACAACTTGACCCCGAGGTGGTGATCTACGATCTGCCGCCCGCCTTGGTGAACGATGATGTGCTGGCACTTGGTCCCTGCATTGATGCGGTTCTTCTCGTCACCGATGGCACCAAAACCTCGCCCGCCGAAATCAACGCGTGCGAAAAGCTGTTTGAAGGCCGCATTCCGCTGCTGGGCGTGGTGCTGAACCGCGCGCAAGATTTCAACGCGGGCCGCTACCGCTATGCCAAGAAGTAAACCATGGGTCAGATTCAGTCGCTTGAAGAACTCATCAGTCTGGTGCTGCGGCGGCGCTGGCTGATCATCGCCATCACCGTTCTGGGCATGCTGGCTGCGGTGATCTACGCCAAATCCCGGCCCGACACCTACGAATCTTCCGCCGTGATCCAGATCGAAGGCGCGCAAGTGGCCGAGCCGGGTGCCGCAGGCGCGCAACCCGATGGTGGCGGTGCCGCGCAAGTGCTGCAAACCATCGAACAGCGCCTGACCACCCGGCAGGCCCTGTCAGACATGATCGACCGTCACACCCTGTTCGCCGATCAACCCGATCTGCCGCTGGACAAAAAACTGTTTGCCCTGCGCAGCGCCGTGACGTTTCAGGTGGTTGACAGTGCCGCCGGTCAGGGCTTTGGTCAGGCCCGCAACATCGCGGCGATCATCATCTCGGTGCGCTATGGCGATGCCGAACTTGCCGCCCGCATTGCCAATGATTTCGCGCAAGGTATTCTTGATCAAAGCGCCGCCGGGCAGCGCGACCGGGCCGACAAAAACGCCGCCTTCTTCCGCGAGGACGAGGCACGGCTTTTCGCGGCCATCACCGCGCTGGAAACCGAAATCGCCGCCTACAAAAACGCCAACGCCGATGCGATGCCCGCGCTGAACGATGCCCGCGGCGATGAACTTGTCAGCCTGACCAATGATTTGCGCAGCCTCGATCAAAGCCTTTTGGCGCTTGCCGGCGAACAGACGGCCATTGCGCAAAAGCAGACCCAGCGCGAAACCGACAAGCGCCGCCTCGGTGAAATCGCCGCCCAGACTGAGGTTCTCACCGCTCAGCGCGATGCCAGCAAAACCCGCTTGGCTGAACTGCAAACCGCCCTCGCCGCCACTCCGGAAATTGATCGGGTGATGTCGGGCTACGACCGCGCCTTGCAGCAGTTGCAGGATCAATACGATATCGCCACCCGGCGTCTGGCCGAGGCGGACACCGCGCAGCGGCTTGCCGAACGCCAGCAATCGGGCCGCTTTACCCTGTTGGAACGCGCGCTGACGCCAGATTATCCCATCGGCGGCGGCAAGAAGAAGATCGCCATCGCCGGGGCTGTCGGCAGTCTGCTGGCGGCGCTGGTCGCGGCTTTCCTGCTTGATCTGGTCAAGCCGGTGGTGCGCAACTCGGCGCAAATGCAGCGCCAGCTTGATCTGGAACCAGTGGTCTGCATTCCCGAAATCCGCGCGCCGAAAGGCCGACTTGGCAGCGCCGCCCTGCGTCTGATCGATGACCCCAACCGCCCGATCTTCGGCCTGCCGCGCTTTGCAGTTCTGGCCGCAGCGGCGACGCTGGCCTTGGTGCTGATGGCGGCTGCGATCGGTTAGAACGCTGCAGGTTCAAACGCAAATGGCCCGCCCCAACCACGGGCGGGCCATTGCTCGGACACCACATCTCAATAGCCCGTGCCGTGCACCACCACGCCGACCGTCGCCGCCAGCACCTTTACATCCGCCACCAGCGACAGCTCTGCCTCATAGGCATCGTCATATTCCGCCCGCGCCTCGAACGTGGTGCGGTTGCGCCCTGCGGTCTGCCAATAGCCGGTAATCCCCGGCCGCAGCGCATAATAGGCCATGCCGGGATAAAGCCCTTGCTGGCTCACCATCATCGGGCGCGGACCGACAAGGCTCATGTCACCGATCAGCACGTTCCACAGTTGCGGCAATTCATCCAGCGACGACTTGCGCAGAAACTTGCCAAAGCTGGTGATCCGCGGGTCCGCCTTCAGCTTTTGCGTGCTGTCCCACTCCTGCCGGGCGACCGGGTCAGACGCCAGATAATCCGCCATCCGCGCATCGGCGTCACAGACCATACTGCGCAGCTTCCACATCCTGAAGCGCCGCCCGCCCCGGCCCACCCGCATCTGCGTGTAGAATGGGCTGCCGCCATCGCGCGCCACCAGCACCGCCGCCACCGCGACAATCGGCACCACCACCGGCACCGCCATCAGGATCGCCGTCACATCCAGCAGCCGTTTGAAAAGCCGCCGATACGGCCCGCGCCCCGAAGGCGTCACCTGCACCAGTTGCGGCTCGTCATTGTTCATCGGTGAAAAATCACCGTTTGGTACAAAAAGTCCGTTGGAAATACCGGGAAATCTAATCGACATTGTCATGCACCAACAGACAATTGATCGATGGAAAACAACGGCCGTTCCCGCACAGTTTCAGAGAACGCCAAGAGCGCCCCGGAAACCCGAGTGTGATTGGTTCGTTTGCAGATCATTTGCCTTACTCAATAAGCAGGCCCCCATCTGCGAGTTTATCCGCTGAAAGATGGGCTTGGCGACCATAAAGCACGAGGCGCGAACACATTTGAGTCGTTTTTAACGAGAAATTTTGCCGCAAACTCGCCTAAGTCTTGCCACAATTAGCAACAACACACGCTTGGATTGAACGCCGCGAAAGCAGGTCATGCAGCGGCAGATCTTGTCGCGAATCATCTCCTGCGCCCCTGACCGCAGCCCTAACTGGCTTCGACAGCCCGGCGACAGCCGCGCTACGCGCAACTGTTTCGTAAATCTGATAAATCCCCTCAGCGTCGCGGCGCGGCCCCAAGCCCCTGCCGTGTCAGCGACATCGCCAGAAAGCTCATCACCGCCAATAGCCCGCCCAGCGGATAACTGGCAATCACCTGCGCAAGATCATGATCGGCCCCAACCGACACCGCGACGGCCGTCACACCGCCCGCGATTGCACTCACCAGCACGCCAACAACCATGCACGCCCAACCCTTTGCAGGCCAAATCCTGTTAGAGGAAATCTTTGCACGATTCCGAAACAATGCCAGCGTAAAATGCAGGCAATTTTCCTAAAACGCGCGAATTTCAGCCTTTGACTGCACACTACAGCGATTACTATCCCTTATTCAGCAACAATACTTGCCAAATACCGGCCATAGTCGTTCTTCTTGAAGGTTTCGGCCCGCGCCGCCAGTAGCGCTTTGTCAATCCAGCCCAACCGGTAGGCAATTTCATCCGGGCAGCCGACTTGCAGGCCCTGCCGCGCCTCCAGTGTGCGCACGAAGTTGCCGGCGTCCAGCAGGCTGGCGTGAGTGCCGGTATCCAGCCAGGCAAAGCCGCGGCCCATCCGTTCGACCGAAAGCGTGCCCTCGGCGCGGTAAATCTCCAGCAGATCGGCGATTTCCAGCTCGCCACGCGGCGAGGGTTTCACCTGCGCCGCAAGCTCCGGCGCGCGCCCGTCCAGATAATACAGGCCCGTCACCGCAAAGTTCGACGGCGGCACGTCCGGCTTTTCGATGATCGCATGCACCCGGCCATCGGCATCGAATTCCACCACGCCATAGCGCTCGGGGTCCGCCACCCGGTAGCCAAACACCGTGCCGCCCACCTCGCGCGCGCCCGCCGTCATCAGCAGTTCGCTCAAGCCATGGCCGAAGAAGATATTATCGCCCAACACCAGCACCGACGGTGCCCCGGCCAGAAAATCCTTCGCCAACAGATAGGCCTGCGCCAGCCCGTCCGGCGACGGCTGCGTGATATAGGTCAGGCTCAGCCCCCATTGGCTGCCATCGCCCAGCAGCCGAATGAACTGGCTTTGATCCTCCGGCGTGGTGATCACCGCAATCTCGCGGATGCCACCCAGCATCAGCACCGACAGCGGATAATAGATCATCGGCTTGTCATAGACCGGCAAGAGCTGCTTCGAGACACCCATGGTGATCGGCCAAAGCCGCGTGCCCGAGCCGCCTGCCAGAATGATGCCCTTGCGATTCATGCCTGTAACTCCTGCAATATCTTGTCCAAACCGGCCCGCCAATCTGGGCGCTTGATGCCATAGGCGGCCTGCAACGCCGCGCAGTCCAGCCGCGAATTCAGCGGCCGCTGCGCCGGGGTCGGATAGGCCGAAGACGGAATGTCGTTGATCTGGCAGGCCAGCCCGGCCCGCGCCATGATCTCGCGCGCAAAGCCGGCCCAGGACGTGTCCGGCGCACCGGCAAAATGATGCACGCCGCCCGGCTTGCCCGCCCGCAGCCCCGCCGCGATGACATAAAGCGCATCGGCAATATCCGCCGCAGGCGTCGGCCCGCCGATCTGATCCGCCACCACGTTCAGGCTGTCGCGCGTGGCCCCAAGCCGCAGCATGGTCTTGACGAAATTCGCGCCATGCGCCGACACCACCCAAGAGGTGCGCAGGATCACCGCGCAGCCGCCCGCCGCCAGAACCGCCTGCTCGCCTGCCAGTTTGGTACGGCCATAAGCCCCCAAAGGGGCCACCGGATGGTTCACCGCAAACGGCTGATCGCCCGCGCCGTCAAAAACGTAATCAGTCGAGATATGCAGGAAGGCCGCCCCCTTGGCCGCCGCCGCCCGCGCCATCGCCCCCGGAGCCACCCCGTTGACCACCAGCGCCGCCGCCTCTTCGGTCTCGGCCTTGTCCACCGCCGTCCAGGCCGCCGCGTTGATCACCACATCCGCATCCGAAGCCGCAATCGCCGCCGCACAGGCGGCAGGATCAGACAGGTCCGCCCCGTCGCGGCCCAGAAAGGTCGCCTGCACCCCGGCAGGCAGCCGCCGCGCCAATTCCCGCGCCACCTGCCCGGTCTGACCGAATACCAGAACCCGCATCACCGCGCCCCCGATTTCCGCGCGGAAATCGGCCCGGAATTCACGCGAATTCCGCTCATGCCTTCACTCCCAGCCGCGCGCCGACACCGTGGCGCTGTTGCAGCGGCTTCCACCACGCCGCGTTGTCCAGATACCAGCGCACGGTGCGGCGCAGGCCTTCGTCCAGCGTCACCGAAGGCCGCCAGCCCAGCTCGGTGCGGATCCGGCTCGGATCAATCGCATAGCGCAGATCATGGCCGGGCCGGTCGGTGACATAGGAAATCAGCCGGTCATGCGGCGCGCCTGACGGGTGCATCTCATCCAGCAGCGCGCAGATCTTGGTGACGATGTCGATGTTCTTCGCCTCGTTCTCGCCGCCGATATTGTAGCTGCGCCCCAGCGCGCCCTTTTCCACCACGCAGAGCAGCGCGTCGGCGTGATCCTCGACATAAAGCCAGTCGCGCACGTTCAGCCCGGCGCCGTAAACCGGAATCGGCTTGCCCGCCAAAGCGTTCAGAATCACCACCGGGATCAGCTTTTCCGGGAAGTGGAACGGCCCGTAATTGTTCGAGCAATTGGTCAGAACCACAGGCAGCCCGTAGGTCTCGGCCCAGGCCCGCACCAGATGGTCGCTGGCCGCCTTGCTGGCCGAATAGGGGCTGCGCGGATCGTAGGGCGTGTCCTCGGTGAACTGCCCCTCTGCCCCCAGCGAGCCGAACACCTCATCGGTGCTGATATGGTGAAAGCGAAAGCCCGCAGGCTTGCCCGCGCCCAGCCAATAGGCCCGCGCCGCCTCCAGCATGTTATAGGTGCCGTTGATATTGGTCAGAATGAAGTCGCCCGGCCCGTCGATGCTGCGGTCGACATGGCTTTCCGCCGCCAGATGCATCACCACATCCGGGCGATGCGCCGCAAACACCTTGTCCAGCGCCGCGCGGTCGCGGATATCGGCCTGCTCAAAGCTGTAAAGGTTCGAGCCTGCCACACTGGCCACATTCTCCAGACAGGCCGCATAGGTCAGCGCATCCAGGTTCACCACCTCATGCCCGCGCGCAACCGCCAGCCGCACCACCGCCGAGCCGATAAAGCCCGCGCCACCCGTCACCAAAATCTTCATGCCGCAATCCATTCAAACGGAGTCTTCACATCGCGCAACAGCGGAGCCGCCGCATCCTTGGCCGACAGCACTGGCGCGCCCGTCAGCCCGCCACCTGCCAGCCCCCAGTCGATGCCGATTGCCGGGTCATCCCAGCGCACCGCGCCATCACAATCGGGCGCATAAACATCACTGCATTTATACTCAACCTCAGAGTTCGCCGCCCGCGTGACAAACCCGTGCAGAAACCCCTTCGGCACCAGCAACTGCTTGCCATTCTCGGGCGACAGCTCCACCCCGACCCAAGCGCCAAACGTCGGCGAGCCGGCGCGGAAATCCACCGCCACATCGAAAATCAGCCCCCGCGTGCAGCGCACCAGCTTGTCCTGCGCATGCGGTGGCCGCTGGTAATGCAACCCCCGCAGCGTGCCAACCGCCGCCGACATCGAGTGGTTGTCCTGCACAAAGCTGTAATCCAACCCCGCAGCCGCCATCCGAGGCGCGTTATACGTCTCCATGAACCAGCCCCGGTCATCGCCAAACCGGCGCGGCGTCAAAATCAAAACGCCTTCCAGCGCAGTCTTCTCAATATCCATGCCCAATCGCCCAAATCGCAAGCTGCGGATGCCTCATAACACTAGCCTTGCGATGCGGCCAGACCCAGACCGCTTCCCGCGCTCAGATCAGCGCGAAAAGCCCGGCATTGCGCCACAGCGCCAGCGCAATCAGCCCCGCCGCCAGCGTGAAAAACACCAGATCGTTCAGCGGGTCCCACGCCCGGTGCTTGCGCGCCAGCAGCACCACCGCCGGATGCAGCGCCAGCAGCGCCAGCCCCTGCGCCAGCAACGCGCCGATCAACCCGCCCCAATGCACCCCCGCCAGCAAGGCCCCGGTCTGCACCAAAGCCTTCAGCGCCTGCAGTCCGAAATACGTCCGCGTATCACCCGCCGCCAGCGCCGACTGGTCATAGGTCATCCCCACCACCTCGGCCATCTGCACACAGGCCACCACCACCACAATCGCCCCCGCCGCCGCATAGCGCGCATCATAGAGCAGCCCGACCAGCGGCACCCCCACCACCGCCAGCAGCCCCAGTAGCGCCAGCGTGCCACCGCTTAAGCCAAACCGCAGCCTGCGCATCCTGGCAAAATTCGCAGCGGACTCCGCCGGGTGATGATCCCGATACAGCGGTATCATGATCCGGCTGTTCACCGACCGCGCCAGCAGCAGCGGAAACGACGCCAGAAAGAAGCCGATATTGTAAATCCCCAGCGCGTCCTTGCTTAAATAATGCCCGAAAATCGCCTTGTCGCCCTGCGCCAGCAGAAAGCCGCAGGCGGTAGACAGGAAAATCCACTTGCCGAAATGGATCAGCTCCGCCCCCGCCGATCTGTCCCAGCGAAACCGATTCGGCTGCCCCGGCAACCACAGCCACATCAGCACCAGCTTGGCCAGACTGCCGATATTCGCGCCAATCACCAGCGCCCAGACCGACTGGAACACCAAGGCCAGCGCCACCATCGCCACGATGCCAATCGCCTGCGCCAACAGGTCCAGCGCCGTCACCCGCCCCAACAGCAAATGCCGTGTCGCAGTGTCAATCCGCGTCGGATTGAACCCGGCGATCAACAAGGTAATCCCCGCCACCGGCAGCAGATACCGCAGCTCAGGCGCATCATAAAACGCTGCCAACGGCCAGGCCAGCGCACAAACCACCAGCCACAGCATCAGCCCGCGAAAGGCGTGAATGGTGAACGCCGTATCCAGAAACGCCGGATCATCGCCGCGCTTGCTCTGGCTGATCGAGGCGCTGACCCCCACGTCAGAAAACATCACCATGCCGACCAGCACCACCGACACCAGAGCCATCACCCCGAACGCCTCGGGCGCCAGCAGCCGCGCCAAAATCAGGTTCGACGCCAGCCGCATCACCTGCGTCATCGCATAGGCACCGGCAGTAAACGCCGAGCCGCGCAGCGCCCGACCAAACAGGCTCGTCCCCGCCGCAGCGGTGATAGGGGCTTCCGACATTCACAAACACCGCTGATATTTCTGCACCTTAGCCTATGCGCTGCACCCAAACCCGTCAATGAAGGCCAAAATCGCAACAATCCGCGCAAAACCCGCGCAAATGTCTTACTCTTGCCCCAAGCGCCGCGTAATCCGGTCGCCAAGACCCCATTCGGTGCCCGTATGAAGATCGCCTACCTCGTCAACTCTTACCCGCTGCCGTCACATACCTTCATCCGCCGCGAAATCCGCGCGCTGGAAAGGTTGGGTTGGCAGATCCACCGCTTTGCCATGCGCTCCGACCGCGCCGCGCTGGTTGATCCGGCTGATCTTGAGGAAGACAGCCGCACCGAACATCTGCTGGCACGCGGCTTGCCCCGCCTGCTGCTGCCCGCCTGCGCATGGCTGCTCCGCCATCCGCGCCGCGCCCTGCACGGGGTAAACCTCGCGCTGCGGCTGGGGGCTGTGGGTTGTGGCGGTAGCCCCGGCACCGGTGGTCGGCTGCGCCATCTGGTCTATCTGGCCGAGGCGGCGCAGATTACCCGCCGCTGTGCTGATCTGAACATCAACCATATCCACGCGCATTTCGGCACCAACTCCACCGCCGTCGCCGCCTTGGCAAACGCGCTTGGCGGCCCCAGCTTTTCCTTCACCGTCCACGGCCCCGAGGAATTTGACGCCCCCCGCGCGCTTGGGCTTGGCCTGAAAATCGCCCGCGCCCGCTTTGTAGTCGCGATCAGCAGCTATGGCCGCAGCCAGCTTTACCGCTGGTGCCCGCTGCCCGACTGGCCGAAAATCAAGGTGGTGCATTGCGGGCTGGAGCCCGACAAATTCCCCGCACCGCTGCCGATGCCCACCAGCGGCCTGCGCCTTGTCGCCATCGGGCGGCTGTCGGAACAAAAAGGCTTCCCCCTGCTGATCGAGGCGATGGCGCTGGCCGCCAAACGCCTGCCAGACCTGCAGCTGACGATTTGCGGCGATGGCCCGCTGCGCCCCCAGATCGAAGCCGAAATCGCCCGCCACGGCCTTGACCGCCAGATCCGCCTCGCCGGCTGGCTGGACGAGGCCGCCCTGCACGCCGAAATCGCCCGCGCCCACGCGCTGATCCTGCCCTCGCTGGCCGAAGGCTTGCCGATGGTGGTGATGGAGGCGATGGCCGCCGCCCGCCCCGTCATCGCCACCTGCATCAACGGCGTGCCCGAACTCGTCAGCCGCGAAACCGGCTGGCTGGTGCCCGCAGGCGACCCCGCCGCTTTGGCCGATGCCATCGAAACCCTGTCGCAAACCCCGTCAGCGGTTCTGGCCGAGATGGGCCAAACCGCCCGCGCCCGCGCCCTGACCCGCCACAACGCCGATACCGAGGCCGCCAAACTCGCAGCCTTCATCACCGAAGGACTGGCCCCATGAGCTTTGCCATTATCTGCGCCAGCCACAGCGAGCATATCCTCAACGCCAACCTGCGCCGCTCGCCGCTGCTGACATCCGGCAGCATCCCGCTGCATGTCGAACGCGGTGCCATCAGCGCCGCCCAAGCCTATAACCGTGCGCTCGATGCCACCAGCGCAGATATCCTGATCTTCGCCCACCACGACGTCTATTTCCCGCACGGCTGGCAGGCGCTGCTGCAAACCCGCCTTGCCAGCCTTGCCGCGCAAGACCCGAACTGGGCACTGTTCGGCCCGTTCGGCGTGGCGCTGGACGCCGCCCATATCGGCCCGGTCTGGTCTTCCTCGCTGGGCCAGATCGTCGGCCGCGTCCCCACCGCCCCGGTAAAGGTGCAGTCCTTCGACGAAATGGTGATCATCCTGCGCCGCAGCTCTGACCTGCGCTTTGACGAAGCCCTGCCCGGCTGGCACCTTTATGGCACCGACATTGTCACCCAAGCCCGCGCCCGCGGCCTGCACGCCTATGCCGGCGCCCTGCCCACCATCCACAACGACCGCTACCACGAGGTTCTCGGCACCGATTTCGACGCCGCTTACCACTTCCTGCAGGCAAAATGGCGCGACCGCCTGCCGCTGCGCAGCCCCATCGTCAAGATCAGCCGCTCTGGCCTGCACCTGCTGAAAAACCGCTGGCAAAACCGCCGCTCCGCCGATTTCCGCGCCGGAATGGCGATCGGCACCGCCACCCCGCCGGAAACCCTGACCGCGCTGTGCGGCTGGTCCGACCTTGCCGCCTGCGCCTGATCCGCATTCATCTTGGCCTAAATATCCCCGCCGGAGGCTCTGATGCCCACCACCGGAGCCTCCGGCGGGAGTATTTTTACCAAGATGAAGCCGATACCCCGCCTACAACATCCCGCGCAGCTTGGCCGTTACCGCATCGGCCAGCTTGGCATGTTCGGCCTCGTCGAAATGCACGCCGTCCAGCGGGCTGACCGCGATCACCTCGCCTGCGTCCAGATACTCAATCCCGCGCGCCTGCGCCAAAGCCTGATACAGCGGCGGCAGCGCTTGCGACCGTGCCGCACCGCCCCAGAATTCATCCTTGATCGGCCCCACCTCGACCACCGGCGTCGGGCAGATCAGCAAGATCCTGAAGCCGCCGTGCCGGTCTTGCATCACCCGGTGTTGCGCGATGTCCAGCAGGCTGGCAATGCCACCCAACACCGCCTGCGGTGTCGAGGTGAACCGCGTCTTCACGTCATTGGTGCCCAGCATCAGCACCAGAACATCCAGCGGCCCGTGGCTTTCCAGCGCGATCTTCAGCCCGGCCTGCCCGTTCATATGCGCGCCCATGATCGGATCATCAAACATTGCCGTCCGCCCCGGCAGACCTTCCTCGATCACCTCGCAACCCAAAGCCTGCCCGACCCGTGACGGCCAGCGCACCCCCGGCCCGAACCGCCCATACAGCGCCACATCGACAATCGGCGGCGTCCCGTGCGTATTGCTGTCGCCAAAACACATCACAACCGGCATCGCATCCCCCCCAGTTTCTTTCCCACGCTAGGCCCGCGGAAACCCAGCGTAAACCCCCTTCCCCTTTTCGCCCCCTCCCCCCATATATATCGCAACCCAATTTCCCCCGTGAGGCTTTCCATGTTCGGCACCCCCACCGCTGCCCCAACCGCTGCCCCCGCCACCGCTACCGACGACCTGATCAAGGACGGCTCTGAAAAGACCTTCCTGCAAGACGTGATCGACCCGTCGCAGACCACCCCGGTCATCGTCGATTTCTGGGCGCCGTGGTGCGGCCCGTGCAAAACGCTTGGCCCGGCGCTGGAGGCGGCTGTTGTCGCCGCCAAAGGCCGGGTGAAGATGGTCAAGATCAACGTCGATGAAAATCAGGCCATCGCCGCGCAACTACGGATCCAGTCGATCCCCACCGTCTATGCCTTCTTCAAGGGCCAGCCGGTCGATGGCTTTCAGGGCAACGTCGCCCCGTCCGAACTCAAGCGCTTTGTCGATCATATGGCGGGCCTCGGGCCAGAGCCGGACAACGGCCTTGCCGACGCGATCGAGGCCGCCGAAACCATGCTGGCCGATGGCGAGTTCAACGACGCGATTGAGACCTTCACCGCCATTCTGGAAGAAGAACCCGAAAACGCCGTGGCCTATGCCGGGCTGATCCGCGCCCATCTGGGGCTTGGCAATCTCGATATGGCCGAAACCCTGATCACCACCGCCCCCGGCGCTTTGGCCAAGGCCAAAGAGGTCGAAGCCACCCGCGCCATGCTGGAACTCGCGCGGCAAGCCGCCTCCGCTGGTCCCGAGGCCGATCTGCGCGCCGCCCACGAAAAAGACCCGAAAAACCCGGCAATCCTGTTCGATCTTGCCACCGCCCTGCACGCCAACGGCAAGATTGAAGAGGCCGTCACCACCCTGCTTGATCTGTTCAAGCTGGATCGTGAATGGAACAACGGTGCCGCCCGCACCCAGCTGTTCACCATCTTTGACGCGCTGAAACCGCAAGATCCCATCGTGCTGGCTGGCCGCCGCCGCCTGTCTTCGATGATCTTTGCCTAAACCGAAGGGCGCTCTAGCTTCATGGGCATGATGATCAAAACCAACCTGCCCGACACCCTTCCCGTGTTCCCGCTGCCGGGGGCGTTGCTGTTGCCGCGCGCCCGGCTGCCGCTGCATATCTTCGAGCCGCGCTATGTCGCCATGCTGGAAGATTGCCTGAAAACCAGCGACCGCCTGATCGGCATGATCCAACCGCGCGAGGTGCCGGGCGGCGAGAAACGCCTGTCAGCCATCGGCTGCGCCGGGCGCATCACTGGGTTTTCCGAAACCGAAGACGGCCGCTACATGATCACCCTCACCGGCATCTGCCGCTTCCGTCTGCGTGCCGAGGTTGAAACCGACACCCCCTACCGCCGCGCCCAGATCGACTGGGCACCCTTCGCGCGCGATCTGGGGGCCGAGGAAACCGACCCCGGCTTTTCCCGTGAACCCTTCCTTGCCCTGCTGGCGCGCTACTTCGCCGCCCGCGAACTTGGCACGGATTGGAGCGGCATCAAATCCGCCGATACTGAACTGCTGATCAACTCGCTGTCGATGCTGCTGCCGTTCCCGCCCGAAGACAAACAGGCGCTGCTCGAAGCCCCCTCGCTGGTCACCCGCCGCGAAACCCTTGTCACCCTTCTCGAATTTGCGCTGCGCTCCGGCGGCAGCGATGAGGTTCTGCAATGACCGACGCCAACACCACTCCGGCCAACACCACCCCCTTTGACCGCCGCATGCTGGAATCGCTGGTCTGCCCGGTGACGCAAGCCACACTGACCTATGACGCCGAAAAGATGGAGCTGATCTCCAAACCCGCGCATCTGGCCTTCCCGATCCGCGACGGCATCCCGATCATGCTGGTGAGTGAAGCGCGGCAGGTGGAATAAGCCCCGCTAAACCGCGACCCCCTGCAACAGCTTCGGCACCTCGCCCGACAACCCCGCCGCCTGCCGCATGAAGCCGCGCCGCAGCCCCGGCACCGCGTTAACCAACCCCAAGCCCAGATCGCGGCCCAGCCGCAACACCGGGTTATCATTGGAAAACAGCCGGTTCACCGCATCCATCCCCAAGGCCAACGCGGTTGAATCAAACCGCCGCCAGCGCTGGTACCGCTCCAGCACATCGGCAGCCCCGATATCCTCGCCGCGCCGCTGCGCCTCGATCAGCACCTGCGCCAGCGCCCCGACATCGCGCAGCCCCAGATTCAACCCCTGCCCGGCAATCGGATGCACGCCATGCGCCGCATCGCCAACCAAAGCCACCCGGTCGGCCACGAAACTGTTCGCCAGCGTCAGGTTCAGCGGATAGGTAAACCTTTCCCCGGCCAAAGAAATCCCGCCCAGAAAATCGCCAAACCGTGGCCGCAGCGCCGCCAGATAATCTTCATCCGACAGCGCCTGAATAGCCTGCGCCTGCGCATCCGTCTCGCTCCACACGATCGAGCTTAAATGCCCCCCCGGCAGCGGCAAAATCGCCAGCGGCCCGGATGGCATGAAGAACTGCTGCGCAATGCCGTGATGATCCTTCTCGTGCCGGATCGCCGTCACCAGCGCCGTCTGCCCATAGCCCCAGCCGGTCCGGCCAATCCCCGCCCGCTGCGCCACGCCGGAAGCCCGGCCATCGCAGCCCACCAGCACCCGCGCCGAAACCCTGCGCCCCGAGGCCAGTTCCACCACGACCCCGCCCGCCGTAACCTCTTGCGAAACAACGGTTTCACCTGAAATCAGCCGCACGCCGCTCTCCGCCATCGCCGCCAGAAACGCCGCATAGAGATGCCGGTCCTCGGCCATGAAGCCCATCGGGCCTTCTTCCAACTTGGCCTCCAGCCTTGGCCAGACGCCGATCACACTCAGCAACCGCTTGGACGCCAGCGCCAGCGCATAGGCCCGCCCGTCAAACCCGGCTTCCGCCCGCGCCCCCGCAGGCCGCGCATCCACCACCGTCACCCGCAAGCCCGCTTGCGCCAGCGCCACGCCCAAGGCCGGCCCGTTCAAGCCGCCGCCCACGATCACGATATCAGCATCTTTTTCCATACCGCCAAATATGGCCTTCCCAGCGGGATTGTCCATGCGCCGCTCTGCCGCTACGCTAGCCAAAACGGGGGACACCATGAGCAACACCTGGTCCAACATGACCGCCGCCGATCTGGGCCGAGCCATCGGCAAGGGCAGCATCAACCCGGTCGAGTTGACCGAGTTTTTCCTCGAAAAGATCGCCATCCACCCGCTGTCGCCGCGCATCTATGCCCGCGCCACCCCGGTCCGCGCCCGCGGTGAAGCGATGGGTGCCGCCGCCCGCGCCAAGGCCGGGTTGCGCCGTGGCCTGCTCGATGGTGTGCCGATAAGCTGGAAAGATCTGTTCGACACCGCAGGCATCGCCACCGAGGCAGGCTCGGCCCTGCTGAAAGGCCGCACCCCCGCCAAAGACGCCGCTGTTCTGGCCACCGCCACCCGCGAAGGCCTTGTTTGTCTTGGCAAAACCCATATGTCCGAACTTGCCTTCTCGGGCCTTGGCCTCAACCCCGTCACCGCCACGCCGCCCTGCATCAATGATGACCATGCCGTCGCGGGCGGTTCCACCTCGGGCGGCGCGGCTTCGGTCGCCTTTGGCCTTTCCCCCGCCGCCATCGGGTCCGATACCGGCGGCTCGGTGCGCATCCCGGCGGCGTGGAACGATCTGGTTGGCCTCAAAACCACCTCTGGCCGCCTGCCGCTGACCGGCATCGTGCCCTTGTGCGAAACCTTCGATACCGTCGGCCCGCTGGCCCGGTCGGTCGAAGATTGCGCCCTGCTGCTTGCGGCACTAGAGGCGCGCAAACCCGCCGATCTGACCGGCAGCAGCCTGACCAACGCCCGCTTTCTGGTGCTGAACACCGTCGCGCTTGACGATCTGCGCAAACGCCCGGCGCAAGGATTCGAAGACGCGCTGACCCGGCTGTCGCGCGCCGGTGCGCAGATCGACCACGCCGATATCGCCGAAACCGCCGAGGCGATGGCGCTGGCCGGGGTGATCTTCACCGCCGAGGCCTATGGCATCTGGGCCAAAACCATCGAATCCGCCCCCGAGAAAATGTTCCCGCGCATTCTGGAACGTTTCCGGTCGGGTGCCACGATCAAGGCCTGCGATTATGTCGCGGCATGGCGGCGGCTGCACGAAATCCGCGCGATCTGGGCCGCGCGCACCGCCGGTTATGATGCCGTGCTGATCCCCACCTCGCCGATCCTGCCGCCGAACGCGCACAAGCTGATGACCGACGACGCCTATTATGTCGCCGAAAATCTGGCGGCGCTGCGCAACACCCGCATCGGCAATCTGATGGGGCTGTGCGCGCTGACCCTGCCCACCGCGCAGCCGTCTTGCGGCATCAGCCTGATGGCCGGGCCGGGGCAGGAAGACCGGCTGTTGCGGCTGGGCAGCGCCGCCGAACGCGCGCTGGCCTGATCCGGCGAAAAAGCCACAACTTCAGGGTCCAAGCCCCCAACAGCTATGGGTTTTTCTGGACGCGCCCGCTTGATCTGGGTATCGTCACCTCAAACGGGGCGCAATGATCCCGAGAAGAGGCAGTAATGGCGTTTCCAGAGCGGTTTTCGAACCTGCCGGATTATGCGTTTCCGCGTTTGCGGAAGCTGTTGGACGCGCATGCGCCCGGCGGGGAAACCATTTCCATGACCATCGGCGAGCCCCGGCACCCGATGCCCGATTTTGTCGGCCCGATTTTGGCAGCCAATATCAAAGACTTCGCGGTTTATCCGCCAAACGACGGCACGCCGGAACTGCTGGCGGCCATCGCGGGCTGGATCAAACGTCGCTATGGCGCGCAGATCGCGCAAGATCAGCTGATGGTGCTGAACGGCACGCGTGAGGGCCTGTATAATGCCTGCATCGCGCTCTGCCCGGAAACCAAACACGGCAAACAGCCGATCGTGCTGATGCCGAACCCGTTCTATCAGGTTTACGCCGTCGCCGCCGTCACCTGCGGCGCAGAGCCGCTGTATGTGCCCGCCACCGCTGCCACCGGCTTTCTGCCCGATTACGCCGGTCTGCCCGTCGAAATCCTTGATCGCGTCACCATCGCCTATATCTGCTCGCCCGCCAATCCGCAGGGTGCCGTCGCCAGCGCCGACTACTGGGCGACCCTACTGGCGCTGGCCGAAAAGCACGATTTCACCATCTTCGCGGATGAGTGCTATTCCGAAATCTGGCGCAACACCGCCCCCACCGGCATTCTACAGGTCGCACAGGCCAAGGCAGCCGACCCCGAACGCGTCTTCACCTTCCACTCGCTGTCGAAACGCTCCAACCTGCCCGGCCTGCGGTCAGGCTTCGTGGCGGGCGGGTCCAAGGGCATCGCGCAAATCCGCAAACTGCGCTCTTTCGCCGGTGCCCCCCTGCCGCTGCCGATCCAGAAAGTGTCCGAGGCCGCGTGGAACGATGACGACCATGTCGCAGCCTCGCTCGCGCTCTATCATGCGAAATTTGACGCCGCAGACGCCATTTTCAGCGGCCTTCAGGGCTTTCAATGCCCCGAGGGCGGCTTTTTCCTCTGGCTTCCGGTCGAAGACGGCGAACAGGCCGCGCTGAAGGCATGGCAGCAAACCGGCGTGCGCGTGCTGCCGGGCGCCTATCTGTCGCGCGACGCCAACGGGGAAAACCCCGGCAAAGGCTATATCCGGGTCGCCCTTGTGGCCCCCAAAGAAGAAATGCAGCGCGGGCTGATCCAGCTCCGCGACTGCCTCTACGGTTGAGGACAGGGTAAATGGCATCCTATCAAATGCGGCAACGCGATCCCCTGCTGGATCAAGGCACAGCGGCCATGCTGGAAAAGCGCGGCCGCGAGCTGTTTGGCATCGCCCTGATCGGCGCGGCCCTGCTGTTTGCGCTGATGTTGGGCAGCTATTCACCGGAAGATCCCGGCTGGATGGTCGCCACGGATGAGCCCGCCGCCAACTATCTGGGCCGCTTTGGCGCCGCCCTTGCCTCGACGCTGATCATCATCGGCGGCAAGGGCGCCTGGGGCATCCCGCTGATCCTCGCCGCCTGGGGCAGCCGCTTTGTGCTGCATCGCGGCGCTGAACGCGCCATGTCGCGCATGGTCTTCGCGGTGATCGCCGTCGCCATGGCCTCGGTCTACGCCGCCACCCTGCTGCCATCGGCGATGTGGACGCACAGCTTCGGCATGGGCGGGCTGTTTGGCGATACCGTTTCCGGCGCGATCATCAACATGGTGCCGGGCGGCGCAGGTTTTGGCCTCAAACTGCTGTCTTTGGTGTCGGGCTTTGCCACCGTGGCGCTGATGCTGTTCGTCACCGGCTTCAACCTGCCCGAAATCCGCGCCAGCTTCCGCTTTCTCGTCACCAGCCTGATCTACACCTACTCCACCCTGCTGGGAGCCGCAGGCAAAGGCGCGCAAGGCACCGCCCGTGCCGCCGCCGCGCTGAAAGACCGCCGCGCCGCCGCCGCCAGCGCCCGCCAGCCCGAAGCCTACCGCGCCGCCGCCGATTGGCAGC
>WRPH01000028.1 GCA_009773375.1 Paracoccaceae bacterium
CACAAGCAGTGTGACGCTGTCTTGGAATTCGACTTCGAAGGAAGGCGAAAAATTGCCCCCACGATGGCTCGTTCGACGGACAACCCGAAATGTGCGACCGTACAGCGGGTGACGCGGGTCGCAGACCGTGATCTCGTCTGGAAAAGATTCGTCAGCCTTACTGGACGGGGTATTCCTGAACCCCTTCGTGCAACTGATCGAGTATGGTTGCGATCACTGTATTGCTGCTCTGACGGCGTGCGTGGTCGCAGCGTTCCCATGGCGAACTTGGCCTGTAATGCTTCCTTCCATTCCTGAGAAAGGATCGCACCATCAAACAGTAGGATCAAATACCTGGAAGTGGAGAACCCCCTTCCGCCGAGAGCTTTGGGGGAATAACTCCCTGCCCGTCCTCGCCTCCCACCCGCGCGCCAGCATCGGGGGCAATGCCTGACAGAAATTCCCGACTCTAAAACTCAGCCATTGACCAAGCAAAAGACTCGGGTTTATACAGCCGCCATATTCTGACAAAAGGACTCAACCATGTCACTGCGCCTTTCCCTGCTTGCCGCCGCTCTTGGCACTGTCGCCCTGCCCGCCTGGGCCGAAGAGGTGAACATCTATTCGCATCGCCAGCCAGAGCTGATCCAGCCGCTTCTGGACGCCTTCACTGCCGAGACCGGCATTACAGTGAATATTGCTTTTGTTGACAAGGGCATGGCCGAGCGGTTGGTAGCGGAAGGCGATCGTTCGCCTGCCGATCTGGTCCTCACTGTCGATGTTGCCAGACTGATCGAAGTGGTGCAGGCGGGGGTAACGCAGCCGGTCGACTCGGCTGTACTGACCGCAAACATTCCAGCCGAATTCCGTGATCCCGGCAACCAATGGTTTGGCCTGACCACCCGCGCCCGCATCGTTTATGCCAGCAAGGACCGGCTGCAGCAGGGCGCTGTCACCACATATGAAGACCTCGCCGACCCGAAATGGCAGGGCAAGATCTGCATGCGATCTGGCACCAACGACTATAATGTTGCCCTGACCGCCGCAGTTCTGGCGCATCACGATGCAGCCTACACCACCGCCTGGCTGGAAGGCCTCAAGGCAAATCTGGCGCGCAAACCGAATGGCGGCGACCGTGATCAGGTCAAGGCGATCTGGGCCGGGGAATGCGACATCGCCATCGGCAATACCTATTATTACGGCCAGATGATCAACGATCCCGAGCAGGTTGAATGGGCCAATGCCGTCAACCTGAGTTTCCCGGTGTTCGAAGGTGCTGGCACGCATATGAACATCTCGGGCATCGCGATGACGAAATCGGCCCCGAACCACGATGCGGCGCTGAAACTGATGGAATGGCTGGCCTCGGACGCGGCGCAGAAGATCTATTCTGAAACCAACTACGAATTCCCGGTCAAGCCGGGGGTGGAACGCTCGGAGTTGGTGAAAAGCTGGGGAGAGTTCACGCCTGACAGCCTGAGCCTGGCCGAAGTGGCGGCAAAACGCCCGGATGCGCTGAAGCTGATCGAAACGGTCGATTTCGACAACTGACGGAACAGGCCCCTGCGGGGGCCTTTTTCATTTTGACCGGATGGACAAACCCGGACAGTTGGCGTTTTCTGATCCGGCAACAGGAGAACGCCATGCCCCACGCGCCGCGCAAGATCATCATCGACACTGACCCCGGACAGGACGACGCTTTTGCCATCCTGCTGGCGCTGGCCAGCCCGGAAGATGTCGAGGTGCTAGGCATCGTTGCGGTGGCGGGAAATGTGCCGCTGGCCTTGACGCAGAAGAATACAAGGATGATCTGCGAATTGGCGGGCAGACCGGCGACGCGGGTGTTTGCGGGCTCTGATCGGCCGCTGAAGCGCAAGCTGGTCACGGCGGAGCATGTGCATGGCAAGACCGGGCTGGATGGGCCGGTGCTGCCGGACCCTGTGATGCCGTTGCAGGATCAGCATGGCGTGGATTTCATCATCGAAACCCTGCGCCGCGAGCCTGCACATAGTGTCACGCTTTGCCCGCTGGGGCCGCTGACCAATATCGCGCAGGCGTTCATGCAGGCACCGGATGTGGTGGGGCGGGTGCAGCAGATCGTGCTGATGGGAGGGGCTTACTTTGAGGTCGGCAACATCACCCCGGCGGCGGAGTTCAATATCTATGTCGACCCCGAGGCTGCCGAGATCGTGTTCAAATCCGGCGTGCCGCTGGTGGTGATGCCGCTGGATGTGACCCACAAGGTGCTGACCACGCGAGCGCGGGTGGAGGCGTTCCGGGGCTTGGGGTCCGAGGTTGGCCGGGTGGCGGCGGAGTGGGCGGACTTCTTTGAGCGTTTCGATATGGAGAAATACGGCTCGGATGGCGGGCCGCTGCATGATCCGACCGTGGTGGCCTATCTGATCCGGCCTGATCTGTTCAAGGGACGGCATATCAATGTGGAAATCGAGACCGGGTCCGAACTGACCCTGGGCATGACGGTGGCAGATTGGTGGGGCGTTTCGGGGCGGGCTGTGAACGCGTTCTTTGTCGGCGATGTGGACGCGCAGGGGTTCTTTGATTTGCTGACGGAACGGCTGGCGCGGCTGTGAGTGTCCGCGTGTGGACAGGGCTTTGGCTTACACGAAATCAAAGGGTTACACTGGCGGCTTAACGATTTGTCAAGGATTGGCCGCAGCTTGTGCTGATCCTGCCGGCGTGGTGTCGGTTGCGCGGGCGGAGCCTCCGGCGGGGATATTTTTGCCAAGATGAAACGGCGCGTGCTGTCGCTGCGGCGTTTTGGCGGCGCTTGGGGTGACTTTGCGGCGTGGCGGGCAGGCTGCGTCGCTTGCTGAAACGCCCTGCCCCGTTGTATGTTGACAGACAACAGCACAGCAACGGGGGCATGGGCGCGATGTTGACGACCCGACCGCTTCGGTCACACAAGAAGATGGCCGAACAGGTCCGCGATGCGGTCAGCGATTATATCCGCGAGCATGGGCTGAAGGCGGGCGACCGCATCCCCACCGAGGCAGAGTTGTGCGCGGCCTTTGGCGTGTCGCGCCCGTCGGTGCGCGAGGCGTTGCGGCTGTTGGAGCAGGAACGGCTGGTTGTCACCGAACACGGGCGCGGCCGGTTCGTGACGGCGGCCGCTGCGCTGAATATCGCTCGGCCGATCACGGTGTTTGAAAGCATCAGCCAGATGCTGGCAGCGCTTGGCTATGCGCCACAAACACGGGTGCTATCGGCCCGCACCCTGCTTGCTGCCACCGATCCGCAGGCGGCGGCGGCGCTGGGCTTGCAGCCGGAGGCAGAGATTTTTGTGCTGGAGCGGTTGCGCGAAGCCGGCGGGCAGGTTCTGGTTTACTCGATTGACGTTGTTCCGGTGGCGCTGATGGGCGGCGCGCCAGAGGCGGCGGCACTGACCGGATCGGTCAACGCCTTGCTGGACAAGGCGGGCCACAAGCTGGTGATGTCGAGCGCCAATGTCGCCGCCGTGTTCCTGCCATCCGGGGTGCTGACCGGGCCTGCCAGCGCCGAGCCGTGGTTGCTGGTGTCGGAAACCTGCTTGTCGGAAACCGGCACACCGGTACTTTACGCCCGCGACTATCATCGCGGGTCTTTGATTTCGTTCAACTTCTCGCGTCAGTAGCGGGCAACCAGCCCGGCCTGCGGGCACCGTTTCAGTGCAGCACCTGTTGCAGGAACGCCTGGGTGCGTTCGTTCTTTGGTGCGGTGAAGAAGGTCGTGGGCGGCCCCTGTTCAACGATGCGGCCACCGTCCATGAAGATCACCCGGTCGGCCACCTGACGGGCAAAGCCCATCTCGTGCGTGACCACCGCCATGGTCATGCCTTCTTCGGCCAGCCCGACCATCACATCCAGCACTTCCTTGACCATTTCCGGGTCGAGCGCCGAGGTGGGTTCGTCAAACAGCATCACCTCGGGCTGCATCGCCACGGCGCGGGCGATGGCAACGCGCTGCTGCTGGCCACCGGAAAGCTGCGCCGGGTATTTAAGCGCCTGTTCCGGGATATGCACTTTGGAGAGGTAGTGCATCGCCCGATCGCGCGCCTCGGCTGCGGACAGGCTGCGCACCAGCCGCAGCGGCAGGGCGCAGTTTTCCAGCACGGTGAGGTGCGGGAACAGGTTGAACTGCTGAAACACCATGCCAACGCGGCGGCGCACATCCTCGACCACCGCCTGATCGCGGGTAAGCGCGATGCCTGCGACCTTGATGACGCCCTGCTCAAAGCCTTCGAGCGCGTTGATGGTGCGGATCAGCGTGGATTTGCCAGAGCCGGAAGGGCCACAGATTACCAACCGCTCGCCCTGTGCAACGGTGAGGTCGATGTCGTGCAGCACCTGCATGGTGCCATACCATTTGCTCAGGCCACTGATCTCGATGGCGGAAGGCGCAGTTTTCACCGAAGTCATCGTGTCGCCGCCTTGTTGAAATGGGTTTCGATGCGTTTTTGCAGCAATTCCAGCACGATCGACATCAGCCAGTAGATCAGCGAGGCGGTGACCATCATCTCGATATGGCGGAATTCGGTCTGGCCTTGGGTGCGGGCCAGATACATCAGCTCCCACACGCCGACGACGGAGACGAGCGAGCTGTCTTTCAGCATGGAAATGAACTGGTTGCCGGTCGGCGGGATGATCACCCGCATCGATTGCGGCAGGATGATCCGGGTCATCACCGAGATCGGGCGCATGCCAAGGGCGCGGGCGGCCTCCCACTGGCCCTTGGGGATGCTTTCGATACCGGCGCGGAAAATCTCGGTCATATAGGCGCCGTAGCACAGCGACAGCGCGGCGATACCGGTGGGCACCGCATCCACCACATAGCCCAGTTGCGGCAGGCCAAGGTAGATCATGTAGATCTGCATCAACAGCGGCAGGCCGCGAAACAGCGAGGTGTAGAAATGCGCGATGCCTTGCGCGATGCCGTTGGACGACAGTTTTGCCACCGCCCCCATCAGCGCCAGCACCGTGGCGATGACGATGGACACCGCTGAAATGTAGAGCGTTGTCACCAGACCTTGGGTGATCAGAAAGCCGATCTTGCGCTGGATGAAGGCAAAGCTGAGGTCGAAGGAATAGAAGAACAGCAAGATCAGCGCAGCAAGCTCGCCCCAGACCAGCCAGACTTGTTGGCGCAGGGCCAGGCGCATCACCACGAAGATGTTGAAGCCGACCAGGGCGGTGACAAAGGCGGCGGTTGCTAGGTTGAGCGGGTTGCCCTCGGCCATTGGCACCAAGCCCAGCACCAGCCGCCCGATGGCACTGTTGCCGGCGCCAAACCACCAGAGGCTGACGAAGATCGCGGTCAGCAGGGGGAAGAAAACGGCAGGCCGGGTCAACATCGGCGGGTAGTCGATATTGTCTCTGAAATGCATGATGATCAGCCCTTGCGTTCGCGCCAGGCATCCATCGCCTGATACCGCCAGTAGGTCAGTTGCACCGCCGCCATGCCGGCAAGGCCGCCGGTCCAGTCCAGACCGAAGGGGGCAAAACGGCGGTAGCGGTCGGATTGGCCGAGCATGGCTTCGGCGATCACCCGGCCGCCGATGGCGGTGGTGTTCATGCCGTGGCCACCAAACGCCGTGCAATGCCACAGGCCCGAGGCCAGCTTGCCGATCTGCGGCATGCGGTGGCGGGCGTAGGACATCAGGCCGGTCCAGACGGTATCGGTCTGCAGCCCGGCAAGCTGCGGGTAGGTGTCGGTCATGGTCTGGTGCAGCAGCTTGCCCAGATCGCGCGGCTCGGTGGTGCGGGTGGTGATCTTGCCGCCCCACAGCACGCGCTTGCCGTCATCGACGAGGCGGTAGTAATCGCCGGCGCGGCGGTCGTCGCCGATGGCGGAACGGGTGTGGATGGCGCTGGCAATCAGGTCGGGGGCGGCGCGGCTGATCATCACATAGGTGGCAATCGGCAGGAAGGCGCGGTGCAATTGCGGCACCAGCCGGTCGGTATAGCCGCCGGTTGTCACCACCACCTCGCGCGCGGAAACCCGGCCTTGCGGGGTGGTGATCGTCCAGCCTGCCGCGCCACCTTCGATCTTGTCGGCTGGGGTGGCTTCGTGGATCACCGAGCCCGCCGCCATTGCTGCGCGGGCAAGGCCAAGGCAATAGGCCAGGGGGTCGAAATGGAAGGCGTTCTGGTCATGCAGCGCCTGATGATAGCGCGGTGAGGTCAGGTGTTCGCCAAGCGCTGCACGGTCCAGATGCGCCACCTGATAGTCAAACTCGCGGGCCAGCCAGTCGCGGTGATCCATCAGGTCACGCCCGGCGTCATAGCGCACTGCGCCCAGAATGCCGGGGCAAGGCGCTGCGGCATTGATGCCAAGACAGGTGATATTGTCGGCCACGATCCGCATGCCTTCGATCGACATCTGGAACAGGTCTTTGGCGGCAGCGGTGCCGACGCGGGCCGCAATGGCGTCGTAGCCAAGCGAATAGCCGGGGCTGACAAAGCCGCCATTGCGGCCAGAGGCGCCCCAGCCGATGCGGCGCGCTTCCACCAGCACCACGTTGCGCCCTGCCCGTGCCAGTTCATACGCGGCGGTAAGCCCCGCAAGCCCGCCGCCGATGATGCAGATATCCGCGTCGATCCGCGTTTGCAGTGGCGCATGCAGGGGCAAGTCGGCGGGGGCTTGGCGACGATACCAGACGTCGGCGTAATCGGTCGAAGGCTGCGGGATCATTGCATTCTCTTGAGTGGGCCCGGATCAGAGCGGCCAGAATTTAACCGCCAGAGCGGAGTGGCAAGTCAAACGGCGCGCAAGCGGTGTTGCGCGCCGTAAGATCAGTTATTTGCTGTAGTCTTTGCCATACCATTTGGTGGTCAGGGTGGTGAGCGTGCCATCGGCTTTCATCGCCGCAATCGTCTCGCCAACCTTTGCAGTCCACTCGGCATCGCCCTTGTCGGCGACGATGGCCAGCGGCTCCTGGAAGGCGTAATCGCCCGGCAGGATCTTGATCGGATAGCCGTTCTTGATCGCGCCCAGCACGGTCTGCTCGCCTGCGATCACCGCATCGACACGCACGCCATCGCCCAGACGCAGATCGTCAAACGGCAACATCGAGTCGGCATAGGTTTTCACCTCGCCCGGCTCCAGCCAGTAGGCGACCGGGGCCACGCCGGGCGCGTCGATCACCAGACTGCGGTTGACGTATTCTTCCGACGTGGTGGCGGTTTCCACGCCAATCTTTTTGCCGTTCAGCTCTTTCGCATCGGCGACCTTGCTGTCGGCATTCACGGCGAAGACATAAGGGGTATAGTAATAAATCCCTGCGAAATCTAGCACTTCCGAGCGCGGCTTGGTCGGCGTGATCGAGCCTACCGCCACATCCCAGCGCCCGCCCCAACGCCCGCCGGTCATCACCCCCCATTCGGGCGTGTCAAATTCAGCCACCACGCCAAGCCGCTTGGCGATCTCGTTGGCAACATCAATGTCAAAGCCGACAAGCTGGTTGCTGTCATCGAGATAGCTTTGCGGAGGCCAGCCTGCATTGGTAGCAACCTTGAGCACTTTCGAGCTGTCAACACGGTCAAGCGTTTCGCCCGCAAAGGCGACGGACCCCATCAAGACGGCGGCAACTGCGCCGATCAAAGCCAATTTCATTTGAGTCTCCCTGTTTTGAACGGCTGCGGTTTAGCGCAGGTTCTGCTTCAATGGGCGCATGTTGTCATACGTCTGTCAACGTCGATCTGGCGTCGTTTTTCAACGCCCGAAGCCGTTGCGGAAAGCCACCAACATGGCCACAAGTGACCGCTGCCGCGTCACGCCCGCCGGCAAGGCAGGCGGCCAGCGGTTGGCCGCGCTTCCAAGCCGACAAGAAGCCTGCGATGAAGGTATCGCCTGCCCCGGTGGTATCGACCACCGGCTGAATGGCGCGAATGCCGGTGGCCACGATGTCACCGCCCTCGGTCGCCACGCTGCCCATCGCGCCACAGGTGACAACCGCCACCCGACAGCCTGCCGCCTGCAAGCGCTGCAAGGCGGCACGCGCCATTGGTTCTGACGGGCCGACCGATTCAAAGCCGATCTCCAGCCCGGCGGCATCCGGGTTGACCGCGACATCCTGAGAAAATGTGACCCCGCGCCCCTGCAAAGCCAGGCGCAATGCGGCGGCAGCCTTGAACCAGCCGATGTGAATGTGATCCATCTGCGCCAGCGCCGTCAGGTCGGCAGGTGTCGGGGCATAGAGCGCCGAAGCGCCGAAATCTTCAAAGGCGATGATGCGCTCGCCGTTGGCATCGACATCAATGTCTGTGTAGGCGGTCGGCGCATCCAGTTCTTGCAGGTGGGTGATGGCGACACGGTTTTCGATCAGCGTCTTGCGGGTCCAGCGCCCGGCGGCATCGCGGCCCACCGCGCCGAAGTAGTGGCACGCTTCGCCAGCACGGACGATTTGCACGGCCACGTTGACAGCATTGCCGCCAACCGCCGCCTGGTTCAACGGCAGGTAACGGTCGATGCAGTTGTCGCCCAGGGTCGCGAAGCGGGGAGGAGTTTGGGTCATGGCGGCCTCCCTTCACAGATTTCAATAGGCGACGCGCTTGTAATAGCGCCGCGTCACCAGCGGATGATCGCGCATCACCTCCAGATGGGCTGACAGCCGCTCCAGCATGGTTGCCATGAAAGCCGGGGCCAGCAGCGACCGCAAGCGGGGAGAGACGCCTTCGGGGATGAAATCAGCGGTATCGAGGATGCTGAAACGGTCGGTGTATTGCGGCGCAAAGCGGGCGACGCGGTCGGCCAAAGCGCCCGCCTCATCCTCGCCGCGCAGCAGGATCAGGCTGACGCCCTTGTCGATCAGCTCCAGCGGGCCGTGGAAAAAATCGGCGGCATGAACCGGGCGGGTGCGGAGCCATTGCATCTCTTCCAGAATGCAGGTGGCGTAGTAGTTGGCGGCAGGCCACATGTTTCCGGCGGCGGTGAACATGTGGTAATCCGCGCCTGCGATGATGCGGGCGAAACGATCGGCCTGCGGCTCGAAGCGGCGTTTGGTGGCAAGCAGCGTTTCCGGCAGCGTTTGCAGGTCGGTCAGGATCGCGGCGTAATCGTCGATCTCGCCACGGGCCTTCATCACCGAAAGCGCGACCAGCAGCGCCTGGATGTAGAAAGATTCGCTGGAGGTATCATCGGCGGCAAAGTTGACCAGCGCCGGGTTGCCGCCCCGCCCCAAAGGGGTGTCGGCGTGGCCAACCAGCGTGATCACCCGCGCGCCGACCTCTTGCAGCCGGTGCAGCATCGCCACGCTTTCCGTGGTGCTGCCCGACAGCGACGGCATGATCACGATCGAGCGTGCGGTCAGGTTGCGGTTGCCGGTGGCCAGCAATTCGGCCGGGTAGTCGCGGAATACCGGCAGGCCGGAACTACGCTGCAAAAGCTGAATCGCCGGTTCCATCAGGTAGGCAACGCCGCCGGTGCCAAGGAAGAACAGGTTCTCGGCCCCTGCGGCCACGGCTTCGGAAATCGCGCTGTCGATCCGGGGAGCAAGCGCCACGGCACCGCGCTGGATGGTCAGAAAGCGGGCTTCATCGAAATTGAGCATGGCGGGTCCTGTTGGCACTGCCCGGTTGGGGCTTGGCGGGTTGTCTTACAACTCGGTTGTCTGACAACATAAAACATCGGCAGATTTATCTGTCAACAGGCAAGGCGGGGAGATGTGCGGCGTGCGACCGGGCTAGGTGCTGGGCGTTTGCGTTACGGGGCATGCGATGAAAAACGGAGAAATCCGCCCGGCCCCGACAGGTGTGTGACGGCGTTCGACGCTGAAAAGGGTCCACTGGACCCTTTTCCGGGCGCTTTACCCGCGGCCTTTCCGGGCGCTTTACCCGGCCCTCGCAGGTTTGCGAGGGCGTTCGACGCTGAAAAGGGTCCACTGGACCCTTTTCCGGGCGCGTCTCACCCCAGTGCATACCCGGCGCCGCGGACGGTGCGCAGCACGTCTTCGCCGCCGAAGGCACACAGCGATTTGCGCAGGCGGCCGATGTGAACATCAACCGTGCGGGTGTCGACGTAGATGTCGCGGCCCCAGACCCGGTCCAGCAGGGTTTCGCGGGAAAATACCCGGCCCGGCTTTTCCATGAAGGTGGCCAGCAGGCGGAACTCGGTGGGCCCCAGTTTCAGCACCTTGTCGGCACGGTAGACGCGGTGGGTTTCGGTATCGAGCCGGATATCATCCCATTCCAGCACGATGCCGGCAGTTGCAGGCCGGGTGCGGCGCAGTTGCGCGCGCAGCCGCGCCATCAGTTCCACCACCGAATAGGGCTTGATCACATAGTCATCAGCGCCGGTTTCAAGGCCGCGCACCTTGTCAACCTCTTCGGAGCGCGCCGACAGCATGATCACCGGAATGCTGCGGGTTTCGGGGCGGGCTTTCAGGCGGCGGCAAACCTCGATGCCCGATACATGCGGCATCATCCAATCCAGCAGGATCAGGTCGGGCGGGGTTTCCGAGATCAGCGCCAGCGCGTCTTCGCCGTTATCGGCGGTCTGCACCTCGAAGCCCTCGGCCTCCAGATTGTAAGACAGCACGGCGCGCTGGGCGGGCTCATCCTCGACCAGCAGCACCAGAGGCCGCGGCGACATCAGGCAGCCCCCCCGGCCAGACCCTCTTTCGGGCGAGCCTCGTCGGGCAGGTTGCCGGTTGCCAGATAGATCACCTGCTCGGCGATGGTGGTGGCGTGATCGCCGACGCGTTCGATGTTCTTGGCGATGAAATGCAGATGCATACAGGCCGAGATGTTGCGGGTGTCTTCCATCATATGGGTGAGGAATTCACGGAACAGCGCGTTATACATCTGATCGACTTCCTGATCACGCAGGCGCACTTCGGCGGCCATGCCGACATCGCGCGACACGAAGGCATCAAGCGCGTCTTTCAACTGGGCGCTGACTTGCCGCGCCATGCGGCGGATCGCGCCAGCCGCACCGGGGATCGGGGCCATGGTGCCCAGCACCAGCGCGCGCTTGGCAAGGTTCTTGGCATAGTCGCCGCAGCGTTCCAGACTGGAGGCGATCTTCATCACCGTCAGAACGGTGCGCAGATCGGTGGCAATCGGCGCGCGCAACGCGATCAGGCGGGCGCATTCTGCGTTGACCGCCTCTTCCAGTTCATCAATGGCACGGTCGCCACGGCGGACCTGTTCGGCCAGCGCTTCGTCCTGGGTTTCCAGTGCTTTCGCGGCGTCGGCCAAAGCGGTTTCCACCAGCCCGCCCATCTTCATGATCATCGCTTGCACGGCTTCCAGATCACGGTCGAAGCCGCGAACAATATGGGGATCTTTGATCATCGGTGCTCCTTAGCCGATCCGGCCGGAAATATAGGATTCGGTGCGCGGGTCGCGCGGATTGGTGAAAATCTGGCCGGTTTCGCCAAATTCCACCAGATTACCAAGGTGGAAGAACGCGGTGCGCTGCGACACGCGCGCGGCCTGCTGCATCGAGTGGGTGACGATCACCACCGAGAACTGGCTGCGCAACTCGTCGATCAATTCTTCAACCTGCGCGGTTGCAATCGGGTCCAGTGCGGAACAGGGTTCGTCCATCAGCAAGACTTCCGGCGAGGTGGCGATGGCGCGGGCGATGCACAGGCGCTGTTGCTGGCCACCGGAAAGCCCGGTGCCAGGAGCGGCAAGACGGTCTTTCACCTCGTTCCAAAGTGCGGCCTTGCGCAGGCAGGATTCGACGACCTCATCCAACTCGGCCTTGTTGCGGGTCAGGCCGTGGATCTTCGGCCCGTAAGCCACGTTGTCGTAGATCGACTTCGGGAACGGGTTCGGTTTCTGGAACACCATGCCGATACGGGCGCGCAACTGCACCGGATCGACGCGGGGATCGTAGATGTCTTCGCCTTCCAGCGTGATGCGGCCTTCGACACGGCAGGACGGGATGGTGTCATTCATCCGGTTCAGGCAGCGCAGGAAGGTGGATTTGCCGCAGCCCGACGGGCCGATGAAGGCGGTGACGGTCTTGTCGAGGATATCGACATCAACGTCTTTGATGGCGTGGTTGGTGCCGTAATACACCTGCGCCTTGCGCGCCTCGATCTTGATGGTCTGGGTGTCCACGCGGGTCTCCAATCTTTGGTCTTTCATAGCGGCCCCCTTACCAGCGGCGTTCAAATTTGCGGCGGAAGTAGATGGCGATGGCGTTCATCGCGATCAGGAACACCAGAAGCACGATGATCGCCCCTGACGCGCGTTCGACAAAGCCGGGATCGCCGCGCTGCGTCCAGTTGTAGATCTGCACCGGCAGCGCGGCGGCAGGATCAAACAGACCCTCGGGCGGCGCGCCGGGGAAGTCGCGCACGAAAGCGACCATGCCGATCAGCAGCAGCGGTGCGGTTTCGCCCAGGGCTTGTGCGAGGCCGATGATGGTGCCGGTCAGGATGCCCGGCATCGCCAACGGCAGCACATGATGGGTGACGGTTTGCAGCCGCGAGGCCCCTACCCCAAGCGCTGCATCGCGGATGCTGGGCGGCACAGCCTTCAGCGCCGCGCGGGTCGGGATGATGATGCGCGGCAGCGTCATCAGCGTCAGCACGAGGCCGCCGACGATGGGGGCAGATTGCGGCAACCCAGCGAAGTTGATGAAGATCGCAAGCCCTAGGATACCGTAGACAATCGACGGCACCGCGGCGAGGTTGGCGATGTTCACCTCGATCAGGTCGGTGAATTTGTTCTTCGGCGCGAATTCCTCAAGATAGACCGAGGCAGCAACGCCGATCGGCAGCGCCAGTACCAGCACCACGACCATCATATAGAGCGAGCCGATGATGGCGACGCCAAGGCCAGCCGCCTCGGGGCGCTTGTCAGAGGCGTCGGGCATGGTCAGAAAACCGGGATTCAGCTGCATCGACAAGACGCCAGCGGATTGCATCTGATCGGCCAGCGCCAACTGTTCCGGCGAAGTGTTCTTGTCTTTCGCCGCCGATTCCATCGACACCCGGCCCTTGTAGTAGCCGTCGATCCGGCCCGATGCCAGCACCGAGACCTGAACGGTCTGGCCGATCAGCGACGGGTCGGCCAGCACGCGGTTGCGCAGGGTGGCGGGGGATTCTTCAGAAATCATCTTGGTCAGGTCTTTGGATTTGACCTCGCCCAGATCAATGCCCTTGGCGGCCAGTTCCGCCTCCAGCGAGGTGGCGAGCAGTTTGGCGTAACCGATGGTGGTGGTCTTGGCCATTTCAGCGACATTGCGATTACCGGCCTTGTCCAGCACGGCGGCATCCAGCGTCACCGGGAAGCTGATGAAGGTTTGCCGGAACGCGGGCAGACCGTTGCCGAAGATCGAAACCAGCAGCCAGACCAGCGCCAGCAAGGCGACCACGATGGCCGACAGCCCGTAGGCGCGAAAGCGTTTCTCGGCGGCGTTGCGGGATTTGGTGCGCGCATCCTGCGCGAACAGCGAGACGCGAGTCATTCGTATTGCTCCCGGTATTTGCGCACAATGATCAGGGCGAGGATATTCAGAGCCAGCGTCAGGGTGAACAGTGTCAGGCCGAGCGCGAAGGCGACCAAGGTTTCAGGGCTGGCAAATTCGGTATCGCCGGTCAACTGGCTGACGATCTTGACGGTCACGGTGGTCATCGCTTCGAACGGGTTCAGCGACAGTTTGGCAGCGGCCCCTGCCCCCATCACCACGATCATCGTCTCGCCAATCGCACGGCTCGCGGCCAGCAGCACGGCGCCGACGATGCCCGGCAAAGCGGCCGGGATCACCACCTGCCGGATGGTTTCCGATGGGGTGGCACCGATGCCCAGCGAGCCATCGCGCAAGCTTTGCGGCACGGCGTTGATGATGTCATCCGACAGCGACGACACGAACGGGATCACCATGATCCCCATCACGAGGCCAGCGGTCATCACCGAGGACGAACTGTTGCCAAGGCCCAGCGGTGCGGCAAAGTAATCGCGCAGCAACGGGCCGACAGTGATCAGCGCAAACAGACCGTACACGATGGTCGGGATGCCCGCGAGGATTTCAATCGCCGGTTTCACCCAGGACCGGGTGGTCCTGGAGGCATATTCTGCCAGATAGATCGCTGACATCAAGCCAATCGGCACCGCCACGACCAGGGCGATGGCCGAGACATACAGCGTGCCCCAGACCAGCGGCCATAGGCCCAGCGACGAGCCGCCGCGGAATTGCGGGTTCCATTCGGTCGAGAAGAAGAAATCGGCGGCAGGATAGATCTGGAAGAAATGGATGGTCTCGAACAGCAGCGAGCCTACGATGCCGACGGTGGTCAGCACTGCCACCAGCGACGAGGCGACCAGCAGCCACATTGCAAAACGCTCGGTGGCGTTGCGGGCACGATATTCGGGGGTGATGCGCGACAGCGCGAAGCCAAGGCCCAAGGCGGCCAGCAGCAGCGCGACAATCGACAGCGCAAACCGCGAGCTTGCCAGTGCGTCGCGCAGCGCGGCAGCGGCGGCAAGCGTCGAGACGGTGGGCTCGGTTTCCAGCACGATCGCGGCGCCGTTCAGCGCGGTTTTCAGCGCGGAGGGGCTGGCCAGCAGCGGCGCAATTTCAATGCCCGAGTCTTGCAGGCGCGCCACGCCATCGGCGACACGGCGCACATCGGCCATCACCAGCGCTGCGGATTTGCCTGCGGGGATATCTTCGGCCGCGATCAGCGACAGTGCCTTCGTCTCGATGAACGCAGGCTCGGCCAGCAGCCAGGCCGCGATCAGAAACAGCGCCGGAACGACTGTCAGAAGGGCTGTAATGCGGCCATAGAACGGCGGCAGCGAATGCAATTTGCGAATGTCGCCAGCAACTTGCGCAATGGCGCGGCGGCGACCGATCAGATACCCGGCAAGGCCAAGCGCAAGGATGATCAGCGTAAGGGGACCAAGGCTCATGGTTGTCCTGCCTAGTTGAGGAAGGGGGCGCAGCCGAAACCGCGCCCCCCCAAAGATCAGATTATTCCAGCGCGCCCATCGGGGTCTCGGCGGCCACCGCTTCACGGGTCGCAGCCAGTTCCGGATCGGGAACCAGACCGTAATCAGCCAGAGCACCACCCTCGCCTGCCATGTCATCGGACAGGAAGAATTCGACATATTCTTTCAGGCCGGGGATCACGCCGATATGGGCTTTCTTGACGTAGAAAAACAGCGGACGCGATACCGGATAGTCGCCGGCCGAGATGGTTTCCACCGTCGGCACGATGCCGTTGATGGTGGCGACTTTCAGCTTGTCGGTGTTGTTTTCGTAGAACGACAGACCGAACACGCCGACCGCCATCTTGTTGGCGTCGATGCGCGACAGGGTTTCGGTATAGTCGCCGTCGATGTCGATCGAAGCACCATCGGTGCGCAGTGCCATGCACTTGGCCCCGGCTTCTTTCTTCTTGGCATCGTCATCAGCGCCGGTCGAAGCGGCCACAAAGATGTCGTAGGCGCCAGCCTCCTTGCAGCCTTCGGTCAGCACCTTTTCGTCGAACACTTCACGGGTGCCGTGCTTGGTGCCCGGAACGAAAGCCATGATGGCTTGTGCCGGCAGGCTGGCGTTCACGTCAGCCCAGGTCTTGGCGGTATTGGCAACAGCCGCGCCGTCCTTGACGACTTCGGCAGCCAGAGCGCCCCAGACGTCTTTCGGGGTCAACGCGAAATCGGCGCCGTTGATGTCGGAAGCGAACACGATGCCGTCATAGCCAAAGCGCACTTCCATGATCTCGGTCACACCATTGGTGTTGCACAGATCGATGTCGGATTGCTTGATGCGCGAGGACGAGTTCGCGATGTCGATGGTGGCTTCGCCAACGCCTTCGCACAGCTTCTTGCGACCAGCGCCCGAACCGCCGCCTTCAACGACCGGGGTGTTGAAATCGGTGTTCTCGCCGAACGCTTCCGCCACGATGGTCGCATAGGGCAGCACGGTCGAGGAGCCAGCGATCTGCAGCTGGTCACGCGCCGAAGCGATGACGGTGGAAGCGGCGAGAATCGCCACGGTCGAAGGGATCAGTTTGATCAGAGACATCTTGCTCTCCAGTTAATTCCCGAGGGCTGCCCGGATGGCTTGCCCTTCGCCGCCCCGTCTAGGCCGGTTGCCTGATAGTTTTGCGACAGATTTGTAACAGGGATATGACAGAGAACATGGAAAGCTGGAAAAGCCGGTTTACACGCGTTGCCGGGCCGGATTTGGTGGTGCTGCAGGCGCAAAACCACAAGATGCCGGGTCAGAACCGGCCCAGCGGCAGAATCACCGAGAATCGGCTGCCTTTGCCTTTCTCACTGTCGATGATCAGCCGCCCGCGGTGCCGGTTGACGATATGCTTGACGATCGCCAACCCCAGCCCGGTGCCGCCCTTTTCGCGCGAGCGGTGACCATCGACGCGGTAAAACCGTTCCGTCAGGCGCGGAATGTGAAGCGGATCAATGCCTTCGCCCTGATCTGCCACGGTCAGGCGCAGCTTTGGGCCGAGCAATCCAGTCTCTTGCGACAGGCTGACACGCACCTCCGACCCCGGCGGGCTGCCGTATTTCACCGCATTCTCGATCAGGTTGGTCAGCACTTGCGTCATCTGATCATGGTCAGCATGCACCACCTGCGGCGCGTCGGCACCTTCCAGCCGAATCGTCACCTTGGCGGCTTCGGCCATCGGGCGCAGACCGGCTGTGGTGGCGCGCAACAGCTGGGCGAGGTCGATTTCATCCGAAGGCCGCACCCGTTCTTCCGCCTCGACCCGGCTCAGATGCAAAAGATCGCGCACCAGCCGTGCCATCCGTTCGGCCTCGCGCGACATGATCGCCAGAAACCGTTCCCGCGCGGCGGCATCATTGCGCGCCGGGCCTTGCAGGGTTTCGATGAAGCCCAGCAGCGCGGTCAGTGGCGTGCGCAATTCGTGGCTGACGTTGGCGACAAAATCGCGGCGCATCTGATCCATCTGCTCTTCCGCCGAACGGTCTTCAAACGCGCAAAGGACGCCCTGCGGCCCCGGCGTGACGCTGACATCGTAGACCGCATCATGCGCCGCCCCCGGCCGCGCCACCCGCACCTTCTGCGGCTCTCCCAGACGCGCCCGCGCAATCGCTGCCAGCACGTCGGGATGGCGGAACGACAGCGCATGATGCCGGCCCACCAGCGCCGCGCCGAACAGATTGCGCGCCGCGGCATTGGCCGCCACGACCCGCTCATCCGGGCCGATCAGCAGCACCGGCAACGGCACCCCGGCCAAAAGTGCATCAATCTCTGCGACAGGCTGCATCTGGCTTCCCTTTTCTGCCTTTCAGCAAGCTGTAGCGGTCTGCTGCCGATCTGACCAGTTCAGGCTTGATGCAACCGCAACGACAAGCATAACCTTGAAGCGTGTTTTCGCCGGTTGGCCCGTGCAAAGGGGGCTTGATTCGGCCCCCCCCCGCCAGACGAGCAAGCAAGATGGACAGAGATGATCGCTTCCAGCAAGCCCGCAGAGCCACCGCCCCGCCGCGTTCTCTATATCACGAAGGACCTGCCGTCGCTGATGCAGGGCCGCGACGAGGTCATGGTGATCAGCTTTGACGGCCTGACCGCCGCCTGTCTTGCCACGTTCCGGCCTGACGCCGTGCTATTCTCGCTGTTCTCGGCTGACGAAGACGCCACCGGAATCCTGTCGCGCCTGCACGAGTTGGGCTATGTCGGCGATTGTCTGGTGATGTGCCCCAACTTGCCAAAGCCCAGACAGATCGAGGCGGAACTACGCGGCATCGCCCCCGGCATCCGGGTGCAACTGCTGATGTCAGACGCGCCACCGCTGCAAACGCCGCCTCAGAGCGCCGGGTTATCGCGCTTGTAGATCCAATCGTGGTCGGGATCATTCTGAAAGCGCCAGTTGCGGCGCGGCCCGGCCATCACGTTCAGATAATACATCTCATAGCCATAAGGCGCGCCGCAGGGGTGGTGCCCCTTCGGCACCAGCGTCACGTCATGGTTCTTCACCGTCATGGTTTCATCAAGGCTGCCATCTTCGGTGTAAACCCGTTGAATGCCAAAACCCTGTGCCGGATTGAGCCGCATGTAGTAGCTTTCCTCCAGATAAGTCATGCGGGGGAAATCGTCTTCATCATGGCGATGGCTGGGATAGGACGACCAGTTGCCCTGCGGCGTGAACACTTCGGTCACCAGCAGACTGTCGGCAACATCCAGCGCCTCCATGGCGATGTTGTTGATAAAGCGGGTGTTTGCGCCGGTGCCGCGCTGGGTCAGGGTGATGCCGACCGGCCCGATCTGCGCCGCCTTGTGACCGGATTTGCCCGGTGCCGTGCAGACCGCCAGCGTGCAGGCGGTGGTCGCCGTGGCAGACCAATCGCTGTCATTCGGCAGATAAAGGCAATGCGGCGGCGTCTTTTCGAACACGTCCATCCGATCCCCCAACACGCCCCAATCCTGCCCGGCGGCATGGATCTGCGCCTTGCCCTCGACCAGCACCAGAATGATCTCACGATCCCCGGTGATTTCGGCGGCAGTTTCCCCGGGTTGCAGCCGATAGAGCCCAAAGCCGACATAGCCCCAGCCCGCATTTTCCGGCGTGATGTCATGCACCTTGCCGGTGGTTCCGTTCGGTTTGCGCAGCAGATCGGCCATAGTCTTCTCCCAGATACGGGGTCTGGGGGGCGTGCCCCCCAGCCTTTTGCTTCTTACTTATCCAACCCGGCCCGCTTGGCAAAGGCCTTCAGGCTACGCAAGCCAAGCGACTGATACTCCATAGGAATCCGCACAGACGGGTCTTGTTCAGCCTCGATCACCAGCCAGCCGGAATAGTTGTGCTGGGCCGCAACTTCCAACACCGAATAGAAATCCACTGCGCCCTCGGCATCGCCCGGAACGGTGAAGCTGCCGCGACGCACACCTTCCAGAAACGACAGCCCCAGTTCACGCACCTGTTGCATGATCGCAGGGCGGACGTTCTTGGCGTGGATGTGGCCCACCCGCGCCATGTGCTTTTTCGCCACCCGTACCGGATCGCCGCCGCCATAGTAGCAATGCCCGGTATCGAGCAGCAGATGTGTGTGCGGGCCGGTTTCGGCCATCAGGCGGTCAATCTCCCACTCGGCCTCAACGATGGTGCCCATATGGTGATGATAAACCAGTTTGACACCCTGCGCCGCCGAAAACTCTGCAAGTGCTTCAAGGCCTTGACCAAACTTCTTCCAATCGGCGTCGGCCAGATGCGGGCGGTCGTTCACCGGCTTGGCATCATCGCCGTGAATGGCGTTCGATGTCTCGCACACGATGATGACGGTGCAGCCCATGCCTTTCAGCAGGTCAAGATAGGGCTGCATCGCCGCCTTTTCGTCTTCGACCGAGTTCACCAGCAGGTTGGTCGAATGCCAGCCCGAGATGTATTTCAGCCCGCGCGGGGCGAACAGCGCGTTCAGCCCATCCACTGTCAACGGCATTTTATGGCCCTTTTCAATGCCATCGAAGCCGATCTTCGCGGTTTCGTCCAGGCATTGTTCAAGGCTGATATGCGCGCCAAGGCTGCGGTCGTCGTCGTTGGTCCAGGCAATCGGGTTGGTGCCGTAGGAGATCATCATTACCTCAAGTTTTAACCAGCACTGGAACGTCAGTCCGCAAGCCGCTGATGTTTCTGTTTTTCTTCATAGGTTGCACGGGCGGCATTGACCTCGGCGCGCGGCGAGACTTCGGGGATGCCAACATCCCACCAGGTGCCACCATCCGGGGTGCCGGGCCAGGGATCGGTGTCGATCACAATCACCTGTGGAATTTTCGCGCCCTTGGCGGCGGTCAAGGCCGCCTCAAGTTCGGCAATCGTCGCCACTTTCACCGCATTCGCCCCCATCGCCGCCGCATGGGCGGTAAAGTCGATGTAGCTGGGATTGACGTGATAGCTTTCATCCAGAAGGTTGTTGAAGCCCGCGCCGCCGGTGCCCTTTTGCAGCCGGTTGATGCAGCCGTAGCCCCGGTTATCGGTGATCACCACGGTAAACGGCACGCCCATCATCACCGCCGTCGCCAGTTCCGAGTTTGCCATCATATAGCTGCCGTCGCCCAGCATGCAGATCACGTCAGCCTCCGGCCGCGCCATCTTGATACCCATGGCACCAGCAATTTCATAACCCATGCAGGAAAAACCATACTCCATATGGTAGCCACCTACTGGCGCATCCCAGATCTTGTGGAGCTCGCCCGGCATGGTGCCAGCCGCCGACATCACGACAGTCATCTTGCTGGCGGTGCGCTGCACCGCGCCGATCACCTGCATATCGGTGGGCAAGCTGTTGCTGGTCGGTGCGGCTTTCACAGCTGCAGTATTGGCAGCCCATTTGGCTTGCAGGCCGGGGATTGATGGCCATTTCTGGCTTCCCAAAGCCTTTCCAACGGCTTGCAGGGCGATCTTCGCATCTGACGTGAGGTTCAGTGCGCCGTGTTTGTAGGCATCGTAGGCCGCCACATTGATCGAAAGAATCCGCCGCTTGGGGTTCTTGAACAAGGCCCAACTGCCAGTGGTGAAATCCTGAAACCGGGTGCCGACGCCGATCACCAAATCAGCGTTTTCGCAAACGGTATTGGCGCTGGCCGCCCCCGTCACACCGACCGGGCCAAAGTTCAGCGCGTGGTCAAAATCGAGGCTGGATTTGCCGGCCTGCGTTTCCACCACCGGGATGTTGTGGGCGCTGGCGAAGGCGGCCAGTGCGGCCTCGGCCCCCGAATAGATCACCCCGCCGCCAGCCACGATCACCGGGTTTTCAGCGGCTTTGATCGCGGCAATCGCCCCGGCCAATTCATCGGCATCCGCTTCGGGACGGCGAATTTTCCAGACTTTCGGGGTGAAGAAAGACTCAGGATAATCAAAGGCTTCGGCCTGCACATCCTGACAGAAAGCCAGACAGACCGGGCCACAATCTGCCGGATCGGTCATCACCCGGAAAGCCCGCGGCAGCGCGGTCAGGATATGTTCGGGGCGGGAAATCCGATCAAAATAGCGGCTGACGGGGCGGAAGCAATCATTGGCGGAAATGGTGCCATCGTTGAAATCTTCCAACTGCTGCAACACCGGATCGGGCGCGCGATTGGCAAAGACGTCACCCGGAATAATCAACAATGGCAAGCGGTTGGCAAAGGCCACGCCCGCCGCCGTCACCACGTTCAATGCCCCCGGCCCGATCGAGGTCGTGACGGCCATCGCACGACGACGCTTGTGCGCCTTGGCATAGGCGATGGCGGCATGCGCCATGGTCTGTTCGTTATGGCCGCGCCAGGTCGGGAAAACATCCTTCGCGCCGTGCAAGGCTTCGCCAATTCCGGCGACGTTGCCATGACCAAAAATCGCCCAGATGCCTTCGATAAAACGCGCGCCGTCCTCGGTCATTTGCACGGAAAGCCAGCGCACCATGGCCTGTGCTGCGGTCAAACGGATGGTTTTCATGCTTTAGCTCCTTGGCGGGCAGCATCCCAGATGCCGCAGAGGCGGCGGAAATTCTCGGCCATTGTGGCGACGGCGGTGGCATCATCGATCTTGCCCGCAATCCAGTCGCGGCCAACATCGGCGTGGATGGTGCGGCCAACGGCGAAGCCTTTGACCAGCGGGAAATCGGCGGCAAGCCGGAAGGACGAGGCCAGTTCCGCCTCGGACTGCCCCAAACCAAGGATCACGATGCCCTGGGTGTGGGCGTCGCGCGAGGTGATGGCGTCGCAGGTGGCAGCCCAGGCCTCGCGCGTCTGCATCGGCTCCAGCTTCCACCAATCGGGGTAGATGCCGATGTCGTAAAAGCGCGAAATCAGCTTGGCATTGGTGAAATCATCCACCGGGCCAACCTTGGATGGGATGATTTCCAGAAGCATTTCCAAACGGTTACGGCGGCAGGCGTGGAACAGTCGGGTAATGACAGCCTCTTGTTCGGCCTGCATGTCGGGCTGATCATCGGGGTGACAGAAACACAGCACCTTGACGACATTTTCCAGCGCCCATTCCGACAGACCGCCGAAATCCGGGCCGATTTCCGGCTCCAGCGTCAGTGGACGCGAGCCGGGCCATTCCACCGGGCGACCGATCCACAGACCTTGCCCCGAAGCCTTGTGCAGCGCCGATTTGCCCAGACGGTTATCGCAAAGCAGGCCAAAGCCTTCGCGGCCTTGGGCAACCTTTACTGTAGCTTCAAGGCACAACTCTTTGAAACGGCCAATGTTTTCCGGGTTCGCGCCGGGGATTTCCTCCAGTTGCGAGCGGTGGTCATAGGCGAAGGCGCGCACTTCCGACCACTGTTTGCGGCGGTTGGTGGACCAATGGATCTGCTCCAGATCGGCATCCTTGCGCAAGGCGGGGGTTTTGACGCCGCGATCCAGGAAGAATTGCAGTTCTTCAAGGCTGGGATAGGCCGGGGTGCAGCCGTGGCGCGACACGGCAAAAGCACCGCAAGCGTTGGCGTATTTCAGCGCCACCGGCCAGGATTCGCCGTCGAGCCAACCCTTGGTCAGCCCCGACATGAACCCATCGCCCGCGCCCAGCACGTTGAAGACTTCAATCGGGAAACCGGGGCCGGTCTGACCCTGATCAAGGCTGTCGGGGATAGCGCCTTCGAAGGCGGCGGCCCCGGCGGCCCCGCGCTTGCAGACCAGCGTGGCGTTAGAGACTTTACGCACCGCCCGCAGCGCCTCGATGGTATTGGTGGAGCCGCCCGCGATGTGGAATTCTTCCTCGGTTCCGACGATCAGATCGAAATAATGCAAGGACGTCTGCAACTTGGCGGTAACAGCGGCGGATTCGATGAAGCGAGATTCGCCGTCACCATGGCCCGCCAGACCCCAGAGATTGGGGCGATAGTCGATGTCCAAAGCGGTTTTCGCACCATGCTTTCGCGCCAGTTTCAGCGCTTTCAGCATCGCGGCTTCGGTGCGCGGGTGCGACAAATGCGTCCCGGTGGCGATGATCGACCGCGAGGAGGCGATGAAATCTTCGTCGATATCGTCTTCGCATAGCGCCATATCGGCGCAGTTTTCGCGGTAGAAAATCAGCGGGAATTGCGTCTCGTCACGGATGCCAAGGATCACCAGCGCAGTCAGGCGTTCGGGATCGGTTTTCACGCCGCGCACATCAACACCTTCACGGGCGAGCTCTTCACGGATGAAACGGCCCATATGTTCGTCACCAACGCGGGTGATCAGCGCCGATTTCAGCCCCAGACGCGCGGTGCCCGCCGCCATATTGGTGGGCGAGCCGCCGATATATTTCTGGAAAGAGCCCATATCCTCCAGCCGCCCGCCGATCTGCGCGCCGTAAAGGTCAACCGACGAACGGCCGATGGTGATGACGTCCAGCGTTTTCATGGTAGGCTCCCCCGAGTGGCACATGCGGGCGAGACTCAGCTGCCGCAGTGGTTTTGGAATATTTATTCCATTTCCACAAAAAGAGGAAGCGTTTTCTTTTGCGAGGGTCAGCCCCGCGCCGAGCCCACCGCGACCGCCAGAGCAATCGCCAGCGCGATGGTTGCCGACAGCGAGCGGAACGCGCCGAAATCCACTTCGGGTACGGTCAGGATGGCGTCGGCGGTGCGGGCCAGCGGGCTGGTGGGGCGGTCGGTCAGCGCCACCACTGGCAGGCCGCGATCACGCGCGTCTTGCGCCAGCGCGATGGTTTCTTCGGAATAGGGCGCGAAGGTGATCGCCAGCACCGCATCACCCGCGCGCAAGGCGTGGCGGTGATCCAGCTTTCCGACGCCATCATGCAGCATCGCCGGAACCGACATCTTTTCAAATACATAGGCGAGGTAAGTTGCCACCGGAAAGGCGCGGCGCAACCCGATCACATGCACCATATCGGCCCCAGCCAGCACCGAAACCGCCTGCGCCAGAGCGGTTTCATCGGCAGATTTTGCCAATGCTTCCAAAGACAAGCGCCCGGCCTCGATGAATTCGGCCAACAAGGCCGAAGGGGAACCCGCACCGCCATCCTTCAGATTCTTCAGTCGGGTCGAGTAATCGGGAAACCCCGGCGCATAGGCCTCGCGGAACAGTTTTTGCATTTCCGAAAAGCCGGAATAGCCCAGGATCTGGCAAAATCGCATCACGGCAGACGGGGGCACATCGGCCCCTGCGGCGAGTTCGGCCACCGTCGATACGGCAATGCGGTCGATGTTCGCTGCGATGTGATCCGCACATTGCCGCAGGCGGCGCGGCAAGCCATCGGTGATTTCGGTCAACCGATCGCGGAATTCCTCGATGGTGGCGGGGGCGGCGGTGGGCAGGTCGAGGTCATCCATGGCGATCACTTTTCATGCGCGGCTAAGACCAGCCTACAGGCGTGGAACAAATATTCCAACACCTTTACGACTAGGCCTTGGCGTAACGATGCCGCAGCGCCTCGGCCACCGGGGGGGTGACGAATTTGGAAATGTCGCCACCCAGACGCGCGATTTCCTTCACAAGTTTCGAGGCAATCGCCTGCCGCCGTGCATCTGCCATCAGGAACACGGTTTCCACCGACGAATCCATCGCCCGGTTCATCCCGACCATCTGGAATTCGTATTCAAAATCCGCCACCGCGCGCAGGCCGCGCACGATCACCGAAGCGCCGACATCACGGGCACAGTCGATCAGCAGGTTTTCGAACGGATGCACGATGATTTCACCGCCGGTCTTGGCGACGATGCCGGCGCATTCCGCCTCGACCATCGCGACGCGCTCTTCGAGCGTGAAGGCCGGGCCTTTGTCACGGTTGATGGCCACGCCTATCACCAGCCGATCCACCAGCGCCATCGCGCGTTGGATGATGTCGACATGCCCCAGCGTGATCGGGTCGAAGGTGCCCGGATAAAGGCCGATGCGCATAGGGTTCTCCTCGCCTAAGTCGCGAGCACGCAACAATATTGCGTGCCCGGATGCAAGCGGATTAATGCCGCAGGAGGCAGGTCAGAAGCCCTTGATCATGCCTTCCAGCGCGTCTTTTTCCATCGACAGTTCGGAAAGCCGCGCCTTCACCACGTCGCCGATCGAAATCAGCCCGATCAATTCGCCGCCCTCCAGCACCGGGACGTGGCGGAAACGCCCGTCCGTCATCTTTTGCAGGATGTCATTGGTGTTATCGGCGCGGGTGCAGGTAACGACCTTGGCGGTCATAATGCTTTCGACAGTGTCGGTCAGACAGGTCGAGCCGCGACGACCAACTTCACGGACAATATCGCGTTCTGATACGATACCGCCCAACTGCTTACCATCGGGCGAGATCACCACCGCACCGATACGACGGGCCGACAGCACCTCGGCCACGCGGGCGACAGGGGTGCCGGGCGGCAGGGTCACGACACCATCGTCGGATTTCAGTTTCAGGATTTGGCTGACAAGCATGGGCTCCTCCACGGATACGGGCCTTGACGGATACGGGCCTTGATGTCGTTTCAAGCGTTGCGCCCACGCAAGATTCTGTCAAGAGAATGCTTCAAGCCTTTGCATTTCTTTCTTAACTTCCAGCATAAGTTGCGCGGCAAAGCGGTTGAGCCGTTCGACGCGGCCGTCATCGGCGTGGCGGATCAACCAGAATGCTCGGGTCAGGTGGATCTGATCAGGGATGATGCGCTGCAATTCCGGCGCGGCAGGCAAGGCGAAGTCATGCACCACGCCAATGCCTGCGCCGTGACGCAGGAAATTCAACTGGACCGAGACGGAATTGGAGGCCAGGGGCGGCGACGAGGCTCCGATTTCAGTCAGATAGTCCAGCTCCTTGTCAAAGATCATGTCGGGGATATAGCCAACGAAGCGATGCTGTTTCAGATCATTCGGCGTGTGAATGGCGGGGTGGTTGGCGAGGTAATCGCGGCTGGCGGCCAGATGCAGATGATAATCGGTCAACTTTTGCACTGTCAGGCGACCCGCTTCAGGGCGGGAGACCGCAATGGCCATATCGGCCTCGCGTTTGGACAGGTTGAACACGCGCGGCAGGGCGACGATCTGCACCTCCAGCCCCGGATTGGCATCACAGATCCGGGCAAGAACTTGCGGCAACAGGTAGTTGGCACAGCCATCGGGCGCGCCGATGCGGATCTGGCCGGTCAACCCTTCCGGGCCAGACAGTGCCTCGGACGCCCCATCGACAGCGGTTTCCGCGCGTTCGGCATGGGTCAACAGGCGGGCACCTTCCTCGGTCAGGCTATAGCCTTGCGGGGTCTTGGTAAACAGCCGCGAACCTACCGCATCCTCCAGCCGAGCAATGCGGCGGCCCACCGTGGCAGGGTCGATCTTGAGCCTGCGCCCTGCCCCGGACAGGCTTTCGCTGCGCGCCACCGCCAGAAATACCCGCAGATCATCCCAATCCATCGTCGCTACCTTTGCAAAAATGCAAAACCCCTTTGAAACCTTGCCTCTATCGCCAGCAATTTCGCAAGGGTATTGTAACGCCAACTCATGGGAGAGATGCGATGAAAGAGATCGGTCACTGGATCAACGGCAAGCTGGTTGCGGGCACCTCGGGCAAGTTTGCCGACGTGTTCAACCCGGCGACGGGCGAAGTGCAGGCGCGGGTGGCTTTGGCCTCCAAGGCCGAGCTGGATGCCGCCACCGCTGATGCGGCCAAGGCGCAGATCAAATGGGGGGCCACCAACCCGCAGCGCCGCGCACGGGTGATGATGGCGATGGTTGGCCTGCTCAACCGCGATATGGACAAGCTGGCCGAAGCGCTGTCGATCGAACATGGCAAGACCATTCCGGACGCCAAGGGCGACATCCAGCGCGGGCTGGAAGTGATTGAATTCTGCATCGGCGCGCCGCATCTGCTGAAGGGTGAATTCACCGACAGCGCTGGCCCCGGCATTGATATGTATTCGATGCGCCAGCCGATTGGCGTGGCGGCAGGCATCACGCCGTTCAACTTCCCGGCGATGATCCCGATGTGGAAAATGGGCCCGGCACTGGCTTGCGGCAACGCCTTTATCCTGAAGCCGTCGGAACGCGCGCCGACCGTGCCGCTGATGCTGGCCGCGCTGATGAAAGAGGCTGGACTGCCCGATGGCGTGCTGCAGGTGATCAACGGCGACAAGGAATCGGTCGATGCGATCCTTGATAACGAGACGATTTCCGGCGTAGGCTTTGTGGGTTCCACCCCGATTGCGCAATATATCTATGCCCGTGGCACCGCGAACGGCAAGCGCGTGCAGTGCTTCGGCGGCGCCAAGAACCACATGATCATCATGCCGGATGCCGATCTGGACCAGGCCGCCGATGCGCTGGTGGGTGCAGGTTACGGTGCGGCAGGCGAACGCTGCATGGCGATTTCGGTGGCGGTGCCGGTGGGTGAGGAAACCGCCAATGCGCTGATCGAGCGGCTGATCCCGCGGATCGAAAAGCTGAAGGTCGGCCCCTACACCGCTGGCAATGATGTCGATTATGGTCCGGTCGTGACCGGGGCTGCCAAGGCCAACATCCTGAAGCTGATCGAATCCGGCGTGGCACAGGGCGCCAATCTGGTGGTCGATGGCCGCGATTTCAAACTGCAAGGCTACGAGGACGGCTTCTTCGTTGGCCCGCATCTGTTCGACAACGTCACCACCGACATGGACATCTACCGCAAGGAAATTTTCGGGCCAGTGCTGTCGATGGTGCGCGCCAAGACCTATGAAGAAGCCATTGGCATGGCGATGGACCATGAATACGGCAACGGCACCGCGATCTATACCCGCGATGGCGACACTGCCCGCGACTTCGCGGCCCGTATCAACGTCGGCATGATCGGCATCAACGTGCCGATTCCGGTGCCGCTGGCCTATCACACTTTCGGCGGCTGGAAGAAATCCTCGTTCGGCGATCTCAACCAGCACGGGCCGGACAGCTTCCGCTTCTATACCCGGACCAAGACCATCACCTCGCGGTGGCCGTCGGGCATCAAGGAAGGCGCCAGCCTGAACTTCAAACAAATGGATTGACAACAACCGGGGTGCGCCTGACATGCTGGCGCACCCCACCTTGACGTGAGTTTCATGCCAGTTACCTTCAAGATTCTGCCGCGCCGCAATCTGGCCTTGTTCACCTACTCCGGTATGGTGGGTTTGCAGGAATCGATGGAAGTGGTTGCAGCTGCCACCAACCACCCGGATTATCGCCCGACCATGCGCCAGTCGTGCGATCTGTCGCGCGTCACCGGGGTTGAACGCGATTATCTGGCGTTGTTGCGGATGCAGGCGAAGATCGTCGAAAGCCTGTATACCCCCGAAAGCGAGCTGGTGGTGCTGTTCTACGCCCCCCAGCGTGCGGGTCGCGAAATGGCGCAAATGGCGCGCAAATCCTGGGAAGGCCTGAATTCAGTGCTGGTGCTGATCCTCGACCGCGAAGCACAGGCTTTGGCGGTGTTGGGCTTGCCGGAGATGAGCCTTCAGGCGCTGGCGGACCTGCACGCATAATCGCCTGCGGTTGCGCTGATCACTTGGTGTCGCTGGCGTCAGACGTGCCGCCATGCCATGAAACGACTGCTTCCGCAGCCTTTCGCCCGCCGCACCGCCCTTGCAGCCATTGCGCGACGCTTTGTGACCAGATCACCGACACAGGCCGCGATTCGTGGTAGACTCGCGCTGTTCCCGGCACTGATCGGGAGGATTTGAAGGAGAAAGCCATGTTGAAAACCAACGTCGGAAGCCTGGACCGTATCGTGCGCATCGTGATCGGCGCGGCACTGCTGGTGTGGTTCTTCTTCGATAACGGCACCGGCTTTTGGCATTATGCCAAGCTGATCGGCATCGTGCCGCTGTTGACCGCCGCGCTGGGGACGTGCCCGCTGTATTCGATTTTCGGGATAAGCACCTGCCCGATGAAAAGCTGAGCACCACGCTGAGGCAATCCGACCGCGCCTTCGCCACACCGCGGCCAACAGGATGAAACCGCGACAGCCGCGATCTGGCGGGGTTCGATGCCCCGGCAGATCGCCCTGTGGTTCAGATCATTCTGCCGCGCGGCGTTTGGGCTGCAACAAATCGCCCAGATAGCGCCCGGTATGGCTGCGCGGGTTATTCACGATGTCTTCCGGCGTGCCGACCGCCACCACCTCGCCACCGCCATCGCCGCCTTCGGGGCCGATATCAATCACCCAATCGGCGGTTTTGACCACATCCAGGTTATGTTCGATCACCACCACGGTATTGCCCTGATCAACCAGCTCGTGCAGCACTTCCAACAGCTTGCGCACGTCTTCGAAATGCAGCCCGGTGGTCGGCTCATCCAGAATATACAAGGTGCGACCCGTAGCACGGCGCGACAGTTCCTTGGACAGCTTCACCCGCTGCGCCTCGCCGCCCGAAAGCGTCGTCGCCTGCTGGCCGACCTTGATATAGCCCAAACCGACCTGACACAGCGCATCCATCTTTTCGCGGATGCTCGGCACCGCCTGGAAAAATCCCTGCGCCTCTTCACACGTCATATCAAGAACGTCGGCGATACTCTTGTTTTTGAACTTAACTTCCAAAGTTTCACGATTGTAGCGCTGCCCCTTGCAGGTCTCGCAGGTGACGTAAACATCCGGCAGGAAGTTCATCTCGATCTTCAGCACGCCATCGCCCTGACAGGCCTCGCAGCGCCCGCCTTTGACGTTAAAGCTGAACCGCCCCGGCAGATAGCCGCGCGCTTTCGCCTCTGGCAGCCCGGCGAACCAGTCGCGGATCGGGGTAAACGCGCCGGTGTAAGTGGCCGGGTTTGACCGCGGCGTGCGGCCAATCGCGCGCTGGTCAATGTCGATCACCTTGTCCAGATGCTCAAACCCCTTGATGGTTTCGCAAGGCGAAGGCGTTTCATGCGCGCCGTTCAGGCGGGAAGCGGCGGTCTTGAATAGCGTCTCGATCGTCAACGTCGATTTACCGCCGCCCGAAACCCCGGTGACGCAAACGAACTTGCCCAAGGGAAAATCAGCGGTGACGTTTTTCAGGTTGTTGCCGGTCGCGCCCACCACGGTCAGCTTCTTGCCAGAGCCCTTGCGCCGCGTTTTCGGCACCGCAATTGACCGTGCGCCGGAAAGATATTGCCCGGTCAAGCTGACCGGATCGGCCGCAACCTGCGCCGGGGTGCCGTGGCTGACGACAATGCCGCCGTGAACGCCCGCCCCCGGCCCCATGTCAAACACATAGTCGGCCTCGCGGATGGCATCTTCATCATGTTCCACCACCAGCACGGTATTGCCTGCATCGCGCAGGTTTTTCAGCGTGGTCAGCAGCCGGTCATTGTCGCGCTGGTGCAGACCGATGGAGGGTTCATCCAGCACATAGAGCACCCCGGTCAGACCCGAGCCGATCTGGCTGGCCAGCCGGATGCGTTGGCTTTCCCCGCCCGAAAGCGTGCCCGCATTGCGCGACAGCGTCAGATAGTTCAGCCCGACGTTTACCAAAAACCCCAGCCGTTCGCGGATTTCCTTCAGGATCGCCTTGGCGATTTCGTTCTTCTGATTGGTCAACGCAGCAGGCACCGTGCTGATCCAGTCGTAAGCTTCGGAAATCGACATCTGCACGACTTGGCCCACATGCATGCCGCCGATTTTCACCGCCAGCGCCTCGGGCTTCAGCCGGAAGCCGCCACAGGCACCGCAGGGGCGATTGTTCTGAAACCGCTCCATTTCCTCGCGGCTCCACGAACTGTCGGTCTCGCGGTAGCGGCGCTCCATATTCGGGATCACGCCTTCGAACACCCGCGAAACCTGGTAAATCCGCCCGCCTTCATCATAGCGGAACGCAATTTCCTCGCCGCCAGAGCCACGCAGGAACACCTGCTTGACGTTTTCGGGCAGGTCCTTCCATTTCGCTTTGCGATCAAAGCTGTAGTGCTTGGAAATCGCCTCGATGGTCTGGGTGAAATACGGGCTTTTCGACTTGGCCCAAGGCGCAATCGCCCCACCAAGCAGGGTTAACGACTGATCCGGCACCACCAGCCGTTCATCGAAAAACAGCTCCATCCCCAAGCCATCACAGACCGGGCAAGCGCCGTAGGGCGCGTTGAAGGAAAACAGCCGCGGCTCGATTTCGGCAATGGTAAAGCCGCTGACCGGGCAGGCGAACTTTTCCGAATAGGTGATGCGTTCGGGGTCGCCCTCGGCCGGCGCGGTTTCGATCACCGCAATGCCATCCGCCAGATTCAGCGCGGTGCGAAAGCTGTCGGCCAGCCGGGTTTCCAAGCCCTCGCGCACCACGATGCGATCTACCACCACATCGATGTTGTGGCGGAATTTCTTGTCCAGAACCGGCGGCTCCTCCAACTCATGGAATTCACCGTTAACCTTGACGCGCTGGAAGCCCTGTTTGCGCAGATCAAGAAATTCTTTCTTATATTCGCCCTTGCGGTCACGGATGATCGGCGCCAGCAGATAGGCGCGGCTGCCCTCGGGCATCGCCATCACCGCATCAACCATGTCCTGCACCTGCATCGCGGTGATCGGCAGGCCGGTCGCCGGGCTATACGGCGTGCCGACGCGGGCGAACAAAAGCCGCATGTAATCGTAAATCTCGGTCACGGTGCCGACGGTTGATCGCGGGTTTTTCGAGGTGGTCTTCTGTTCAATCGAAATCGCCGGGCTCAGGCCGCTGATATGGTCCACATCCGGTTTCCCAGCCATATCAAGGAATTGCCGCGCATAGGCCGACAGACTTTCCACATAACGCCGCTGGCCTTCGGCATAGATCGTGTCAAACGCCAAGCTGGATTTTCCCGACCCGGAAAGCCCGGTGATCACCACGAACTGATCGCGCGGGATATCGACATCGACGTTTTTCAGATTGTGTTCGCGCGCGCCGCGCACCTCGATGAANNNNACCTCGATGAACTTCTGCTCAGCCATGACCCACCCCATACGACGCGCCATAGATAGGCCGAAACCCCCGAGTCTCCAACCCGAAAATGTGAACGAAGGATGAACTCTGCCTGTCTGACAGAAATCTTTTCACAGCTGACTTTACATATTCTTATATCAGAATATATTACAGGCAACAGGATACAGGAAAGGCTCCCCGATGACCAAACTTACCACGAAAGACGCCATCGCCCGCGCTGCGAAGGGCGAGATCACCGTGCTCGACGTGCGCGAAGCTGCCGAGATTGCCGCCTCGGGCAAGGCTGCGGGCGCGCTGCATATTCCGCTGTCGATGGTGCCGCTGCAGGCCGATGCCAAGATCGCCAAGAACAAGCCGGTCGCGGTCTATTGCGCCGTGGGTGGTCGCGCCGGCATGGCGACGCAAGCCTTGGCCAAGCTCGGCTTTGAGGCGCATAACATCGGCGGCTTTGGCGATTGGGCCTCGGCGGGCGGGCCAGTCAGCCGCTAAACCGGCGGCGGCATGCCTGTAGCGCGTGAATCGCAATCCCCAAGGCAGAAAACCCGATCAGAAACGCCGCAAGCCCGCTCACCCCGGCTTGCGGCAAAATCCATGCCAGCAGCGGCGTGCCCGTGGTGGTGCCCAGATTGCCCAGTTGCGCAATCGCCCCCGCCCCGCGCGCCCGGTCCTCTGCACTGGGGTTGAGCTGCGCCAGACTGGCGAAACTCGCGCCCTGCACCACCCCCAAAGCCGCCGCGAGGCACAGCGCAAACCCCGCCTCTGCCGCGCCCTGCCCCCAAGCCGCCCAAAGCCCAAGGCTGGCCAGAATCGCCGCCGCAAACCCCAGCTGCACCAGCCGGTAAGCCTTCAGCCACGACAGCAGCCAGACCCCGAAGGTCAGCGACACCACAATCGACACCAGCGGCATCGCCACGCCGACAAAGCCGCCCCAACCGGGGGTGACCACCGCCGGAAGCAGCGTCAAGACCGCCACATAGGTCACGGTATAGCAGACAAACCCCATCGCAGGCGCCGCCAGATAGGGCGAAGCATAGATCGCCAGATGCTGCGCCAACAGATTGCCCTGCCCCCGCGGCACCGAATGGGCCGGATCAGCCGACATCAGCAGCCACAACAGCCCAAGACAGCCCAACATCCAGCCGCCATGCGCCAAAAACAGCGCTGATGGCCCGGCAGCCGCGATCAGCCCCGGCGCAAAATACGCCAGCGCCGCATAGGTCACGCCAAAAAACGATGACCACAGCGTCATCGCAAGGCCTTGATGCCGCGCCGATGTCACCCCGGCAATCGCCGTCGGCCCCACCACCACAATGGTCAGATGCGACACCCCCTCCAGCACGCGTGTCAGCATCATCAACGGATAGGCCGGAAAGCTGGCCTGCACCAAACTCACCGCAGCGCCCAAAGCCAAGGCCGCCAGCACCGCCCTCCGTGGCCCGATCCGCGCCACCAGCAACCCCGCCGTGGTGCCAAAGATCAGCCCGACCATGCCGACAACCGACACCATCAGCCCAATGCCCACCCCGGCATGCGCCGCATAGGCCGTGCCAAGCGCCTCATACAGAACAGAAATCTTGCCAAACTGCGCCGCAGCCCCCAGCCCCGCCGCCCAAAGCGCCAGCACGGTCAACATTGCCCGCATCGGTCATCCTCTCTGCACAAATATCCTCGGGGGGAGTCGCGCATGCGACGGGGGGCAGACAGCCCCCCTGCGGCTTTTCACGAAAATCAGTGTCAGATATGCAGCGCGCGACCGTAAGCGTCCAGAACCGACTCGTGCATCATTTCCGACAGCGTCGGATGCGGGAAGACCGTGTTCATCAGGTCTTCCTCGGTGGTCTCCAGCGACCGTCCAATCACATAGCCCTGAATCAGTTCGGTCACTTCCGCGCCGATCATGTGCGCGCCCAACAGCTCGCCGGTCTTGGCGTCGAACACGGTTTTGATCATGCCCTCGGATTCGCCCAAGGCAATCGCCTTGCCGTTACCAATGAACGGGAAGCGGCCGACCTTCACCTCGAACCCGGCCTCTTTGGCCTTCGCCTCGGTCATCCCGACACTGGCCACTTGCGGGTGGCAATAGGTGCAACCGGCAATGCTGCCCGGTTTGATCGGATGCGGATGCCCGCCCGCGATCAGTTCGGCCACCATCACGCCCTCATGGCTGGCCTTGTGCGCCAGCCACGGCGCGCCGGCGATGTCGCCAATGGCATAAAGACCGGGAACGCCGGTGCGGCAGAATTCATCCGTCACCACATGGGTGCGGTCGATCTTCACACCCAAAGCCTCCAGCCCGAGATTTTCGATATTGCCGACGATACCCACAGCGGAAATCACCGTGTCGAATTCCTGCGTCGTGGTGCCCTTGGCATCTTCCAGATGCGCCACCACCTTGCCGGGCGAGCGATCCAGTTTCTTCACCGTGGTCTTTTCAAGAATAGTCATGCCCTGCTTGACGAAGGCCTTCTTGGCAAAAGCGCTGATCTCGGCGTCTTCCACCGGCAGCACGCGGTCCATCACCTCGACCACCGTGGTATCAGCACCCAAGGTTTTGAAAAAGCTGGCAAATTCGATGCCAATCGCGCCGGAACCAATCACCAGCAGTTTTTTCGGCATCCGTTTGGGTTGCAGCGCGTGGCGGTACGTCCAGACCAGATCACCATCGGCTTCCAGCCCCGGCAATTCGCGCGCACGCGCGCCGGTGGCAAGGATGATCGACTTGGCGGTCAATTCCTCGGTGCCCTTGTCGGTTTTCACCGACACGACTCCGGCCTTCGGCAGCGTCGCCGTCCCCATGAACACGGTGACCTTGTTCTTTTTCATCAGATGACCAATACCACCCGACAGCTGTTTCGCCACCCCGCGCGAGCGCGCCACCACTGCATTCAGATCGAACGAGGCACCCTCGACCTTCAGGCCGAATTCCTTGGCGCGGTGCATCAGATGAAACACCTCGGCACTGCGCAGCAGCGCCTTGGTCGGGATACAGCCCCAGTTCAGGCAGATACCGCCCAGATTTTCGCGTTCGACAATCGCCACCTTCTGGCCCAGCTGGCTGGCCCGAATGGCAGCCACATAGCCACCGGGGCCTGCGCCGATCACGATCACGTCGAATGTTTGAGCAGCCATCTTTCCCTCCTCAGAAAAAGTAGTTTGCCATTAAACTAATTTCAAAACCCAAGCAACGCTGGCATTGCCGGGGGCCTATGCATCGGCTGCATGGCTGGCTTTCAGCCGATTGACCACGGCGGCGTACCCGCCTGCGGCCAGAAATTCTGCCTCTGCTGCGGTGGTTTCACGGCCCAAGGCTGCGTTGCGAAACGGAAACCGGCCAAATTTGGCAATGATGTCACGGTGTGCCCGCGCATGCAGCGCCATTTCCGGGTCGGAGGCCAGACGTTCCGCCAGCAGCTCCACCGCACGATCCTGATCGGCCGGATTTTCAGAATGTTCAAACGGCATGTAGAAAAACTGCCGTTCCGGTTCGGGGGCGTTCAGATCCCAGCCTTGATCCACCGCCAGCCTGGCCGCTGCCAAAGCCTGCGCGTCGGTGGCAAAAGCCTGCGCGGTGCCGCGGTGCATGTTGCGGGCCAGTTGGTCGCACAGAATCAGATAGGCCAGCGTGCCGACGGTGCCTTCGACCCAATGTTCCAGCCCGCCCTCGGCCGCAGCCTGCCAGATATCGCCAAAACGATCACGGATATCGGCGTCCAGCGCCTCGCTTCCGGCATACCAGCCTTCGGGGCCAACCTCGCCCAACCAATAGTCGAGAATTTCAATCGGATCAGACATCGGCGTACCTCTTTGTTGCAGCGTGGCAGGTTCACCGCCGGCCCGCAACCGCTTTGGTTGCGCTAACGCCGGGGTTCATCCGACAACACCGCCTCAACCGCCAACGAAGACGCGGTGGGCGACAGGCCGGTATAGCCACCCGATTGCACCGGAGCCGCGCGGCGGGTCATCCGGTAGGCGGCATAGCCCGCCAGCACCGCAAAAAAGCCGCCGATGATCAGAAAATACCCCTTCGGCCCGATCTCTCCCATCAGCCAGCCGGCCACCAGCGGCCCGAAAATCGCGCCAAAGCCGTTCAGAAAGATCAAGCCAGCCGAGGCACCCGGCATTTCCTCTTTGCCCAGATAGTCATTGGTATGGGCAATCAGCAGCGAATACAGCGGGTTGATGATACCGCCCAGCAGCGCCGCCACCACCACTTCGAACACGAACGGCAAGGGCAAGGCAGCGGCGACTCCCATCACCACCGCCCCCGCCGCCGACATCCACAAGATCAGCGCGCGCCGGTCGATGCGGTCAGACAGCCAGCCGATCGGATATTGCAGCACCAGCCCGCCGACATACATCGCCGCCACAAAGATCGCGATCTGGGCGATGGTCATCGCACTCATCGCGCCATAGACCGAGGCCATGCCGAACATCGCCGAGAACACGCCGCCGGTCAGCAGCATCCCCGCGCAGCCCAAAGGTGAGATGACGAACAACTGCCGAAAGCTCATTGCCTTGATCGAATCAAACGTCGGCGCGGGCGTGTCGGCCAGCAGAATCGGCATGAACGCCAGCGACACCAGCACTGACGGGATGATGAACAGCCCAAAACCGCTTGGATCGCCCATCGCCAGCAGGCCCTGACTGGCAATGATGCCCAGCATCTGCACGATCATATAGGCCGACAGCGCCTGCCCACGGGTTTCATTGCTGGCGGTGTTGTTCAGCCAGCTTTCGGCGGTGACATAGATGCCGGAAAAGCAAAAGCCGATCAGCACCCGCATCAGTGCCCAGGCGGTCCAGTCCAGCAGCAACGGATACAGCACCAGCACGGCGGAAATCATCGACCCCAGCGCCGAGAACACCCGCACGTGGCCGACGCGGCGGATCATCGCCGGTGCCAGCCGCGAGCCGCCCAGAAAGCCAAGGAAATACGCCGACATCACCACAGAAAGCTGAAAGGTGGTAAACCCCTCCAACGCGCCGCGAATACCCAACAGCGAGCCTTGTACACCGTTGCCAACCATCAGCAGCATGACGCCCAGCAACAGCGGCCAGGAATGGGCAAGAACTTTCAGCATCAGGCGACTCCGGTTGTCGAGCGTATCGTAGCAGAATGGCGGTTTCGGAATGGTTTATTTCCGACACAGCGGTCTGACGCCGCGCCAGAGGTAGGGTGTGTGAAAGCCCGATTTTCGCGGCAGCGCAAATCGGGTGTCACGCACCGCCCAGTCAGGGGATCAGCAGCGAGGCGTCGCCGTAGGAGAAGAACCGATAGCCCGTTGCCACCGCATGCGCATAAATCCGGTCAATCCGGTGCTTGCCCATCAGTGCCGACACCAGCATCAGCAGCGTCGATTTCGGCAAATGGAAGTTGGTCATCAACGCATCGGCGACGCGGAACCTGTAGCCGGGATAGATGAATATGTCCGTCGTGCCCTGCCACGGCTCCACCTTGCCCGACACCGCCGCAGATTCAATCAGCCGCAGCGCGGTGGTGCCGACCGGGATCACCCGGCCACCAGCGGCCTTGCTGGCGTTGATTTCGTCTGCGGCCTGCGCTGTCACCTGCCCCCATTCGGCGTGCATCTTGTGGGTGGTGACATCTTCCACCTTCACCGGCAGAAAGGTGCCCGCGCCGACATGCAGGGTGACTTCGGTGAACGCCACGCCTTTGGCAGCCAAAGCGGTCAGCAATTCGGCGTCAAAGTGCAGGCTTGCAGTGGGCGCGGCGACGGCTCCGGCGTGGCGGGCAAAGACGGTCTGGTAATCGGCTTTGTCCTGATCATCCGCAGGGCGTTTGGCGGCAATGTAGGGCGGCAGCGGCATCGCCCCTGCGGCATTCAGCGCGGCGTCAAAATCATCGCCGGTCAGGTTGAACACCAGCCGCAGATCGGTTTCGGTCTTTTCGACCACCTCCGCCGAAAGCTGATCGGAAAACCGGATCACCTCGCCGACATTGACCTTGCGCAGTGGCTTGGCCAGCGCCCGCCAGCCTTGCGCCTGCGGCTCCAGCAGGGTGATTTCGATCTTCGCCACCGCTTCACCGCGCGCACGCTGGCCGAACAGCCGCGCCGGGATAACCTTGGTATTGTTTAATACCAAACGATCCCCGGCACGAAACAGATCGACCAGATCGGCGACATGCAGATCGCGGATGCTGTCGCCCTCGGCCAGCAGCAACCGTGCCGAAGAACGTGGCTTGGCGGGCCGCGTGGCGATCAACGCCTCGGGCAGATGGAAATCGAAATCCGACAGGTTCATTCGCCCTTGTCTCCCAATACTGGTGGCGGTTTTCGGAATATCTCGCGGAACATCCCCGGGGTCAGGATCGACAGCGGGTTGACGTCCACTTGCGGATCATCCGCCTTGCCGCGCAAGGAATAGTTGAAGCCGAACAGCCCCTCGCCGCGCTTGGTCAGCATGGCGCCGATGCCGTTCAGCAGATAGATCGGCGACACCACGCCCTGCATGAACAACTCGCCCGTGCCGCTTTTGTAAACCCCGGCCATGGAGACACCCAAAGACGCCCCCACCGCCGAGCCGCGCTGCACCTCGACCGCCCTTGGCGTCAGCACAAACACACCCTCGGCGTCCTGAAACAGCAGCCCTTCGCCGTTCAACTGTTCCAGCAGGCCGACCACCGAAATCGCATTCAGCAGCTCTGCCAGCACATTGGTGTTACGCACCCGCACGTTACCGATCTTTGCCACGCCGTCATAGCTGCCCTCCTGCTGGCGCGGGTTCAGCGTGACATCGAGCGAGCCACCGCGCGCCGATGCGAAGATCCCCGCCGCCGCCAGCACAGCACCGGCATTATCCGATTGCAGCCGCACCGCAGTCCCATTGCGGGCAGGCACCACCGCCCCCGTCACCGCCGCCTTGCCATTGATCGCGGCGGTAAAGCTGCCCTGCAAGCCACCCGCCAGACTGAGATCGCCGCGAAAGCCGGTCAGCGCGATGCTGTCCGATACCTGCAAACTGTCCAGCCGCAGCTCCAGCGGACCGCCGCCCTTGCCGCCAGATTTGCGCTGCGAGGCCGACGGCATCCGCCGCATGTCCACCGAACCGCCGGTCAGCGCGATGCCCACCGCCTTGCCCGCACCGCGCCCGCGCAGCTCCACCGGCGCATCGAGCCAATCATCCAGTTGCACCCGGTCAAACCGTGCTACATCCAGCCCGCCGCCCGCGCGCAGGGTGATGCTGCCGCTGGCTTCCAGCCCTGCGGCGGACACCCGTAGCCGTTCCACCTTGGGCGGCGTGCCAAGCTGCACGACGGCCTCCAGCTTGCCGCGGCTGGCTGCGGATTTCGACCAGCCCACCTCGGGTATATTCAACCCGATCTGGGCAAGATCGGAGGTCAGCGACAGCCGCCCCGGCGCACCGCGCGTCAGATCAATCGTCACCTGCCCCCGGCCCTGCCCGCTGACCATGCCCTTGGGCAGACCCAGGCCCATATCCTCTGCGCTGCGCTGCGACAGCGTCACGCTGCCCTCAATCCGGGCCTTGCCCTTCTGATCCGGCGCAAAGCTTTGCCGATAGGTCACGTCAAACGGCACCGCCCCCAGCGCGCCCTGACCCGAGATCGACAGCCCGCTGGTGTCCGCGGCCACCGCCAGCGTATCGGCACGGATCGCCCGCCCCGGCACCAGCGTTTCCGACGAAAACCCCGTGACCGTGCCGGCCACCTGATACGACACATCCTTCAGCGCGATCTTCTTTTGCAGCGGCAGTTGCAGGTGCGTCTCGATCTGCGCCTCACCCTGCCCCAGCGTCACCGGCTGATCTGCCTTGGTCATGAAGTGAAACGGCGGCTGATCCAGCAGCGACAAGGCGGCGGTCAGGCTGGAGCGGGTTTTCAGCGTTATATCCGCCAGCGCCGGACGGCGGGTCACATTGGCAATCGCAAAGACTGACCCCGCCACATCGATCTGCCCACCTTCGGGTGGCGTCACACGGCCCTGCGTCATCACCATGGTATAGGCCGGGCCATCAACACTGGCATAGCCAGACCCGGCTGTAATCGGCGGTAAGGTGGCGACAAAGCGCACATCGGCATTGGCAAAGTTATAGCCCAGATGCAGCCGCGGCTCGGCCCCCGGCTCGATCCGCAAGGCCGCCTTCACATCGGTCAAAGACCCGTTCAGCACATTTTTGCCAACCCAGGCGCGGGTGTTCGGCAGCAGGGTCACCGGCCACAGTGCCACCAGTCGGTCATGCTGAATCTCGTTCAGCGCCAGATCGACCGAGGCCCGCCAACCCTGCGCATCCGCCCCCAGCCGCCCCGAGGCCGACAAGCGCCGCCCGGCCTCCGCCAGCGCCATCTGGCCGATTTCAACCGAAAACGGGTCAAGCCGCAGCCGCAGATCCAAAGCGCCCTGACTGAATTCGACAGGTTCCTGAAACAACCCCTCGGGGTCGATCTTCACATCCGAAAACGTCAGTTGCGACAGGTAGGCATCGGGCAATTCGCCCGCCAAAGCCCCGGTAATGGTGCTGCCATCGGCGCGCACCAGATAGGCATGGCCGCTGCCATTGACCCGCAAGGTCGGGCTTTGCACCGCAAGTTCCGTCACATTCAGCCGCCCCTGCAGCGGATCATAGGTCAGCGACAGCGCCGCACTGTCAAAGGCAATGGCGCGCGCGCCGGGGCTGGGTTGCAAAGCGCCTGCGCCGAAGCGAAGCGAAGCCTGCATCTGCGCCACGCCGCTGGCGTCCAGCGTGGTCTGAATCCGGCCCGAAATCGGCGCATCCAGCACCTGCGCCCACGCGAAGGGCGCCGCCTGCGCCGCGATGTCGCGCGCAGCGACGCCCTCGATCTGTGCCGAAACCCGCACCTCGTTGGCCCCCTTCGGCGACACCAGCGTCAGCACCGCCCGCGCCGGGCTGGCCCCGCTGATCACCGAAAGACTGACCTCGGCGGCCAGCGCATCGGCGCGGTTTTCCAGCCGCAGCCGCCCGTCGCCCATCGCCCAGGTCCGCCCACTGCGCAGATCTTGCAGCGTTACCGTCAGCGCCTCGGCTTCGACCGAGGCCAGAGTCGCTGCGGCCGGGCTGGCAAAGGCGCGGTTGATGGCGGCAAAAAGCTCGGCAAAACTGTGAATCGGCGGCTGGCTCGGGCTGGCCCCCAGCGCGAAATCGAACTGGCCGTCACGGTCGCGCTTGATCGCCAGCTGCGCCCCGATCAGCCGAAGGCTGCGCGCGCGCACCTGCCCGTGCAACAGCGCGCCGGGGTCCAGCGTCAGCCGCAGGTCCGGCAGCGTCACCAGCGCCTGCCCGCCGGGTTTCAGCAGCCGCACATCCTCCAGCCGCAACCGCGGCACCCAATCGCTGTCCACGGTGATTTCGACGCCCCCCAGCGCCAAAGCCCCCTCGGGCAGCGCCTTGGCCAGCGCGGTGTTGGCGCGGGATTCGATCTCGGCCACCACCCAGACCGGCATGGTGATCGGCTTGCCGCTTAACCCAAGCGCGAGAAAAACCAGACCAAAGGCCAGCAACAGCAGGAACAGCCGGGTGCCAAGCCCACTGCGGCGGCGCTTGCGCTGTCTGGTTTTCCGCGCCGCGTCGGTCTTTCTGGCGGGCTTTGCCGTAGGGGCGGCGACATCGGGCTGGGGGGCCGCCACGCTGGCCTCAACAGCAGCCACGGGCGCGCCGGCATCGGGTGCGCCATCGCCCCCGGCCTTGCTCTGCGCCTGCTCTGTCATTGCCCGCCTTTCCCGGTGTTTGCCACCGATGATCCCCTATGTCACGGGCTTGCCTTTATCTTTGCCCGAAGGCAACTAGATCGCAAAGGGTTGATCCCCGAAAAGCAAGGAGCCGCGCATGATCACCACTGGCCAGATTGCCCCCGATTTCACCCTGCCCCGCGATGGCGGCGGCAGCCTCACGCTGTCTGCCCTGCGCCCCGGCAAGGTGGTGCTGTATTTCTACCCGAAAGACGACACCCCCGGCTGCACGCTGGAGGCACAGGATTTCAGCGCCCGTCTGGCCGATTTCGCCGCCGCTGGTTGCACGGTGATCGGGGTGTCGAAAGACAGCGTCAAGGCGCATGACAAATTCTGCCAGAAGCACGGGCTGTCGATCATCCTTGTCTCGGACGAGGCCGGACAGACCTGCGAAGCCTATGGCGTCTGGCTGGAAAAATCCATGTATGGCAAGACCTACATGGGCATCGAACGCACCACCGTGCTGATTGATGCGGCAGGTATGGTCGCGCAGGTGTGGAACAAAGTATCGGTCAAGGGCCACGCCGACGAGGTGTTGGCCGCCGTTCGCGCGATGTGAGGCGTCAAATTCCTTTCAAAGGAATTTGGCTCTGAACCACACAGGCCGGTTCAAGGTGGCCGGTTCAAGGTGGCCGGTTCAAGGTGGCCGGTTCAAGGTGGCCGGTTCAAGGTAGCCGGTGCAAGAAGGAGTGCGACGCAGATGAAAACGCTGGCTGAAATGGCCGTCGAGGTGCTGACCACCGCCGACGGGCGCGCCAAAGCGGCGCAGTCGCACGCCCATGCTGCAAGCTGGCGCGCATCGCGGGCGGCGGGCCAACCGTTGGCCATCGGGCAGGCCACGCCGCCCGACCGTCCAGCGCGGCCCGCCAAGCCCGACCTGCTGGACCCGCGCGAGGTGCCGCCCCGGCAGCCCGCAGGGCCGCATCGCGCTGTTGCACGCGCTGGCGCATATCGAGTTGAACGCCGTCGATCTGCATTGGGATATCATCGCCCGCTTCACCGATACGCCGATGCCGCTTGGCTTTT
>WRPH01000029.1 GCA_009773375.1 Paracoccaceae bacterium
CGTCCGACGCGCCACGTCATCACCATAGTGTCCACTATCAATGGTGGACACTATCCCACACTCTCACCCCGCGGCAGAGCGGTCAGGCCGGACGCTTACCACCCGCTAGCCGGTGAGAAGTACCTTGGCGGCCCTCAGCAGGGCGCGCGGGTCGCGGTCGCTGCGCACGACGGGAGGTGGCGGCGCCACCTCGCCAGTGAGGCCGTGCACTGCCATCCAGGCCGAGCGCACGGAATATTCCACTGTGAACACGCAGTCGCGCGGGATCTCGCAGAACTGGCCGATGACGGCGAAGTTCTCGGCTCCACGCGGGATCACCGGCGGCCGGTCGCCCGGCTGTCGAGGCATGAACTGGCTGGTGATGACGGGCATCCGGCAGGGGATGATTTGTGCGCCGTCGAAGAATTCGGCCCGCTGGTCCGCTTGCAGGCGAAGCTGATGGGCCAACTCTTCGCGGATTTCCTCGCCGGTCGCCTGCGCCATGGGTTTGGCGATCACGTCGCCGGGCCGATCACCGCGAAGGCCGTAGCCCCAGAACACCGGCCGGTTGGCAGGCTGCTCCCGGAAATGCGGCTGGTGGAACATGACGATGGACATGAGCCATGCCGAGTCGGCAAAGGTGACCAGTCCGCCGGTCCCGGTCCGGTTGCTGCTGAAGTCCTCCATGAAGGTGATGAAAGCAGGCGAGTTCAGCGTGACGGTGAACGAGGTCCATGACGTTCGATCCGAATGCCCGGCGAAGACCTCGGGCCGCCCCAGCCCCTCGTTGCGGGCTGCAAGCCGCCGCCATAGGTCGAAGCCGGGCGACTGGCCGTCTTCCGAAGGGGGCGGTGTATCCCGGTCACCGGTCACTGTGGCGTCGGTCATCGAGCCTAGGGTCAGATAGACGCGGTCTTCGGGTGCGACGTCGATGGTGCCGCCCGTAGCCAGATGCAGCTGCGTAACCCGCCGGCTATTCTGGTCGCCTTCGATGGTTAGATCGGCCACGCTGCTGCCGGTGCGCAGATTCACTCCTTGCTTCAACAGCCAGACGAGGATCGGCGCGACGATCGAGTCATACTGGTTGTAGCGCGTCCGCAGTATCCCCTCGATCCGCGCCAGGCCGGGAAAGAGGTGCAGGAAGCGCCGCATGTAGCGCCGCATTTCAGCCACCGAATGCCACGGCTGGAACGAGAACATCGTGGACCACATGATCCAGAAGTTCGAGCCGAAGAATTCGGGGGCGAACCAGTCTTCGATCCTGCGTCCATCGAGCCGCCCCTCGGGCGTCAGAAGCAGACGGTTGAGCGCCACGATCTCCTCGGGCCCAAGGCCGAGGCGATACCGGTCCTCTGCCTTCTGACCGTCGCGCACGATCCTGCATTCCGCGCGGCCCGGCACCAGGCGGTTGAAGGCCAGAATGTCATCCCTGACCGAAACCGCCGGATCATCGGGTGCCGGGATCGCGGACAGCAGATCAAGGGTGCAGACGAAGTTCGGCTCGAACATGCGCCCACCGCGCGTCAGATAGCCCGTCTCCGCCTCACCCGAACCATCAAGGCTACCCCCGGCCGTGCCATGGTGTTCGAGAATTGTTATCCTGTCACCCGGCACGCCGCCGTCGCGGACCAAGAGAGCCGCCGCCGAAAGGGCCGCGATGCCGCCACCCACCATGTAATGCCGCCCTGTTGCTGCACTGCGTTGCATCGGTGGCTTTCCTTCTTGCTTGCGTACCTTGCCCGGAATCGTTTGGATCCAATCAAGCAGAAGTATGCACCAGTTTATCGTTTTCCCGACTTGTTCGAGATCAACGCAGCTTCTCGTCTTTATTTAGATTTTCTTCATAGTGCATCCGCCGTGAAAGCGCGAAAAGCACCTTGTGAGACATCGTATTGATGTTCTTGCTACCGGAAAATCATGGCGCCGCCCGTTGGAAGCATGGTGGAAGCAAGAGGGGGAAAACCGCTGCGCAATACTGACCATCCGTGCGCAGGCCGCCTCGGGGAACCCCGCTCGCAACTGTCGGAAATCGCGTAACCTATCGCGGTTCAGCGCAGTTGTTCATGGATCGTTCGTCTCGACTCATAACCTAAAGGCCGCAGGTTCAAATCCCGCCCCGCAACCAAAGCTCTCAAACTTATCAGATACATAGAGCCCAACCTAAACAGTCGGGTTTTCGTTTGCGCATTTTGTGTCAACGCCATGTCAACGTTTTACGAGTCCCCCCTTAAAAGCGGGGGCTTTTTGTGTTTGGGGCTACTCGACAGCGCTCAAGTCGCAAAAGTATTTAGTAGTTGCAGGGTTCACAGGTCCGCGACGCTGGAACCCTGCGAAGTTCTCTTACCCGAAGACCAGCCCACCATCGACGATCAGGTTCTGCCCCGTTACTGCCCGCGCCCATGGCGACGCAAAGAACAGCACCGCATCGGCCAGATCTTCGGGCGTCGTCACGCGGCCCAGCGGGGTTTGGGATGCAATGATGTCGAAAACCGCATCGGGGGTGGCCGCACTGGCATCGGTTGTGCGCAACAGCCCCCCCGACACCATGTTGACCGTGATGCCCATTGGCCCAAGTTCCTTGGCGGCGGTGCGGGTAAAGGCCAGGGTTGCGCCCTTGGCCGCAGTATAGTCGTGATAGGGCACAACGGGATTTTGCATCAGGTTTGTGCCGATGGTGATAATGCGGCCAAAGCCTTGAGCCGCGCAGTGGGCCTGCATCGCGGCAAGGCAGTTCAGTGCGCCCCCCACGGCAGTTTCGGTCTGCCGCGCGATATCGGCCCAACACAGTCGGTCGAGATGAGTCCGGGCATCGCCGTTGAACGCGAAATCCGCCAAGGCGTTGTGGACCAGCACATCCGGGGCACCAAAGCGGCCGGTGATTTGATCGACCATCGCCACAACCTGTGCGGGGTCGGTCACATCCGCACAAAACGCGGCGGCGCGCGGGCCAAGATCAGCGGCCAGCGCCTCGGCCGCCGTTTGGCTGTTGCGATAGTTGATGGCGACGCGTGCGCCCTCGCGGTGGAATGCACGGGCGATGGCGGCCCCAAGGCCACGGCCAGCGCCGGTAACAAGAACGGTCAGATCAGAGATGGGGTGCTTCCTTTGGATATGGCGTGAAAGTGGTGGGTCGGGCCGTGGCCCATGCCTACCGTCAGGGCATCAGCGGTGGCGATGGCGCGGGCGACATAGGCCTTGGCTTGGTCTGCCGCCTGCAGCAGGGGCAGACCAAGGCCCAGATGCGTCGCCAGCGCAGAGGACAATGTGCAGCCGGTGCCATGGGTCTTGCGGGTTGCGTGGCGGGTGCCGGGCAGCCATGTAACGCCCGCCGCACTGGCCAGCAGATCGGGGCAATCTTCCCCCGGCAGATGGCCGCCTTTCAGCAGCACCGCCTGTACGCCAAGCGCCAACAGCGCCTGCCCTTGTGCCTGCATTTCGGCACGGGTCGTGGCCTCGGGAACCCCCAGCAGGTCGGCGGCTTCCGGCAGGTTGGGGGTGATGATGGACGCGATGGGCAGGGCTGCGCGCAAGGCGGCAACCGCCTCGGCCTGCAACAAGCGATCACCGCTTTTGGCGACCATCACCGGATCGAGGACGATGGGTACCGTCAGGCCTGATAGCCCTTCAAGAACCGCCCGGATGATCGCGGCGGTGCCCAGCATTCCGATCTTGACGGCATCCACCCTGATATCGGCGCGGATTGCTGCAATCTGGGCGGCCACGAAATCCGGTGCGATCATCTGAACGCCGGTGACACCTTGGGTGTTCTGTGCCGTCAGGGCAGTGATCGCGGCCATGGCATAGCCGCCATTGGCCGAGATCGCCTTGATATCGGCCTGGATCCCCGCGCCACCCGATGGGTCAGACCCTGCAATCGACAGGATGTTGGGGATCATGCCGTCCCCCATTCTGCCAGCAGGGCACGCGTTGCAGCCTCAGGGTCGGGCGCACGGGTTACGGCGCTGACCACCGCCATGCCGACGGCCCCTGTAGCGCGCACCGCCCCTGCATCGCCGTGCTTCAGGCCGCCGATGGCAAAGGTGGGAAGGCTCGTGGCCGCTACAATCTGCGCCAAGCCGTCAAAGCCGATGGGGGCGGCATGGTCGGGCTTGGTCAGTGTGGCGCGCACCGGGCCTGCGCCGATATAGTCCACACCGGGCGGGATCAGGCGGGCTTGCGCCACAGTCTCGATCGACAGGCCAAGGATCATGCCAGGCGGCATCCGCTGACGGATAGCGCCCGCATCGCCGTCGCCTTGGCCGATGTGCAGCCCATTCGCGCCAGCGGCTAGGGCCACTTCGACCCGGTCATTGACGATCAGCAGCGCGCCCAATGCGGCCATTTCCGGCAACAGCAGCCGCACCAGTGCCGCCAGATCATCGTCGGGCGCAGTCTTGTCGCGCAGTTGCACCCATGCCGCCCCGCCCCGCGCCGCCGCGCGCGCCTGTTCGCCCACGGGCAAGGGAGAGTCGGGGTCTGTGATCACATAAATCGGCCCCTTCATGCGCGGCTGACCCGAGCACCTGCGGTCACATCCTGTGGCGTCAGGGTGTAAAGCGCGTCCAGAAACGCGACCTGAAAACTGCCGGGGCCATTGGCCCCTTGCGCCGCGCGTTCCCCGGCCAGCCCAAAGTAAACCAGCGCCGCCACCGTCGCGTGCAGCGCGGGTTGGCCTACCAAAAACGCGGCGATAAGCCCGTTCAGTGAACAACCCAAGGCTGTCACGCGGGGCATCAGCGCATCGCCATTCGCCACGCGGAAGCCTTGCGCTCCATCGGTGACATAGTCCACCGGGCCAGAGACCGCGACCACCGCACCGGTACGGATTGCAAGGTCCCGCGCGCAGGCCTCGGCCGCAGTCACAGGATCGGCACTGTCGGCCCCGCGTCCCGCACCACCCAGTCCCGCCAGTGCCAGAATCTCGGACGCGTTTCCACGAATGACCGTCGGCCGCAGGGCCATCAGCCGCGCGCAGACATCACGGCGAAACTGCGTGGCCCCCACGCCGACCGGGTCCAGCACCCAAGGTCTGCCCGCAGCCGCCATCACCTGCGCGGCCATCTCCATCGCCTCGGCCCAAGGTGCATCCAGCGTGCCGATGTTCACGCTCAACGCTTGGGCAAGGCCCGCAAACTCCACCACCTCTTCGCGGGCATGCACCATGGCGGGTGACGCGCCTGCCGCCAAAGCGACGTTGGCAGCAATGTTCATGGCGACATAGTTGGTGATGTTGTGCACCAGTGGCGCGTTGGCGCGCATGGTGGCGAGGTAGGTTCCGGTGTCTTCCATAAGGCTCCCCTGCTGTACGCAAGGGGCCAGTGGCGGGCACCATGTGGCCATCAAAGGCCGAAAGGGACACCCACCGCAGACTCCCTACGCCAGCATGATCTGGTTCAGGTTCAAAGGGTGCTTCTCAGCCCGGATCCCCGGACGCCCCTGTCGCGGGTGCAAGGAACGTGGATTTGAGGGATAAGTCAATACATCAGTTTAACCCTTAAACGATGATCAAGTCCCGCAAGCTGCGTGTCATGTTGACCCGTTGAAACCACCCGCGATCTGCATATCCTCGGATCGAATAGCACCAAGGCCTTTGCGGAAGGATTGCACCCGTCCTGTGGCGGACGAATTTTGTGGTTGGTCGCAATTCGGTCATGCCACGTCGGAGCGACAAAGCCGCGTGCCGCAGGAGAGACGTATTCTTCGCGGTATGCAAGGAATGGGGTGTTCGACGTTTTCGAGCATCCTGGAACATGAGGGCGCACTACCTTGAACACGACCTTCCTTGCCTCGGTCATCGTGCTGGTCACGGGCGTCTTTTGGGGCGTTTACTGGGTCCCTGTGCGCGCAATCGCCGAGCTTGGGCTGGATGGCGCATGGGGCACGGGTGCGATCACCCTCGCGGCGATGCTGTTCCTATTGCCGTTCGTTGCGGGAAAGACTCACGTGTTTCAAGATACCGGGTTTGTCGGCGTGGTGTCGATTGCGCTGGGTGGTGCCGCTTTCGCGCTGTATTCCATCGGGTTTCTATATGGCAAAGTGGCGCTTGTTGTCCTTTTGTGGTTCTTCAGCCCTGTCTGGAGCGTGCTGATCGCAAAATTCATCCTGCGCTGGCATGTTCCCCCATTGCGACTGATTGCAATCGGTGTGGGTCTTGTCGGACTGTTCATCATGCTGGGTGGCGAAGGTGGCCTGCCGGTTCCACGCAGTCTGGGCGAATGGATGGCCTTTATCGGTGGGCTGATCTGGGCGGGTGCGACCGCAGGCATGCGGCTGAAATCCCGGGTGCCGCCGCTGCCTGCAGCGTTCACGTTCGCCCTTGGGGCAACGCTGACATCCTTCGCTTTTGCCCCGTTTCTCGAACCACTGCCAGCAATCGCCGCAACCGACGCGGTCCGCATCGGGGTCACGGTCCTCGCCACGGGCGGGGTGTGGTGGGGGCTGTCGATTGCCGCCCTGATGTGGGCAACCCTGCGGCTTGACCCGGCAAGGGTTGGCATTCTGCTGATGCCTGAGGTGATTTTTGGCGCCCTGACCGCCGCGATCTTTGCCGGGGAAACGCTGTCCGCTAGCGAGATGATCGGTGGCGGTTTGGTTGTTCTGTGCGGACTGCTGGAGGTCTGGCCGACAAAGGTGGAAGGTGGACAATCGCATCCGCCTAAGACCGTACCACCGCAGGGCTGAAGCCGCCATTGGCTCCCTAAAGAATGGGTGGTCTTGCGCCACCCATTCCCGTTTCCCGGGTTTCCTCGGGTGGTCTCTACCTCCCGCGCTTGTCTGCGACAGACCACACAACCGACCCGATGGTAAGCAGCGCGCCGATGACCGGTTCGATATCCGAGGCTTGGACATAGCCCTTGGCGACGAGTGCGGTGCCCGCGACGGTCAGGATTTGGCGGATGAGGGCGAGGATTGCAGGTTTCAGCATGGTGTTCTCCAGTTCAGAGTTCATTGGTGGTTGCGAGGAATTCGCCCGGCTTCATGGTGGGCAGGCGTTGGGGCCGGGGCGGACAGGTCGCGGGCCAGCGCGCGCCCAGAAGGCGTGACTTGGCGATCCGGGCGATGGTGACGGCGTCGGATTGGTTGCCGCCCAGCACGTAGAAATGCGTGTCATCCTGGCCGACTGCGAAGCCGACGTGGCCGCCAGAACCGCGTTCAAAGATCAGCACCGCACCGGTGACGGGCTGCACCGCTTGCCCGAACAGCAGCCAGTTGCGCGCCCAATAGGGATTGGTGCCCAGCGCGCCGAGCACGGGTTTCTCCGGCAGGGCCATGCGGATGCAGGTCTCCACGAAGTCGCCGCACCACGGGTTCTTGCTGGGATCGCCCAAGGAACGGCCATCGCGCTTGAGCCAGTCCATCAGCCAGTTGCGGTCGCGCGTTTCATTGCGGCCCAGCGCGGTTTTCGCCTCGGTAATCCACGGCAGCGGGCCGGGCGGGGCCAAGGCGGCCGACCGTCCATTTGCGGACAGCAATTGCTTCAGCGCCCGTGCGGTGCGGATACCCCATTGGCCGTCGATGGCACCGGGGCTGTGGCCAAGTTTGTCCAAGCCGCTCTGGATCAGGCGGATGGCGTCAGTTTGGTCAGTGGACATAGAAGCGCTCCTTTTGCCCGGCGTCGGGCAACAAAAAACCCGCCTCGGGGGCGGGTGGGGTGGGTCGACGTGGTGGTGTGGTCTTCGTTCAGTCGGTGCGGCCGCGCTGAAAGGCGTCGAACATCACATCGCGCATGGCGCGGATGTCCGTTTCGATGCGCTCCAGCCGGCCAGCGTCAGCCTTGCGGTCATCGGCACGCTGCTTGTCGGTTCGCTCGCGTTCGAGGTGCAGCTCGCGGCCGAGGCGTTCCAGCATCGCCTCGTTGGTAAAGGCTTTGCGTGTGACGGTGGCAGCAACGGCTAGAGAGCCGCCAACCAGTGCGGTGATGGCAGCGGTCAAGCCGTTTTCGCGGAAGGCCTGGCCGACCTCCTGCAAGATGGTGGTGCGTTCGGTCATGGTGGTCCCTTCAATAGTCGGTTTCGAGATAGAGGCCCGCGCAGTCGTAGGCTACGGCGGCGGCTGTCGCGCCGGTGTTGAGGTACAAGCGGGGCGAGAGGAATTGCGTGTTGGCGGGCAGGTCGGCGGTGATCTCCTGCTCAAAGACCGCGCCGGTGACCTCGTTGACCGCGCGCACCCAGACGGAACTGCCATTGGGTGGTGTTGCGATGAACAGGGTCAGCACGCCGCCCAGCGCTATGGCAAAGGGCGCGCCCATGTCGGTCAGGGTCGGTGCGCCGGTGCCGTCATTGGTGACCAGCTGCCAGTTGGCATGGGTGCCGCGCTGGAAACCGATGCCGACCGCGTTGATCACCGCAGACAGTCTGAGTGTGGCAGCCAGCGCGGCGGTTGAACCGTAGAGGCCAAAGAATCCCATGCCGGTCGCCTGCAATGTTGTCAGGGAAATCCGCGTGACGAAGGTCCAGCCGCCAAGCCCTGCGCCATTGCCGCGCCAGCAGGCCCAGCCTGCGGAACGTTGGTCGGCGACCGAATCCACCACCGCCGCCGAAGTCAGACGCCAGCGCCGCATGCTGGCGGCGAGGTTCGTCGCGGCGAGCGTCGGGTGCGAGACGGTGCCGACCGAGGTGATCGGCAAACCTTCGGTGGTGATCGTCGTGGTCACCGACGGCGACCAGTTGGCGATGCGGTTGACCCCGAAATGTGGCTGCAGCGGGAAATCGCGCCCCGAGGGCCGCATCACATCTATCCACGGGGCCCCAGCACGGTTGCGCGCATAGACCGAGGTCTTGCCCGAAGGCGGCCTTCGGTCAGCCGGTCACCACCGGCACCACGCCCAAGACCCACACCTTTCAGTCGGGCAACTGGACGCTCCCCAGCATGGCGATTGAAACGGCGATGCCGGAAGTGCCCCGCTTCGCCATGTATTCCGGCTGCGTGCTGGATCAGTTGTCATGGCAGATGCAGCGATCCGGCCTGCTGACAGCAACAGCCCGGCTTGTCGCTCAAGGCGAAACCATCGCCGCCGCCACCGCCGCAGGCACGCCGAGCGCGCTGGGCTTGCAGCGTTTCGGCCATTTCAACGGCACCGTGAAGCGCAATGGCACAGCCCTTGGGAATGTCGTCTCGGCCGAGATCACCTATTCCAACAACCTCGACCGGATCGAGACTATCCGCGGCGATGGCCGCATCGATGGCGCCGACCCGACCATGGCGGCCCTGACCGGTCGGATCGAGGTGCGGTTCTCGGACAGCACGCTGGTGACCCAAGCCATCGATGGCAGCCCCTGCGAGTTGGAGTTCGTCTACAGCCTCGGGGCCAATGCCAGCTTCACGTTCACAGCGCATGCCGTCTATCTGCCGATCCCGCGCATCGAGATCGCCGGGCCGCAGGGCGTGCAGGCCAGCTTCGACTGGCAGGCGGCGAAGGCCACCAGCCCCGCCCGCATGTGCACCGCCGTTCTCGTCAACACCCTTGCAGGATACTGATCATGATCCGACTGAACCTGACCGCCACGCCGCAGTGGCTGGACCTCGTGCCCGGCCTGCGGCTGCTTGTCGGCCCGCTCACCACCGCGTTGATCGTCTCGTCCCTCGCCCCGGCGCAACGCATCGAGGGCGCGCGGCTTGACAGCTTGCGCATCACCTCCTCGACCGAAGGCGCCGTGATCCCGCGCCTGTTCGGCCGCATGCGCATCGGTGGCAACATCATCTGGGACACCGATTTCCGCGAAGAGGTCAACACTACCGGCCAAGGCGGCGGCAAGGGCAGCGGACCTAAGGTCACCACCACGGAATATCTCTACTTCGCCAGCTTCGCCGTTGCGCTGTGTGAGGGCGAGATCACCGGCATTGGTCGGGTCTGGGCGGACGGCAAACCGATGGACATGACCGGCGTTACCTAGCGCTGGTATCCGGGCAACGAAGTACAGGCCCCTGATCCGTTCATCACGGCGAAGATGGGTGCCGCCAACACGCCCGCCTATCGTGGCACGGCCTATGTCGTGTTTGAGGAACTGAACCTCAGCGCTTTCGGCAATCGCCTGCCGCAGATTTCCTTCGAGGTGTTCCGCCCGCTGGCCGATCCCGACACGGCCGAGGGGTTGGTGAAGGCTGTAACGATGATCCCGGCCTCTGGCGAGTTCACCTATGCGACCGCGCCAGTCAAGAAGACTACCGGCTCCGGCGGCGCGACCGTGGCCGAGAACTTGAACGCAATCACCGATATGCGGCCGACTGGTCGGAATACTTCGGTCACCATCCCAGCGATGCGTCGGGCGATGAACAAGGCGGCCGGGAACGATGCGGCCTTCGCCTTCAAGACCGGGTTTTCGGCGCGGGCGCTGATCGGCCTCCTCGGGAACGACAACTTCAGCTTCAAGGTCAGCCCAAATGGCTCCAGCTTCTTCGATGCCATCGTTGTGGACCGCACCAATGGTCAGGTCGAACTGCCCCAGCCTATCGTCCTGCCGGGGCTGAACGCCGCCCCGCCTCCACCGCCTTCAGCCAGAACCCGAACGCTTCCACATCGATGGGGATCACCACCTCGCCGTCAGCCGTAACCGCGTCCTTGATCGTGGCCAGAGGATCGCGACCATAGCCCAGCAATTCGGATTCCAGCAGTGGCTGTTCCGACCCAAGCGTCGCCCGGGCAAAGGGCATCAGCCGGAACCCACTGGCGGGCGGGGTGCCGTAAACCGTCTCATACGCAAGCGCCATCTGCGCCCGCGCGCCTTGAGCACGTGCCATGGAAGTCTCCTCGATGTTGGGGGTGTCAGGCCAAGGGGCCGGTGGTGGTGTAGTGCAGGACGACAGTGATCACCGCCGCTTTCAGCGCCGCTGCGCCCTCGATGGGCAGATCTACCGAAGCCGGGGCCTCGGGTTCGACCCAATCGCAAAGGCCGCCAAGGGTGCGATCGGCTTCCATCGCCGTGCCGATGGCGGCGATCAAAGTGTCGAAGGCGCTGGCCCGACCGGTGCCAGCCTGGACGACGACCTCCAACTCGGCCCGGTGTTGGTAGTGGTATCGCAAGGGCGACAGCGTTACTTCCGGCTCGCCCGGCTGGCCATCGCGCAGGATCATCACGCCCGCTGCCGGGATCCGTTCAGGCAGCACCTCGTCACGCAGGGTGACCACGGTGCGCGAGCGGACGCCGCGCGGCCCGAACAGACCCGAGCCCGACAGGGTGGCAGGTTTGTAGGGGATGTTTTCCAACGCGCGGGTCAGTTCGATGATCGAGAAGGCATCGCCTTCGAAGATGTCCATGCTGGCCATGGGGTGTCTCCTGATTTTGGGGTGTGGTTGTCCGGATCAGCGGACGAGGATGCCGATCGCCAGCAGTGCGGCATGGGCGGCGGCGATCTGCGGTGCGGTGGGCGCGCCCGGGATGCTGATCTCGTATTGGTTGACGATCGCAGGACCGCGGATCAGCGCGACGGCATTGGTATCGCCGCCGCTGGCATCGACGCTGTTCCAGAGGATCGCCGCCGCCGTCTGGGTGCCGTTCGCGGCGGCGGGATCGTGGGCGGCATATTTGCCTGAGGCGGTAATCTTGCCCAGAATGGTGCCGGGTTGCAGATTGCCGGAGGCGAGGATGACGGTGCTGCGGCAATAGTCGCGCAACGCTTCCCAGACGAGGAAGCCGCCCGCGTGCGGGGTTTCGGTGAGGATCGGCATGGGTCTATCCTTTCAGACGGAAGGTGCGGGCGATGACATCGCCCCAGGGGCGCGCGCCCGACGGGCGGCCGGGTTGCGGATGGGCGGCGGAGATGTCGGGTTCCGTCTCGGCGCGGTGGGCCAGGAGGGCGGCGCGGACCTCGTCAAGACCGGCGTCCCGTTCGAGGAACCGGCCCGCCATCTGCGGCTGCCCGGCGAGACGGCACAGATCCACGACGGCGCGGGCATGGGCCAACACCTCGGTACGAAGACTGGCGAGAACCGCTGGACCGTTGGAAACGCCAATGGTGCTGGCCACGGTGAAGTCCACGGTGCTGGCCACGCCGAGCGGCGGATCAGGATCGGCCGAGGGGACGGTGTCGGCGGCGAAAGTCTCGGGAACCCCAAGAGTTTCATTGCCAGTCGCCGCGTCGGTCGCGGTTTCTTCGTCCTCATCCCCGTCATTGGCTTCCGCCTCCGCATTGTGCTCGGGGTGCACATCGGCGGTCTCGGCCCCCGTCTCCACCAGCACAGGCGGTGCATTTCGGAACCGCCCAAAGTCGAACCGCGCAGCGATGCGGACCGGTTCTGCAATCCGGTCGGCAAAACCGAGATCCAGCGCATCCCTGGCATCAAGCCAGGTTTCCGCTGCCATCAAGGGGGCGATTTCCTCCTGCGACCGTCCGGACTTGGCGGCATAGCCCTGCAGCAGGCTGCCCTTGATCTTGTCCAGCGCCTCGGCCATCGCGCGCATGTCGATGGCAGTGCCCATGACCACCCCGGAAGGATCATGGATCATCAGGAAGGCGTTTTCCGGCATGACGATCTCGTCGCCCGCCATCGCGATGTAGGAGGCCGCAGACGCGGCGATGCCGTCGATCCAGACCGTGACCGTGCCGGAATGGCGCTTGATCGCGTTGTAGATCGCCACCGCATCGAAGACCGAGCCGCCCGGGCTGTTCAGCCGCAAGGCCAGCGGTGTGGCATCCGGCAGTGCGCCCAGTTCCGCCAGAAACCCTTTGGCCGAGACACCGTAAGCCCCGATCTCGTCATAGATCACCACCTCCGCGCCGGTGCTTTGGGCGCGGATCGTGTACCAGCTGTTCATCGGCTTACGCCTCCTGTTCTGTCACGGTTTCCGGTTTGCGGGATGGAGTCGCCCGCGCGCCCTGCGTCTCGCCAGGGCTGGTGCGATAGGTGAGACCCATGTCCCCGGCGCGTTTCGCATCGGCTGCATTCTCGCGATCGATTTCCTCGACGTCGTAGCCTGTGGCCTCGACCACCTTGCGCCGCGAGATGATCCCGGCCTCCATCGCCAGCACCTGCGCCTGAATGTCCTTCAGGGGATCGACCCAGTCCCAACGCGGCGGGATCCAGTTCACCGGGCGATAGCGCGCGGCCGACCGGGCGAAGTCCGGCAGGTCCAGCGCGCCCGACAACACTGCGGTTTCCAGCCAGCGCGCCCAGACCGGACGGCAGAGCTGATGCGCGACCACCCCGTGCTGCAACTGCTCGACACGGCGGCGGAACTCGACCAGTTCGGCGCGCAAGCTGGAATAATTGGCCTGCCGGACATCGCCAGTCACCAGATGATAGGGCAACCCCAGCGAGGCCGAGACCGACAGCAGCGTCCGGTACTGGAACGCCTCATAGCCGCCACCGACATCGGCGGGGCTGGAGAACTTCACGTCCTCGCCGGGCAGCAGCACCTGCAGCGTGCCGGGCTCAAGACTGACGGGGGCACCACTGTCGTCGGTCGCCTCGATCTCGCCCATCAACTGCTCTTCGGGCGCGGTCTTGGTGATGAAGCCCGCGAACATCGCCGCCGTTTTCTTCCGGTCAAGTTCGGCATCGTCGTATTGGTCCAGCAGGAACAGCCGCACCATGGCCGGTGCCACATGCGGCAGGCCCCGGATTTGCCCCGCGTCGATGGGGCGGTAGATGTGCAAAACGTCCCCGGCCGGGACGCGGACCGTTGGAACCCTGCGGTGCCTGGGTCTGTTACTTCAGTGCGGTGACGGTCAGTTTGCCATTGACGCGATCGGCGGTGAACTCGATCTCCTTTCCCACTTCCAGTTGTTCTGCCATGGCAGGGTCACCCAACACGAAGACCATGGTCATCGCGGGCATTTCCAGATCGACAAGTTCTTCGTGGATCAGCGTGACCTTTCCGGCCTTTTCGTCGATCTTCTTTACCGTCGCCTTGGTGAAGGTGGCGGCCGACACAGCGCCGGTGACAAGGACTGACAGAAGGGCGGTGACTGAGAGGATATTGAGCGTTTTCATTTGGTTATCCTTGGTTGACGTTCAGTTGACGGCGACGGGGCTGCGCATGCCAGCCTCGTAGTGCCCTGGCATAAGGCAGGCGAATTCGAAGGTTCCGGCATTGGAGAAGGTCCAGACGATGGTGCCTTTTTCGCCAGCCTCAAGGCGGACGGCATTCGGATCGTCGTGCTCCATCTCGGGAAACTTCGCCATCAGTTCCATATGCTCGGCGTTCTTCGGCATCGTATCGAGGACGAATTCGTGCGGATTTTCGCCCTCGTTCACGATTTCAAAGCGGATGGTTTCACCCGCCGTGATGGCCAGATCGCGTGGCTCGTAAAGGTATTCACCATCTTCCGTTTCATACATCCGGACCTTGATGGTGCGGGCCACCTCGGCTTCGGTTCCGGGTTGGCCGACCCCCATCTGGTCGTGAGAGTGGTTGCCTGTGCCTTCGGCATAGGCCGCGCCCGCAGTCATCAGCGAGGCGACAACAAGTGTCAGAGTTTTCATTCGCGTTTCCTTGGTCTGTTCAGCGGAGAAGAATTCACGGCCTGCGCATTGCGGCAGGGTTGGGTGTCAGGACAGTCTCGCCGCTGTCGCTGATGACGGGGTCCGGCACCGGGCCGGTCCATTCGTAAGCTTCAGTGCCGGGTGGATTTTCATACCAACCGGGGTCGGCGTAATCGTCGGCGGCAATGCCTTCGCGCACTTTCACGACCGAGAACATGCCACCCATTTCGATGGGGCCATGCGGACCCCAGCCCGTCATCATCGGCACGGTGTTGGCGGGTATTTCCATCGACATCTCACCCATGTCGGCCATGCCTGCGGTGCCCATCGGCATGTACTCGGGCTGGTGTTTCTGGATCAGCTTGGTCAGTCGGGACTTGTCTGCCCCGATGAAGGTCGGCACGTCGTGACCCATGGCGTTCATCGTATGGTGCGACTTGTGGCAATGGATTGCCCAGTCGCCGGGGTATTTCGCATCGAACTCATAGGCCCGCATTGCCCCGACCGGTATGTCAATCGACACTTCAGGCCAGCGAGCTTCGGGGCGGACCCAGCCGCCATCGGTGCCGGTCACCTCGAAGTCGTAACCGTGCATGTGGATCGGGTGGTTGGTCATGGTCAGGTTGCCAACCCGCACGCGGACCCGATCCCCCTTGTTCACCACCAGCGGGTCGATGCCGGGAAAGACCCGGCTGTTCCAGGTCCAGAGGTTGAAATCGGTCATCTGCATGACGCGCGGCATGTAGGTGCCGGGGTCGATGTCATAGGCATTGAGCAGGAAGCAGAAGTCCCGGTCCACCCGCATGAATGCCGGGTTCTTGGGATGCACGATGAAGAGGCCCATCATGCCCATGGCCATCTGCACCATCTCATCGGCATGCGGGTGATACATGAAGGTGCCGGATTTCACGAGATCGAACTCGTAGACGAATGTCTTGCCCGGCGGGATATGCTTTTGCGACAACCCGCCAACACCGTCCATGCCTGAAGGCAGAATCATGCCGTGCCAGTGAACCGTGGTATGTTCGGGCAGTTTGTTGGTGACGAAGATCCGCACTCTGTCACCTTCGACCGCCTCGATGGTTGGGCCGATGGACTGGCCGTTATAGCCCCAAAGATATGCGATCATGCCCTCGGCAAGCTCGCGCTCCACCGGTTCGGCGACCAGATGGAATTCCTTGATATTGCCGTTCATCCGATAGGGAAGCGTCCAGCCGTTCAGCGTGACGACAGGGTTGTAGTCCGGCCCCGACTGGGGGACGAGCGGTTTCTGGGTCTTTGCATCCGTGGCAATCGGAGCTTCCGGCAGACCCATGTTGCTGGTCTGCGCCCAAGCGCCACTGGCGACCAGAGTCGCACCGGCACCAAGAAGTTGGCGTCTGTTCATCTGCTGTCTCCTCAATGACCTGCTGGTTCTTCGGCAGCGGCAGTCGCGCCGCCACCGCCCGACGGCGCAGTCGCACCGCCACCGCCGTAAAGAACGGCAGTCATGTTCGCATCCGCGAGCCAGAAGTCCCGCCGAGCCGAAGCTTCGAGCAGGTTCGACTGCATCCGCGACCTTGTGTCGGCCAAGAGTTCAAAGGTGTTGGTGATCATGCCGTTGTAGGACAAGAGCGCCTCTTCCTCGATCGTCTTGCGCAGCGGCAGAACCGCGTCCCGGTAGTGCCGGGCGATCTCGTGGGTGCCAGTCCAGGCGAGATGGGCTGCGCGGGCCTCTGACCTGATGTCGACGGCCTTCTGCGCCAGTTGATGCGCGGCCTTCATGTAGGTCACTTCGCCCTTGCGCAGACGGGCCGCGCCGCTGTCAAAAATCGGAATCTCGAAAGCCACTTCGAGGTCAAGGCTGTCGGTCTGCGCGCTGTGGCGCTCGCCATCCTCTAATTCTCGTTCTATCTCAGTGCCCGCCGCAAGGGCGATATCAGACACAACGCGTGTCCGGTCGCCCAAACGGTAGTCCAGAGCCACCGCCTCCAGTTCGAGCTTTGCTGCTGCAAGGTCAACGCGGCCCGCCAAGGCCTCACTCTCAAAGGCGTTGCGACCCGCAATCTTGGGCAGGCCTGGCAGGGTGTTCGACACAAAATAGTTCAGGTCGGCACCGAAGAGACCCATGATGCGGGTCAGATCCTCTTTGGCAAGTTTGGCGGCAAGGTCGGCCTGCGCCCTCTGACCCGCCAGTTCGGCGGCGAAGGCATGTTCGCGGGCTTGGTCATCGCGCCCCAGATAGCCGGTTTTTCCCAGTTCCGACGCCAGTTCAGAGGCGGCATCGGCAGTCTCCTGAGTCTGCCGTACAAGGCTCGCCGTCTCGAATGCCGCGACGGTTGTGATCCATGCCTTTCGCGCTTCGGTGGCCACGCGCAGGGTCTCCTCTGCGGCAACAAGCTGCGCCTTCCGAAACCTCATATCGGCGATCCGGTTGCGGCTTTTCTGCGTGGTCAAGGCCAGAAGATTTGCCGCGATGCCGCCCTCCAGAGTACGGAAGCCATCAAGGCTTTGGCTACCAAGGCCCAGCACGCCCAGATGAAGAGACGGATTGGGAGCAAGCGCCACCTGCCATGCATCGGCAGCCGACAGGCCAAGATCGGCATAGGCCGCCTGCAGGCCGCGATTGTTCAACAGCGCGACCTGAACGGCAGTATCCGCCGAAATGGTTTTGCCTGCGACCAAAGCCGAAACGCGCTTGGCATTCGCGGCAATGGCCTCGGGGGACTGCAGCCAAACCACTTCGGCGCCCGTCGCACGCTTGGCTGTCGCCGAAACCGTCGCCAAACCTGCGGAGGGCGATGAAAGCCGCGCAATGTCGGATGTCGGCGTGCAGGCCGCCAACAGAAGCGAGCCGCTCACTCCCAAGGCGATAGCGCGGGGGATGATCATGCGAGAGAGGGTCATTCGTCACCTCCCGCGCCGGGCGCGCTGGCATCATTGACTGCCCGCCAATTGGCCGGGTCTGTAACGGGTCGCGGCGTGTAGGCGAGTTCCACCGAAGGAAGCGGTGAGGCAATACTGCTTGTTACAGCCGCAGGCGCAACTGCACCCGCCGGTGGCAGGGGGACGGACTGGGCGCAAGCACCCACCGCCAGCGGCAAGACAGCCGCCAAAATTCTGAAAAGCATGAGGTTTCCTGATCCTGTATGTGCTTCGTATCCCCCAACGAAGGGTGGGGGTTTCAGACGGACATGATCGCGCGGGAGGCGCGAGGATCAGGCGATGGGAGGGCGGTGCAAACTTCCGGCATCCATAGAGGCACGTAAAAGATCGCCGTGAGGGACGGTATTCCCTGCGAGAAGCTGTTGCGAATGGCTCATGAGGTTCAGGGAGCCAACGACAGCGACGCAGCTGTGTTGCACGCAGTTCTGCCCCTCGGCCTCGTGATGCGATGCGGCGGTGGTCCCACCCGTATGGTCATGTGGGGCCAGTTCTTCATCCTGCACCGCAGTTATGCAATGCGAACCATGCGATCCGCCATGATCTGCGTTGGCAATACCGCTTGTCCCGGTCGCAATGACCAAGATCAAGCAGATGACCCGCATCAGATAAGGCAAGACAGATTGCATCATGCCATTTGCAGTGCCGCACGCCGGTCGGTCTGTCAATTGGCACTTTGATCGCGTCATGGCAGTTTCGCATCACTGTTTCGTCAGTGCATCAGGCAGACTTGGTTACGAGCGCAGGTATTTTATCAGTGCGGCTATGATCAGCCCTATCAGAACGACAAGCACCAGCATCCACAGCCAGCCAAAGCCCATGCCAAACCCGGTCATCATTTGATCACCTCTTTCCTTTTAGCTCCGAAATGGAGCGGTTTCGGACCTTGTGCACGGTTTCAGATGCGCGCTGCCCGAAGCCGCAGGGCATTCAGGACCACCGAAATTGACGACGCGCTCATGGCGAAGGCGGCAAACATCGGGCTGATGAGCATGCCGGTGAAGGGGTAAAGCAACCCTGCCGCCACTGGCACACCCGCCGCGTTATAGATCAGCGCGAAGAACAGGTTCTGGCGGATGTTGCGCATGGTTGCTTGCGACAGCCGTCGCGCCCTTACTATGCCGTCGAGGTTGCCTTTCACGAGCGTGAACCCAGCGCTTTCGATGGCGACATCCGCGCCCGTGCCCATGGCGATGCCGACATCGGCCTGCGCCAAGGCGGGGGCGTCGTTGACGCCATCCCCGGCCATCGCGACGCGGTGCCCCGCAGCTTGAAGTTCAGCAATGATCCGCGCCTTGTCTTGCGGCAACACATCGGCGCGGATTTCATCAATGCCAAGGCGGGCGGCGACGGCACGGGCGGTGCGTTCATTGTCGCCGGTGGCCATGATGATGCGCAGGCCAAGGTCGTGCAGCGCCTTCAGCGCGGCTGGGGTGGTTTCCTTCACTGGGTCAGCGACAGAGACCATGCCTGCAATTGCCCCGTCCAAGGCTACAAACATCACGGTTTCGCCTTGGTCGCGGCGCTGGTCGGCGCGCGCCACCAGATCGGCGGCGTTCAGGCCCATGTCCTCGACCAACCGCAGGTTGCCAAGCGCAACCGCGTGGCCGTCGACAATGCCGCGCACACCCTTGCCAGTGATCGCCTCGAAATCAGTGGTGGCGGCAAGGTCCACGCCTTTGTCTTCCGCCCCACGCACGATGGCTTCGGCAAGGGGATGCTCGGACCCGCGCTCCAGCGAGGCGGCAAGGCGCAGCACTTCGGCTTCGCCATGACCGGGTTCGGCAAGCACGGCGATCAGGCGCGGCTTGCCTTCAGTGAGGGTACCAGTCTTGTCGACGATCAGAGTGTCGATCTTTTCGAACCGCTCCAAAGCTTCGGCGTTCTTGATCAACACTCCCGCCTGCGCGCCGCGTCCGGTAGCTGTCATGATCGACATAGGCGTCGCGAGCCCAAGCGCGCAGGGGCAGGCAATGATCAGCACCGCGACCGCAGCCACCAAACCGTAAGACAGGGCCGGGTCCGGCCCCCAGATCGCCCAAACTATGAAGGACAGCACGGCAACAGCGATCACCGAAGGCACGAACAGGCCCGAGACATGGTCGGCGTATTTCTGGATCGGCGCGCGCGACCGCTGTGCCTTGGCGACCATCTCGACGATCTGAGCCAGCATCGTATCTGCGCCAACACGCGTGGCGCGGATGATCAGCGAGCCGGTGCCGTTGATCGTGGCTCCTGTCACCGGATCGTCTGCGACCTTTTCGACGGGCAGGGATTCGCCAGTGATCATGCTTTCGTCGACCGAAGACCGCCCTTCGGTCACCACACCATCTACTGGCACCTTGTCGCCCGGACGCACGCGCAAGAGGTCGCCCACCTGCACGGCCTCAAGGGGAATTTCCTCCTCAGCGCCGTCTGGACGGATCACGCGTGCAGTCTTGGCTGCCATGTCCAAAAGTGCGCGAATGGCCCGGCCAGTGCCTTCCCGCGCCTGCAATTCCATCACTTGCCCCAGAAGGACCAGCGTGACGATCACTGCCGCCGCCTCGAAATAAACGCCGACATGGCCGTGGGCATCGCGAAAGCCGTCCGGGAAAATCTGTGGTGCCATCACGCCCGCAATGCTGAAACCCCATGCGGCAAGAATGCCCATGGCGATCAGGCTGAACATATTAAGCTGCCAGGTGCGGAACGAGACCCAGCCCTTATGCAGGAAGGGCCAGCCGCACCACAGCACAACCGGAGTGCCCAGCACCAGTTCGATCCACATCGTCGGACGTTCGCCAAAAATCTCGCGCAGCCAGCCAAGCCCGACCAGCGGCCCCATCGTCAGCACCAGAAGCGGCAGGGTCAGTACGATGCCGACCCACATCCGGCGGGTGAAATCCAGCAGTTCGGGGTTGGGCGCATCGTCCACGGAGCTGGCGGCGTCACGCTCCAGCCCCATGCCGCAGATCGGGCATGAGCCCGGCTCGGTCTGCCGGACCTGCGCATGCATCGGGCAGATATAGATTGGCCCATTCCAATTCTTGGGAACCTTGTCGTAGGTGACGTCAGGCGCGGAACTGGGCTTTGCCGTATGATGGTTGCCGTGGTGGCCATGCGATAACTGCTGCTCTGTGCCCTCGGGGATCAGCGTCATGCCGCATTTCGGGCAGTTGCCGGGACTTTCCTGCCGGATTTCGGGGTGCATCGGGCAGGTGTAGATGGTGACGCTGTGGTTGGAATGGTTTTCATCGGTCATGGCAGATATCCGGAATGGGATGACATGCGCGCGATACATCGCGGGCAGAAACTCGGCGGATTACGTTGAAAGCAACGCATCGGTGGGTGTGGGTGTTTCAGATGGCCCGAAGTGGCTTCGGCGGGTGTTGACCGGGATCAACGGTGCGCCCAAGTGCGGTCATGGCGCTCGGCCAGACGAAGGCGATCTGCCATTGCGACACCTGTGCGATGGTCAGGGCCAGCGGGACGATGACAAACGCAGGCGCGCAATGTCCTGCGCCTTGACATGCGTCTTCGGGATGCATGTCAGGGTTTGCCGCCATAGCTTGGGCGATGTGCAGATGCGGCACCTCCGACCCAAGCTCGGGGCCGAAAGACTGTTCGGCATGTGCTGCGGATGCGACCAGCACCAGGCAAAACAGCACCGCGCGCCAAAGCGCCAGAATCGCATGCCTATCAGTGCCGCCGAAAACCCGCATTCAGCCTTCCCTTTAGATCACGTTCAGTTTGGGCCGGATTGTGCTGGCTGACATTGACTTGCATCAATGCCTTTGCACAACCATTTTCATATTGGATGGCTGACGGTAGCTGCAGGAGTTCTCCTTTCCCATGCGCGGATGGCTTCACCGCTTTTTGCAGATCAGCTCAGTTGTGGTGCTGCTTGCGGTTGCCGTGCAGGGACGCGCCGCCTGTGTGGTGAGCGATCTGGTTATCAGCACAGCCACAATCGCCGGTGTCATGAACCATGATGGCGGGGCGGCCGCTTCGGAACATAGACCGATGACAGGACATCCTGCGGGTCAGGATATCTGCAAGCAGGTTTGTTTGTCCTGCACTATTGCGCCTCTCGCGCGGCAAGAGTGGGTCGACATTCCCCGCATTGCCGCACGGCACCTGACGGACGAAGCCGATATGCCGTCGTTGCGACCAGACGATGTCGACCGCCCTCCGAAATCTGCGGTCTGAGCGCCGGGTGCATCGCTTGCCCCCGAACCCAGTCCGGCGCCGTCTCGCGCCATTTTTGGAGTCCAAGGATATGACACTTCTTTCCCGTCGCGGCTTTCTGGCTGCCAGTTCCGCTGCTGCGCTTCCCCTGATCTTGCCGTTCGGTGCCAGTGCCGCTCCATCGCGTCTTCTGCGCGCCACCACCCGCACCCTGGATATCGCAGGACGTGCCGTCACCGTTAAGGGCCTGCTGGATGGCCAAGGCCGCAGCGGCCTGACGCTGGGTCCCGGCGAAGCGTTCCGCGTCGATCTCCTCAACGGGCTTGCGGAAGAGACGATCGTCCATTGGCACGGCCAGCACCCGCCGAATGCACAAGACGGCGTGCCGGGCCTGCCACAACACGCCCTGAAGCCCGGCGAAACCCGCAGCTTCGATTTTCCCGCCCGCTCCGGCACCCATTGGATGCATTCTCACATCCCTGTGCAGGAGATGGAGCTGCTGGCCGCCCCGCTGATCGTGCGGAGCGCTGACGATGCGGCGCAGGACCGCCAAGAGGTGACGGTGCTGTTGCATGACCTCAGCTTCCGCCCTGCTGATGAGGTACTGGCCGAAATCACGTCGGGCACGGCAATGCCGGGAATGGCGCATGACATGGCAGGCGATGGGCAGACGGCCATGCCCGGTATGGATCACAGCGGCATGATGAAGATGGGGGGCATGTCGATGGGGGCGATGGACCTGAATGACTTTGCTTTTGACGCGTATCTGGCCAATGATCGGACACTTGACGATCCCGAAGTTGTCCCTGTCGACAAGGGCGGGCGGATTCTATTGCGTATCATAAACGGGGCTGCGGCTACCGTGTTCTGGATCGGCACCGGGTCGTTGTCCGGTCGGCTGATGGCCACCGATGGCAATGCAGTGGTTCCGGTTTCGGGCAGCCGGTTTGGCCTTGCCATGGGTCAGCGGCTGGATATCGAGGTCACCATCCCGGCAGAAGGCGGGGCGTTTCCGATACTTGCCCTTCGTGAAGGGGCCGTCGAACGTACCGGCCTTGTGTTGGCGACCTCAGGCGCTGCGGTGACGAAACTCACCACGATGGCAGACACCGCGCATCCGGCCTTTTCAAGTGATCTGGCGCAAGAGGCGGTGTTGCGGGCTGCGACCCGGCTGGCAGATCGCCCCGTGGACCGTACCGACAACCTGATGCTGGGCGGGTCGATGATGCCTTATCGCTGGACCATCGACGGGCAGGGTTGGGGCAGCCACCGTCCCATCCTTGCCAAGACGGGTGAACGGGTAGTTCTGACCTTCCACAACATGTCGATGATGGCGCATCCGATGCATCTGCATGGCCATGTGTTTCAGGTGGTTGCACTGAACGGGCAGGCTATGAACGGCGCGCTGCGCGACACGGTGCATGTGCCGCCGATGAGCATGGTCAGCGTGGCGCTGGACGCAGGTGAGGCCGCGCGCTGGATGCTGCATTGCCACCACATGCCCCATCTGGCCACCGGCATGATGACCGAATTCACGGTATCGGCCTGAGAGCTTTAGGGCAGGCAGCGTTGCCGCCCCGACATGTCAAACAAGGAACCGCAAGATGATCCGTTACCTATTGCTGACCGTTCTGGCCCTGCCTTTCGCGGCACAGGCACAGGAGGCTATGCCACTCGCCGAACTCATGTCTGGCACCCATATTCACGGCATTGTCGCAGGTCTGAACGGCCTCGACAGTGCCACGCTCGCCACCCATCACGGGGTCTTCATGGTCGATCTGGCAGAGCAGACTGCCGTGCCGGTCGGCAGCAGCCGCGATGATTTCATGGGCTTTTCGCCGGTGCCCGGCCAGATTGGGCATGCCTTTGCCAGTGGCCATCCAGAAACCGGCGGCAATCTTGGCGTCATTCGCACCAAGGACGGCGGTAAGACTTGGGCGCATGTTTCCGACGGGATCGGCGGCCCGGTCGATTTTCACAACATGGAGGTCAGCCGCGCCGATGCCGCGGTGCTTTACGGGATCAGCCATGATGGCACGGTACAGCGCAGCGGCGACGCCGGGGCAAGCTGGGCCTTCACCGGCACCGCGCCGGACAAGCTGATCGACATTGCGACCTCGGCCACCACACCTGACCAGATCTATGCTGCAACGGAAAACGGTCTGTTTGAAAGCCGCGATGCCGGTGCAAGCTGGCAGTCGATCCTTGCGACGAAGGCTCCGGTCAGCACCATCGACATGGGGGCCGACGGGCGGCTGCGCGCCGTTCAGCTGGGGCAGGGGCTGATAGACGTGGATGTGGCCTCCGGCAACGCGACAATTGTGGCACCGGAGGTGCCGGGCGGTTATCTGCTATACCTTTCAGTGACCCATGCCGATCCGCTGCGGCTGATGGCGTTGTCGCCGGAGGGGGCGCTTCTTCTGTCGGATGACGGCGGCATAACCTGGCGCGCGGTGCTGGGATGACAGGGCTAGCCTGATGGCTCAGGGCGCGGGGCGCAATCGTTCGTCCCGCGCCTGCCGGATGCGGTCCGGCCAGGTCGACTTGATGAAATCGAGAATGGATGTGATCTTCACCGGACTCAGAACCTCGCCAAACGCGGGCATGGCAGAGCGGAACGAAACTCCCATGTCATCCAGCACAGCTTGCCCGCCTCTGGTCATGTAGTCCTGCAGCATGGCGTCGTCATGGTGCCAGGTGTGACCCTCGGCGTCATGCGGCGGCGCAGGATAGGTTCCATCTGCCTTCGGGCTCCGCCAGTCGGGCTGACCCTCTAGGTTCGCGCCATGGCAAGAGGCGCAATGGCGCGCATAAAGCGCAGCGCCCGTTTCCGCTGAAGCGGCAGCGCAAAGGCCCGCAAAGTTGCTCAAGGCCAAGAGCAGGATCAGTTGGCGCATCGACTTTGTTCCCCGCAGTCCTCATGCTCTTTCCCATGGTTAGCGCCCCACTCGCCAGTCAGAAAGTCGTGACCCAATGCAAAAACTGCCCTCAACATTTCGTCAGACCTGGCTGCGGTTTCTGATCGCAATCGCGGCTCTTAATCTGGTCTGGGAAGCCGGGCAGATGCCGCTTTACACGCTTTGGCAGACAGGCACGCCATGGGAGATCACATATGCCATCCTGCATTGCACGATAGGCGATATCCTGATTGCGGCCGTCAGTCTGGCCACCGCACTGAAGGTCTTTGGCGCGACAGTGTGGCCCGATAAGCGGTATGGCTTGGTGGCTGGTGCCGCCATGGTGATCGCCGTGGGCTACACTCTGTTCTCCGAATGGTGGAACGTCGAAATTCGACAGGCTTGGGCCTATCGGGACATCATGCCAAGACTCCCCGGCATCGGGACCGGTCTCAGCCCAGTGATGCAATGGCTTTTTGTGCCTGCCCTGGCCTTTTGGCTGGTTTGGCCAAGATCTGGATAAGCAAGCTGATGAAGCAGGGGGTCACTCCAATGTGATGGCGGTACATACAACAGGTTTGATTTCGATCAAGGCCATCTCTTGCGCTTGGATTAGCATGGGAGAGTATGAAGGAGATCAATCTTGGCGTTCCTGCGGACGGTGATCGTGGCCATTTTGCTCATGCCGATACTTGTCGGCATGATGGGTTCCGTGTGGCCTTCTGATGCCGGGCAGAAGATCGCTGTAGCCAGTTCGGCGGCGCTTGTTCATCAACCCTGCGCGGATGACCATTCTGGTTGCAATGCGGATGGTTGCGGCACGTCAGTCCATTGTGTGAACTGTACCTTGCTTCCGGCACGGCCCGGAGCCTTCGGGATCGTCCCTTCGGTCGAGGCAGTTCTGCTTCCGACCCTTCGGCGGTTGCGGTCAGGGCGCAGCATACTTCCCGCACAGGAACCTCCACGACCCGTCTGATCGGAAGGCTTTTCGGCCAATTCTATGGCTGATCCACCGTATCATGACTGGAGGTTTTCCATGGAACGGGATGTTCCTTATCGCCGCTTCCTATTTTCTGAGCATAGCAGAGCTGCGGCACTGACTTCGCTCAGAAACGTCGCAAACATTTATGGGCCGTTTCCGAAAGCTGGGGGCCGAAATGTTCCGCTGCTTTAAAAACACGCAGGGGCTGGCGGTTCTGGGCCTTGCCGCGGCCGCCGCGGTCTATCTGGCCTTGTGGCACGGGGCCCATCTTGCCGCCATTGCGCCGCTGCTTCTCGTGCTTGCATGCCCGCTGATGCACCTGTTCATGCATGGCGGTCATCATCACAAAACGCCCCGACCGACAGATACCACCCACCCAACACAGAGGGAGAACTAAGATGTCTGCACTGAAACCTGGTGCTTTCGGCCTATCGCTTGCGATTTCTTTGGCCGCAATCACTGCCGTCTGTTGGATTGCCGTTCTGGTGCTGCCGCAAGTGCAGTTGGCGCACCGTTGGCTGGGCTTGTTCACCGAAGCTCCTGTTGGAGCTGTCACAGCCGGCGCTACGGCCACAGTGGTCAGCTTTGCGGCGGGCTGGGTCATCGCTTTTCCGACGGCCGCTCTCTACAACCGTTTCGCCAGGATCGGAGCATGATCATGCAGTTCAAATCCATTCTCGCCCTGGCCGTGGCTTCCCTGGCTTTTCCAGTAAGCCTTTGGGCCGAAGATGCCCATCATACTAAGCCGACAGAAGAGGCAACGCAGGAGGCGGTGCCTGCACCTGCCGAAGCCATGGGAATGATGGCGATGATGCCCGAGATGATGGGCATGATACAGGAGATGGGCGATCCCACCCGCCATCTCGAAGGCCGCATCGCTTTCTTGCATGCCGAACTGGGGATCACCGAGGTGCAGGCGCCAGTCTGGAATGCTCTGGCCGATGCGTTGCGCCAGAATGCAGCTGGCCTAAAGCAGGTGACCCCGGCCGAACACGGACAGGGCGCCGAAAGCGGTATTATAGGCCAGATGCTGCAACAGCAGCACATGCTGGAAAGGCGACTCGACGGACTTCGCGCAATCAACGCGGCCTTAAAACCGTTGGCGGACACCTTGTCGGGCGAACAGCGCCGTGCGCTGGAGGATCTTTTCCCGCATGTCGCAGGCACGATGGCCATGGGCAGCATGATGCAGATGGAAGGAATGATGTCCACCGGGTCGGGTATGTCCGGGCTGGCGAAACCCGCACCCTGAGCTCCGGGCCGGATCGAGCACGGGCCATAAGGGGCCGCGCTTCATGAAATACGTCGCGCAAGACCCAGCAGCATACGGGCGGGCGCAATCAGATCGAGGATCTTGAAATGAAACGTTTAATCGTTGGTCTCCGGCTCACCGGCACCGCGCTTATCGGTATTATGCTTGTCTCAACCACGGCATTTGCCGACACCTCTGGTTACGTCTTCACCGCAAACGAGGCGGCCAATTCGCTTAGTAGGATTGATCTGTCCTCGGGCCTGGTCGAAACCGTGCCACTGCCAATCGCGCCCCACAATGTCGATGTGTCTGGCACGGGTCAGCCTTTGTTGGTAGTCGGGGCGATGGTGATGGCCGGTCATGGTGAAGCCGACAATGACATGGCGGGGATGGAAGGCCATGACGAGGCTGGGCTGTTGGCGGTGCTGGACCCGCTCGACCTCGCCAAGCCCCCGCGTGCGTTGATTCCTGTCGGCGAACATCCGGCGCATGTGGTGGCGCTGTCGGATGGCTCATTTGCTTTCGTTACAAACGCCGGCGAGAACACGGTCGGCGTCGTTGATCTGACCGCTGGGAAGATGATTGCGCGGATCCCGACCGGAGCCTATCCACATGGGATGCGGCTCAGCCCTGACGAAAGCTCGCTTCTGGTGGCGAATGTCGAAGATGGCAGCGTCTCGCTGATTGACATGGCGACGTGGCAGGAGGCGGCTCGCATCCCGGTCGGCAAGGCACCAGTGCAAGTTGGCTTTCTGCCCGACGGCAGCCGCGCATATGTATCCTTGCGCGACGAGGATGCAGTGGCAGTCATCGACCTCAGCCTACGCAAGGTGACGTCACGCATCCCGGTCGGACGCGGCCCGATTCAGCTGCACGCCAATGCAGACGGGCAGTATGTCTTCGTCGCCAATCAGGGCAGCAAAGAGAGGCCGGACAATCGCGTGTCGGTGATCGACGTGGCAAAGGGTGTGGTGGTGACAGAGATCAAGGCGGGGAAGGCGGCGCATGGCGTCGACATCAGCTACGACGGCCAATCAGTCTTCGTGACCAATGTTGCAGACGATACCGTCTCTATGGTAGACCTCGCCACGTTCAAAGTCACTGCAACCTTGCAGGTGGGCGATGGGCCGAACGGCATTGCCTACCTGCAGCCGCAAACCAGCAGGCTAAATAATAATTGAAAACATTGACCGTCAGCCTGTTGCTGACGGCCATGGTACTGCAGCACGTCGGCTCGACGAGCTGCAGATCGCTCTTGTCGCAGGTGGCGGAAAAGAGTGGCACCGAGGGGAAGGGTGCTGAGTTCAATGAATTTTAAGGCGCTCTTTTATTTTCAGAGTATTATATGTCGTCACCAAGTTTATCTGTAGCAAGTTGTGCAAAGTAGAAATGTCGTCGCGCGTGTTGGAGCAGGACCGGGCAGGGCGGCGATCTCTGATTTCGCAGGCCTGCCCGGTCTTGCGGTTAGGCTCATTCTGCGGCAGGGATGCCGCTTCAGCACGATGGCGGTCGGCGCGCTTTTCGACCCCACGCTTTGGGCCCGGAGGCTTGCAGCCGGTCGCCGTGTATTTCGTGCGCTGTTTGCCAAATTTCGCCTACTCTGCCAACTGGGTGTCCTGAATTTCCTTGGCATAGGCCAAGGCCGCCGAAAGATGTTTGTTCTCGGTGATCGCCGCATGGGACACGCGCTGTTGGTCGGGCTCAAAGACCCAATAGGGCAATGAAAACCCTTTCCTGCGCACCTCCAACCGCCCGTCTGGACAGGCATAGGTGTCGACATATTTGCCCACGAGGCCGCGTGAGACCTCGCTTTTCTCCAGCATGATGGTCGGGCTTGCACCTTTTGTCGTCACGCTGATCACCTATGCCATCGCCGGAACCCTTGCCTTCATCGTCACCAACGGACGGTCCATGCCCATCGGCGCGCCGGACTTCTGGCTGCTGAACTCGGGACAACTGCTGCCGGGGCTGAAAAACCATATCCTGTTCTGCATCCTGCTGATGGTGGTGATCGAGTTCACCCTGCGTAAAGTCGTGCTGGGCCGCTGGTTCTATGTTGTCGGCACCTCAGCCGCCGCTGCCCGCCTGCTTGGCATGCCGGTCCAGCGCACCCGCTTTGCCGCCTCAGGCCTTCTAGCCTCTTTCGCGGGATTGCTGACCGTCAGCTACGTCCTGAACGTCGAGGCGATGGCCGGTTCCAGCCTGATGCTGCAAGCCATCGCGGCTGTGGTGATCGGCGGGGCCAGCCTCGCGGGCGGCCCCGGGAGTGCCATCGGCGCGGTGCTGGGCGCACTTACGATCACCTGCATTCAGAATGGCGTGAACCTGATCGGGGTCAACAGCTTCTGGCAGGGTTCTGTTACCGGCGTTGCGATCCCGATCGCCGTGCTTATCGACCGCTTCGGCAATGCCGCGCGTAGCTGACATCATCAAAGGGAGGATCCCAGAATGATGAAGAAGATCCTGCTTGCCACCACCATGGTGGCCGGACTGACCGGAGCAGCACTGGCCGAGGACGAGTTTACCGTGGCCTATCTTACGCCCTCCCTGGACATTTCCTATTGGCAATGGGTTGGCCATGGCGTGAAGGAATAGGCGACCGAGCTGGGCATGGGCTATGTCGATTATACCTCGGAGAACTCGCCCGCCAAACAGATGGACAACGCCCGTACCGCCGCACCAAGGGCGTCGATCCCATTGTGATCGGTCCGGTTTCGTCTACCTCAACCCCGCCGCTGCTGGACTATCTTGCGCCCGAGATATCCCCGTCGCCTTTGCCGACATCGGCCCGCAACCGGGTCTGACCAACTATATCTCGTCTGTCACAGCCAATAATTACGAGACGGGCAAGGCGCAGGGTAAGTTCACCTGCGAGCTGGCGAAAGAACGCGGCGGCAACCAGGTCGGCATGCTGTCGCTGCCGCCAGACCGCGAAAATGCACAGAAATACCTGAAGGGCGCGCAAGAAGCATTTGCTGAAAGCGGCTGTGAATTGGTGCAGATGCTGGAAACCCGCGGCCTGACCATCAACGAGGCCGTCACGCAGGCGAATGACCTGATGACGGCCGCCCCTGACGTCAAGGCAATCTACGGCATGTATGACGAGGCAGGCACCGCCACCGCCAAGGTGATCGAGTCGATGGGTCCGACCAGAAAGGTCGGCATCACCGCCGCCGACGGCAGCCCGACCACCATCGGCCTGTTGAAGGCCGGCGCGATCAACGGCACCTTCTTCCAGGAAGCCGTGGGTCAGGGTGTCGACGGCACGCAACAGGTTTACAACGCGCTGACGGGAGGCGATCTGAAGCAGGATCTCGCCTTGGTCATGCCGCTGGTGACCGCCGACAAGATTGGATCTCCCGAAGAGCAGGTCGTGATTGCTCGCGTCTTCCTGCCGTCGAACTAAGACCGCAAAACTGCCTGTTGCATCCGGTTCCCTGCCGGATGCAACAGGCCTATCCGACGCCCGATGAGGAAAGCCCATGACCGATATTCCGATCATCGACCCGCATTTTCACTTGTGGGATATTGAGATCAACTACTATCTGTGGCTCTCCGACGGCGTGAAACCTTCGGCATTTGGCGATTATACAGCGATCAACAAGACCTATCTGATCGAGGAATTTCCGGCTGACGCCAAGAACCAGAACCTGGTGAAAGCCGTGCATCTGAATGTTGGCTACGATCCGGCGGACCACGCCGGAGAGGCCCGCTGGCTGCAAGGTGCGGTCGACCTGACCGGCTTTTCCACATGGCATCGTCGGCTATGCCGATTTCCGCAAGCCCGATGTGGCCGATCTGTTGGACCAGCATATGCAATACGCGAATTTTCGCGACATCCGACAGTCGATGAACTTTCACCCCGATCCGGCCAAAACCTATCTGGCGGAACCCTTCGTCAGCCGCTCGCCGAAATGGCGGCGTGGCTTTGGCGAATTGGCCAAGCGCGGCCTGTCCTGTGACCTGCAACACTATTTCTGGCAGATTGACGAATTCATCGACCTTGCACGCGCATTTCCCAATGCGTAGATCATCGTGAACCACACCGGCATGCAGGTCGACGGGCCGCACCTATTCAACAGCTGGCGCCGCGCGATGAAACGTATGGCCGAAGTCCCGAACGTGGCTTGCAAGATCTTTGGCCTTGGTATGGTCGACTGGAACTGGACGCCAGAATCGATCCGCCCCTATGTCGAAGGCGCGATCGAGGCCTTCGGAACCAACTGCTGCATGTTCGCGTCTAACTTTCCGGTCGACAAGCGGTTCTCCAGTTGTGACGCGATCTTCAACGCGATCACTGCGGGCTATTCAACACATGAACGGACAGCGCTGTTTCACGACAACGCAGCGCGGCTCTACCGGCTTTGAATTCTTTCCTGTCAACTGATATGCCGGTCAGCTCAACTTTTGGTACTGCCAAGCCTTTTGTCATTGGCCTGGGCGCGCCGAAATTGAAGCTTTGGGCGGCGAAAATGTCCTCGGGCTGAAGGCTCCCGCGATTGGGCTTCCCTATGTGCTCTGGGGTACGTAAGCCTCCGGCGGCGGCCGTCTTGAGCCGATTTCTGTAGCCCGGCTGTTGATTTCCACCCAGAAGTGACCCGGTGTTTTCATCGAGAACTGACCCGCCTGAAGGTTATGTTCTGCGGGTTATGCTTGGGTCAAGGCATGCGTGACCTCCCTTTTCGTTTTGGCTGCTGAGCTGGCCTTGAATCGGAAGCTGTTGTT
>WRPH01000030.1 GCA_009773375.1 Paracoccaceae bacterium
TCTTCGGTGAGGCGTTATCTAGGGAAACACGCCGATGCCCGCAAGAGGAAAAATGCAAACCAATGTCATTTTCTTGTCACGACCAATGTTTACAGGGGGTTTTCACAGCAGGTGCCTGATGTTTGATCGGCTTATCCACAGGGCCGGGCGACAGGTTCGTGGGTTTCGCCCGAATCTGTCGCCCTGATTCCTCCGATTCAGCCGAATCTGGCCCCCTCATGGGTGATTTTCCCGCCCGCAATCGTCAGCACGATTCCGGTTTTGCCCAGATCACCCGGTGCAATCGCTTCGATATCGCCGTCGATCAGCACCAGATCTGCCGCCAGCCCCACCACCAGCTTGCCAGTGATGCCTTCCATATGCGCGGCCCAGGCCCCGCCTGCGGTATAGGCATACAGACTTTCCATCAGCCCCAGCCGTTCATCGGCGCAGCCTTCATACGGCACCCGCGTCTGGCTGGCTTGCAAGCCGCGCATCACAGACACATCCGTCACCGGCCAATCCGAGGCATAGGCCACCGGCGCGCCATGGTCGGCCAGCGTCTTCCACAGATAGGCGTCGGTCCAGCGGTCGCGGCCGATCACGGTTTCCATCGTCGACATCGGGAAATCCATCGCCCCCGGTGGATGCGGCGGCTGGATGCTGGCAACGATACCCAAGGCGCCGATGCGCGGAATGTCGGCCTTGTCGATCAACTCGATATGTTCGATGCGGTGCCGCATATCTGTGCGGCCGTTCGCCTGCCCTGCCGCCTCGTAGCCGTCAATCGTGGTGCGCACCGCGCCATCGCCGATCGCATGCACCGCGATTTGCAGGCCGCGCCGGTCGATCTCGATGCAGATCTGCTTGAAGCGCTCCGGGTCAAACAGTGGATCGCCGGTGATGTCGGTGCCCGGATAGGGGTTGATCATATGGGCGGTGCGGCTATCGACCACGCCATCCATGAACATCTTTACAAAGCCGCTCGACAGCCAGTCATTGTTATACTCCGCCGTCATCGCCGAGGCGCGGTCGAGTTCTGACAATTCCATATGCGGCTTGAAGTGGAACGGCACCTTGACCCGCGCGGTCAGCCGGCCTTCGTCCTGCATCTCTTTCAGCAGCTGGCAGGTATAGCGGTTGCCATCCATGTTCACCATCGAGGTGATGCCATGCCTTGAGCAATGCGCCAGCCCCGCCGCGATCTTGTCTTTATCCTTGGCGCGCACCGCATCCGAAGGCCAGGGTTCCGGCTCGCCGCCGGTGGCAATGCCCAGTTGCAGATGCGCCTCACCGCCCAGCGCCAGAATTGGCCCAAACGCCTCAAACTCGCGCAATTCGCCCGTCGCTGTACCGTCGGTGCCCATCACCACCTCATGGCCATGCGGCATCTCGGCCCCCTGCAGCAGCCCCGCTGCGGTGAGCGCGGCCGTATTGGCCCAAACTGTGTGGTGATCCGGCGACATCATCGCAATCGGGCGATCCGCGATCACCCGATCCAGATCGTGCCGCGTCACCGGATGGTCGAGGATTTCATAAGACGCCCCCTGCGCCATCAACAGCGCGTTGTCAGCATTGGCAGCCGCATAGGCCACAAACGCCGCCTTCAGCGCGTCAAAGCCGTAAAGCCCGCCGATCTGCAACTGCACCAGCTCATTGCCGCCCAGCACCAGATGCAGATGGCTTTCAACAAACCCCGGCAACAGCGTCCGCCCGCCCGCATCAATCACCCTGGTTTCCGGCCCCGCCAGCGCCGCCACATCTGCCGCCGAGCCCACCGCCACGATTTTGCCCGCAGCCCAGGCCACCGCCTCGGCCCGAGACCCGGCCGCATCCATCGTCAAGACCTTCGCATTGGTCACAATCATCTCAGCCTTCATGGCTCCGTTCATCCTCTCTGTTCAAATCGCCAGACCGCAGCCCGGCTTTCCGGCCAAAGGTGCATGGCAAGCACGCACCCTACCTCTTTCCCCCACCCGTGACGCCTATCGTCCGGCACGAGGTAGGGTGCGTGATTTCACGCACCACCCCGCAGCACAGCCACCCGCTCCGCCATCACGCACAGCATCTCGAACATGATCGAGATGCCCAGCCACGCCGTCCCGCCACTGGCATCGAACGGCGGCGACACCTCCACCAGGTCCGCCCCGACAATATTCACCCCCTTCAAGCCCCGCGCCACCTGCAACGCAGCCCACGAGTTCGGCCCGCCAACTTCCGGCGTCCCCGTCCCCGGCGCAAAGGTCGGATCGACGAAATCAATGTCATAGGTCACATAGGTATCGCCCTGCCCCACGATCTCCCGCGCTTCCGCCATCACATCCTCAACCCCGCGCGCGTGAAACTCGCCAATCGGGATGATCCGGATGCCATTGGCCGCCGCGAAATCCCAATCCTCCCGCCCGTAAGCCGTGCCGCGAATGCCGATCAGGCAATAGCGCGAAGGCTCAATCAACCCCTCTTCCACCGCGCGACGGAACGGCGTGCCGTGGTTATAGCGCGAGGTGCCGAAATAGATGTCGTTCAGATCGGTATGGCTATCAAACTGGATCATCCCCACCGGACGCCGCTTTGCCACCGCCCGCAGGATCGGCAAACTGCACAGATGATCGCCGCCGCCGGTCAAAGGCATCACCCCCGCTGCCACCACCCGATCATAAAACGCCTCCATCCGCGCGAGGCTGTCCATCAGATCGGCAGGGTTCGGCGCCACATCACCCAGATCGGCGCAGTTCGCCAATTCAAACGGTGCCACCCAGGTTGCCCCGTTCATCGCCCGGATCATAGTAGACAGATCGCGCAACTGCCGTGGCCCATGCCGCGGCCCCGGCCGGTTGGTCGTGCCACCATCCCAAGGTGCGCCGATCAGTCCGATCTCCACCTCGCCGAACCGATCATGGCCAAACGGCACATGCGGCAGCCGCATAAACGTCGGAATCCCGGCGAATCGCGGCAAATCAAACCCCGAAACCGGCGCGAAAAATCCATCGTTGCGCTGCGCTACCATCTGCGACCCCCTGCCTGCGGCGTTTACCGGGCCGCCTCGCAGCGATTCCCTTGCTGCATCTGATCAAATCCTTGCGCGCTTGTCAGCCGAACCCCGACCTTGATGGCGCTTTCCCGACATGCGCTTGCGGCCAAGGCTTGACCCGCAGCAACGCTTCGGTCCTTATCGGCGCAGTAATCTCATTGCCTGCCAAGGATTGGCCTCATGTTTTCGAAACCAGCCGACCCCACTGCGCCGCTGACCCGCCCCACGACAGGTAATGTCAGCAGCAACAACCGCTCGATCCTGTCTTCTGACCTGCGCATCGTCGGCGACATCACCTCCACCGGCACCATCGAGGTGCTGGGCGATGTCGAAGGCACGCTGTCGGCGCATGGTCTGGTGATCGGCGGCGAAGGCCGGGTGGCGGGTCAGGTCTCGGCCGAAACCGTCGAGGTCAAGGGCAAGCTCGATGGCCGGGTTGACAGCCACAGCTTCACGCTGCGCGCCGCAGCACAAGTGGCTGCTGATGTCACCTATACCACGCTGATCATCGAAAGCGGCGCACAGATCGAAGGCCGCTTCGCCAAGTCCAAGGCCTGATCTGCCTGCGGGGCGCGTGCATCGCGCCCCTGCTGTGGTCAGAACTTGAAGCCGATCGACAGATCGGTGATGCGCCCCGCAATTGCCGATCCATCCGTCACGCCCAGCTGGCCATAAAGCCCGATCGGCAGGCTATACTTCACATCCAGCCCATAAAGCTGCCCGCCCTCCAGCGCCAGCATTTGCGCCGAAGCCACCAGCGCCTCGCTGACATGATAGCTGGCAAAGCCGCGCAGCGAGCCGCCGTTGCCGTAATAGGCGTCATTATACGCATAAAGCCCCAGATCGACCGCGCCGCGCGTCATCTGCCCGCCCAGCATCACCGAGTATTTGTCGCTGGGCAGGTCCGCCTCAATCGCACCTTCGATCAGCCCGGCGGCCAGCGGAACTTCCGCCGCGATCTGGGCGATATTGCCGTAATCCTGAATATGGTTGATAGAGGCCGCAATCCGGCCGCCGCCGATCTCGCCGTCATAGCGCAGCCCCATCGTCTCGTCGTAATACAGATGCTCCAGCCGAAGCCCCGGCCCAGTGGCATAGCCAAAGGCATCCGCCACGCTGCGATTGCCACCCAGTTGCGGCAAATCAACGATACGCTCGGCGGCAGACCGGCTTTGCCCCAGCGACAGCGCGCCAAAACCACCCTCCACGACCAGCTCGGCATAAAGCGCCACCCGCTCCGCCGTGCCCGCGTCCAGATAGTAGCCGACGCTTTCAAAGCCGATATCGGCCCCAAAACTCAAGCTGCCAGACCCCGGCACCCGAAAGCCAATATCACCGCGCCCATGCGCCACATGCGCAGTTTCGCTGTTGGTGAACAGGGTTTCCAGTTCGGAATAGCCGCTGAAAGTCAGCCCTTCCGGCAGTTCAAGCGCCTGAAGGCTGGGGGCGGACAACAGCAGCACAAACAGCGGGGCGGCAAGGCGGGGTTTGGTCATCACGGCAAAGGCTCACTTGTTCCAACGATACCTTGGTGTGAATCATTTGCCGCGCAAAACCAAGCCCCCCGGCCTGCGCATGGCCCCCGCATCGCCCCGGCTGTTGCACAGCTGCCACCAAGCCCTTGACCACAGGGCATAAATTCGCCCTGCCGCGCCGCAATCCCTGCCGCGATCCAAAGCTTGCCCCCCTGCGGACAAGGCCGCAAAAGTGTAAAGGCTTCGTTACCACGAAGGCGCAAGCCATTGATTTCTTTCATCCAAGTGTGGTGTCCACATGTGGACACCACGAACCGGCTCAGCTTTTCTTGACAAACTCGGTCAAAATCACGATCCGCTGACCCTCGACCTTGCCCTCGATCTGGGCGGCATTATCGGCCACCAGCGCAATCCGCCGCACCGAGGTGCCGCGTTTTGCGGTGAAATTCGCGCCCTTCACCACCAGATCCTTGATCAGCATCACGGTATCGCCCTGCGCCAGCAAAACCCCGTTGCTGTCACGATGCTCGACCGAAGCCAGCGTCTCGGTCCAACCCTGCACCTCATCCGACAGGCTCATCCCCTCACGCGCCTCGGTGGCCCAAGCCTGATCCAGCTGCCCCAGCTTGCGCCAGACCGCCAGCTGCACCGCAGGCTCCGCCGACCACGCCGCCCCTTCCAGGCAGCGCCAGTGGCTGGCATCGACCGGCTCATCTTCGCGGCACGCCGGACACAGCACGATCTCCCCCGCCGGCGGCACATCCACCGCTTCCAGCCCCACTGAGGCGCCACAGAATTCGCAAGCATTCCCCGCGCGGGCGAGCAGATCTTTCAAAGCCATAGTCCGTCCTTTCAGTTTCCCCCCCCCTACCCCCCCCCCCCCCCCCAGCGCAAAGCAAAAGGCCGCCCCAACCGGAACGGCCTTTCCAACTTCGCCGAGGCGAAGATTACATCCCGAAAGCCTTCGCCGCGACAGCAGCATCAGCAACGAAGGCGAGAGCGAACTTTTTCATGTCTTATTCCTCACTATCATGGCGGCCAACAGCAGCACCCCACTTCGAAGCCACTATGTCTTCAGGTGGCCCACGCGTGATATTGGTTTATGGAATTCCATTCAGATTGCCACCATTAGCGCCACCTTCACACGCAAGTTACGGCAAGTGCGAACGAAATTGGCGCGGCGCAACAGTGCAGCTCAGGCCGCCAGTTGGTCCGACTCGAGGCGCCCTAAAGCACCCGTAGACTGCGGCCCAGCCACGGCCAGTTAGCCTGCGCCGGACCAACCACCTGCGCTTCGATCAGGCCGCGCAGGCGGCTGGCCACCTGCCCCGGCATATCGCGCAACACCCCCGCCCGCGCCGACAGTGACAGGGTTCGTTGCAGCGGTTCGAACGGCAAGGGCGCCACATCAACGCCTTCGCGAAACCGCGCGGCGTGGTGCAGGGCCAGTGGCGTCAGGATCGTCCAGCCCTGCCCGCCCGCAACCATCGCCAGGATCGCATGATAGCTGTCGAGTTCAAAGCGATGGGCCAGCCGCAGGTTTTGCCGCGCCAGATGCCCCGCGATCTGACGGCCCATCAGATGCCGCGCGGTATACTGGATCAGCGGCAGATCAGAGTGGCTTCGGCCTTTCGGTGTCACCGCCAGAAACGGCTCTGCCAGCAGCGGATGCACCTCGCGCCAGCCCTGATCACCGGTTTCCGAGCCCAGATCGGCAGCGACGACAATATCCAAAGACCGCTGTTCAAGCTGATCCAGCAAGCGGTGGCTGGCCCCGGTTTCCAGCAAGAACCGGCACCCCTTCAACTCGACGGCCAAGGCCGACAACAGGCTGGGCGTCACCTCGGCGTCGAAATCTTCAATCATGCCCAGCCGCAACGTGGTCAGACCGGACAGATCCGCCACCGCCAGATCGGCGCGGGCCTCGGCTTCGGCGTTCAGGATGGTCTGGGCATGGCGACGAAACATCGCCCCGGCGGGGGTCAGGCCCATCGGTCGGGCAGAGCGATCCAGCAGAACCGCCCCCAAGGCGGCCTCCAGCCCGGTCAGTTGCTGGCTGATCGCAGACGGGCTGACGCCCAAGCGCTTGGCGGCAGCAGAAATCGCGCGCTCTTCAGCGACGGCAAGGAAAACCTCGATCCCCCAAAGCGTGACGCGACCCTGCTGTCCGGCCATGTCAGAGTTTTGACAGCTTCTTCTGAAGCTCGGCGAATTGCTTCTTGATCTCGGCCAACTCTTCAGCCGGGTCTTGTGACCCCGTCTCTTCTTTGGCAGGTGCGGTGTTGGTCCAGCCGGGAACGCCGCCCATCATGGTCTTCATGAAGGCTTCCTGCTGCTTGCGCATCAGATCAAACCCCGGCATCGCGGTCAGCGGGTTGGGGATGGCGTTCATGTTTTCGATCACTTTGGTCGGGCCTTCGCGCAGCATCTCAAAGCTGGCGGCCAGAAATTGCGGCACCACGGATTGGATATTGGTGGTGTAGCTGCGCACAAGATCGGTCAGCACGTTGGTGGGCAAAACGGTATCGCCCTTGGATTCATGTTCGGCCACAATTTGCAGCAAGTATTGCCGGGTCAAATCATCGCCGGATTTCAGATCAATGATCTGCACCTCGCGGCCAGCGCGGATAAAGCCTGCAATGTCTTCCAGCGTGACGTAATCTGACGTCTCGGTATTATAAAGACGACGGCTGGCATAGCGCTTGATCAGCAGCGGCTTGGCAGGTTCGGCCATCGGAATCTCCCCGTTCTTGCACCGAAATATTGCAGTGCAGAGAAAGCTTAGGGCAGTGCAGAATAAAAAGAAAGGGCGGGCACAATGGCCCGCCCTGCACATCCCCAATCAGGGAGGACTTGGGTTGCGCGATCCCGAAGGATTACTTGGCAGCTGCGGCTTTCTTGGTGGCAGCGGCGACTTCTTCGGTGGCCTTCTTGACCACTGCCGAAGCTTCAGCCGAAGCGTCCTTGCCAGCAGCCAGCATCAGCTCGACGGTTTCCATCTGCACTTTTTTCGCCACTTCAGCGAAAGCAGCCATGTTCTCGGCAGCCAGTTCAGCAGCGGCCGACGCGAAGTCGGTTGCGGCCTTGGTGTAGTCTGCCGGCTCGGTCTTGGCTTTGGCAGCGCCCGACAGCTTGGCGATGGTTTCTTTTGCCCACTTGGACGAAATTTCGGTCGACTTTTCAGCAGCTTCCAGAGCCACTTTCGACAGTTTCTCGCCGAATGCGGCTTGGGTTTTGAATGCGTTCTGGAACGCCGAAGCGTCAACCGGGAACTTGGCCATCATGTCCTGCATGACTTTGGTGAAATCGTTAGCGTTGGTCATTTCATTGCTCCTAAGGTTTTGCGGGGGCAGCCCGTTTCCTGATGAACAAGATATACATGCTGCAGCGCAGCATTGCAAATGAATTTTCTGCAACGCAGCGATGACAGTGCCGCAGGAGGTGCCGCAGGGCTTACCCTGCGGAAAGGCTTGCAAACTCAACCCTTTGGCGAGTTCTGCACCTGCGCGACATAGGTGCCGGGTGCCGGGCAGAGCACCGGATAGACCGAATCACCGGGCACCCGTGGTGCAATTTGCGGGCCGGATTTCTCGGCCAGCCATGCCCCCCAGCGCGGCCACCAGCTGCCCTGATTGAAGGTCGCCCCAGCCATCCACTCCTCGGGGTCGCCTGCAACCGGGCCCGCGTTGGTGTAGTGGCCGTATTTGCCCTTTGACGGCGGGTTGATGATGCCCGCGATATGGCCGGATTGCGAAACGATGAAGGTCTTGTCGGCCGAACCCATCTGCTTGAAGCCGTTGAAGCTGCCCCGCCAATGCGCGATGTGGTCGGTTTCGCAAGCGATGGCGCAAACCGGAATCTGGATGTCTTGCAGGCTGACCTTGTGGCCGAACACCTCGAAGGTGCCCTTGGCCAGTCCATCGGATTGGCACAGCCCGCGCAGGTATTCGATCGCCATCTTGCACGGCAGGTTGGTGCCATCGCCGTTCCAGAACAACAGATCGAAGGCGGGCGGCGCCTCGCCCAGCATGTAGCTTTTGATCGCCGGGCCATAGATCAGATCGTTGGAGCGCAGATAGCTGAACGTCCGGCTCATGAAGGTTTTCGACAGCATGCCATCGACATGGCTTTGCCGTTCGATGCCATCAACGAAATCGTTGTCCAGAAAGACCCCAACCTCGCCCGGATCGGAAAAATCGGTCAGGGTAGTGAAGAACGTCGCCGATTTTACCGAGGTATCGCCAGCGCGGTGCAGGTGCGACAGCGTCAGGCTCAGCGTAGTTCCGGCAATGCAATAGCCCACCGCGTTGATCTGCTTTTCGCCGGTGATCCGGCGCACCTCGGCCATCGCGGTCAGATAGCCCTCGCGGATGTAATCATCCATGCCGACATCAGCATAAGAGGTATCCGGGTTCACCCAAGACACCACAAACAGCGTAAAGCCTTGATCTACAATCCATTTGATCAGAGAATTCTGCGGCTTGAGATCCATCACATAGAATTTGTTGATCCATGGCGGGAAGATCAGCAGCGGGGTTTTATAGACGGTTTCGGTGGTGGGGGTGTATTGGATCAGTTCCAGCATGCGGTTGCGGAACACCACCGCGCCGGGGGTAGTGGCAATATTTTCGCCGATGGTAAAGGCGTTGCGGTCGGCCAGCGTGACCGCCAGTTCACCATTGTTCGCCTCGATATCGGCGACCAGATTTTCCAGCCCCTTCACCAGACTTTCGCCGTCGGTTTCGACCGCTTTTTCCAGCGCATCTGGATTGGTGCCAAGGAAATTCGTCGGTGACAGCATATCGACGATCTGTTTGGTGAAATACTCCACCCGCTTCTTGTCGCCCGGATCAATCGCTTCCATGTCGGCCACGGCGTTCTGAACCGCCTCGGCGTTGAACAGATACTGCTGTTTGAGGTAGTTGAATGCCGGATGCGTATCCCACAGCGGGTTGGCAAAGCGGCGGTCCTTCAGGCCGGGATCGTCGGGGGCCTTGAGTTCGCCCGAAGCCAAGGCTTTCTGCGCCTCGACATAGTGCTTCATGGTCTTGCCCCAATAGCTGACCTGATGCTCCAGTACCTTGGCGGGATTCTGCATCATCCCCGCCAGATAGGCTGCGGCAGCTTTCATGTAGATTTCCTGACCGGGGCCTTGCACGCCGGGGTCGGACGGCTTCTTTTGCGCAAGGGCGGCCATCAAACGGGCAGACAATGCTTCAATTTTAGCAAGATTGGCAGTCATTCTTTCCAATTTTGCACCCGCGGCATTGTCTTCGGTTGTCATGTTAATCTTTCACCCCTATTCTTTCTGCCATGCAGCATGCCGTCGTCCCGCCCGAATGGGCTTGCGGCGAATGGGCCGGGGCCCTTCCCCGCAAGGAGTCGTTATGAAGTATATGGCCACCTACGACCTTATGGAAAGCATCCGTAACACCAATGAGTGGATGGGCGCTACAGCCAGGGCGATGGCTTCGTATCCGGCCTTCTCGATGACACTGAACCCGATGCTGAACGTGATGGCAGCCTGGGGTGAAGTGACCGAGCGCAGTTTTGGCCGCATGGTGACCAAGCCGGATTGGGGCATCCGCTCGATCCCCGGCCCCGAAGGTCAGGATCACCTGGTTGATGTGAAGATAGTTGTCGATAGGCCGTTCGGCAATCTGGTGCAGTTCTTCGTGCGCCGACGTGCGCCGATGGCCCGCAAGATACTGCTGGTGGCACCGATGTCTGGCCACTATGCGACGCTGCTGCGGTCCACCGTGGCCTCGCTGCTGCCGGATGCCGATGTTTATGTCACCGACTGGCACAATGCCCGTGACATTCCGGTTTCGGCGGGCAAGTTCGATATTGAGGATTACACGCTGTATCTGGTGGAATTCATGCGCGCCATGGGTCCGGATACGCATGTGATCGCCATCTGCCAACCCGCGCCGCTGACGCTGGCAGCAACCGCCTATCTGGCCGCCGAAGATCCCGACGCCCAGCCGCGCAGCCTGACGCTGATCGGCGGGCCGATCGACCCGGACGCCGCCGCGACCGACGTGACCGATTTTGGCCGCCGCATCACCATGGGCCAGCTGGAGCAGATCGCTATCCAGCGCGTTGGCTTCAAATATCAAGGGGTTGGTCGTCTGGTCTATCCGGGCCTGTTGCAGCTGCAATCGTTCATGTCGATGAATGCCGAACGCCATACCAAGGCGTTTACCGATCAGATCATGCGGGTCGCGCAGGGCGAAGCGTCAGATCATGACGCGCACAACCGCTTCTATGACGAATACCTGGCGGTGATGGACATGACCGCGGAATTCTACCTGTCCACCGTCGAGCGGGTGTTCAAGAACCGCGAAATTGCCCGCAATGAATTTGTGGTGGCGGGCAAGAAGGTGGATATCGGCGCGATCACCCGCGTTGCGGTGAAAACCGTCGAAGGTGCCGACGACGATATCTCTGCCCCCGGCCAATGCGTCGCCGCGCTGAAGCTGCTGACCGGGCTGCCCGACAGCAAGAAGGCCCAGCATCTGGAGCCGGGCGCGGGCCATTATGGCATCTTCGCGGGCAAAAGCTGGCGCTTGAACATCCGCCCGCTTGTGCTGTCTTTCATTGATGCGAATTCGGGTAACGATGCCAAGCCAGCGGCGGCAGAAGCGCCCATCGAAACCCCGGCAGAGGTTGCGGCCCCGGTGGCTGCGGTGAACGTAACCCGGCTGAACACGATGAAATCCGGCAAGTAATCCATTGAGATCGCAGACAAAGGCCCGGGGGGAAACCTTCGGGCCTTTGTCTATCGCAGCATCATCGGACCGTTCAGAAACGCAGCAATCGCAGACGAGACCGCTTCGGGCTGCTCAAGGCTGGCAAGATGCCCGGCGGCCTCGATCACCAACAAGGTGCCAAACGGCATCAGCTTGGCGGTGAATTCCTGCCGCCGCATCGGCACCAGCGGATCGGCATCGCCCGCAATCACCAGCACCGGCAGCTTGACCCGGCGCATGGTTTTCTGCTGATCCGGGCGGCGTTGCAGCGCGCGCGATTGGCGCAGGAACACGCCCTCGCCCAAGCCCATCGCCATGTCTTGCACAAGCGCCATGATGTCATCGCGCCACGGCGAATCCGCAACCGCCGCCAGCGGGATTTCGGCGCGCATCGCCTCGGCCAGACGCCCCGATTTCGCGGCAACAATCCGCGCTTCACGGGCAGCGGCGGCTTGCGGCGGTTCGGACAGCGGGTCAGTGGCCATCAGAATCACCCGCGTCACCCGATCGGGAATGCGGCGGATGATATCCAGCGCGATATCACCGCCCAGACCATGGCCCAGCAGGGCAAATTTCTCGGGCAGGCCGGGCAGAATGGCTTCCGACATCTGCTCCACCGTTTCACCCGTAGTGGCCAGTGCCACCTGCATTGCGCGATCCGCCCCCAACTGCACCAACTGCGGCAGAAACAGCCGCGCGTCGGCCATCAGACCGGGAATGAGGACAAGCGGCTCACGCTGCGGCATCAGCGGGCTTCCCCGGCGGTCAGCACCTCGGCCAATGCTGCCCTGATCAGGGCAAGGCAGGCGGGGGTTGAAAAGCGATGGTCGGCGTCTTTTACCAACATCAGCCGAATATCCGCGCCCGTCGCATGGTCCAGCAGGCGCAGCGCGACGGCGGGCGGCACATCGGTATCGGCGGTGCCTTGCAGCAACCGGGTCGGGAACGGCAGCGGCAAGGCGTCGCGCAGCACCAGCCGGTTGCGGCCTTCCTCGATCAGGCGGCGGGTGATGACATAGCCCGCCGGATCATAGTCTGAAGGCAACACAACCCGGCCCGTTGCAACCAATTCGGTGCGTTGGGCGGCGGTAAAATCGGCCCACATACTGTCTTCGGTGAAGTCGGGGGCAGCAGCAACGCCGACCAGCCCGACGATCCGCTCAGGAATGGCGCGGGCCAGCAGCAAGGCTATCCAGCCGCCCATCGACGAGCCAACCAGCACCAACGGGCCTGAAGTGACCGCCGTGATCACCGCCAGCGCATCTTCAAACCAATCGCCAATCGCACCGTCCAGAAACGCGCCACCCGATTGGCCGTGGCCGGAATAATCCAACCGCAGGAAGGCGCGGCCCTGCGCTTCGGCCTGATCTTGCAAATAGATCGCTTTGGTCCCGGTCATATCCGAATTGAACCCGCCCAGAAACACCACGCAAGGGCCCTGCCCCGCGACCAGATGATAGGCGATGCGGCGGCCTTGCGGCGTGGTCAGAAAGCTCGGCTCGGTCATGGATCACCTACAAAACAGCCTCCCTGCTATAGCAACGGCTTGCCCCGCCTGACAGCCCTGTTTGCGCACCCGGTTGACAAGCCGGTGCCGCAAGAGCAAAACCCCGCCCACATAACCCGCAACCGGGCGTTTCGTAGGCGCCAAAACGACGAGGAGGACGATATGTCCCAGATTTCCCTGACTTTCCCCGATGGCAACAAGCGCGACTACGCGGCTGGCGTAACGCCTGCCGAAGTGGCGGCGTCGATTGCCCCCGGCTTGGCGAAGAAAGCGATCTCAGCCTCGGTCAACGGTGCGCATTACGATCTGCAATGGCCGATCCATGCCGATGCAGCGATTGCGATCCACACCATGGCCGATGACGCGCAGGCGCTTGAACTGATCCGGCACGACCTGGCCCATATCATGGCGCGCGCTGTGCAAGAAATCTGGCCGGATGTGAAAGTCACCATCGGCCCGGTGCGCGACTATGGCTGGTTCTATGATTTTGACCGCGCCGAGCCGTTTACGCCGGAAGACCTCGGCCAGATCGAAGCCAAGATGAAGCAAATCATCAACGCCCGCGATCCGGTGAAAACCGAAACCTGGGACCGCGCCCGTGCCATTGCCTATTACGAAGAGCGCGGCGAGCCGTTCAAGGTGGAACTGATCAACCGCATCCCCGAAGGCGAAGACTTGCGGATGTATTGGCATGGCAACTGGCAGGATTTGTGCCGTGGCCCGCATTTGCAGCACACCGGGCAGGTGCCAGCCGATGCCTTCAAACTGACCCATGTCGCCGGGGCCTATTGGCTGGGCGATGCCAGCCGCCCGATGTTGCAGCGCATTTATGGTCTGGCGTTCAAGAACCGCGATGATCTGAAAGCCCATATGACCATGCTGGAAGAGGCCGCCAAGCGCGACCACCGCAAGCTGGGCCGCGAGATGGACCTGTTCCACATTCAGGACGAAGCCCCCGGCATGGTGTTCTGGCACCCGAACGGCTGGACGGTGTATCGCCAGCTTGAAGATTACATGCGCGGTCGTCAGAAGGCGGCTGGCTACAAAGAAATCAAGACGCCACAAGTGGTTGACCGTGTGCTGTGGGAGAAATCCGGCCACTGGGAAGCCTACCGCGAGAATATGTTCATCGTCGAGGTGGACGAAGAAGGTGCCAAGGAAAAACGCATCAACGCGCTGAAGCCGATGAATTGCCCCTGCCATGTGCAGATCTTCAATCAGGGCCTGAAATCCTACCGCGACCTGCCGCTGCGTCTGGCCGAATTCGGTTCCTGCCACCGCTACGAATCGTCGGGTTCCATGCACGGGCTGATGCGGGTGCGCGGCTTCACGCAAGACGACGCGCATATCTTCTGCACCGAAGATCAGATCGAGCAGGAATGCGCCAACTTCATCGCGCTGCTGTCGTCGGTCTACAAAGACCTTGGCTTTGAGAAGTTTGACATCAAGCTTTCCACCCGCCCGGATGTGCGCGTAGGCTCGGACGAGGTGTGGGACAAGGCCGAACACGCGCTGAAAACCGCGATTGAGGGGCTGAAACTGCCCTACCAGATCAACGAGGGCGATGGCGCGTTCTACGGCCCGAAGCTCGATTTCAAACTGACCGATGCGATTGGTCGCGAATGGCAGTGCGGCACCTTCCAGGCCGATTTCAACCTGCCGAACCGGCTGGATGCGGAATTTGTCGGCGAAGACGGTGCGAAACACCGCCCGGTGATGCTGCACCGCGCGATTCTGGGGTCATTCGAACGCTTCATCGGCATTCTGATCGAGAACTACGCCGGTAAATTGCCGTTCTGGCTGGCCCCGCGTCAGGTGGTGGTGGCGTCAATCGTGTCGGATGCCGACCCGTTTGTGCATGAAATCACCAATGCGCTGATCAAGGCGGGCGTGCGCGCCGAGGCCGACACCCGCAACGAGAAGATCAACTACAAGGTGCGCGAGCATTCTGTGGGCAAGGTGCCGGTGATCTTGGCGATTGGTATGAAGGAAGTCGAAGATCGCACCGTTTCGGTCCGCCGTCTGGGCGATACCCGCACCGAGACCATCAGTCTGGATCAGGCGCTGGCCGAGTTTGGTTTCGCCGCACTACCGCCTTCGGGCACCTGACACAAAAGGCGCCCTGCGGGGCGCCTTTTTTCAATGTGCATCAGGCTGACGCGCCGACAGCGCCAACACGCCGCCCAAGCCGCACATCGCAATCGGAAACATCGTGAAAACGTTGAAGCCGAAGGCGACATAGATGCCAAGCGACGAGGCCAGCATCAGCACCCCAGCCGGGATATTCTGCGACCGCGCCATCGCCGCGCCGGCAATCGCCAATATAGGCGCCAGAAAACTGGCCATCCGGATCACCATCGGATGATCCACCTGCCCCGCCAGATCGCCAATCTCGCCATTCTTGTCGATGAACTCGGTATAGCCATAGCCGAAAAACCCGACAATCATTGCAAGAACCCCACCAATCAGGCCCAAAGTCAGCGCAGCATTTCTCACCCGAATCTCCGTGCTTGATTTTCGTCAAAGGTTTGGCATGATTTCGACAGTGACGACAGACTTTCTGCACGCCTATCGAAGGCCCGGAAGAACTGGATTGCACGGCCCGCGGCAATATCGCCCCGGGAGGGTTGAGATAGGAGAGACGGCATGCCGACCGGCACCGTGAAATGGTTCAATAGCACCAAGGGCTATGGCTTTATTGCGCCCGATGATGGCGGCAAGGACGTCTTTGTCCATGTCTCTGCCGTCGAGCGCGCCGGGCTGAAAGGCCTGAATGACAACCAGAAGATCGGCTACGAGCTGCAATCTGGCCGCGATGGCAAGCAATCGGCAGGCGACCTGCGACTGCTTTGAGATTTCAGGGCGGCCCCTGCGGGGGCCGTTCCCTTACAGCAAGGCGGCCTGCACCGCGTCGTCCCAGCCCAGATAGAGCTTGCCATCGGCCTCGATCACCGGGCGCTTCATCACCGCCGGTTGGGCTGCAATCTGAGCCTCGGGCTCCGACGCTTTCAGAAAATCGCTGAAGCCACGATAGGTGGTGGACTGCTTGTTGATCGCGCGATCGCCGAACTCGGTGACAATCGTGTCAATCTCGGCGGCGCTCAGCGGCTGCGCACGGATGTCACGAAAAGTAACGTCGCGCCCGGCGGCTTGCAGCGCTTTCAGAGCTTTCTTGCAGGTGTCGCAAGTGGAAATACCGTAAAGGATCATGGTCAGCCTTTGAAGATAACTCGGGTCAGAGCAACCCCCGCCCACGCAGAGAAGGCGGTCAGAAACGTGCCCCAGAGCAGGTCGGTGACAACCATCTGCGGGCTCCACGCCTTCATAATCGCGTAGCTGGTAAATTCATAGGTGCCATAGGCCATCGCCCCAATGATGGCGGCGGGCAGCACGATGGCACTGCCGGTTTTCAGCGCAGGCAGGCTGACCAGAAACAGCAGGCCGGCAATATATGCCAGGTAGAACCCGGCGGCCGGAGCCATCCGAATATCGGTGAGCAGTTGATCACCCAAAGCCCGGCGGAACAGCGGCTGCATGTGCAGCTTCAACATCACGGCGTCCAGCACCAGAAAGATGGCAGTCGTCAAGGCATACAGCACAGCGATTTTCATCGGCATCTCCTTTCGCCAGAAATAGTGCAGCAAATGGCGATGGAAAGCGCGGCGGTGCAGAAGTTTGCAATCATTGCAGCAATCCCCGCACGCCGTTTATTGTGATTGCTTGGAACGGCTTGCCAAGGTGGCGCGGCTGATCAGCCCCAAAGTTCGCTGAACTCGCGCCACTCGCCCTTGCTCATGCCGCTGTCAGGCTGTTCGACAACCTCACCAGCAAGGCGGCGCTTCAGCACGGCAATCGCCTTGCCCGACAGCGTCACCCCGCCCATGCGGTAATCTTCGAACGCCGCATAGGCCAACGGTAACCAATCCTTAGTGATTTGAGCGATAATCTCGGCATAGACGCGGATTTCGTACTGTGCATGCGAATCCGCCCGCAAGCGCAGGAAATGGAACAGGTTATGCAGATCGGTTTTCCAATACCATTGCGTGTAGATGTTCATCGGCAGGTTCATCCGCGCAAGTTCACGGGCAAGGCCCTGCTGGCCATCCTGGCTTAGCATCGCTTCATAATGGTCATAGGACCGCGCGGCGTCGGATTTCAGCAATTCCAGTACACGGGCGGATTCTTCGCCGGACAAGACCTCACCGCGGCCCTGATTGTTAACGGTGGATTGCGCCGCCAATTGTGAAGGCTCGGGAATGTAGAACTCACGATCCAGAATCGAATAGCGGGCAGAGTATTCGTTGACGTTGGCGGTGCGGTGGCGGATCCACTGTCGCGCCACGAAGACCGGCAGTTTGACGTGCAGCTTGATCTCGCACATCTCGAACGGGGTGGAATGCCAATGCCGCATCAGATAACGGATCAGGCCCTCGTCATTCTGCACATGTTTGGTGCCCGCGCCGTAAGACACCCGCGCGGCCTGAACGATGGCGGAATCGTCGCCCATATAGTCGATCACCCGCACCAGCCCGTGATCCAGCACTTGATGCGCGCGATACAGATGCGCCTCCATGCCTTCGGACACAGCGCGCAGGGTCATCCGGGGATTGGCGCGCGCGGCCTCGATTTCGGCGATTTGTTCGACGGTAAGCGACATGAAGGCGGCCTTTCACGGGGATGAGTCGTGGCGGACTATATCTGGTGGCGACGCCCGGCGAAACTACAACTAACAGCTGATGCGCCGCTGTCACAGCGGGATGCAACTGCACCTTGATCGTGGATTATCTTTGACTTTCAAGGGTTTTGCAGGCAATCTTCACGCGATTTTGTGCGGATTGGGGCGGCGGGCATGGTGTATCGTTTCTGGGCAGCTATGGCTGTGGTGGGCATTCTGGCAAGCTGCGGCAGCGGCGCACCGTTCGGCAATCCAGTTGACCCGGTAGACCCGACCGACCCGCCCCCCCCCCGTCGATCCACTGGCAGTTCCGACGGATATCGCCAAGAATCTGCGCTCGATCACCTATGACCCCAGCGGCGGCGGCAAGTTGAAGGTTGATTTGTTCGGCCTGACCGCCTCATCGCGTACGGCGACTTTCGTGCGCGCCGCAGCGCTGGATGTGGATGGCTATCGGGCGTTTACCTATCAGGAAACCGGCTTGCAGCGCACGCATCTCGCCTTTGTGGCCGATGGTTTGCGCAGCACCGTGCGGGCGGCCACGGTCGCGGATGGTGGCCAGTTCAATCAGCATTACGGCGGCGGCACTTATTCCCGCATTGACGTTTACCAAGCGCCGGTTCCACGCGATGGCGTCGAAACCGGGCAATTCAGCTACGCGGGCACCTACGCTGGCGTCTTTGTGCCGGGCGATGTCAACAACGCAGGCCTGCCCGCAGGATTGACTCCGTACACTCCTTACCGCGTGCAGGGTGAGACGCTTATCGACGCGAATTTCGCCAACAATCTGGTGAACGGCGGCGTCGATAATCGCTGGCTCCTGGACGCTGCCGGCAATCCGATCGACTTCAATCAGGATGGTATTGTCGATGACAATGATAAGCTGAAAGCGATTGTCTTCCGCGGCGAGTATAATACACCCAACATTGACGAAAACGGCATGTTCCTTGGCGATGTCGAATTCAGCCTACCCGATGGGGAAGTTCCCGAGGGGCACTCGCCCATCGGCACCTATGGCGGGATGTTCGGCGGCGTTGGTGCCACCGATATTGCCGGGGCGATCGTGCTGAACCCGATTCCTGGCAATCGCAATATTTGGGAATACGGCGTATTCAACCTGCCGCGCTGCGATCTGGCCGGGGCTTCGCCGTTGTGCGTCCCGCGCTGATGCGGCTTTGGCTGGCGCTGGCCCTGTTGCTGGCGCAAGGGGCCGCGGCGGAAACCGTTGATCTGACGCTGGGAAATGCCCGCATCATTGCGCGGCAGGCCTATGCGGTGGGTGAGATGGGTGTCGCCAACGCCTTGGCGCGGCGGTTGCTGGAGGCGAACCCGCGCGACGCGCAGGCTTTGCTGATCCTGGCCGCAACCGAACCGGCCTTGGGCAATCCGACCGCCGGGCGGCTAGCGGGGCGCAAGGCGTGGGCGGCAGCTGAAACCCCGCTGCTGCGCTATGAAATCGCCCGCCACACCGCCGCGGCGGCTCTGCAGGAAAACCGCCCCGGCCTTGCACAGTTCTGGCTGCGCCGCGCGGCGGATGTGGCCCCTTCGGCCAACGATTATGCCCGCACCGTCGCCGATTACCGCCGGATGCGCGCCGAAAACCCGGTCAGCCTGCGCTTTGATCTGGCAATCATGCCGTCGTCAAACCTCAATGGCGGCGGTCAGGGCGGCGTGCTGGAGATTGACGGCCAGATCGTCAACGGCTTCTACAACCGCTCTTTGCCGCCGCTGTCGGGCTTGCGCGCCGAGGCGCAGGCCGAGGTGAATTACCGGCTGGCCACCAGCCCGCGCAGCCAGACCACGCTGGGTTTCAGCCTGTCGGCAAGCCTCAACGCCCTCTCCGCCGAAGCGCGGGCGCTGAACTTGAACGTCAGCGGGGCCGAATTCAACCAGACCACCGCCGAAACCAGTATCAGCCACGATTTTCTGTGGCAGGGCGGCGATCACCCGCTGCATCTGGCGCTGGCGGCGGGGCAGAATTGGAGCGGCGGTGCCGTGCTGGGGCCGCATCTGCGGCTGGATGCGGCAACGCCGCTGTGGCGCGATGGCGCGGGCGAGCTGCGTCTCGCCGGTTCGGTCGAGCGGCAATGGCAGCCGACCAGCGCGGTTGACAGCGGCAGCCTTGCGCTGATGGCGCAGCGTCGGCTGGCCTCGGGCGACAATCTGGGCGGCGGCGTTTATCTGCGGCAGGTCAACGGCACCGGCTACAATCAGGATTACCGCGATGCCTCGGCGATGCTGACCTATGCGCTGGCGCAGCCGATTGGGCCGGTCGCGCTGAGTGGTCGGCTCACGGCGGGTCTGCGGGATTACGATGTCTATCGGCTGGGCTTTGCGCAATTGACCCAAGGCAGGCATGATCAGCGCCTCGGCCTTTCTGTGGACATGACGCTGCAAAACCTCAGCGCCTGGGGCTATGCGCCGGTGATCAGCGTGACCGGATCGCAGACGCAATCGAATGTGAACTGGTTCGATTCCCGGCAATTGGGCGTTTCCATCGGGTTTGAATCGAAGTTCTGAGCCCCCTCGCCTTTCGCGTCCGGCCTGCTAAGTTCACCGCAGAAAAAAAGGAGACTCGCGATGACGATCCGTTATTTGCACACCATGGTCCGGGTGCTGGACCTTGAAAAATCCATGGCGTTCTACCGGCTGCTCGGGCTGGAGCAAACCAAGCGCTATGACAATGACAAAGGCCGCTTCAGCCTGATCTTCATGGCCCCGCCCGGTCAGCCGGAATGCCCGGTGGAACTGACCTACAACTGGGATGGTGATGCCGGCCTGCCCGCAGATTCCCGCCATTTCGGGCATCTGGCCTATGAGGTGGACGATATCTACGCGGTTTGCGCGCATCTGGCCGCCAATGGCGTGGTGATCAACCGCCCGCCGCGAGATGGCCACATGGCGTTTGTGCGCTCGCCCGACAATGTATCGATCGAATTGCTGCAAAAGGGAGAATCCTTGGCTCCGGCAGAGCCTTGGGCTTCGATGGGCAACACCGGCAGTTGGTAAACACCGCAGCAAAGGGCGGCGGTTGTTTGGCTGCCGCCCTTTGCTTTACGGCACCGACCACAAGCTGTAGGCGTCCGCGCCAAAGCTGCGGGTTTCGCGCAAGGTCAGGCGCGGCGCGTCTTGCAGGGCTGTCAGCCCAAGCGGGCCCAACGCGGGCTGACCATCCGCCCCGATCAGCGCACCCGCGTTGAAAAGCGCCAGATCGTCGATCAGATCGGCCTTGATCAACGCCGCAGCCAGCGTGCCGCCGCCTTCACAGAAGATCCGCGTCAGGCCTTGTGCTGCAAGGGCTTGCAACGAAGCGCGGGAGTTCAAATGGCCGTCTTCAGTCGGAATCTCCAGCAGCCTCGCGCCGACCTTACCCCAAGCCTTGCGCGCAGCAGCTGGTGCATCCGGGCCGTGCAGCATCCAGACCGGATGCGCGCGGGCGGTCTGGCCAAGGCGGCTGGCGGGCGAATGGCTCAGACGGCTATCCAGCACAATCCGGATCGGCTGATGTGTCGCCCCCAACTCGCGCACCGTCAGATCAGGATCATCGGCACGAGCAGTGCCAGATCCGATCAGCACCGCATCATGGCTCAGCCGCATGGCGTGAACAACCCGGCGCGAGGCTGGCCCGGTGATCCAGCGCGACTCGCCACTGGCAGTAGCGATACGACCGTCCAATGTGGTGGCAAGCTTTAGCGTGACAAATGGCAAACCCCGCGTCACCCGCTTCAGAAACCCTGCGTTGGCACGGGTTGCCTCAGCCTGACAGACACTTTCGGTCACAGCGATGCCCGCCGCACGCAGCATCTGATGGCCCTTGCCGGCCACACGCGGATCGGGATCGGTCAGCGCCGTCACCACGCGCGCAATGCCCGCCGCGATCAGACTTTCGGCGCAAGGCGGGGTTTTGCCATGATGCGCACAAGGCTCCAGCGTGACATAGGCCGTGGCGCCTTTCGCCACAGCCCCGGCCTGCTGCAGCGCCATGGTTTCGGCATGCGGGCGGCCTCCGGGTTGCGTCCAACCACGCCCGAGGATCAGATGATCTTTAACGACAACACAGCCCACCGCCGGGTTGGGCCAGGTGCGACCCAAGCCCCGCGCCGCAAGGCGCAGGGCATGGGCCATATGGTCGTGATCGCTCACTCTTCGACAGAGGTGCCGGGCCGCAACTCGGACACGAAACGGTCGAAATCGTCGGCGGCCTGAAAGTTCTTGTAAACGCTGGCAAATCGCACATAGGCCACCGTGTCGATCCGTGCGAGCGATTCCATCACGATCTCGCCAATCACCTTGGACGAAATATCGGTATCGCCCAGACTTTCCAGACGCCGCACGATGCCTGAAATCATCTGGTCGATGCGTTCGGGATCGATCGGGCGTTTCTGCATGGCGATGCGGATCGAGCGTTCCAGCTTGGTGCGGTCAAAATCCTCGCGCTTGCCCGAGGTCTTGACGACAACCAGATCGCGCAATTGCACACGTTCATAGGTGGTAAACCGACCGCCGCAGGCCGGGCAAAACCGCCGACGGCGGATCGAGACATGATCCTCCGCCGGACGGCTGTCTTTGACCTGCGTGTCGATATTACCGCAGAATGGGCAGCGCATAGGCTCCCTCCTTGCTTGTTATTCCGTTACTGCCTCGTATCCCGGATATATTTCCCGAGTTATCCACAGACCCTAGCGCCATTCTCTATCGTTCGCCTAGGGGGCAGCGCGCGGATACCGCATATAGCGGCAAAACTGTGGCGGGCAGGACTCAGGTTGGCGGCGACTGGCGCAGCGCAAATCGAGCCAATCGCCCATCACGCAACTGTGACGCGACAACAGCCCGCTGCGTTCTAACTTTTGCGCAGGCGAAATCAGAGAGGTGCGACATGACCCGAATGACCGCAAAGGACTTCAGCCCTGAACTGCTGGAGCTTTACGATTTCTACGCGCATGGCCGGATCAGCAAGCGCGAATTTCTGGAAAAGGCCGGGCGCTATGCCGTCGGCGGCCTGACGGCTGCGGCCATTCTGGGCATGATGGGCCCAAACTATGCCCTGGCCGAGCAGGTGTCGTTCAACGACCCGGATATTGTCGGCGACTATGTGATGTATCCCTCGCCCAATGGTCACGGCGAGGTGCGCGGCTATTTGGTCAAGCCCGTTTCTGCCACTGGCAAACTGCCCGCTGTAGTGGTCGTGCACGAAAACCGTGGCTTGAATCCCTACATCGAAGACGTGGCGCGGCGACTTGCCAAGGCCGGGTTTCTGGCCCTCGCCCCAGATGGCCTTACCTCGCAGGGCGGCTATCCCGGCAATGACGAAGCCGGCCGCGAGTTGCAAAGCAAAGTCGATCCGGCCAAGCTGATGAACGATTTTTTCGCGGCGGTGGAATGGCTTATGGCGCATGAAGCCTCAACCGGCCGCGTCGGCATCACCGGGTTTTGCTATGGTGGCGGGGTGGCGAATGCCGCTGCAGTTGCCTACCCGGAACTCGGCGGCGCGGTGCCGTTCTATGGCCGCCAGCCCGCTGCCGAGGATGTCGCCAAGATCAAATGCCCGCTGCTGATCCACTACGCCGGGTTGGATGAACGCGTGAACGAGGGCTGGCCCGCCTATGAAACCGCGCTGAAAGCGGCAGGCACCCGCTACGAGGCGTTCATTTACGAAGGCGTAAACCACGGTTTCCACAACGACTCCACACCGCGCTATGACCAGACCGCGGCAGAATTGGCGTGGGACAGGACTTTGGCGTTTTTCCGCGCGAACCTTGTCTGATACCCCACGCTCAGTGTCGGCCCGTCAGCCAATTGCCGAAGGCTGCGAATTTTGACGGGCCGATGCCAAGCCGGGCCTCGCGCCCGTCAGCGATGTGCAGCAATTTGTACATCAGATGCACGCCAAGCCAGCGGAACGGTTCCGGCTCCCATTGCCGGACGCGCCGGTTCACCCAGGGCAGTTTGGTCAGCGCGGTCTGCCGACCAAGTGCCAGATCGGCCAGCGTGCGTCCGGCCAGGTTGGTGGTGGAAACCCCGGTGCCCACGTAGCCCCCCGCCCAGCCAAGGCCGGTCTTGGCATCCAGCCCGACGGTGGCACACCAATCGCGCGGCACCGCAATCACGCCGCACCACGCATGGTCGATCGGGTATTTCGCCGCTTCCGGAAAGTGGCGGTGCAGAATTTCGGTCAGGCGGCGGATGGTTTCGGCATCCGGTTCACCATTTTTGTCCATTTTGCTGGCGAATTTATAGGGCACTCCCCGCGCGCCGACGGTGATGCGGCCTTCGCGCGTGCGCTGGCAATAACAATAGGCGTTGTTCATGTCGCCCAGCAACTCATGGCCGTCCCAGCCGATTTTTTCCCACGCCTCGGGCGGCAGCGGCACCGTGGCGATCTGGGCTGAGTTCAGCGGCAACCATTCCCGTTTGTGCCCCGGCAAAGTCGCGGTAAAGCCTTCGGTGCAGCGCAAAATGATCGGCGCGCGCAAGGTGGCATTGGGAGTTTTCACCTCGCCGCTGTCATAAGACAGCACTTCGGTCGATTCCGCGATGCGCACACCCATCCGTTCAACCACATCGGCCAGCCCGCGCACCAGTTTGGCGGGCTGAATGCGCGCCATGCCGGAAACCACCATTGCCCCCAGCACGTTCGGCACGCTGATGCGTTGCGCCACCTCGGCGGCTGAAAGTTCGCGGACGCGGTGGCCATCGCCCCAATGCCGACGATGCGCGATCTCGGCGCGCATCCGCGCCAATTGCGCCGGGTTGGTGGCCAGCATCATTTCCTCGGATGGCAGGATATCTGCGTCGATACCTTCCTCAGCGCAGATCCGGCTGATTTCGGGCACGGCGGTTTCCAGCGCCTTGACCATTTCCAGCACCGCCGCGCGCGAGCTGGCTTTGGCGTAGGCTTCATGGTTCCAGGCAAAGGTGCCCATGCACCAGCCACCATTGCGCCCCGATGCGCCAAAACCGGCGAATTCCTTCTCAAGGATCACGACATTAAGCGCAGGATTTGCCTTTTTCAGATAATAGGCGGTCCAAAGCCCGGTGAAGCCCGCGCCAATGATCGCAACGTCGGCGCTGGTGTTTTCGGCCAGCGCCGGGCGGCGCGTTTGCGGCAGGCCGATATCGGCATACCAAAAAGAGACATCGCCGATATGGGTGGGTTGCATGCTTGGCCCCTGCGCTTTTCCCCATGCTGGCAGTGGATTTGATCAAACGCAAGGGGGCTTTGCCCCCCTCGCCCTGCGGGCTCACCCCCCAGGATATTTGGGCAGAGAGGATGACCATTTTAGACAAATTTTAGGCAGAAAGTTCGGTGGCAAGCCAACTGCGAAAAGAAGTCAGCGGTGCGCGCGGGGGCTGATCTTTCGGCCAGACCAGAAAATAGCTGCCGAGGGATTTGACCGGTTGGCCAAAGGCCGGGACCAACCGATTTTCGGCAAGTTCGCGTTCGATCAAAAACAGCGGCACCAGGGCGATGCCAAGGCCGTGAATCGCGCCTTGGGTCATGGTGGCGAATTGGTCGAACAGCATCGCGGCGGGGCGTTGGCCGGGAGCTCCGTGGTGGGCGAGCCAGCGCCCCCAATCGCCGGTGCGGCTCTCCAATTGGAGCAGCGGGTATGAGAAAATATCATTGGCTTCGCGCAGCGGTGCCTTCAGCAAACCGGGAGCCGCCACGGCAAGCAGGTCTTCCTGCATCAGCGGCAGATAGGCGACGCCGGGCCAATCCTGACGGCCATAGTGAATGGCTGCGTCAAAATTGGTGATGGCAAAATCGAACGGCTTCAGCCGTGTCGAAAGGTTGACGGTGACTTCTGCGTGTTGCGCGGCAAAGCGGGCGAGACGTGGCGCCAGCCAATGCATGCCGAAGGCGGGCAGAATCGCCAAATTCAGCGCCCCTCCATTCGGGTTCGCCCGCAAGGTCAGGCTTGCCTGACTTAAGGATTGCAGGGCGCGGCGGATTTCGCGGCAATAGTCCTGTGCGGCGGGAGTCAGCCGCAGCCGATGCTTGTCGCGGATCAGCAGCGACAGGCCAAGTTGGCCTTCCAGCACCTGCAATTGTCGGCTGACGGCACCTTGCGTCAGGTTCAGATCATCCGCGGCGGCCGAGGCCGAGCCAAGCCGGTCCACCGCCTCCAGCGCCAGCAGCGACGGCATCGACGGCAGGTAGCGGCGCGAAATCATATGATTTTTCCTCATGGAAGAGTGTCAGAACCTCGTTAGGCTTTTTGCAGGATTTGTGCAATATTTCTTCCAGATGCCAAAGGAGCCGCTACGATGACCGACAAGCCCAAGCTGAAAGCCAAAGATGCCCCCGATCTGGGGCGGTTCGATTGGCAGGACCCCTTCCGCATGGAAGATCAGTTGACCGAAGAAGAACGCATGTTGCGTGATGCTGCCCGCGCCTATGCGCAGGAAAAGCTGCAACCACGGGTAATTGCGGCTTACCGCGAAGAAAAGACCGATCCGGCGATCTTCCGTGAAATGGGCGAAATGGGTCTGTTGGGCGTCACCGTGCCGGAAGAATACGGCGGTCTGGGGTCTTCCTATGTTTCCTACGGCCTGATCGCGCGGGAAGTGGAGCGTGTCGATTCCGGCTATCGCAGCATGATGTCGGTGCAATCGTCTTTGGTGATGTATCCGATCTATGCCTACGGCACCGAAAGCCAGCGCAAGAAATATCTGCCGAAACTGGCCAGCGGCGAATGGATCGGCTGCTTTGGTCTGACCGAACCCGACGCAGGCTCGGACCCGGCGGGGATGAAAACCGTCGCCAAGAAAACCGCCAACGGCTATGTGCTGAACGGCGCAAAGATGTGGATTTCCAACGCGCCGATCGCCGATGTGTTCGTGGTTTGGGCGAAATCCGAAGCGCATGGCGGCAAAATCAAGGGTTTCGTGCTGGAAAAGGGCATGAAGGGTCTGTCGGCACCGAAGGTTGGCGGCAAACTCAGCCTGCGCGCCTCGATCACCGGCGAAATCGTGATGAAGGATGTGGAAGTTGGCGAAGACGCGCTGCTGCCGCATGTGGAAGGCTTGAAGGGACCGTTCGGCTGTTTGAACCGCGCCCGCTATGGCATCGCCTGGGGCGTGATGGGGGCCGCCGAATTCTGCATGAGCGCCGCGCGGCAATACGGTCTGGACCGCAAGCAGTTCAACAAGCCGATCGCCGGGACGCAGCTGTATCAGCTGAAACTGGCGAACATGATGACAGAAATCTCGCTCGGTCTGCAGGGCTGCCTGCGCGTCGGGCGCTTGCTGGACGAGGCGAATGCCGCACCGGAAATGATCTCGATCATCAAGCGCAACAACTGCGGCAAGGCGCTGGACGCGGCGCGTTGGGCGCGTGATATGCACGGCGGCAACGGCATTCAGGAAGATTTCCAGATCATGCGCCACATGGTCAACCTGGAAACCGTCAACACCTATGAAGGCACGCATGACGTGCATGCGTTGATCCTGGGGCGCGCAATCACCGGCTTGCAGGCGTTCTTTTAAGACCGGCAGGCAAACCAAACGAAAAGGCCCGGATCGCTCCGGGCCTTTTCTTCATTCTTCCAGTTCCGAGGCCCTGCGCCCCTCGGCCTCGCGCGCAGCCTCCAGTTTGGCTTTGCGGCGGCGGTTGGTTTCATAGACCAACGCCAGCACCAGCGTTGCCACAATCAACAGGAAGGCCAAGGCGTTGATCGTCGGCGTGATGCCAGAGCGCACCTTGGAGAACACATAGACCGTCAGCGTGTTCGACGTGCCCCGGGTGAACAGCGTCACGTTGAAGTTCTCGATGGATTGAAAGAACGCAATCGCCGCCCCCGCCCCGATCGCCGGATACAGGTGCGGCAGCAGAATCCGGCGCATCACCTGCGCGTGCGATGCGCCAAGATCCAGCGCCGCCTCTTCCAGCCCCTGATCAAAGCTTTGCAGCCGCGCCAGAACCAGCAGCATCACGAAGGCGGCGATGTAGCTGACCTGCCCCAGCACCGACAGATGCAGGCCAGACCCGACCCCGATCTTGTCCCACATCAGCAGGGTCGAGATACCGATCACCGCGCCGGGTGCCAGAATCGGTGCCACCATCACTCCATATAGCACCGACCGCACCCGGCCGGAAATCGAGTTGATCAGGATCGCCGAAGCCGTGCCGATGATCACCGCAATGATCGCCACCGCAGCAGCCACCAGCAGGGTATTGCGGAAAGCGAACCAGATCGCACTGTCGTTCCACAGATCGACAAACCAGCGCCCGGTTGTGCCCTTCCACGGCACCACAGACGGCAGTTTGCTGTCGTTGAAGGCGGCCCCAGCCATGATCACCAGCGGGATGATCAGATAGAGCAGGAACGTGCCCATATAGATATGGCCAAGGAGTTTGCGCGGATTGGTCATGGCTCCCCCCTTATTTCGCGATGTCGGTCAGCTTGACGCGGAACAGCCGCATCACAAGGCTGACGAAAACGGTGCACAGGATCAACAGCATGAAGGCATAGGCCGAGCCTGTATTCCAATCCTGGCTTTCCAGCATCCACTGTTGAATCGTCTGGGTAAACCAGTTTGAATTCGGCGACCCCAGCAGCGACGGCACCAGCAACGACCCGGCCGACAGCATGAACACCATCACCGCGCCCGACGCGATGCCGGGCTTCGAATGCGGCAGCACGATGCGCCAATGGATACGCCACCACGACGCGCCCAGATCGTCCGCCGCCTCGATCTGATTGGTATCCAGCGACTGGATGGCGTTGTAGATCGGGAACACCATGAACAGCACATAGGTATAAACCAGCCCGATGATGATGCCGTCATAGCCCGCAATCCAGCGCACTGGCGCGTCGATCAGGCCAAGCGTCAGCAAGAACCAGTTCAGCGGGCCTTTCAGCGCCAGAATGATATACCACGCAAAGGCGCGCAGCACCTCTGACACCCACAGCGGCACGAACAGCATCAGAAACAGCGTCGGCAACGACCGCGGGCTGACCACTTTCGACAGGTAGAACGCCAGCGGATAGGCAAGGCAAAAGCACAGGATCGTCACCAGTGCCGAGTAGGTTATGGTCAGAAGAAAGGTCAGGATATGCACTGGCATATGCACCGGGATGCCCAGAATTGACCCGTCCACCGAATTATCAAGAATCTTGGCGTAGTTGTTCAGCGAATAGGTATCCCTCGGTCCGCCCACATCCACCACCGGCAGATAGGGCCGGAACGAGGCTTCAAACAGGGTGATATTCGGCAGGATCACCAGCACCAGCAGCCAAAATCCGGTCAGCAGGATAAAGGCGGCAGTCAGCGCGGCCCCATAGCGGCGCAACAGGTCTTGCATGTCATGCCCCCGTCGTGTTCGGCAGGATCGCCGCGCGGGCAGCGTCGAAAGTCATGTGCATCTGGGTGCCCGGTGCGGGCACAGTGGCAGAGCCGTCGTTGCGCAGCTCTGCCGTCAAGGTCGTGCCGTTGGCCGTCACGCCCTGCACCGCGATGAAATTGCCCTCGAACGACACATCGGCCACGGTCACGGGCACCGAGTTTTCCGCCCCCGCCGCAGCCAGCAGCGTCATGTGTTCGGGGCGGACATACAGCTTCACGTCGCCTTTGCTTTGGTCGCCCAGCCGGGCGCGGAAGGTTCCGATTGCGGTCTCAAAGCTGGCGATGCCCGCGCCGGGGTTCTGCACCGATCCGGGCAAAATGTTGTTTTCACCGACAAAAGACGCCACAAAGCCGTTGACCGGGTTGTTGTAGATATCGCGCGGGTTGGCGACCTGTTGCAGCCGGCCCTGGCTCATCACGCCGACGCGGTCCGACATCGCAAGCGCTTCGCCCTGATCGTGGGTGATGTAGATAAAGGTCACGCCGGTCCGCTTCTGGATCGCGCGCAACTCCGCCCGCATATGCTGACGCAGCTTCAGGTCCAGCGCCGACAGCGGTTCGTCCAGCAGCATTACCGACGGCTCCACCGCCAGCGCGCGCGCGATGGCGACGCGCTGCTTCTGACCGCCGGAAAGCTGGCTGACCATTTTATCGCCGGCATCCGGCAGATCGACCAGCGCCAGCAATTCATCGGCTTTCTTGCGCCGGGTCGCCTTGTCAACGCCGCGCACCTCCAGCCCGAAGCTGATATTCTCCCAGATCGGCATCAGCGGAAACAGCGCCAGATTCTGAAAGATCAGCGCGGTCGGACGCTGGTTCGGGCGCTGGCCTTTCATGTCCTTGCCACCGATGCGGATCGCCCCCGAAGACGGGTCGGTAAAGCCCGAGATCATCCGCAGAATCGTGGTCTTGCCGCAACCGGACGGGCCAAGAAAGGAAAAAAACTCTCCGGGTTGGATGTTGACGTTCACATGGTCGACGGCGCGAAAGCTGCCAAAATCGCAGCAGACATTATCAAGATCAATCCCGGCACTCATTGGTGCGTCCTTCCCCTGTCGTGTTTTATGTTTTTTGAAAGCCTAGGGTCAGGACCCATTGATCTTGCGTCTTCGGCATGATTCAGCCTCGGCAGGGAGACTGATCGATGAGCAATCTTTTCTGGCTGACGGACATGCAGATGGCGCGGTTGCAGCCATTCTTTCCCAAGAGCCATGGCAAGCCGCGCGTTGATGATCGGCGCGTGCTGAGCGGAATAATCTTCATCAATCGCAATGGCTTGCGTTGGTGCGATGCGCCGAGGGAGTATGGCCCGCCAAAGACCCTCTACAACCGATGGAAGCGGTGGAGTGACAAAGGCGTCTTCGCAAGGATGATGGATGGGCTGGCCTCCGAGGCCGCTGTTCCGAAGACGTTGATGATCGACGCGACCTACCTCAAAGCGCACCGCACGGCGAGCAGCCTGCGGTCGAAAAAGAGGGGTCCGACGACCAGCGGGGCCGTCTGATCGGCCGGACCAAGGGCGGGATGAATACCAAACTGCATGCCGTGACGGATGCCGATGGTCGCCCGATCCGGTTCTTCATGACCGCGGGTCAGGTCAGCGATTACACAGGCGCGGCGGCCCTCTTGGGCAGCCTACCAAAGGCGGTGTGGCTGCTGGCCGACCGGGGCTATGATGCCGACTGGTTCAGAGATGCGTTGAAAGACAAGGGGATAAAGCCCTGCATCCCGGGCCGGAAGCCGCGCGGCAAGCCCATCAAGTACGACAAGCGCCGCTACAAACGCCGCAACAGGATCGAGATCATGTTCGGGCGATTGAAAGACTGGCGCAGGGTTGCCACCCGTTACGACAGATGCCCTAAGGTCTTCCTCTCCGCCGTCGCCCTCGCTGCAACCGTAATGTTCTGGCTTTGAAGATCAATGAGTCTGGACCCTAGC
>WRPH01000004.1 GCA_009773375.1 Paracoccaceae bacterium
AGGCCGTAGGCCAGGTCTGCGAACTCTTCACCGACGAAGAATGCTACAACTTCTTCAAAGCTGCCGGGTACGAAACCAATTGACCGCAACCCGCTCTAACCCCAAAGGGGGATCACCATGGGTCAACAGCAGGCCCCGGCGTATCCTGCCGGGGCACCAGAGACATATTACCTACTCGCGCAGCCGCGCTTCTTTCGGGGTGATGCCATAGCGCGCCCGGAACGCCCGCGAAAACTGCGCCTGATCGGCAAAACCGCGGGCATAGGCGATCTCGCCGATGCTGCGCTTGTCACTGGCATTGGCCAGATCTTCCCGCGCCGCCGCCAGCCGCTGATCCCGGATCCAGCTGCCCAGCGTCTGGTTGGTGTCACGCAACAGTTCGTGCAGATAGCGCACCGAAACGCCGCAGCCCGCCGCCACTTCCTCCGGCCCCAGATCGGGATCGTCGATATGACGACGCACGAAAGCTTCGATCCGCGCCAGATGCGCCGCCCGCACGCTGGACCCGCCCGAGTTCAGCACCCGTTCATCCGACTGCAAGGCCAACGCCAGCAAGTCAACCAGTTGCCGCCCGACGATGCTGCGGGTTTCCTCGGTCATCGCATCGTATCGCTGCGGGATCAGGTGAACCATATCAACGAACAGGCCGTTCGCGCCGTTGGTGGCGTCAAACTCCAGGCTGCAAAACCGATCCGGTGCGCGCACCCGTCCGCCCAGCATATCCATCGACAGCTTCATCACCCACAGATCGGCCGCCTCGGCATGGCTGAATTCGTAGGGCTCATGGCTGCGTTCAATGAAAAACGCGCCCGGATTGGCGCGCACTTCTTTCCCGCCCTGACTGAAGCGCACCTCGGATTTAGAGGGCAGCGTCACCAGAAATTCCTCCGGTCCCTGCACATGCAGATGTTTCGGCAGGCGGCGATACATCAGCGCGTCAGAGGTCAGGCGCGACAGCGACACTTGCCCCAACTGCCACATGGTCAACTCGCCATCGAACGCCTCGGGGCGGCCAAAGCTCAGGTCCAGCGGGAAATAGGCCTTGCCGATCGCTTCGTGCCAATGACGGCTGCGCGCGGCCAGATCAACGCCTTTGGTGGTGATGGTGGTTTTCATCGCTTGCCCCCCGGTTTTTTCAATCTGGCCACGCGAATCGCAGCCTGTAAAGCTTTGCGTGCAGCGAAATCGACCGAATGCACTCTGCGTCAAAAAGCCATGCGCCCGGTGCAAAGACGCTATGCACCCAATGCGCCTAGCCTGACCCCTGCAACGGTGCAGAAGACGCCGCGCAACAGGGAGTTTCGGCGATTCGAACGGGCGTTTTGCCCGATCGCCCCCCTTTTGCGCCGCGCATTTGAAGGGGAATAGGCATGGCCAGCGCCACACCATCGGCCACGAAGGTTGATCCGATCACGCTATCGGTCGTTCGCGGCATTCTGGAAACCACGCAGCGCGAAATGACGCTGTCGCTTGAGAAAACCGCGCGGTCCTCGGTGTTCAACCTCGCGCATGACTATTCCACTGCGCTGTTCAACGCGCGCCCCGAGATGATATTGCAGGGGCAGGACATTCCGATTCATCTCGGCTCGCTGATCCCGGCGATGAAGGTGGTGGCGGGCTATTTTGAAGGCGACATCCACGAAGGCGATCTGCTGATCCACAACGATCCGGCCTGGGGCGGCAGCCACGCCATTGATACCTGCTTTTACAAACCCGTCTTCTACAAGGGCAAGTTGAAGTATTGGACTGTGTGCAAGGGCCATCTGACCGACATCGGCGGCCCGGTGCCTGCGGGCTATAACCCCAACGCCAAAGAAATCTACGCCGAATGTCTGCGCATCCCCCCGGTGAAGATCTGGGATCGTGGCCAGCCGCGCAAGGATGTGCTGAACTTCATCTTCACCAACATGCGCGCCCGCCGCGACCAGGAAGGCGACTTCAACGCGCTGATCGGCGCTTGCCAGGTTGGTGAACGCGCGCTGATCGGCATGCTGGACAAATACGGTGAAGATGTCGTGGACGCCTGCATCGACACGCTGCTCGACATGGCCGAAAAGCAGATGCGCAACCTGATTTCCACCGTGCCGGATGGCACCTATGAAGGCTCGGCAATTGTTGAAGATGCCGGCCACGGTTTTGGCGACATGACGATCACCGCCAAGGTGACGATCAAGGCCGACACCTGCCACATCGAAATCTCCAGCCCGCCGCAAATCCCCTATTTCATCAACAGTTATGAAGGGAACAGCTATTCCGGCGTCTACCTTGGCCTGATGATGTTCGCGCAACTGCCGCCGCCCTATAACGAGGGGCTTTATCGCTGCATTTCTGTCAACATGGGGCCGAAGGGCACGCTGTGTAACGCGCAGGAACCGGCACCGCACATGAACTGCACGACTACGCCGATGGAAACCCTGACCGATGCCGTCCGGCTGGCGTTTGAAAAAGCTGTGCCGTCGAAGGTTTCGGCAAGCTGGGGCCACGCCAACGGGCTGAACATCGCCGGTTGGGACAAGCGCCACGACGAAGAATATGTGACGATGGTGCTGGCCACCATCATCTCTGGCGCTGGTGCGACGCCCAGCCAGGACGGCTGGCACGCTTGCGGCCCTGAATGCTGCTTTGGCGCGCTGACCTCGGGCGATGTGGAGCTGCTGGAATACAGCTACCCGATCATCATCCACCGCTATGGCCTGATGACCGACAGTGGCGGCGCGGGCAAATTCCGTGGCGGGTCTGGCACGGCTTGGGAAGTCGAGCCGCTGAATGACGATATGACCTTCATCACCTTCGGCGAAGGCCGCCGCATTCCGGCCGTTGGCGCGGCGGGTGCTTCCTCGACCATGATCGACGAAAAGGTCGGGCGGCTGGAACTGGTCGAAGGCGATCATTCCGAAACCATCCGCGAAAACGTCATCAAGGTGATCAAACCGGGCGACCGCATCACCAACATGAACCCCGGCGGCGGCGGCTATGGCGACCCGATGGATCGCGCCGTTGAGAAGGTGATCTGGGATATCAAGAACGGGCTGGTGTCCGTGAAGGGGGCTGAACAGGACTACGGCATTATCATCACCGATCCCGAAAAGCTGACGGTCGACATGGCCGCAACCGAAACCCTGCGCGCGACCCGTCGCGCCGTGGCAGCAAAATAAGGATTGATCAGATGAGAACCGATTACCGTTTGGGCATCGACGCGGGCGGCACCTTCACCGATTTCGTGCTGGCCGACAAAACCGGGCAAGTGCGGCTGTTCAAGGCGCTGTCCACCCCGCAAGACCCCACCCTTGCCATCAAGAACGGCCTTGCGCTGATGACAGAGGAACTCGGCGTTTCCGCAACAGAGATCATCTCGAACTGTGACCTCTGCATCAACGGCACCACTGTTGGCCTGAACGCGCTGATCCAGCACAAGGGCGCGAAAACCGGGCTGATCTGCACCGCCGGGCACGAAGACAGCCTCGAAATCCGGCTTGGTCACAAGGAAGACGGCTACCGTTACGACCCGGAATATCCGCCAGCTACCATGCTGGTGCCGCGCTATCTGCGCCGGGGCGTGCGCGAACGCATCCTGTCGAATGGCGAGATTCGCACGCCGCTGAACGAAGATGACGTGCGCGCCGCCTGCGAAATCTTCCTGGCCGAAGGCATCGAGACCGTTGCCATCAGCTTTGTCTGGTCGGTGCTGCACCCCGACCACGAACGCCGCGCTGGCGAGATTGTGCGCGAGATGATGCCGGGCGTGATCCTGACCATGGGGTCGGAACTTTACCCGCAGGTCCGCGAATACACCCGCACCTCAACCGCGGTGGTCAACGCTTACCTCGCGCCGATCATGAAGCGCTATGTCACGGCTGTGGATGCCTACTTCCAGCAACTCGGCGCGCGTCAGCCGGTGCGCTACTACCAGTCCAACGGCGGCCTTGCGATTGGGCAGGCGATGACCGACCGCTCGGTCTATGCGATCAACTCCGGCCCGGCCTCGGCCCCGGCGGCGGGTCTGTATGTCTGCGCGCCGTTTGGCAAAACCGATGTGATCACCGTCGATATGGGCGGCACCTCGTTTGACATCACCCTGACCAAAGACGGTTCCACCAACATCAACAAGAACATCGACTTTTTGCGCTACCGTATCGGTGTGCCGATGATTCAGGTGGAAACCCTCGGCGCGGGTGGCGGCTCCATCGGCTGGATTGATGAAATGGGCCTGCTGCAAATGGGCCCGCAATCGGCAGGGTCCGATCCGGGGCCGGCTTGCTACGGCCAAGGCGGGCAACTGCCCACGGTGTCGGATGCCAACATCGTTCTGGGCTATCTGAATCCCGATGGCCTTGTCGGCGGTCGCCTGCCGCTGGACGCGCAAAAGGCGCATGACGCGGTGAAAACCAAGCTTGCCGATCCGCTGGCCTTGTCAGTTGAACGCGCCGCCTACGGCATGTTCACCATCGTCAACGCCAACATGGTCAACGGCATCCGCCGGGTGACGGTGGAGCGTGGCTACGACCCGCGCGATTTCGTTCTGGTCGGGGCAGGTGGCGCCACAGCGGCGCATATCACCGCGCTGGCGACCGATATGGGCATTGATACCATCGTGCTGCCGAAACTGGCTTCGGGCCTTTGCGCCTTTGGTCAGATCATCTCGGATGTGAAATACAACTACATGGCCACCGCCGTGTTGCGGCTGGACAACGATGCAGCCTACGCCCGGATCGACAGCCTGTTCAACGAGATCGAAGCACAGGGTATCGCGCATCTGCAAACCGATGGCTTTGCCGAATCCAGCACGATGATCAAGCGCAGCCTTGATATGCGCTATGTTGGGCAAGTCCATGAATGCACGGTAGAAATCGGCAACTTCCCGGTCAACGCCCATACCATCGACCAGATCAAGGCCGCCTTCCACGCGCGCCACGAACAGCTTTACACCTACTCGGAACCGCATTCCACGGTCGAGGTGGTGAACATCGAAAGCACGGTCTACGGCTTGGTGGAAAAGCCCAAGCGGATGCACATCGTCGCCGGAAAGCCCGCCGAACAGGCGATCAAGGCACATCGTGACGCCGTGTTTTCGGCGGATGGCAAGCGCATCAGGACGCCGATCTATGACGGCTCCGCGCTGGGTGCTGGGGCCACCGTCAAAGGCCCTGCCGTGATCGAGGAAGTCACCACAACCATCGTGATCGAACCCGGCTGGACCGCCGTTCTGGACGAATCCGGGTCGTATCTCATCACCCGCAAGGAGGCCAAATGAGCCAACTCAGCACAGACAAGCTGTCAGTTGCCTTCGCGGGGTTGAAAGCCCTGTCGGATGTCGATCTGGCAATCAAACCTGGCCAGATCACCGGGCTGATCGGCCCGAATGGCGCAGGCAAAACCACGCTTGTCAACGTGCTGACCGGCTTTCAAGCCCCTACGGGCGGGGCGGTGTCTATGAATGGCACCGCCTTGACCGGGCTGAAACCGCACCAGATCCGCCGCAAAGGCATCGCCCGCACCTTTCAGGGCGGGCGGCTGTTTCGCGACCTGCCGGTGATCGACAATCTGGAAGTAACCGGGGTTGGCCTTGGCCAATCCCGCGCCTCTGCCCGCGCCGAAGCCGCGGCGATGCTGGACTGGATCGGCATTTCCGCGCTGCAAAACCGCATCGCCGGAACCTTGCCCTATACCGACGAACGCCGGGTTGCGATTGGCCGCGCCCTGATCGGCAAGCCCGCCTACATCCTGCTGGATGAGCCCGCCGCTGGCATGTCCGGCCCCGAGGCCGCCGAGCTTTCCGCCCTGATCAAGCGCATCGCCACCGAGATGGGCTGCGGCGTGCTGCTGATCGAACACAACGTCGGCCTTGTGCTGAACCTGTGTGATCACATTGTCGTTCTGGATTCCGGCATGGTGATCGAAACCGGCCCGCCGGATGCGATCCGCAGCAGCGAGAAAGTCCGCCACGCCTATATGGGCACCGCCGCCGAAACCAACCTTCCGGTGCTGGAGGTGCTGGCATGAGCCTGCTCGCCCTGTCCAACATCACCATCCGCTATGGCCGTCTGACCGCCGTGCGCAACGTCGCCTTCACCCTGACCGAAGGCGAGATTCTGTTCATCACCGGCCCGAACGGCGCCGGAAAATCCAGCCTTCTGCGCGCCATCGCGGGCGTCACCCCACCCGCCGGTGGCCGCATTGATTTCGCCGGGGCCGACATCACCGGCCGCGCCCCCGAAGACATCGCCCGCATGGGGCTTTCCATGGTCCCCGAAGGCCGCGACGTGTTCGGCAGCCTGACCATCGAGGAAAACCTGCTGGTCGGCACCGGCATGCACGCCCGCGAACGCAACTGGCGCAGCCGTGCCGCCACCGAACTGGAAGCCGTCTACGACACCTTCCCGATCCTGAAAGACCGCCGCCATTCACAGGCCGGTCTGCTTTCTGGCGGCCAGCAACAGATGCTGGTGATCGGTCGCGCCCTGATGACCAATCCGCGCCTGATCGCCATTGACGAACCCAGCCTCGGCCTTGCCCCCAATATCACCGATCAGGTCTACGAGCGCCTGATCGCCCTGCGCGCCCACCGCGCCCTGACCCTGCTTATCGTCGAGCAATCCTCCACCCGCGCGCAACTGGTCGGTGGCCGGATGATCCTGATGCGCGGTGGCGAGGTGCTGCTGGATGGCGATGCCCGCGCCATGGGCCAATCCGAAGCGATGCAAGCCGCCTATTTCGGCTACGGAGACCACTGATGCAAACCATCTTCGACGCCCTCAGCCTCGGTTCGCTCTACGCCCTTGGTGCTCTCGGCATCGCCCTGATCTTCGGGGTGATGCGGCTGGTCAACTTCGCGCATGGCGACGTGATTTCCTTTTCGATCTTTGCCCTGATGTGGCCCTCAACTGATGCCATGGCCGTGGTGTTCGCGGGCGATCTGCCGTGGTTCCTGCTGATCCCCTTCGTGCTGGCGGTCGGCGCGGGCCTGTCGGTGCTGTCGGAAATCGTGGTGTTCCGCCGCTTCCGCCGTGCCAACCCGGCCACGATGATGATCGCGTCTTTCGCGCTGGGCTTCGTGATCCGCTACTTCCTGCTGATGCTGTTCTCCAGCCGGCCAAAGTCGATCTCGCTACTGCCCGCCCTCAGTCAACCCGTTGAAATATTTGGCGCGCGCATCCCCTTGCTGCAAGTCATCACCATCTGCGCCACCATCGCCATGCTGTTCGCGCTGACTGCTTTTCTGAAACGTACCCGCTTCGGGCTGGAAATGCGGGCGGCGGCGGAAAACTTCACCATGGCCCGCATGCTGGGCGTGCGCGCCAACCGGGTGATCATGGGGGCTTTTGCACTTTCAGGTGCCCTCGCCGCCGCCATCGGCCTGATCCTAGCGGCCCAGACCGGCACCGCCGACATTCAGATGGGGGCCGCAGTGATGCTGATGGCCTTCATCGCCACCGTGATCGGCGGGCTTGGATCATTGCCCGGAGCCGTGCTCGCGGGCTTTCTGCTGGGTGCCGCCTCGGTGGTCATGCAAACCGTGCTGCCGATTGATGCCCGCCCCTTCCGCGACGCCTTCGTTTACGGCGCGGTGATCCTTGTTCTGATTTTCCGCCCTCAGGGCCTGATCGCCGCACGCGGCACGAAAGAAAGGGTCTGATATGGCGATCCCCTCTGTAGCCCGCCGCACGATTTCCACCCCGATCATCCTTGCGCTGATCCTTGTAGCCCTTGCGCTGCTGGCGGTGGCCTCTGGCTCGCGCCCGTTCAACCAGACCATCATAGATGTCTTCCTGCGGGTGATTCTGGTCGTCGGCCTCTACATCTTCATCGGCAATTCCGGCGTGATCAGCTTTGGCCACGCCGGGTTTACCTGCCTTGGCGGTTATGCCGCCGCATGGCTGACCATGCCGCCGATGATGAAGGAAACCCTGCTGCCCGGTTTGCCTGCATGGCTGATGGCGCTGCAACTGCCGTTCTGGGCCGGAGCGATCTTTGCTGCCCTGTGGGCCGCAATCTGGGCCGCGCTGTTCGGCAAGATCCTGATGCGGCTGTCGGGCATCGCCGCTTCTATCGCCACCTTTGCGATGCTGGCGATGATCAATACGATCTATTCCAACTGGGAATCGGTCACCGCCGCCACCTCGTCCGTCGTTGGCATCCCGATCATCCGCACCATCTGGCCCTACATGATCGCCGCCATCCTTGCCGTGTTCATCGCTTGGGCACACGCGATTTCCCGCGCCGGTCTGGCGCTGCGTGCCGCCCGCGATGAACCCACCGCCGCCGCCGCATCAGGCATCGACGCCCCGCGCGAACGCCTGATCGCCTTCGTGATCTCGGGCGCGGTAATGGGCATGGGCGGCGCGCTGTTCGCCCATTCCATCGGCGTCGTCACCCCTGACACCTTCTATCTGACGCTGACGTTTACCACGCTTTCCATGCTGGTCGTCGGCGGCATGGGCAGCCTGTCGGGCGCCGTGCTGGGGGTGGTGATCCTGTCCAGCCTGATTCAGGGCCTGCGTTGGCTGGAGGCGGGCATCACCGTCGGCACCACCACCTTCGCCATCCCGAACGGGTTGCAAGAAATCACCCTTGGCGTGGTGATGATCCTTATTCTGGTCCGCCGCCCCTCCGGCATCATGGCCAATTCCGAGCTCAGCTGGCCCCGCGCCAGACCCGAGAAACCGGGCGAATAACCCGGCAACAAGCCCACCCAACAAGGAGTAACGCAATGAAATCCCTCTCGAAACTGACCCTCGCCCTGCTGGGCGCAACCGCACTGGTCACGCCCGCGCTGGCGCAGGACGACAAGATCGTTGTCGGCTTCGCCACCGCCGAGTCCGGCTTCATGCAGGCCTATGACAAGCCCGCGCAAGACGCCGCGATGATCCGCATCGCCGAGATCAACGCCGCAGGCGGTCTTCTGGGCAAGCAGATCGAGGTCGTTAACGCCGACACCAAGACCGACCGTGCCGAAGGTGCCAAGGCTGGCCTGTCGGTGATCGACGCGGGCGCGGATATGGTCGTCGTGTCCTGCGACTACGACTTCGGCGCACCCGCCGCTCTGGCTGCCGAAGGCGCGGGCCTGCCCTCGTTCTTCCTCTGCGCCGAATCGATCAAGGCCGGGATTCAGGGCGTCGGCCCGAATTCGTTCTCGGCCTCGGTGCTGGCGGCTGTCCAGGGCGCGACCATGGCGGAATGGTCCTACAACAAGAAAGAAGCCCGTACCTTCTACCGCCTGCTGGATACCTGGACCGAGTATAACAAGGGCATCTGCGACGGCTTCGACTGGATGCTGCCGCGTCTGGAAGGCGCAAGCCTTGTCGGCGAAGACACCTTCAAGAACGAAGATGCCTCCATCGCCGCCCAGATCACCCGCATCAAGTCGCTGGAAAAAGAGCCTGATGCGATCATGCTTTGCACCATGATGCCGGGCGCTGTCTCCGCCATCAAACAGATCCGCGCTGCCGGGATCAACTCGATGATCCTGAACGGCTCGGGCGTTGACGGCTCCTACTGGCTCTCTGCCGTGCCGGACCTGTCGAACTTCTATGTGCCGGTGCAAGGCTCGATCTACGGCGACGACCCGAACGCCGACGTCACCGCGTTCAACGCCAAGTATAAAGAGGCAACCGGCGGCGATCCGTCGTCCCAATACGTCTATCCCGGCTATGTGATGATCGACGTCTGGGCCAAAGCGGTGGAACGTGCAGGCACCACCGAGACCGCCGCTGTGGTGGCGGAGCTTGAAAAGATGACTGCAGAACCCACCCTGTTCGGGCCGCGCTCGTTCTCGGCTGAACTGCACCACCAGAACTCGGCCGATTACCGCATCGTCAATATTGAGGCTGGCAAACCCGCTGTCATCGACAGCTGGACGATTTCCGAGCCGATCCCGGTCGCCGATCTGATGAAGTAAACCAACCGAAACGGCCACCGAGGCAACCCGGTGGCCGTTTTCGCCAAGCTGCTACAACTTGACTAAAATTGTCATCCTCTCTGCTCAAATATCCTGGGGGTCTGGGGGGGAAACCCCCAGCGCCCGCCAAGCCCTGATCAGATGTATTTGTTCCACAAATTCTCCAGCCGCTCTTGCCGGCCAGACCGCGGTTGCGGGTTGAGGTTGCCCGCCAGCACGCTTGCCGCCACATCCTCCAGCGGTTGCGCCAGCATCGCCTTGGCCCCGGCGGTTTCCCAGCCCGCATAACGACCCTTCCGCGCCGCTTCCAGTTCACCCGACTCCAGCAATGCCGCCGCCGCCTTCAAGGCCCGCGCGCAGGTGTCCATGCCGCCAACATGCGCCAGAATCAGATCCTCGGCATCCAGCGATTGCCGCCGCACCTTGGCGTCAAAGTTGGTGCCGCCGGTGGTATAGCCGCCCGCGCGCAGGATCTCATAGAACGCCAGCGCTTTTTCGGCGTGGTTGTTCGGGAACTGGTCGGTATCCCAGCCGGATTGGTAATCGTTCCGGTTCATGTCGATAGACCCGAAAATCCCCAGCGCCGTTGCCGTGGCGATTTCATGTTCAAACGAATGCCCGGCCAGAATCGCGTGGCCCTGCTCGATATTGACCTGAACTTCCTTCTCCAGCCCGAAATCCTTCAGGAAGCCATAAACCGTCGCCACATCGTAATCATACTGATGCTTCGACGGTTCCTGCGGTTTCGGCTCGATCAGGATCGCGCCTTTGAAGCCGATCTTGTGCTTGTATTCGACCACCGACTGCAAGAACCGCCCGGCATGGGCGCGCTCTTGCGCCAGATCGGTGTTCAGCAGGGTTTCATAGCCCTCACGCCCGCCCCACAGCACATAGTTCGCGCCGCCCAGCTTATGAGTCGCATCCATGCAGGATTTCACCGTCGCCGCCGCATAGGCGTAAACTTCCGGGTCCGGGTTGGTGGCAGCCCCCGACATCCAGCGCTTATGGCTGAACATGTTCGCGGTGCCCCACAGCAGCTTGGCCTTATGCCCCGCCTGCTTTTCCGCCAGATACTCGACGATTTCTTCCAGATTGCGCAGGCTTTCGGCAAAGGTCTCGCCTTCCGGCCGCGCGTCGGCGTCGTGGAAGGCGTAGAACGGCACACCGAGAATATCGAACATCTCGAACGCCACATCCGCCTTCAGCTTGGCCAGCGCCATGCTGTCACCGAACCAAGGCCGCTCAAAGGTCTGGCCGCCAAACGGGTCGCCGCCGGGCCACGCAAACGAGTGCCAATAGGCCACCGCAAAGCGCATGTGATCTTCCATGCGCTTGCCCATGATCACCTCATCCGGGTTGTAATGCCGGAAGGCGAATTCATTCTGGCTGGTCGGGCCTTCATATTTGATGGCGGGGATGTTCTTGAAGAAATCGGTCATGTGAGGCTCCTGATCGCAGTTTGTGCAGCACGATAGCGGGCGTGGCCCGCATCAAAGGCGTCTTTCAAGGCGGGGTCGGGCAGAACTTCGCGCGCGATCTGCGGCAGGGTCGCCACCTCGGCCCCCGCGCCGGTTGCAGCCATCAAGGCCAGCCGCGCCGCACCAAAGGCGCCGCCAAAATCCCCCGCCACTGGCAGGCTGACCGGGCAATCCAGCGCCGTGGCAATCGCCCGCAGCCAGTAATCCGAACGTGATCCGCCACCCACTGCCAGCAGATGCTCCAGCTTCGTCCCGGTCGCGGCCAGCGCATCGCGGCAATCGCGGAAGGCAAAGGTCACGCCCTCCAGCACCGCCCGCGTGCCCGCCTGCCGGTCGGTGGCATGTTCCAGCCCGGTAAACGCGCCGCGGATCGCGGCCGAATTCAACGGCGTCCGTTCGCCGCCCAGATAGGGCAGGAACGTGGCCTTGCCGGGTGCCTGCAACGCCCCCAGCTCCCCGGTCAGCATCGCCGCATCCGCGCCCACCAGCCGCGCATACCAGTTCAGCGCATCGGTCGCGGCCAGAATCACCCCCATCTGATGCCAGGTGTTTGGCAGCGCGTGGCAAAAGGTATGCACCGCCGTCGCCGGGTCGGGCTGATAACCGTCGTTGGCGGCAAACAGCACGCCACTGGTGCCCAGCGACACAAACGCCTCGCCCGCGCGCACCACGCCAACGCCCACACCCGCCGCCGCATTGTCACCGCCGCCGCCCGCCACCACCACACCCGCAGGCAGACCCCAGCGTGCTGCCAGTTCCGCCCGCAGCACGCCCGATACCTCTGATCCTTCCACGAGCCGGGGCATCTGCGCGCGGGTCAGCCCGGTTGCCGCCAGCAAATCATCCGACCAATCCCGCGCGCCGGTATCAAGCCAGCTTGTCCCCGCCGCATCCGACATTTCCGCGACATGCTCGCCAGTCAGCCACAGTCGCAGATAATCCTTCGGCAGCAGCACCTTGGCCACCTTGGCCCAGATGTCCGGTTCATGCTTGCGCAGCCAATCCAGCTTCGGCGCGGTAAAGCCCGGAAACACGATATTGCCCGACAGCCGCCGGAATTCCGGCCGCGCATCCAACGCCGCCGCCTCGGCAAAACTGCGGGTATCATTCCACAAGATGCAGGGCCGCAGCACCTGATCGGCGCTATCCAGCAGCGTAGCCCCATGCATATGCCCGGAAAGCCCGATGCCCTTCACCGCGCCCAAGCCACGCGCCGCCAGCTTGCCCAGCACGGTTTCGGCAGCGGCGACCCATTCGGCAGGCGATTGCTCTGACCAGCCCTCGGCAGGGCGCTGCACTGTCAGCGGCGCGGTGGCTTCCGCCAGCACCCGCTGATCGGCATCCATCAGAATGCCCTTCAGCCCCGAGGTGCCCAGATCAAGCCCGATATACATTGCGTCTCTCCCCCGAGTCGGCTTTGCCTGCGCCATTAGCGCTAACATGTCACGATCTACAACGTTTACGAAGCCTGCTTCAAGCCAGAGTGGACTTCCTTCAATCCGATTCAGATGAAGGAGAACCAAGGCAAGATCGGCTTATGAATATTGCGTATTGCGCGTCTCGTCTTTCAACAGCAGCGCCAGCGCCAGCATGGTCAGGCCGACGCCGCCCAACACGATCATCGGCGGGGCAGGGCGACCGAGTGCGATTTCCCAAAGGATAACCCAGCTTGGCACCAGATAGGTATAGGCCATCACCTTGGCGCTCGGCAGCCGCAGCGTGGCGTATTGCAGCAGCACAAACGTCATCGCCGAGGCCGCCACCGCTGTGTAGGCCAGACAGATCCAGACGATGCCGGGCAGGGCGGCCCAATCGGTCGCCAGCACATCGCGCCAGCCCCACAAGCACAGCATGATGAACCCTGCCACCATCATGCCAAAGGTGAACACCAGCGCCGGCTCACCCCGGTTCAGCTTGCGCACCATCGGCGCATAGACAGCATGCGCGATACAGCCAAAGAAATAGATCACCTCGCCCCGGCCCACCTCCAGCCGCAGCAGCGCGCCCGGATCACCGCGAAAGATCACCCACAGCGCCCCCACAGCCCCAATCGCCAGTGCTGTCGCCATCCGCAGCGTCGTGATCTGCCCCAGCAGCACAAAGCCGAACCCCGCCGCCATCACCGGGGTCAGCGTGAACACCGCCGCCGTCGGCACTGCCGCCGCCGTCTGCAAGCCCCAGAACATCAATACGAAATAGGCCGCCAGCAAGGCCCCCAGCACCGCATAGCGCCACGGTGCAGCCCAAGTGCGGCGCGGCACCCCCACCGTCAGAAACGCCGCCGCCCCGACCAGACTGCCCGCCAGCGCAAACCGCGCCACCGTCAGCGCGGAGGGCGATACAAACCGCGCCGCCATCGCCCCTAGCGAAAACGATCCCGCCACCAGCGCCGAAAACGCCAGCATCGCCAGATGCCCGCGCTGGGCCTGACTTAGTCCCGCCCAAAAGCTCACAAATCGCCCCAGCCCGCTGCCGCCGATTTCAGGCAGCCCAGAAAACTTTGCACCTTCAGCGTCCGGTGCAGATCGACATGCGTCACGATCCACAGCGGCGAATCCCAGTCCGGGATCGGTGCCATCACCTCGACCAGATCAGGGTTCTGCCGCGCCTCCTGCGCGCGCAAAAACCCAAGGCCGATGCCCGCCTTCAACGCCGCCTCTGCCGCCACAGTTTCGGTCACACGGTAAGCAACCGCCTCGGGCGGCACCCGTTCGCGCAGCCAACGATAGAACGGCGCGCGGTTTTCCTGCGTATCGACACCGATAAAGCGGTGCTGCGGCAGCGTTGCTTCGGTCGGCATACCATGTCGCGCGACGTAGTCTTGCGACGCATAAAGCCCGATCTTCATCCGCATCAGCGGCAGCACCACATTGTCAGGTTCCTGCGGCACGCCACCAGCGCGGATCGCCACATGCGCCTCGCCATAATCCAGCCGGAACAGCCGCATGTCGGTCAGAAACCGGATCATCACCGCCGGATGCTCCAGCTGAAACGCCGCAAACACCGGCGTCAGCAACTGGGTGATGCCGGTGATCGAAGTCACCACCAACTCCCCCGCCACCGTCTCGCCCTGACCCTTGATCCGGCTGGCCAACTGGCCGAACTGTTCCTCTGTGGTCTGCGCCACCGACAACAGATCGCGCCCGGCTTCGGTCGGCGTATAGCCCCGCGCGTGGCGCTGAAACAGCTTCGCCCCCAGCCGCTTTTCCAGCGCGTCGATATGGCGGATCACCGTGGCATGATGCACCCCCATCACCTCGGCGGCGCCCGAAACCGTGCCCATCCGGGCCACCTGGTAGGCGGTGCGAATCTCGTCCCAGTTTTCCATCCCGCAGACCCCTTGTGCATTTCCGCACATAGAGCCAAGCCGCAAGCCCGAATGCAAGCCCCGCATTGGCCGCAGCGCTTGACTCTCGCCGTTCAAACGCGTATCGCCCACCAATTCCCCCGGAGGCCCAAAGCTTCCGGTCCCTTGGCTTATGCCGGGATCGCCACCTGTCAGCGCGTTGCGCCCACAGGTGCTGTTCTGCATTGGCCACAGGATTCCCGCCGCCCGCAAGGGCATGACCTAGGAGAGCGCGATGTTTGAAAGCCTGTCAGAACGCCTTGGTGGCGTATTCGACCGTCTGACCAAGGCCGGCGCGCTGTCCGAGGCTGACGTAGATACCGCCCTGCGCGAAGTCCGCACTGCCTTGCTGGAAGCCGACGTTTCGCTGGATGTCGCCCGCAACTTCGTCAAGGCCGTCAAGACCCGCGCCGTTGGCCAAGCCGTTACCAAATCCATTACCCCCGGTCAGCAAGTTGTTAAAATCGTCCACGACGAACTCGTGCGCGTGCTGGCGGGCGATGAAGAACCCGAAGCGCTGAAGATCGACAACCCGCCCTCCGCCATCCTGATGGTCGGTCTGCAAGGTTCAGGCAAAACCACCACCACCGCCAAACTTGCCAAGCGCTTGAAAGAGCGCAACGGCAAGCGCGTGCTGCTAGCCTCGCTCGATACCAACCGCCCCGCCGCTATGGAACAGCTGGCAATTCTGGCCGGTCAGATCGGCGTTGACAGCCTGCCGATCGTCAAAGGCGAATCCGCGGTTCAGATCGCCAAGCGCGCCAAGACCCAAGCCGCGATGGGTGGCTATGACGTGGTGTTCTTCGACACCGCTGGCCGCCTGCACATCGACGAAATCCTCATGGAGGAAATTCAGGCGGTCCGCGACATCGCGCAACCGCGTGAAACCCTGCTGGTCGTCGATGGCCTGACCGGGCAAGACGCGGTCAATGTCGCGTCGGAATTCAACGCCAAAGTTGGCATTTCCGGCGTCGTCCTCACCCGGATGGACGGCGACGGTCGCGGTGGTGCCGCGCTGTCGATGCGCGCCGTCACCGGCAAGCCGATCCGCTTTGTCGGTCTTGGCGAAAAGATGGATGCGCTGGAAACGTTTGAGGCAGAGCGCGTCGCAGGCCGTATCCTTGGCATGGGCGATATCGTCGCGCTGGTGGAAAAGGCCCGAGAAACCTTCGAGGCCGAACAGGCCGAGCGGATGGCCAAGCGTTTCGCCAAGGGTCTGTTCAACATGAACGACCTGAAATCGCAGCTGGAACAGATGATGAAGATGGGCGGCATGCAGGGTCTGATGGGCATGATGCCCGGCATGGGCGGCATGGCGAAAAAGGCCGAGGCCGCTGGCTTCAACGACAAGATGCTGGCGCATCAAATCGCGCTGATCAACTCGATGACCAAGAAAGAGCGTGCCAACCCCGATCTGCTGGCCGCGTCGCGGAAGAAACGTATCGCTGCCGGGGCCGGGCTGGAAGTGGCCGAGGTCAACAAGCTGCTGAAACAGCATCGGCAAATGGCCGACATGATGAAGAAAATGGGCAAGGGTGGCGCAATGAAGCAAGCCATCAAGCAGATGATCGGCGGCAAAGGCATGCCCGATCTGGCCAACATGTCACCCGAAGCCATGGAGGCGGCGGCCAAAGGCATGAAAGAGGGTATGGGCATGGGTGGCGGCTTCCCCGGCATGCCGCGCGGCCTGTCGCTGCCCTCGTCGCTGTCGGGGCTGATGAAGAAGAAATGATCGAACTGACCGGCATCCCTGAAATCACGACAGATCGGCTGCGCCTGCGCGGGCCGAAACCGTCGGATTTTGACGCGATGGCGGATTTCCTCGCGTCTCCCCGCGCGCAGTATATCGGTGGCCCGGTCAGCCGGGTGCTGGCGTGGCGCAGCTTTGGGCATCTGGTCGGGCATTGGCTGCTGCGCGGTTATTCGATGTTCATTCTGGCCGATAAAACCAGCGACGCCGCCCTTGGCATGGCTGGCCCGTGGTTCCCCGAAGGCTGGCCGGAACCCGAGCTTGGCTGGTCGATCTGGTCTGCCGAGGCCGAAGGCAAGGGGCTGGCGCAGGAAGCCGCGCTTGCCGCCCGCCGCTTTGCCTATGGCCCGCTTGGCTGGAAAACCGCGATCAGCCTGATCGCTGAAAACAACCTGCGCAGTCAGGCGCTGGCGCAGCGTCTGGGCTGCACCCGTGACGGCGACTTTACCCACGAAACCTTCGGTGCCAGCCAGATCTGGCGTCACCCCTCACCGGAATCCCTTGCATGACCGACGCCGTCACCCGCGCCGCTGACCTGCTGAAAGACCACCGCGAGTCGATCGACCGTCTGGATGCGATCCTCGTCTATACCCTTGCCGAACGCTTCAAGCGCACGCAGGCGGTGGGCCGGCTGAAGGCCGAACACGATCTTCCCGCCTCCGATCCCAACCGCGAAGCGCGGCAGATCGAGCGGCTGGAATGGCTTTCCAAGGAAGCCGACCTCGACCCCGAATTCGCCAAGAAATTCCTGACCTTCATCATTTCCGAAGTCATCAGGCATCACGAGAAACTACAGAAATAACCAACAAAGGTGCGTGAAATCACGCACCTTACCTCTAACACACCAGGAGACTAAACTCATGTCGATGAAAATCCGTCTGGCCCGTGGCGGCTCCAAGAAGCGCCCGCACTATTCCATCGTTGCTACCGACAGCCGCAACCCGCGCGATGGCCGCTTCCTGGAAAAGCTGGGCACCTACAACCCGCTGCTGGCCAAAGACAGCGAAGAGCGCGTCAAAATGGATATGGATCGTGTCAAGCATTGGCTGAGCCAAGGCGCCCAGCCGACCGACCGTATCGCGCGCATGCTGGAAGCTGCTGGCGTGCTGACCAAAAAGGTCCGCTTGAACCCGAAATCGGCCGTCCCCGGCAAGCGCATGACCGAGCTGGCCAAGAAGAAAGCCGCCCGCGCCGAAGCGCCTGCTGCTGAATAATCTGATCGGCGGCCTTTGGGGCGCGAATTTTCTGAGAAAATTCCGCCTTAAAGGCCGCCACCCTTCATCCCGGAGAAGCCCCATGCCCAACCCAGACCACATCTGCGTCGGCGCCATCGCAGGCTCTTTCGGCGTGCAGGGCGAGGTGCGGCTGAAAAGCTTCTGCTCTGACCCCGAGGCGATTGCCGCTTACGGCCCGCTATACGGCGAAGACGGCAAAACCATTTACAAGATCAAACTCACCCGCCCGGTCGCAGGCGGTCTTGGCGCGCGCATCGCGGGCGTGGAAACCAAGGAACAGGCCGATGCCCTGCGCGGCGTCAGCCTCTATGTTGACAAGCACAAGCTCCCGCGCCTGCCCGATGACGAATTCTACCACGCCGACCTGATCGGCCTTGCCGTCTTCGACACCGGCGGTCAGGAGCTTGGCCGCGTGCAGGCCGTGCATAACCACGGTGCCGGCGATCTGCTGGAAATCTCTGGTCCCGGCCTGAAATCCGCCCTGCTTTTGCCGTTCACCCTTGCTGTAGTGCCGACGGTAGACTTGCTGGCTGGCCGCATCATCGTCGATCCGCCCGAGGGGCTGGACTAACGGCGAGGCCCGCGCCACTCTGCCGGAACGAGTGGGAGAAGATCATGCAAAACCGCCTGCGACTGCTGATGGGGGCCACCGCGCTGCTGTATGTCGGGCCGCTGCTGGCGGGGCTTGGTGGTTATGGCTGGGCCATCGTGCCGGTCTTCCTTGGGCTGTTTCTGCTCTGGCTGTTCATCCTGCGCCCGCAGCAATGGCCGCGCAGCTTCCACGACTGGACCCGCTATCAGGCTTGGGCCACGCTCGCCACCAACGCCACCGTGCAGCTTTTGCTGGTGACGCTGCTGTTTGGCGTCGGTCGCGGCATTGGTGGTGCCTTGGGCATCAAGCTGCCGCTGGGCGAGATGTTGCCGATCTCGATTTCCTTCCTCTCGATCCCTCTGGCCCGGATGGTCTGGGATCCGTGGAAACACAAGGAACTCAACGACTTCCTTGACGATGCCGTGCGGCTTGTTGCCGAACCGGGCGCGCAGGACGATGCCGCCGGGCTTGATCTGGCCCGCCGGATGATCGCGCCTTTGGCCGATCTGCCGGATGATACCGCGCCCGACACCATTGCCCAACACCTGCTGGCGCTTGCGGCGCATGCTAAGCCCGCGCACATCCGCACCGCCTTGTTTGAACGTGTCCGTGATGGCGAGGCCAGCCATGCCGAACAGGTGGCCATGGTGCTGCACGCGACCGATGCCGAACTGGCCGCCGAGGTGCCCGGCGATGGCCCGACCTATGCGCTGAACCTGATGCCGAAACAGGTCGGACTGCTGTCGCTTTATGCCCGCCGCCTTGCCGTAGCACTGGAGCTGGACCCCGAGCTGTGGGGCAAATGCCCCAGCGTCGATCTGCTGGCCGATCTGGTTGCCGACTATGACAATACCGCCGCCGAAGCGCCGCTGCGCGATCTGATCGAGGCCACCAACCGCGCCCAGCCCGAAGACGGTCTGGCATAAGGTCGGTTTGCGGCCCTGCAACCGCCCAGAATATTGCTTTCCGTGCCAGCCGGGGCAGGGTAAAAGCCGCCATGACCGATACACCCGATCCCGCCCAGCCCGCGCCTGAAACGCCCGACACCGCCAAGCCCGGCAAGTCGCATGGCCGCCTGTCGGTCCGCGCCAGCCTGAAGCCGCGCGATCTGATGGAAGAACCGCTGCACGTCAAAGACGCGTGGCGTGCCAAGATCATCACGCTGTTTCCTGATGCCTTCCCCGGCATTCTGGGCCTGTCGCTGACGGGCAAGGCGCTTGATCTGGGCCTGTGGGCGCTGGAGCCGATCGACCTGCGCCCGTTCGGGCAGGGCAGGCACCTCAACGTCGATGATACGCCCGCAGGCGGCGGTGCTGGCATGGTGCTGCGCGCCGATGTGCTGGATGCCGCCTTGACCGTTGCGGCGCAGGGCACCCCGCGCGACCGCAATCGCTGGCCGCTGATTTACCTGTCGCCGCGTGGCAAGCCGTTCAATCAGGCGATGGCCCGCCGCTTTGCCGCCTGCGATGGCCTGACCATGCTGTGTGGCCGCTTTGAAGGCGTCGATCAGCGCCTGCTGGATCATCACGACATCGAGGAAGTCTCTTTGGGTGATTTCGTGCTGACCGGCGGGGAAATCGCCGCCACCGCCCTGATCGACGCCACCGTGCGTCTGCTGCCGAAAGTGCTGGGAAATCAAGCCTCTACCGAGGAAGAATCCTTCTCCGACGGCCTGCTCGAACACCCGCAATACACCCGCCCCGCTGTCTGGAACGACCTGTCGATCCCCGAGGTGCTGACCTCTGGCAACCATGCCGCCATCGCCAAATGGCGCCACGCGCAGGCGGAACAGATCACCAAGACCCGCAGGCCGGATTTGTGGCAGGCGTATCTGCGCAAGAAGGCGTGACGCAAATCGTGGTGATTTTCCGGGCAATCGGGCAGTTCTTCGAACTGCTGCGGCAAAACCCACAGATTACGGTCAAAGTTGTGGGCGGTGTTGTCGTATGCGTGCTGGCTCTTGTAGGCCTTTGGCCGCGCAATTCCGTGCCCGCTTCGGATATCTCGGCGATTGAATATCAGAAGATCGCGGCAGGGCTGGCCTTCACCCAAAGCAATCCGCATGTCTTTTCGCACTATCCGTTGTCTCAACTGCACGCGAAGGCTACCGAGGCTTGCGCTGTCGCATTCCCAAACAGTCTCTCGAAACAAATACTGGATGAGGAAATTCAACGCGTGCTGGATCACCTGCGCGTTGCAGGCCCTCTGACGATTGCAGTTGTCAATGATCTCTTGGGTGGGCCGATCTCTGCGCGCGAACCAGAGGCCGCCCGTCAATGTCGAACCGCGCTTGTGCTTTATCAGGCTGGCTTCCCGTGTGAGTGGCAAATGACCGTCGCTCTGGCCGGAGAGGGGCGCGAAGCCCTGGAACGCTTTCAAGAACGAGCAGCGCTAAATGCCCCTGCGTGTTCCAACTCTTAACAAACCCTTACCACCCCAGTATAACCCATTGATTTTACATGCACGTCACGCCCGTCCACATGTGGACACACCGCAGCGATCCACGCCCCTTGACCCGCCCCACGCCACACCTTATACGCCGCTAGTCCGGGGTCAAAAGCCCATCGGGCCCGATTCCTTTTGGCCGCAACCTTTGCCTGCTTCTGCAAAGCTGACCCGAAGCTCGGACGACAAAAATGCAAGTGCCACCTCTGGCGAGCCTGCCCCGGCAGGGACTCGATCGAAGACCAGAAGCTCTGGAACTGCCTCACGTCGGGGAATACCCCGCAAACAAAGGATATGCGATGAACCTGATCGCCCAACTCGAAGCCGAGCAGATCGCTGCGCTCGGCAAGAAGATCCCGGATTTCAAAGCCGGCGACACCGTCCGTGTCGGCTACAAAGTGACCGAAGGCACCCGTTCGCGCGTGCAGAACTATGAAGGCGTCTGCATCGCCCGCAAAGGCGGCGCAACCATTTCCGCCTCGTTCACCGTGCGCAAGATTTCCTTCGGTGAAGGCGTGGAACGCGTGTTCCCGCTGTATTCCACCAACATCGACAGCATCGAAGTCGTCCGTCGTGGCCGCGTCCGTCGCGCCAAGCTGTACTATCTCCGTGATCGTCGCGGCAAATCGGCCCGGATCGTGGAAGACACCAACTACAAAGCCAAAGCGGAATAAGGAACAGGGCGATGAAAGACGGCATTCACCCCGACTACCACATGATCGACGTCAAGATGACGGACGGCAGCGTGTTCAAAACCAAGACCACCTGGGGCAAAGAAGGCGACCAGATGGCGCTGGATATCGACCCGCTGGCACACCCGGCCTGGACCGGCGGCACCGCCAAGCTGATGGACACCGGCGGTCGCGTGTCGAAGTTCAAGAACAAATACGCCGGTCTGGGTTTCTGATCCAAACCTGCCCGATACAAAAGGCGCCCCTTGGGGCGCCTTTTTCATTACACTGCCGCGCATAGTTTCGCCGCATTTCGGTGCAAGCCTGCCGCAATCCTTGGGTGGTTGTGATGCGCGATCACGATTATCTTTTCCGCACGCTGCCCAATCAGGCCTGAGACACACCCAGCGAAAAGGATAGAATATGCTGTGCTGAAACGGGTAAATCCGGTCAAGCAGCAGATCGGTTTTGTCGGTGACGTGCTGGCGCAGCTGCCCGATGCCGCGTTGCAGCCCTATGGGCCGGCGATCTTCGCACTTGCCAAAGGCCGCGAAAGCCGAACCGAGCCTTACAAGCTGCTGATCCACCTGAACGCCTTTGGCGACGGCGCGCGGGCATTGGTTGATCTGCTCGCCGACGCGGATCGTTCCGACACCGGCGATCCCTTTTTTCGCAACCACAGGCAACACGCCTATCTTGCTGCAATGATCGGGCTTTGCCAAATACGTCCACGGGCTGCTTCGGTGTTGCCTGGCGTGCTACAGCTGGCCAACAACGGCGCGGTTATCTTGCTTGGCGGTGGATCCTGCGGCTGAGGAGTACAGCCATGTTGATCCGGCTTGGACAGCCCGCCGACGCCGTCCTTGGTTTGGCCAGACAAGAGAAATATCCGATGACCGTCAAAGACCGCGACCTTGCCGTGCGTCGCGCAGCAGCGTCCGAGGGGTGTGCTTTCTGATCTCGCTTTGCCCGATTGGCCCCACCGGGTGAATTTGGCTGCAATCGTCAACGCCACTTCCCGCTTCCCCTTTCCTCGTCTAACCGTATAGGAAGCACCTTCGGACGAAGGCAAAAGAAGGACGCAGGCGTCATGGCGCATATCATCGTGGTCGGCAACGAAAAGGGCGGCTCGGGCAAATCCACCACCTGCATGCATGTGGCGACCGCGCTGTGCCGGATGGGCCACCGGGTTGGCGCGCTCGATCTGGATCTGCGGCAGAAATCCTTTGGCCGCTATGTTGAAAACCGGCGTGCCTATCTGGCCCGGACCAACCTTGCGCTGCCGACGCCGAATTACCGCGATCTGCCAGAGATTGACGCCAGCTCCCTGGCGGCGGGCGAAAACCCGTTCGATGCCCGGCTGTCGGCCGCTGTTGCACAGCTGGAGCCAGAGTCGGATTTCATTCTGATTGATTGCCCCGGTAGCCATACCCGATTGTCGCAGGTGGCGCATTCATTGGCCGATACGCTGATTACGCCGCTGAATGACAGCTTTATCGACTTCGATCTGCTGGCTCGCGTTGATGCCGAAACCGGCAAGGTCAAAGGCCCGTCGATCTATTCCGAAATGGTCTGGAACGCCCGGCAGTTGCGGGCGCAAGCCGGGCTGAAGCCGATTGACTGGATCGTGTTGCGCAACCGTTTGGGCGCGCAGCAGATGCACAACAAGAAGAAAGTCGGTGCAGCTTTGGAGGAACTTTCCAAACGCATCGGTTTCCGCGTCTCGCCCGGTTTTTCCGAGCGGGTGATCTTTCGGGAGCTGTTCCCGCGCGGCCTGACCCTGCTGGATCTGAAAGATACCGGCGTGGATCAGCTGAACCTGTCCAACATCGCCGCGCGGCAAGAATTGCGCGATCTGATGAAGGAACTCAGATTGCCTGGTGTGACAGTCGATTTTTGAACAGCGACTGCTGCGCCCGCTGACGGGATTCGCGGGTGCGGGTCCGTTCCAGACGCAGGTCGAACATGTCCGGAGCGGCATCTGCTTTGCGGGTGAACAACCCAAACCTGGCAAACAGCGATCGTCCGAACTTCATTTTCGCCTCCTGTCGTCTGTCTTCGTTGTGATCAACTTGACGATGAATCGCGGCGGGAAAATGTCGGCAACGGGGTTGTTTCTGGCCGGATTTCGAGTGTTGCGAAACAATCCGGCGGTTGCGCCGGCTTGAGACGGTCGATTTGTCATGGCACAAGCAATCAACGCCCGGAAAGGACACGCCATGCCGAACCCGCTTTATGACGCCCTGTTTGCCGCGTTGGCTGGCCGCGATGATCCGCTTTTGATCCTTGCGGATGGCAGCCAGATTGCCGGGCGGGCGTTTCATGGCCTTATCGCCCGTGCTGCCGGGGCGTTGCGTGATCAGGCGGTGCAGCCCGGCGACAGGGTCGCGGTGCAGATCAGCAAGTCGCCCGAGGCTCTGGCGGTTTACGCCGCAACCGTCAGCATCGGCGCGATTTTTCTGCCGCTGAACACCGCTTACACGCCAGATGAGCTGGACTATTTCCTCGGCAACGCCACGCCACGCGTCTTTCTGTGCGATCCGGCAAAAGAGGCGGCGCTTGCGGCGATGGCCAGCCGCCATGGTGCAGCGCTGCTGACTTTGGGCGGCAGGGGCGAGGGCAGCCTGCCAAAGTTGATGGCAGTGCAGGCGGAAACTTTTGCACCGACGGATCGGGCACCGGACGATCTTGCGGCTATTCTATATACCTCTGGCACCACCGGCCGCTCCAAGGGGGCGATGCTGACCCATCGCAACCTGCTGTCGAACGCCGAAACGCTGGCCGAACTTTGGCGGTTCACCGCCGCAGACACCTTGCTGCACGCTTTGCCGATCTTCCACACCCACGGGCTGTTTGTCGCGTCAAATATCAGCCTGCTGACTGGCGGCAAGATGATCTTCTTGCCGGGATTTGAGGCCGAAACCGTGCTGCGCCTGCTGCCGCAGGCCACCGCGATGATGGGCGTGCCCACCTTCTACACCCGGCTGCTGGACGCGCCCGGTCTTGGCGATGCTTGCAAGCAGATGCGTTTGTTCATTTCTGGCTCTGCCCCACTGTTGGCCGAGACTCATGTCGCGTTTCAGGCCGCGACCGGCCACCGCATTCTTGAACGCTACGGCATGACCGAAACCAACATGAACACGTCCAACCCCTATGACGGTGATCGCCGGGCCGGAACCGTTGGCTTGCCGCTGCCGGATGTCGATCTGCGGCTGATGGCAGACGGTGTCGAAGTAGGGCAGGGCGAGGTTGGCATGATCGAGGTGCGCGGCCCGAACGTATTTGCCGGCTATTGGCAAATGCCGGAAAAAACCCGCGAGGAACTGCGCGAAGATGGCTGGTTCCTGACTGGCGATCTGGCGACGCGCGATGCCGATGGCTATATCTCCATCGTTGGCCGCGCCAAGGATCTGATCATCACCGGCGGCTATAACGTCTATCCGAAAGAGGTCGAACTGCTGCTGGATGAGGCGCCCGGTGTGCTGGAATCCGCAGTAATCGGCCTGCCGCACCCGGATTTTGGCGAAGCGGTGTTTGCAGTTCTTACGCCGCGCAAGGGAGCCGCGCTGAACCCCGAAGCCGCGCTGGCCACCATTGCCGACAAATTGGCCCGGTTCAAACAGCCCAAAGCCGCCGTGGTTGCAGCCGAGTTGCCGCGAAATACGATGGGCAAGGTGCAGAAGAACCTGCTGCGGGCGGACTATGCCGGTTGGTTCAAGCCGAAGGCGTGAGCGTCGTTTCAGTCTCCGCCCCGGTGGCGGCCAGTTCTTCCTCAAGAAACCGCTCGAATGCATCCAGATCCACGGGTTCAAACTGCCCGAAGCCCTGCATCCACACCGATCCCGCCCGCAGCGCATCCGGTTCCAGTTTGCACCAGATCACCCGGCCGCGCTTTTCCCGGCTGATCAGCCCGGCTTCGGCCAGAATGCCCAGATGCTTGGAAATTGCCGCCAGCGACATCTGAAACGGTTCCGCCACGTCGGTCACCGCCATGTCATCCTCCAGCAGCATCGCAAGGATGGCCCGCCGCGTCGGGTCGGCCAGCGCCGAAAAAACCATGTCCAGATTTACCACCATGATGCCGTTATCGCCAGCCTTCTGCGGATCGTCAACCATGTGGTTGAATATGCCCAAAGCCCGCAAGTCGGGAATGAGGTAGGGTGCGTGATCTCACGCACCTTCCAAAAATCAACAAAATCAACATATTAATCAGGCAAGCCCCGCTGGTTTCCCGGCTTGACTCGCAAGCTCCCAGTTCGTAGGTATCCCGCGAACCACATGGGGGCTTTTGCCATGGTATCGGACGCGGATCGTGAGCGCCTTGCCGCACTCGAAAAGCGGATCGAAACTGCAAAAGCCGCTGCAGCGCCCCGGCGCAGCGCCCAAGAGGATAAGCATCGTCAGGCGCAGCTTGCCTGGCGCATGGTGATTGAACTTGTTGCCGGTCTTCTGATCGGTCTGTGCATCGGCTACGCGCTGGATATCCTTCTGGGAACCATGCCCGTGTTTCTGGTGTTATTTATACTGGCAGGCTTTGCAGCAGGCGTGAAAACCATGCTGCGGTCGGCAAGAGAGATGCAGGCAAAATCAGACGCTGCGGCGGCTGACCCGCAACCAAAAGCCACTCCGGTGGCCGACGATGAAGAGGAAGATTGACGTGGCAGTCGAAGCGCAAAGTGAAGGTGGTTTGGCGTTCCATCCGCTTGATCAGTTCCAGGTTCACCGGCTGTTCGGTGAAGGCCCGATCGAGTGGTATACATTGACCAACGTTGGCTCTGGCTGCGGTTGGCATCATCATCGTTTTCGTGTTCGGCTCTTCGGCGCGTGCGCTGATCCCGTCGCGGATGCAGTCGCTGGGCGAAGTCGCTTACAGCTTTGTGCACAACATGGTCGAAGACGTAACCGGCCATGACGGTGCGAAATACTTCCCGCTGGTGATGACGCTGTTCCTGTTCATCCTGTTTGCCAACATGCTGGGTCTGTTGCCGGGATCGTTCACCCCCACCACCCACATCGCGGTAACGGCGGTGCTCGGTTTCGGCGTGTTCCTGTTCGTCACCCTGCTGGGCCTGTTCAAGCATGGCTTCCACTTCCTCGGCCTGTTCTGGATGTCGGATGCTCCGCTTATCCTGCGTCCGATCATCGCTGTGATCGAGGTGATTTCCTACTTCGTCCGCCCGGTGTCGCACTCCATCCGTCTTGCTGGCAACATCATGGCAGGCCACGCCGTCATGAAGGTGTTCGCTGCCTTCGCGCCGATGATCCTGATTTCCGGGATCGGTGTGCTGGTGACGCCGGTGTCGATCCTCGCGATCACCGCAATCTACGCGCTGGAGGTTCTTGTAGCCTTCATCCAAGCCTACGTCTTTACCATCCTGACCTGCGTTTACCTGAAAGATGCCCTGCATCCGGGCCACTGATCGCCCCAGTCTGAACGTAACGTCCAAAGCAAACCAACCTATTCCATCGTAAGGAGAATATCATGGATCTCGCAACCGCAGCCGCACTCGGCAAATTCATCGGCGCTGGTCTGGCCGCTATCGGTTCCGGCGCTGCCGCAATCGGCGTTGGCAACGTGGCTGGCAACTTCCTGGCAGGCGCTCTGCGCAACCCGTCCGCTGCTGGCTCGCAAACCGCGACCCTGTTCATCGGTCTGGCCTTCGCAGAAGCTCTGGGGATCTTCTCGTTCCTCGTCGCTCTGCTGTTGATGTTCGCCGTCTGATCTGACGTTCGCATCCTTACGGTCAGGGGTGCCGCCGCAGTGCGGCATCCTTGAACTTCCTGAAGGGTCCGACGGAGGGCAAAATGGCGACCACCACGACTACACCTGAAGCCGCAACGGAAGTTGCGCACGAGGCCGCTAAGGCAGGCATGCCGCAGCTGGATTTCTCGACTTTCCCGAACCAGATCTTCTGGCTCGTCGTCACGCTGCTCGTGATCTTCTTCGTGCTGAAGCTTATCGCTTTGCCGCGCATCGGTGGCACGCTGGCGACGCGGAAGGGCACGATCACCAATGACCTCGCTGCGGCTGAAGAGCTGAAGCAAAAGGCTGTTGCCGCTGAAAAGGCCTACAATGACGCGCTGGTCTCTGCCCGCGCCGAAGCTGGCAAGATCGTTGCTGCCGCCAAGGCCGACATTCAGGCCGACCTGAACGCGGCGATTGCAACGGCTGATACGGAAATTTCGGCGAAAGCCGCGGAATCTGCCAAGCACATCGAAGAGATTCGTGCGGGCGCTGCCGAGGCTGTTGCCGAAGTGGCAAAAGATACCGCCAAAGAACTGGTGGCGGCACTGGGCGGCGCGGCAGATGCCAAGTCGATCTCTGCGGCTGTGTCCGCGCGGCTGAAAGGGTAAAGCGATGAAAAAGCTGATCGCATCTCTGGTAGCCCTGTCGGCAACCCCGGCCTTCGCCGCAGGTGGCCCGTTCTTCTCGCTGTACAACACCAACTTTGTGGTGTTGCTGGCCTTCATCGTCTTCATCGGCATTTTGCTGAAGGTTGGTGCACCCGGTAAGCTGACGGGAATGCTCGACGCGCGGGCTGCGCAGATCAAGGCAGAACTCGACGAGGCGAAAGCCCTGCGCGAAGAAGCCAAAGCACTGCTTGCCTCTTATGACGCCAAGCAGAAAGAAGTGCAGGAACAATCCGCCCGCATCATCGCTTCGGCCAAGGAAGAAGCCGAGGCAGCTGCCAAGCAAGCCAAGGAAGACCTGAAAGCCTCGATCGCCCGCCGTTTGGCCGCTGCCGAGGACCAGATCGCTTCTGCCGAAGCATCGGCGCTGCGTCAGGTTCGCGAAAGCGCGATTTCGGTGGCGGTGGCTGCGGCTGGCGAAGTGTTGGCCAAGCAGGCTTCGGCTGAATCCGCTGCGGCTTCGATTGACGCGGCGATTGCGCAAGTGGACGCCAAGTTCCACTAGGCTGACGACAGATTGAAGAAGGAGCCCGGTCTTGCGCCGGGCTTTTTCATATCTCTACTTCGATTGTTCATGCTGCAAGCGCAGTTGCGCAATCGCCTCATGCCGCTCAGCCTTGATCTGATCTGCCATCGCGGTTTCCACAAAGCCCAAATGCGCTGCAACCGCCGCCCGCGCCTCGGTCGGGTTGCGCGCCTGAATTGCCGCGTTGATGGCGCGATGTTGGTCTAGCAGCGCCTCGCGGGTCTGGCGATTTCGAAACATCACTTGTCGATTGTAAAACACCCCCTGCCGCAACAGGTCATACATCGACCGCATCATGTGCAGCATCACCACGTTATGGCTGGCCTCGATGATCGCCATGTGGAAATTCGCGTCCAGTTCCGCTTCGTCTGAAGGATCGCGCTTGCCATGCGCTGCCTCCATTTTGGCGAAGATCGTCGCGATCACTGCCAGATCGGTATCGGACCCCAGCCGCGCCGCCCGCTCTGCCGCGAGCCCCTCCATATCGCGGCGAAACGCCAGATAGTCGAACACCGCTTCTTCATGGGCGGAAAACAGGCCGACCAGCGCTGGTGAGAACGCTGATCCCAGCACATCCGCGACGAAAATCCCGGCATTCGGACGGCTGACCAGCAGCCCGCGATCCTGCAAATCCGCCACCGCTTCGCGCAGCGACGGTCGCGAGACACCCAACCGATCCGACAGCTCGCGTTCAGACGGCAGCCGTTCGCCGGGATGCAGAATGCCCCGCAGGATCAGCAGTTCGATCTGCTGCACCACGGATTGCGAAAGTTTTTCGGCTTCGATCTTTTGGAAGGGCATCGGCGGCTCCGGGTAATTGGTGTAAATCTATGACCAATTCGCAGTCGGCTCAATGACAAAGGGCCGAGGTTTCCCCCGGCCCTGTTCTGGTATCGTCCAAAGTTCAGTTGGTCGGACGAATGATGATTTCAACGCGGCGATTCTGTGCGCGACCTTCAGCCGACAGGTTCGACGCAATTGGCTGATCCTCACCCCGGCCATAGGCCGCAATCCGGCCATTCGGCACGCCGCTTTCGCGCAGCACGCCCGCCACAGAAACCGCGCGGCGCTGCGACAGATCCTGGTTGTAAGCGGCGGAGCCGGAGTTGTCGGTGTGGCCGATCACTTCGATGGTCGAGTTCGGATAGCGCAGCAGCGATGCGGCAACCGCCTTGATGTCACGGGTAAGGTCGGGGCGCAGCGTGGCGCTGTCGGTGGCGAACAGCACATCTTGCGGCATGTTCACGACCAGATACTGCCCGTTGTTGGTGACCGAGATATTCGAGTTACCGATAGAGCCGCGCAGATCAGCCGCCTGTGCGTCCAGCGTGGAACCGATTGCGCCGCCAATCGCTGCACCCAGCGCGCCGCCAACGACGGCCTTGGCCAGTTTGTCATCGCCCTTCTGGCTCGCGCCAGCGAAAGCACCCAGCATGCCGCCCACAATCGCGCCGTTCTTGGCGCGGGCATTGGGATCATCCGGGTAGGCGTTGGGATCGACGCAAGCGGTCAGCGCCATCAGCGCGACGGAGGAAAGCAGAATTGGGGTTTTGAACATCATGGCTGCCTCGTTATTTGTCTTGGATATTCCGGGGGCCGCAAAGGGCCTCAGCGCTGTTTATACCAGCCTTGGCAGCTGCGGGACAGGTCCAGCAACGTGGCGGCAGGTTTCCGCGCATCACGAAGCTGTAACAGCGTCTTCTCGGGCGGCTTCCCACGCCAACATGGCGCGTTTCACCGGCAGCCCCCAATGATAGCCGCCCAAGCCGCCGGATTTGCGCAAGGCGCGGTGGCAGGGCACCAGAAAGCTGATCGGATTGCGCCCCACGGCGGTGCCGACAGCCCGTTGCGCGGTGGGATGACCAACCGCGCCTGCAAGTTCTGAATAGCTGGTGACGTGGCCCGAGGGGATGTGGAGCAGCGCCTCCCAGACCTTGATCTGAAATGGCGCACCGATCAGATGCAGCTTTGCCGCGCGGCCCGCGATGGCGGCGGTGGCATTGCCCGCGATGCTTTGGTCTTCCACAAAAGTCGCACGCGGCCAGCGTGCGGTCAGGTCGGTCATCGACCAATCGCGGCCGAATTCTTCGGTAAAGCCCAGACCGCAGATGCCGCGATCCGTCGCCATCACCAGTGCCTCGCCAAACGAGGTCGGCACATAGGTCCAGCGGATCACCAGCCCTTCCCCGGCCGCAGCGTAATCGCCGGGGCTCATGGCCTCCCAGGTCAGGAACAGATCATGCAACCTGCCCCCGCCCGAAAGCCCGGTGGCGTGGGCTGTCTCCAGCACCGTAAAGCGGTCGGCGAGCAGGCGGCGGGCGTGATCGAGCGTCAGATATTGTTGGTAGCGTTTCGGGCTGACGCCAACCCACTGCGAAAACGTGCGCTGGAAATGCGCCGTGCTCATCCCCATTTGCGCCGCCAGATCATCCAGCGTCAGGCTTGGGCCACCTGCGTCGATGATCTTCAGGGCGCGGGCGATGACGGCGTAATGATAGCTGGATTGGTCGGTCATGGCGGTCTCCTTGTGGTGACAATAGGCCGGGGCAGGGCGCGGCGCGACCCGTTTCCTGCGCTTAGGCTTGCCCGACACGGTGGCATCGGGCATATCCGGGGCATGGCACGTCAACTCGATTATCCCGCGATGAAACGCATCTTCACCCGGCTCCAGCAGGCGGAGCCGGAGCCGAAAGGTGAGTTGGATCATACCAATGCCTTCACGCTGGTCGTGACGGTGGCGCTGTCGGCACAGGCGACGGATGTGGGGGTGAACAAAGCCACCCGCAAACTGTTCCAGCTTGCCGATACGCCGGCCAAGATGCTGGCGTTGGGCGAGGAAGGTCTGATCGAGCACATCAAGACCATCGGGCTATATCGCAACAAGGCCAGGAACGTGATCAAGCTGTCGCAGCTGTTGATCGACAAGTTCGACGGCGAGGTGCCTTCCAGCCGGGCGGCGTTGCAGTCTTTGCCGGGAGTAGGGCGCAAGACGGCCAATGTGGTGCTGAACATGTGGTTCCACCAACCGGCGCAGGCGGTGGATACGCATATCTTCCGGCTGGGTAACAGGTCGGGCATCGCGCCGGGCAAGGATGAATCGGCGGTGGAGCGCGCCATCGAAGACAATGTTCCGGCTGAATTCCAGCAGCACGCCCACCACTGGCTTATCTTGCACGGGCGGTATATCTGCGTCGCGCGCAAACCCAAATGCGGCATCTGCCCGATTGTTGATGACTGCTTGTACGAGGAAAAGACCGAATGAAACGTTATCAGGTTGTCGGCATCGGCAATGCCATCGTTGATGTGTTCGCTCAGGCGGATGACAGTTTTCTGGAACTGATGGGCATCGAGAAGGGCATCATGCAGCTGGTCGAGCGCGAGCGCGGCGAGCTGTTGTATGCGGCGATGACGGATCGGGTGCAGGCTTCGGGCGGGTCGGTGGCGAACACGCTGGCGGGCTTGGGCAATCTGGGGCTGACGACGGCGTTCATTGGCCGGGTGCATGATGATGCGCTGGGGCGGTTCTATGCGGCGTCGATGGCTGAGGGTGGCACCGATTTTGTCAACCCGCCGGTGGTGGGGGGGGAGTTGCCGACCTCGCGGTCGATGATCTTCGTGGCCCCGGATGGGGAGCGGTCGATGAATACCTATCTGGGGATTTCATCCGAGTTGGGGCCGGAGGATGTGGCCGACACGGTGGCGGGGCAGGCTTCGTTGCTGTTTCTGGAGGGCTATCTCTACGACAAGCCGAAGGGAAAGCAGGCATTCGAACGGGCGGCGAAGCTGTGTCAGGCGGCGGGGGGGCAGGCCGGGATTGCGCTGTCGGACCCGTTCTGTGTGGACCGGCATCGCGACGATTTCCGGCGGCTGGTGAAGGATCTGGATTATGTGATCGGCAACGAGCATGAATGGTCGAGCCTGTATCAGACCGATCTGGACGCGGCTTTGAAACAGGCGGCGCAGGATGCCGGGCTGGTGGTTTGCACCCGGTCGGGCGATGAGGTGATCGTGATCCGGGGCGAGGAGCGCGCGGTGGTTCCGGTGCGTCGGGTGGTGCCGGTGGATGCGACCGGGGCGGGGGATCAGTTCGCGGCGGGGTTCCTGTATGGGCTTTCGACGGGGCGGTCGCTGGAGGTTGCGGGCCGGATGGGCTGCGTGGCGGCGGCTGAGGTGATCAGCCATTTCGGGGCACGGCCCGAGGCCAATCTGAGCGATGTTTTCGTGCAGGAAGGTTTGATCTGACACGAGGTCCCAACTCGGGACCTTTTTTAAGTCAACATAATCAGATGCTTGGCTATGGTCAGTTAAGGGTTTGTTAACTTCTTGCGGCGGATTTGGTCGGGGTGCAGCCTGAATGGCAGCGCTTGCCCCGGCTTTTTCGCCGCAACTTGCAGGCCCGGAAAATTTCGGGCATGACCAAGAAAACCTGCACTTAACGCGAGGGCGTGACGATGGATTACGGTAAATCGGGCAATGCCAAGCCGGACAAGAATGTTCCCAAACACAAGGTTGGTCGTGGTCTGGGGGCCGAGAAAAGCCCGACCGGCGGCAAGGCCAGCAAAGAAGAACTGGTGGCGCGGCTGAAGGCGGCAGCAGAGGCGAAGAAGGCGCAGGGGTAAGGCTTGCGGCGGTTCGGTGGTGATGGCGGGGTGAACCCCGCCATCCCTTAGCGCACGGCGCCCAGTTCAGCGTCTTTCAGGGTGCAATCCTTGATCACGTCTTGCCCGCAGCGGCGCGGTTGCAGATCGGTGGTCAGGCAGATGCGGACCTCTTGGATCATGCCGGACTTGCAGGTGACGGTGATTTCATCGCGTGCAAGCTGCGGGTTGCTTTCAAGAAACGCGTCTTCGATCACCGAGGCGGGCACCTGCAGGTCTTTGCTGATCTTGGCAAAGATCGGCGGGATTTTTACCGTAGTATAGGCCTGCCGCATCATGGCGTAATAATCCGGTGCCGACAGGCCGGAACAGCGACCGTGCTTTTTCCACTGATAGAAGGCAAGACCCGCGCCGCCCATGATATCGGCCATCGCGGCAGTCGCGCTGCGGTTGGGGTCTGCCGCGACCGTGCGGCAATAGCTGGGGTAGCCGGTGGTGTTTTGCGGCCAAAGCCCGTGCAGCGTCCAGGTCAGCCCGCGTCCGGCATCGCATTGCGGATCGCGGCGGCTATCGCCCTCCAGCGCGCACCAGTTTGAGGACCAGCCCAGCGACATGACGTAATAGTCGAAGTCGCCGGCGCGTTCACCTTCAGCCTGCGCCGCCGAACCGAAACAAATCGCTGCAATCGCCAACCAGCCCAGACGCATTTCCACTTCCCCTTTACCCAAATTCGCACTATATCGGCGCAGAATTCCCTGAAAACGTGGAAGTCGCGGCCCCGGTCGCAGCCGTTTTCCCGGCTCGGGGGAGATTTGTAAAGGCCCGCCCGCTTGCGTGGGTATAAGCTGACAGGCCCGCCCGTTTGCGGGCAAACGAAAGGAAAGTCCGATGTCTAGGCCCCTGATGTCCAAGGCCACTGCGGTTTGGCTGGTGGACAATACGACGCTGACGTTCCGTCAGGTTGCTGAATTCTGCGGTATGCACGAACTGGAAGTGCAAGGCATTGCCGATGGCGATGTGGCGACGGGCGTGAAGGGTTTCGATCCGGTGGCGAACAACCAGCTGGACGCGATCGAAATCGAGCGCGGCCAGAAGGACCCGCTCTACAAGTTGAAACTGAAGTTCAACGCCAGCGCTGTCGGCGAAGAAAAACGCCGTGGGCCGCGCTATACTCCGCTGTCGAAGCGGCAGGACCGCCCGGCCTCTATCCTGTGGCTGGTGAAGTTCCACCCGGAATTGTCGGATGGCGCGATTGGCAAGCTGGTCGGCACCACCAAGCCGACGATTGCGGCGATCCGTGAGCGGACGCACTGGAATATCAACAACATCACCGCGATTGACCCGGTGGCTTTGGGACTGTGCAAACAATCAGAGCTGGACGCGGCCGTGCAGGTGGCCGTGCGCAAGAAGGCGGCTGAAGGCACGGTGATGACGGATGACGAGCGGCGCAAGCTGGTGTCAACCGAACAGTCGCTGTCGATGGATACCGAAGGCAAGATGGCCTCGGGGCTGGAGCAGTTTGGCCGTGACGAGCGTGAACAAAAGCCGGCGGATTTCTCGGATGCCGACAGCTTTTTCAACCTGCCGCATGGCGATGATGATGAAGAAGAGGATGAAGACGACGATATCCGTCGCTGATCCTTTCGCAGGCATGAAAAAAACCCCGGTCCTTGTGGCCGGGGTTTTTTGTTGTTTGCTGCGGTCAGTGCGGGGGGCGTGCAGTGCGGGGGGCGGTCAATACGCCATCAGCATCAATGCGCCATCAGCACCGGGACTTCGGCTTTTTCCAGCATGTTGCGGGTGGCACCGCCCAGAATCGCCTCGCGGAAGCGGGAATGGCCGTAGGCACCCATCACCAGCATATCGGCGTTCTGATCCCAGACATGGCGGGCCAATACATCGGAAATCCGCGGCAGCGACTTGGCCAGCACCGAGACTTCGGCATGCACGCCATGGCGCACCAGCAACTGGCACAGCATGCCACCCGGATCCGAGCGTTCCTCGCCCTGGCTCGGCGGGTCGATCACGGTGATATTCACCGCATCGGCGGCCTTCAGGAAGGGCAGGGCGAGCCGGGTGGCCGCCATCGCCTCGGCGCTTTGGTTCCAGGCGACGACGATGCGTTTCGGCACCACGTTTTCGCCCAAGCCTTTGGCAGGCAGCACCAGAACCGGGGCTTTGCCTTCAAACAGCGCGGACTCCAACACCGCTTCGGCTTCGGAGCCGATGCCGGGGCCATAGGGGCGCGGCAGCACGACGAGATCGGCAAAGCGGGCGCGGGAGGCGACGAGATCGGTCAGCGCCCCCAACTGCGTCACCACCGCCTCGACCGAATAGCGCAGATCGCCGGATTCTTCGGCCAGTGCGGCATTGGCGGCGGCCTCCAGCGCGCGGGCGTCAGCCTCGGCGCGGTCAATGCCGACCTGCATCAGCACAGCGCCCGAACCGATGTAGGAATAGCCGACCTGGGTGCGATCCACCCCAAGCACCAGCACGTCCAGATGGGCATCCTGAGAACGGGCAAGCTTTGCCGCCGAACTTATCGCAAGCTCGGCATCGGTCGGGTTGGTCAGAATGGTAAGGATGGATTTGAAGGCCATAGCGCGATCTCCCTGCTGGGTCTCATGGTAACATAACTTACACGCTAGATGTCGCATTGCTTTGATGTCGATCAAGGCTAGCATGGTGGTATCTTGACATGGATCAAGGCTTGTCTGTGCTGCGACTGCGAAAAGCGGCATAGTCAAAAAGCTCTGGCCGGACTTCGAGTCGCAATCGGGGGCGGACCAGACCAAAGACGAAGGGACGCAAAATGTGGGATTACGTTAAACTGGTCGCGCTTGGCGCTATCGCGGTATTGGCCGCGATTGCCGCCAATTATGCGCATGACCTGCCGTATATGGTGAACGCGATCGTCGTCATGCTGGCCGCTGCAATCACTTTCGTGTGGGCGCTGCGCAGTCATGGGACGGTTTGGGTTCACCCGGCAAATGAATATATGGACGGCGTTGTGCGCGCCGGGGTCATCGCGACCACCCTTTGGGGTGTTGTCGGTTTCCTCGTCGGCGTGATCATCGCCTTCCAACTGGCTTTCCCGTCGCTCAATTTCGAGATGATGGGGATTTTGAACTTTGGGCGTCTGCGGCCGCTGCACACCAGCGCGGTGATCTTCGCCTTTGGCGGCAACGCGCTGATCATGTCGGCGTTCTATATCGTGCAGCGCACCTGCGGCACGCGGCTGTTCGGGGGCAACCTCGGCTGGTTCGTGTTCTGGGGCTGGCAGCTGATGATCGTCATGGCGGCCACGTCCTATGTGCTTGGCGGCACGCAGGGCAAGGAATACGCCGAAACCGTCTGGTATATCGACGTCTGGATCGCCGTGGTCTGGGTGGCTTTCCTGCTTGTCTTCATGGGCACGCTCTGGCAGCGCAAAGAGCCGCATATCTATGTGGCGAACTGGTTCCTGCTGTCGATGATCATTACTGTCGCCATGCTGCATATCGTCAACAACCTGGCTATTCCGGTTTCGGTGTTCTCGTCGCAGTCGGTGCCGCTGTTCTCGGGCGTGCAGGATGCGATGACGCAATGGTGGTATGGCCACAACGCGGTGGGCTTCTTCCTGACCGCGGGCTTTCTGGGCATGATGTACTACTTCGTGCCGAAGCAGGCTGAAAAGCCGGTCTACAGCTACAAGCTGTCGATCATCCACTTCTGGGCGCTGATCTTCCTGTATATCTGGGCTGGTCCGCACCATTTGCACTATACCGCTTTACCGGAATGGGCTTCGACCCTTGGCATGGTGTTCTCGATCATCCTGTGGATGCCGTCCTGGGGTGGCATGATCAACGGTCTGATGACGCTTTCCGGCGCATGGGACAAGCTGCGCACCGACCCGATCATCCGTATGATGGTGGTGTCGATCGGCTTTTACGGCATGTCGACCTTTGAAGGCCCGATGATGTCGATCAAGGCGGTGAACAGCCTGTCGCACTACACCGACTGGACCATTGGTCACGTTCACTCTGGCGCGCTTGGCTGGAATGGCATGATCACCTTTGGCGCGCTTTACTTCCTTACGCCAAAGCTGTGGAACCGCAGCGGGCTTTACAGCCTGAAGCTGGTCAGCTGGCACTTCTGGTTGGCCACCATCGGGATCGTGCTTTACGCGTCCTCGATGTGGGTGACCGGCATCATGGAAGGCCTGATGTGGCGCGAAGTGGATGCGAACGGCTTCCTTGTGAACGCATTCGCTGACACGGTGGCGGCAAAGTATCCGATGTATGTGGTGCGCGGCCTGGGTGGAACGCTGTTCCTGACCGGCGCGCTGATCATGGTCTATAACCTGTGGATGACGGTGCGCGCGCAGCCTGCAAAGGCTTCGGTAAACGCGAACAACGCCGTTCCTGCTGAATGATCGGAGGGCAGGACAATGGCATTTCTTGACAAACACAAGAAGATTGAAACGCACGCCACCTTGCTTATGGTGCTGTCGCTTCTGGTGGTGACCATCGGTGGGATCGTGGAGATTGCTCCGCTGTTCTATCTGCAAAACACCATTGAAAAGGTGGAAGGGGTTCGCCCCTACACCCCGCTCGAACTGGCCGGGCGTGACATCTATATCCGCGAGGGTTGCTATGTCTGCCACAGCCAGATGATCCGTCCGATGCGCGACGAGGTCGAACGTTATGGCCACTACAGCCTTGCGGCGGAGTCGATGTACGACCATCCGTTCCAGTGGGGATCGAAGCGCACCGGGCCGGATCTGGCCCGCGTGGGCGGCCGTTACTCGGACAGCTGGCATGTTGATCACATGACCAACCCGCAAGCTGTGGTGCCGGAATCGGTGATGCCGAAATATTCCTACCTGCTGCGTCAGGAAGTTGACGGGAAATACATTGCGGGCATCATGTCGACCCATGCCATGGTTGGTGTGCCTTACACCGAGGACATGATCGCGGCGGCGAAAGAGGATTTCGCAGCACAAGCCGACCCGAATGCCGATACTGCCGGCCTGACGGAACGCTATGGCAAGGCGACGGTGTCGAACTTTGATGGCCAGCCTGCGCTGACCGAGATGGACGCACTGATCGCTTACCTGCAAGTGCTTGGCACGATGGTCGATTTCACGACCTTCACGCCTGATCCGACGCGGTAAGGGGGGCTAGATGGATACCTATAGCCTTATGCGTGAATTCGCGGACAGCTGGGCGCTGTTGCTTCTGACGGCTTTGTTCTTGGGCGTGTTCGTCTGGGCCTGGCGTCCGGGGTCGCGCGCCTTGCACGACGACGCTGCGAATTCGATCTTTCGCCATGACAAGAAACCCGCTGTGGAGCCGGTGTCGCGCGATGTGCGCGGCAACGGGGCCAAGCAACCCGAGGAGGCGTGATCCATGTGCGCCAAGCAAGTAACGAAGGCTCCGAAAGAAGTTCAGACCACGGGCCACAGCTGGGACGGGATTGAAGAATACAACAACCCGCTGCCGCGCTGGTGGGTGTGGGTGCTGTATCTGACCATCGTCTGGGGCATCGGCTACACGATCTTCTATCCGGCATGGCCGATGCTGACGTCTGCAACCCAAGGCATCTATGGCCCGCAGGAACGTGCGGCTGTCGTGGCCGAAATCAAGCGGTTTGACGATGCCAATGGCCCGATCAAGGCCAAGCTGGTGGCGGCTGATCTGGCCGCTATTCCTGCGGATGACGAGCTGAAGACCTTTGCCGTTTCGGCCGGGGCTTCGGTGTTCAAGAACAACTGCGCCCAGTGCCACGGTTCGGGTGCCGCAGGGGTTCAGGGCAAGGGCTATCCGAACCTGTTGGACAACGACTGGCTGTGGGGCGGTGATATGGAATCGATCCATGCCACCGTGGCACATGGTATCCGCAATACCACCGACGGCGATGCCCGCTACTCGGAGATGCCGAAGTTCGGCACCGACGGGCTGCTGGATGATGCCCAGATCGGTCAGGTTGTCGAATATGTGCTGCAACTGTCGGGGCAGGAGCATGACGCGGCGGGTGCGACCGCTGGTGCCACGATCTTTGCCGACAACTGCGCAGCCTGCCATGCCGAAGGCGGCACCGGCGACCGGGTGCAGGGCGCGCCGAACCTGACGGATGCGATCTGGCTGTATGGCGGCGACAAGGCGACGTTGACTGAATCGGTCAGCAAAGCCCGTTTTGGCGTGATGCCGGCCTGGGCACCCAAGCTGTCGGAAGACGAAATCCGCGCCGTGGCCGTTTACGTCCACAGCCTGGGTGGCGGCGAATAAACCTGCCGCGCCTGTCGGGTCTGACGGGCGCGTGTGGCAAAGAATGCGCGCGGGCAGCTTCGGCTGCCCCCCGCTGGCACCGGCGCTCCATCCTGTTCGCGCGTTTCCTGGGGGTGTCGGTGCCCCTTTTTCGCGTTGAAACCGGGCAGATCGCCCGATTTTCCCCATCTTTTCGCTGCCGCGCTACCATGCCACATGGTAAAGTTGCGTCAGGGATATCTTTTTGATGCAGGTCAAGGCGGGCCCATGCGCCCGCGCCGATAGAGGGCGCGACGCCCCAGCGATGCCTGCAAAGCCAATACCCCGGAGAATGTCCGTGACCAGTCCAGATACCCAACCCGAAAGCCTGTATGCCGCCCGCGAGCCGATCTTTCCGCGCCGGGTGAAGGGGGCGTTCCGCACCCTGAAATGGTGGCTGCTGGCACTGATGCTGGGGGTTTACTACATCACCCCATGGATCCGCTGGGACCGTGGCCCGAACCTGCCCGATCAGGCGGTGCTGATCGACATGGCGAACCGGCGCTTTTTCTTCTTCATGATCGAAATCTGGCCGCATGAGTTCTACTTCGTCGCCGGTCTGCTGATCATGGCGGGCTTGGGGCTGTTTCTGTTCACCTCGGCTGCGGGGCGGGTCTGGTGTGGCTATGCCTGCCCGCAGACGGTGTGGACCGACCTGTATATCCTCGTCGAGCGCTGGATCGAAGGCGACCGCAACGCCCGTATCCGTCTGCACCGGCAGAAATGGGATCTGGAAAAGACCCGCAAGCGTGCGGTCAAATGGACGGTGTGGCTGCTGATCGGTCTGGCCACCGGCGGGGCCTGGGTGTTTTACTTCACCGACGCGCCGACGCTGTTGGTGAACCTGCTTAACGGCACTGCCCACCCGATCGCCTATACCACCATGGCGATTCTGACGGCGACGACGTTCTTCTTCGGCGGCTTCGCCCGCGAGCAGATCTGCATCTACGCCTGCCCGTGGCCGCGTATCCAAGCTGCGATGATGGACGAAGACACCCTGACCATCGGCTACCGCGACTGGCGTGGCGAGCCGCGTGGCAAGCAAAGCGTGGAAGGCAACGGCGATTGCATTGATTGTATGGCCTGCGTCAACGTCTGCCCGATGGGGATTGATATTCGCAACGGTCAGCAGATGGCCTGCATCACTTGCGGCCTGTGCATCGACGCCTGCAACGACGTGATGGAAAAGATCGGCAAGCCGCTGCATCTGATAGGCTACATGGCGCTGACCGATGAAACCCGCGAACGTGCGGGCCAGACGCCGAAGTCGGTGTGGAAACATGTGTTCCGCCCGCGCACGATTCTTTACACCACGCTTTGGGCCGGTGTTGGCGTCGCGCTGGTTGTGGCGTTGTTCCTGCGGTCACCGATCGACATCAACGTGACGCCGGTGCGCAACCCGCAATATGTGACGCTGTCGGATGGGTCTATCCGCAACGCCTATGACCTGCGGCTGCGCAACAAGCAGGGCGAAGAGCGCTGGTTTGCCTTCTCGGCCACATCTGAAGCGACTTTCGTGCTGTCGCTGGATAGTGATGCGGAATTGAAAGTGCTGGTGCCCGCCAATGAAACCAAGACCGTGCGGCTGTTCGTGACCGCGCCCGCCGATTCGCATGCGGCAGAGCACGAGCGCACCGATCTGCGGCTTTGGATCGAGGATGTCGGCACCGAGGCTGCGCCCGGCACCGATCGCGTGCATTATGATACCGTGTTTTACGGAAAGGACGACTGAGATGGCCGAAATCACCGGGCGGCATGTGCTGGGTTTTACCGTGACGGCGTTTGGCGTGATCATCGCGGTCAACCTGCTGATGGCTTATCAGGCGATCAGCACCTTTCCGGGGCTGGAGGTGGACAACTCTTACGTCGCCAGTCAGGATTTTGATGCCGACCGCAAGGCGCAACTGGCGCTGGGGTGGCAGTTGGTGCCGGCCTATGATCTGGACAAGGGCGAGCTGATGCTGGCCTTTACCGACGCGCAGGGCAAGCCGGTGGTGGTGAACGATCTGTCAGTGCTGGTCGGACGCACCACCGAGGCGAAAGACGACAGCATGCCGCAGTTCATCTATGAGGCCGGGGTTTACCGGGCAAAGGCGGCGTTGCAGCCGGGGAAATGGATGCTCCACGTCGAGGCGAAATCGCTGGACGGCACTGCATTCCGGCAGCGGATTGATCTGTTCGTGAAAGGCTGAGCCATGACCATCGCCGGGCCGATTGCGCCGCAGGATATTGAGGTGGAACGCCCCGGCATGGCTGCTTGCCCGGCCTGTGTGGTCACACCTTCGGCGCAGGCACTGGCGGCGATGGCAAAACCGTCAAGCGGTCGGTTGATGCTGTCGCTGCCTGCGGCGCATTGTGCGGCCTGCATTTCCACGGTGGAAACCGCGATTGCGGGGGTGCCGGGGGTGCAGTCTTCGCGGGTCAATCTGACGATGAAGCGGGTGTCGGTGGAGGCTGACGCCAGCGTCACCGCGCCGCAGCTGATCGAGGTGCTGAAGCGCGTCGGCTATGAGGCGCATGAGCTGGACGCGGGGCTGTTGAGCGCGACCGAAACCGACAAGCAGGGCCGCGATCTGCTGATGCGGCTGGGGGTTGCGTTCTTTTCGATGATGAACGTGATGCTGTTGTCGGTGGCGGTGTGGTCGGGGGCCGAGGGGGCTACTCGTGACATGTTCCACTGGATTTCGGCGGCGATTGCGATTCCGACGGTGATTTTTTCCGGGCAGCCGTTTTTCAAATCGGCTTGGGCGGGCTTGCGCGTTGGCCGGTTGGGGATGGATTTTCCGATCTCGCTGGCGCTGGTGCTGGCCTCGTCAATCTCGTTGTTTGAAACCATCAAATCGGGGCATCATGCCTATTTCGATGCGGCGGTGATGCTGTGCTTTTTCCTGCTGCTGGGCCGCTATCTGGACCATCGCACGCGGGCGGTGGCGCGCTCGGCGGCGGAAGAGTTGGCCGCGCTGGAAGTGCCGCGCGCGACGGTGCTGGTGGATGGCGCCGAAGTGGTGCGGCCGATTTCCGAGGTGGTGGCGGGCGATCTGGTGCGGGTGCGTCCCGGTGGCCGGATGCCGGTGGATGGCGTGGTGGCCGAGGGTGCGTCCGAGGTGGACCGCAGCCTGCTGACCGGGGAAAGCCTGCCGGTGTTCGCCGGGGTCGGCACGGTGGTATCGGCGGGTGAGGTCAATCTGACCGGGCCGCTGGTGTTGCGGGTGACGGCGGCGGGCAAGGATTCCAGCCTGCACCGCATGGCCGATCTGGTGGCGGTGGCGGAAAGTGCCAAGACGAAATACACCACCTTGGCCGAACGCGCCGCCAGTTATTACTCGCCGCTGGTGCATCTGATGTCGTTCAGCGCTTTTGGTTATTGGATGTGGGCGACGGGCGGTGATGTGCGTTTTGCGGTCAATATCTCGGCGGCGGTGCTGATCATCACCTGCCCCTGCGCGCTGGGGCTGGCGGTGCCTGCGGTGGTGACGGCGGCTTCTGGCAAGCTGTTCCGCAAGGGGCTGCTGATCAAGCATGGCACCGCGTTGGAGCGGCTGGCGCAGGTGGACACCGTGGTGTTCGACAAGACCGGCACGCTGACCACGGGCGCGCCGGAGCTGACGAATTTCACAGACCATCCGCGCGCGGTGATCGAGGTGGCGGCGGCGCTGGCTTCGGCCTCGTCGCATCCGCTGGCGCAGGCTTTGGCAGAGGCTGCAAAGGCGCAGGGCGTTGTGGCGGCAGAGGTCAGTGATTTGCGCGAGGTGCCGGGCTATGGCGTGGAAGGCATCTGGCGCGGCCAGACCGTGCGGCTGGGCCGGGCGGGCTGGTGCAATGCCGAAGCGCTGGATGTGACCGCGACCTATCTTTGTGCAGGCGACAAGCCGCGCGCCTTTACCTTTGCCGACCGCTTGCGTCCGGGGGCCGAGGTGGCGATTGCGGCGTTGAAGGCGCAGGGCAAGCATATCCGGCTGATTTCGGGCGATGTCGAAGGTGCTGTGGCCGATCTGGCGGCGCGGCTGTGCATCGAGGATTGGGTTGCGGGCGCGCTTCCGGCGGAAAAGGTGGCGCTGGTGCGGGATCTGACGCTGGCGGGGCGGCGCGTGCTGATGGTGGGCGACGGGCTGAACGACACGGCGGCGCTGGCGGCGGCGCATGTCAGCATTTCGCCCGCGACGGCGCTGGATGCGGCGCGCACGGCTTCAGATATCGTGCTGCTGGGGCAGGATATGGCGGCGATTGGCGATGCCACCCGGATCGCCCGGCAGGCAACGCGGCGGATGGTGGAGAATTTCGGCATCTCGGCGGCCTATAACGTGGTTGCGGTGCCGTTGGCGCTGATCGGGTCGGCCACGCCACTGGCGGCAGCCTTGGCGATGTCACTATCGTCGATTACCGTGTCGCTGAACGCGCTGAGGTTGAAGTAATGGAAATCCTGTCGATCCTGATTCCGGTGTCACTGATTTTGGGTGGCATCGGGCTGGTGGCGTTCATCTGGGCGATGAAGACCAAGCAGTTTGATGATCCGACCGGCGACGCGAACCGCATCTTGATGAAGGATTGGGACGACAAGCCCAAGCCGTGATGCCGCAGAACCCGAATTCTTTGAAGAATTCGGGGCCGATTTTTCCAAAAATCGCCCAGAGCATAATGCTGACATATCTTGTCTTGGATTTCCTTCAATCTGATTCAGATTGAAGGAAATCCGCTTTAGGCGCGGCCAGCGGTTGCCGACAGCGACAGCGGGTCGATGCCCATGCCGCGCAGCGCGCCCGCCCATTTGCTGCCATCCGGTTCGGCAAAGATCAGCGCTGCCGAGGGTTCCACCGTCAGCCAGTCATTGCGGGCGATTTCGGCCTCCAACTGCCCCGGTCCCCAGCCGGAATAGCCCAAGGCCAGCAGCGCCTGATCGGGGCCTGTGCCTTGCGCAATCGCCTCCAGCACATCCAGCGTGGCGGACATGCTGTAGCCGCCCTCGATCTGCATCGTCGCAGGGCCGCCGACATAATCGGACGAATGCAGCACAAAGCCGCGACCGCGTTCGACCGGGCCGCCGAAATGCACCCGGATATCGCGCCCCTGGGCGGTCTTGGGGATATTCAGATGCTCCAGCAGCCCGGTAAACGACAGATCGGGCATCAGCTTGTTGATGATGAGGCCCATCGCACCATCGTCGGAATGGGCACAGACCAAGATAACCGCATGTTCGAAGCGGGGATCGCCCAGGCCGGGCATCGCCACCAACAGCTTTCCGCAAAGCTCCATCATTCAGCCCCGTTTTGCCGCATTTTATCGTGTCTTGAAGATGGGCAAATCCGGGGTCGGTTACAAGTCTCTCGCCGGATCGTGATTTCCCCCGTGCGGGGCGACCGCCTATATCAAATCCATGCTGAAAGCCCTGACCCTTGCCCTGTTTGCCGCCTCGCCGCTTTGCGCCACCACGCAAGACGATGTATTGTCTGCGGAAATCCTGCCCGGATGGCAGATGCAGAACGGCCACCATATGGCGGGGCTGAGCCTGCGATTGGCCCCGGATTGGAAGACCTATTGGCGCAGCCCCGGTGAGGCCGGGATTCCGCCACTGTTCGATTGGTCGGGGTCGCAGAATGTGCGGTCGGTGCAGGTGCATTGGCCCAGCCCGGTGGTGTTTCACACCAACGGCATGCAGACCATCGGCTATCACGAGGGCGTGGTGCTGCCTCTGGAGGTGGTGCCGATTGATCCGGGTCAGCCGATTGTGTTGGCGGTGCAGGTCGATCTGGGGGTGTGCAACAAGATCTGCATGCCTGCGGCGGTGGTGATGCGGGCCGAATTGGCCGCGCCGGGGCAACCGGATGCGGCGATCAGGGCGGCGTTGAAATCGGTGCCGAAAACGGCGGGTGAGGCTGGGCTGCGCACGATTTCCTGTGTGGTGGAGCCGATTGCCGATGGGCTGCGGCTGACCGCGACGCTGGATTTGCCGCAAAAGGGCGGGGCCGAAACGGTGGTGTTTGAAACCGCAGACCACAGCGTCTGGGTGGCCGAGGCGCAGACCCGTCGTGACGGTGGCCGGCTGGTGGCGCAGACCGATCTGGTCGCCAGCAGCGGTGCGCCGTTTGCGCTGGACCGGTCTGGGGTGACGGTGACGGTGCTGGCCGAGGGCCGCGCCACCGAGATTGACGGCTGCCCTGCGCCTTAGGTCTGGCTGCTCAAGTTTGGCTGCGCAGTTTCGCTTGCAGCGCCAGCAAGTCTGCCCAAGCCTCGCGCTTCATCGCCGGGTTGCGCAGCAGATAGGCCGGGTGAGTCATCGGCAGCACGGGTTTGCCCAAAGCCTGTTCCCAATGGCCGCGCGCACGCAGGATGCCATTGGTTTTCAGCAGCGCTTGCAGCGGCGTGTTGCCCATCACCACGATGACATCGGGGTCAACCAGCGTGATGTGGCGTTCAACAAACGGCCGCATCATGGCGATTTCATCTGGCGAGGGATCGCGGTTTTGCGGTGGCCGCCATGGCATGACGTTGGTGATATATAGCGCAGCCTTCGGGTCGGGATTGTCGCGGGCAAGGCCGATGGCGGCGAACATGCGGTCCAAAAGCTGACCGGCGCGACCGACGAAGGGGCGGCCTTCGCGGTCTTCCTCGACCCCCGGCGCCTCGCCCAGAATCAGCACGCGGGCGTTTGGGTTGCCATCGGCAAACACCAGATTGCGCGCGCCTTTTTTCAACTCGCAATGGTCATAGCCTGCCAGAGCATCGCGCAGGGCATCAAGCGACCCGGCGCGGTTTGCGGCGTCGCGCGCGGCGGCGATGGCCTGTTCTGGGTTTGCGGCCTCGGGTTCGGGCGGCGGCGGTGTGGGGGTGCGCTGTGGCAGGGCGGCTTGTGGTGGCGGCGGGGCCTTCACCGGCTCTGGCAGATCATAGCGGTTCAGCGGGGATTCGGCGCTGATATCGACAAGACCAAGTTCAACCTGCCACGCCAGCGCGGCCAGTGCGGCGTGCCAGTCGCCTGCGATGTCAGTCTCGATTCCCATTTCGGCAGGGTAGGGCGCATGAGCCGCAGGGACAAGCCTTTGCCGGGGCCTTGCCGGGGCCTGCGTGGGTTTCTATAAGCGGCGAAACATCCGACGGAGATGCCGATGAGCTTTCGCGCCCGCCACCTGCTTGGGATCGAGCAACTCAGCCCACAAGAGATTGTCGCCATTCTGGATCTGGCGGATCGCTATGTCGATCTGAACCGCCGGACGGTGAAGCAGTCGGATGCGTTGGCGGGGCTGACGCAGATCAACATGTTCTTCGAAAATTCGACCCGGACGCAGGCCAGTTTCGAGCTGGCGGGCAAGCGGTTGGGCGCGGATGTGATGAACATGTCGGTGGCGCAGTCGAGCGTGAAGAAGGGCGAGACGCTGATTGACACCGCGATGACGCTGAACGCGATGCACCCGGATTTGCTGGTGGTGCGGCATGGCGCGTCGGGGGCGGTCAACCTGCTGGCCAGCAAGGTGAATTGCGCGGTGTTGAACGCGGGCGACGGGCGGCACGAACACCCGACGCAGGCGCTGCTGGATGCCCTGACGATCCGGCGGGCGAAGGGGCGGATTCAGCGGCTGACGATTGCGATTTGCGGCGATATCGCGCATAGCCGGGTGGCGCGCAGCAATCTGATCTTGCTGGGGAAAATGGAAAACCGGCTGCGGCTGGTGGCGCCGCCGACGCTGATGCCTGCGGGGGTCGAACATTTCGGCTGCGAGCTTTACGACGATATGCGCAAGGGGCTGGAAGGCGCTGACGTGGTGATGATGCTGCGGCTGCAGAAAGAGCGGATGGACGGCGGCTTTATCCCGTCGGAACGCGAATATTACCACCGCTACGGGTTGGACGCGGAAAAGCTGTCGTATGCCAAGCCGGATGCGATTGTGATGCACCCCGGCCCGATGAACCGCGGTGTCGAGATTGATGGCGAGATTGCCGATGACATCAACCGCAGCGTGATTCAGGAGCAGGTGGAAATGGGCGTCGCGGTGCGGATGGCCTGCATGGACCTGCTGGCGCGGAATTTGCGGGCTGAACGCGGGCGGGCGGCTGTGGGCACGCTGGTATGACCGCGATGAAGCCGGACCAGATGTATGGCACGCAGGCCGCGATGGAGTCGGATGAAAGGCTGCTGGCCAGCTTTCGCGCCGATCCTGCCGCCTATTGGCGTGCGCATGCGGTGATGGTGCTGGTGGGGTCTGTGGTAGCGGGGGCGGCGCTGGTTTATGGTGGCAATCCAGATCCTTGGGTCGGGCCGGTTGCGGTGGCGCTGGCGATTGGGCTGCGGGCGGCCTATCTAAAATCTGAAGCCTTCGCCGAGGAATGGCGGCTGACCAACCGCCGCCTGCTGGGGCCGGGCGGGCGGATCGCGCCGCTGTCGAGCCTGAAGCTGGCGCGGCCGTTTCTGGGCGCGGTGCAGCTGATCACTCAAAGCGGCGACAAGCATCTGATCAAGTATCAGGCCGATCCGGCGGCGACAGTGGCGGTGATCGAGCGGGCGAAAGGCGGCAAAAGATGAGCGACCCTGATCGCAAGAAGGCCAAGTCCGACGCGCGCATCGGCGGCATGGTGGCGGCGGCGGTGCTGGTGTTTCTGGCGGTGTTTACCGTGATTTTTGTGCTGGCCGGGTGATCTGATGGTTCAGACGCCTGAAGCCCCTACGCCTGACCTGACCGCACCCGTTGTGTTGCAGGAACCCGATCAGGCGGGCGCTGATGCTTGGGCCGCGCCGGATGCCGTCTCTTCGGTTGCGGCAAGTCCGGTTGTGGGGCTGCATCCGGGCTGGGCTGCGGTGATTGCACCGGGGGAGCGGGTGGTGTGGCAAGGCCAGCCAAAGGCGCAAGCCGGTTTGGGCGGATTGGCGCAGGTGTTTTCCGGGTCTGTGCCGCTGCTGGTGTTCATGGCGATTGGCCTGTTTATCCTGATCAACACCGGCATTCAGCCGCCAGTGGTTTTCATCGTGCTGGCGGCGATGGTGTTGATCTTTGCACGGCGCAAGCAAAAGGGCCGGGTGGCTACTGACCAGCGCTATCTGTTGACCAACCGCGCCGCTTATCTGGCGCGGGCGCGGGGGACTGCGCTGGTAGACTTCCGCGCCTATCCGATCACCGCTGATATGCCGCTTGGGCTTGGCCCGCGGTCGGTCAGTTTCGCGGTGCAGCGGATGGCGGATGGCCGTGGCACCACCACCGAGCAGGCGGTTGGCTTTACCGACATCGCCGATGCTGCCGATGTTCACGCGATGATCCGCGACATTCAGAAAGGGGCGCTATGACCCACCATTTCTTTAACGCCCGCCTGATCAACCCCGAAACCGGGACGGATGAGATCGGGACTTTGACCATCGAGGATGGTGTGATCGTGGCGCTGGACGGCGAAGCGCCCGAGGGCGCGCGGCTGGTCGATTGCGGCGGGCATTGCCTTGCGCCGGGGATCGTCGATTGGGGTGTGAAGATTGGCGAGCCGGGCGAGCGGCACAAGGAATCGTTCCGCTCGGCGGGGCTGGCGGCCTCGGCTGGCGGCATTACCACGATGATCGTGCGGCCCGATACCTCGCCGTCGATCGACACGCCGGAGGTGCTGGAGTTTGTGACGCGGCGGGCCAGCGAAGCGCGGGTGCGTATCCGCCACATGGCGGCGCTGACCAAGGCGCGGGCCGGGCGCGAGATGACCGAGATCGGCTTTCTGCTGGATGCCGGGGCGATTGCGTTCAGCGACGTGTATCATGTGGCGACCGATACCAAGGCGCTGAGCCGGGCGCTGACCTATGCGCGCAGTCTGGGGGCGCTGGTGGTCGGGCATCCGCAAGAGCCGGGGTTGTCGGCGGGGGCGTCTGCGACCAGCGGCAAGTTTGCCAGCTTGCGCGGCCTGCCGGGGGTTTCGGCGATGGCCGAACGGATCGGGCTGGACCGCGATCTGGGCCTGGTCGAGATGACCGGCGCGCGCTATCACGCCGATCAGATCACCACGGCGCGGTCGTTGCCGGCGCTGGAGCGGGCGAAGAATAACGGGCTGGATGTGACAGCGGGGGTGTCGATCCACCACCTGACGCTGAATGAAATTGATGTCGGCGATTACCGGACGTTCTTCAAGTTCACCCCGCCGCTGCGGTCGGAAGATGACCGGATGGCGATGGTGCAGGCGGTGGCGGATGGGCTGATCGACGTGATCGGCAGTTTCCATACCCCGGCAGATGAGGAATCCAAACGGCTGCCGTTTGAAGAAGCGGCGAGCGGGGCAGTGGGGTTGGAGACGCTGTTGCCCGCCGCGCTGCGGCTGGTGCATGCCGGGGATCTGGATATGCCGACGCTGTTCCGGGCGCTTTCGCTGAACCCGGCGCGGCGGCTGGGGTTGCCGCAGGGGCGGCTGGCGCTGGGCGCGCCTGCCGATCTGGTGCTGTTTGATCCCGACGCGCCCTACCTGCTGGATCGGTTCAGCCTGAAATCGAAATCGAAGAACACGCCGTTTGACGGTTGCCGGATGGAGGGTAAGGTGCTGGCAACTTACGTCGCCGGAACCCAAGTTTACCAAGGATAGACCATGCCCGAGATTGTTGCCTCTTTGCCCGTGCTGACGGTGGTTGCCGTGCTGGCGTATTTGCTGGGGTCGGTGCCGTTTGGCGTGGTGATCACGCGGGCGCTGGGCTTGGGGGATTTGCGCAAGCTCGGCTCGGGCAATATTGGCGCGACCAATGTGCTGCGCACTGGCAACAAGGCGGCGGCGCTGGCGACGCTGCTGCTGGATGCGGCAAAGGGCGGCATCGCGGTGCTGATCGCGCGCTATGCGGTGGGCGAGGATGCGGCGCAAGTGGCGGGGTTGGCGGCGTTTCTGGGCCATCTTTACCCGGTCTGGCTGAAGTTCAGGGGCGGCAAGGGCGTGGCGACGTTTCTGGGCATTCTGCTGGCGCTGGCCTGGCAGGTTGGGCTGGCAGCCTGTACCACCTGGGCTGTGGCGGCGGTGATCTGGCGGATTTCTTCGCTGGCGGCGCTGATGGCGGCGGCGTTTTCGGGGCTGTGGCTGTTTGTGTTCGATCAGGGCCGGATGCTGGCCTTGGTGTTTGTGCTGACGGTGCTGGTGTATATCCGGCACTGGGCGAATATTCAGCGGTTGAAGGCCGGGACCGAGCCGAAGATCGGTGCTAAAAAGGCCTAGGCTGTCGCAAATCCGGGGCGATTTGCGGGTTCACATCCTGCCGCCGGAGGGTTTGTCGGGCTGACTGAGCCTCCGGCGGGAGTATTTTTGCCAAGATGAATGGCTTATCGGATGACGACCCCGTTCAGCAGGCGTTTCATGACGGCGAATTGGTAGACGATGAGCGCGAGGCCAAGCGTGATGATCGACAAAAGCACCCAGATTACGGCGTGGCCAATAATTTCAGTCAGCACAACATCGACGTGCAATTGGCCGATCACGCTGCCATCTGCCGCGATCAGTTTTGTTCGATTGATCGGGGCCTTCAGAATGTAATAGGGGGCAACAAACAACCCAAGGCCAAGCGTCAGGATGGAGATGATCACCCATAAAATAACGGTTCCGACGCCTTCTGAAACCGAGAAATCACAGGCTAGTTTTTGGCCTGACCCGAGTTGAATATTCATGAAAAAGTCCTTTCAATGTAAACTTTGAATATCATTGCTATATTTTGAGTTCGATCTTGACGCGGAACAACTTTTGCGCCGCTGCAACTTTGTCGAGAATAAGACTTAGCAAGATCAGAGGCTTGACGCCTCGTAGATCTTGCTCAGATCGCCCGCCCATGCGCCGTGATAGGCGTGCAGCCAGCGGTCGGCTTGGGTGGTGCCGGATTTCAGGTTGTCGACCAGCGGTTTGAGGTATTGCTCTTCGCCCAGACCCCGCGCGGCGAGGCCTGCGTGGGACAGGCCGACGGCGGCGTGGGCGAGGTCGAGCAGTTTCACGCCGTTTGCCTCGGCTTGCAGGGCTTTGACGGACGCCTCGACACGCAGGCCTTCGCGGGTTTCGGCGTCGAAGCCTTTTACCAGATCCCAGGCGGCATCGAGAGCGGCATCGTCATACATCAGCCCGACCCAGAATGCGGGCAGCGCGTCGATATGGGCCTGGTCGCCGCAATCGGCGCCGCGCATTTCGATGTATTTCTTGACGCGGGCTTCAGGGAATACGGTGGTCATATGGTCGGCCCAATCCGACAGGCTGGGCTTTTCGCCCGGCAGCGCGGGCAGGTTTCCGGCGAGGAAATCGCGGAAGGATTGGCCCAGGGCGTTGATATATTTGCCATCGCGGTAGACGAAATACATCGGTACGTCCAACACCCAATCGACATAGGCCTGAAAGCCGAAGCCTTGGTCAAAGGCGAAGGGCAGCATGCCAGTGCGGGAATTGTCCAAGCCGCGCCAGATCCGGCTGCGCCACGATTTATGGCCGTTGAGCTTGCCATCAAAGAACGGGCTGGAGGCGAACAGCGCCGTGGCGACCGGCTGCAACGCCAGTGCCACGCGCAGTTTCTTGACCATGTCGGCTTCTGAAGCATAATCCAGATTAACCTGCACTGTGCAGGTGCGATACATCATCTGGGTGCCGTGGGTGCCGACGCGGCCCATATAGTCGGTCATCAGCCGATAGCGGCCTTTCGGCATCACCGGCATCTGGTCGCCCGTCCATTCCGGTGCGGCACCGATGCCCATGAACCTGATCCCAAGCGGGTCGGCGATGCTGCGCAATTCATCCAGATGGTTCTGCAGCTCGGCAGCGCCCTGGTGCAAGCTTTCCAGCGGTGCGCCGGACAGTTCGAACTGGCCGCCCGGCTCCAGCGAGATATTCGCGCCGTTGCGGGTCATGCCGATGATGTTTTCAGCCTCGTGCACCGGCTGCCAGCCAAAGGTTTGCAAGCCTGCAAACAGCGCCGAGATTGACCGATCCCCGGTATAGGGCAACGGCGCGCGCGTGTCGGTCAGCCAGCCGAATTTTTCGTGCTCGGTGCCGATGCGCCAATCGGCTTTGGGCTTGCAGCCATCTGCCATCATCTGCGCAAGTTGCGAGAAGTCTTCGATTTGGCCACCGCCGGACTGGGGAATCGACATGGGCAGGGCCCTTTCGCTTTGAAATTTTCAGGCGCTAACAGGTGAAGCGGTGACGCGGCCAAGTCAAGACCAAGACCGGCACTGACGTGGCCGACTGCGACAAGGATTGACGGATTTCATCAGACTGTTACCGATGGCCTATGCTGGAGGATCCGACACACCTGCCTGACGCGCTTACGCTGCTGGACGAGTTTCAGCGCTGCCGCACACCGCAAGAGGTGGGGGCGGCTTTGGTCGCACGCACCACGCGGCTGGGCTTGTGCACCTATGCGATTGGCGGCATGCCGACGCCGTCTGATCCGAACCCGACCAGCTTTACCATCCACAACTGGCCGGACAGCTGGCAACAGACCTATATATCGCGCGGATTTGGTGCGGTTGATCCGGTGCCGCGGGCGGTGATGGTCTGTGCGATGCCGCTGACGGTGGCGGAGTTGCGGGCGGGCAAGGCCGGGTTTCTGCCGGGGCCGGAATCGGATGAGTATTTTGCCGCAGCCGAGGCGATGGGGCGCGGCGCAGGCCTGATCGTACCGATTGCCGGTCCGCATGGCTATCATGGCATTGTGGTGATGGTTGGCGCTTCGGCGGATCTGACGCCGCATCAGCGGGCGGTTTTGCATCTGTGGGCGATTTACGCACATGACCGGATGCTGACGCTGTTTGGCCGGGAGCAAGGCGAGGGCCCGCAGCTGACAGAACGTGAGGTCGCGGTGTTGCGGCTGGCCCGCAATGGCGAGGGCGACGATGCGGTGGCGCAGGCGATGGGCATTTCGGTGCGCACGGTGCGGTTCCATTTTGAAAACGCGCGGAAAAAGCTGGGGGCGAAGACGCGGGCCGAAGCCTTGGTAACTGCGGTCGGGATGCATCTGTTGGGGCAATGACCTGTCAGTTGTGACAGTGTCGCGGGCTCACCGAAGCGTGATAGCCTGCTGGCAAGGTTATTGATCCCCGAACTTTAGCTCGAATCCGGTCAGGTCGGGCAATACACCTTTTGGAGGCGGGTGTCAGGCCGCAAGGCTTTGCATCCGCCTCTCCCCTTAGCCTCGCGCCACCACGCCTTTGCCGGCGCGTCGCCAGATCAGCCGCATTTCCGGCAGGTTGGCGGCTTGGGGCAGGGTTTGGCCGGTGGCATCGGCGGGCTGCAAGGCTGCCACCAGATCGGAGGTTTTCATGCCCGGCAGGCTGGCGAAGGCATCGAACAACCGCTCTGCCCCGGTGGCATCGACCGGGATCAGGATCGCTTGGCCATCGCGCTGTTTCAGCCGCCACATCCGCCGCCCGCGCAGGGTGATCAAGCGAATCTCGGCCAGTTCGGGCAGGCTGACATAGCCGCCGATCTGCGGGCCAAGATAGCCGATCTGGCCTTCATCCACCTCGACCAGCCCCGGCGCATCGACGGTTTGGGCAAAACGCATCCGCCGCAGCGCCAGAATCGCCCAAGCCACCCCGACGGCGGCGATGACGGTGCCGATCGGGGTCAGCAGGTAGCCGCCAAGGAAGATCAGCCAGAGGCCGAAGCCCAGCGGCAGGCTGGCCCAGATCAGCTCTGCGCTGCGGTGAAGCAAGGCCAGCAGGTCGGGGCGGATCACGCCCAATCCCCCAGCGCGGCTTGCCACAGGGTAAGCGCGGCTACTGCGGCGGTATCGGCGCGCAGGATGCGTGGGCCAAGCGCGAGCGGGACGACTTGCGGCAGGGCGCGCAGGCGCTGTTGTTCATCGGCGGAAAAGCCGCCTTCGGGACCGATCAGGATCGCCCATTTGCCACCACGCGGGCCGGAAAGCGCCGGGGGCTGGCCCAGCATCGCCTCGTCGCACCACAGCAGTTTGCGGTCGGCGGGGAAGCTCGACAGGCATTTATCCAGCGAAATCAGATCGGTGACTTCGGGGACAAAGGTTGCGCCGCATTGTTCGGCGGCTTCAAGCGCGTGGGCTTGTAGCCGATCTTGGCGGATGCGTTCAGAGTTGGTGTGGCGGGTCTGCACCGGGATGATCCGCGCTGCGCCAAGTTCAGTGGCCTTTTCGACGATGAAATCGGTGCGGGCCTTCTTGATCGGCGCGAAGATCAGCCACAGGTCGGGCGGCAGCCGGAGCGGTGCTGTCTGGCGGTCACAGATCAGGACGCCGCCGCGCTTGTTGAACTCGGCGACATGCGCCAGCCATTCGCCATCGCGGCCATTGAACAGCGCCACCGGCGCGCCACGCGCCAGCCGCATCACGTTGAACAAATAGTTCGCCTGATCGGCATTCACCGCCACGGCTTGCCCCGCAGCCAAAGCCTGATCTACATAGAGCCGGATTTTTGCATCTGTCATGAGCGTGAACCTATGTCTGAGTTGCCGGAAAAACCAGAGGCGACGGGTGTTGCGGGCGCGCAAATGGCTGCCGTGGCGGATGCGCCAAAGGGCAATTGGGTGGATCGCTTTGCCCCGGCGGTGACGCGACCCTATTTGCGGCTGTCTCGGGCGGATCGGCCGATCGGGACCTGGCTTTTGCTGATTCCGTGTTTCTGGGGCATTGCGCTGGCCGCCTTGGCCGATGGCTTTCGGCTGTGGGATCTGTGGCTGGCGGTTTCCTGCGGGCTGGGCGCGTTTCTGATGCGCGGCGCGGGCTGCACCTGGAATGACATCACTGACCGCGAGTTTGACGGTGCCGTGGCGCGCACCCGCAGCCGCCCGCTGCCGTCGGGGGCGGTGACGGTGAAGGGGGCGTTGATCTGGATGGCGGTGCAGGCGGTGATCGCGGGCGGCATTTTGTTGTCTTACAACGGGCTGGCGATTGGTTTGGGCGTGGCGTCGCTGGCTTTGGTGGCGATTTATCCGTTTGCCAAGCGCTTTACCTGGTGGCCGCAGGCGTTTCTGGGGCTGGCGTTCAACTGGGGCGCGGTGCTGGCCTATGCGGCGCATGCGGGCGAGGTGCGGTTGCCGTCGCTGCTGCTTTACGCCGCCGGGATCAGTTGGACGCTATTTTACGATACCATCTATGCGCATCAGGACAAGGAAGACGACGCGCTGATCGGGGTGAAATCCACCGCGCGGCTGTTTGGCGAAAACTCGCGGCTGTGGCTGCGTGGCTTCATGGCGGTGACGGTGGCGCTGATGGCGGCGGCGATCATTGTGACGCCGATTCCCGCGGATCGGGTTTTGGCGCTGACGCTGGCGCTGGCCGGGGTTTGGGGCTTTGGCTGGCATATGGCCTGGCAGATGCGGCGGTTGGATATGGACGATCCGGCGTCTTGCCTGCTGGTTTTTCGGTCCAACCGCGATGCCGGGCTGATTGCTGCGCTGTTTCTTGCCGTAGCGGCTTTCCTTTGATTGATCCCCCCGGCCCGGCGCTTTATGCAAGCCGGGACCGACGCTAGCCGGTTTTGACCCCTCGCGACTGACCGAGTTTAGTGACCCCGTGGTAAACATGCCTTCCTTCCGCCTGCCGCAACTTCAGCAGAACTATCTGGCCCCTGCCGCCTTCGTGGGGGCCGGGCTGGTTTCGGTGCTGATTGCCTGGGGCGCTGCGGCCTTGGTGGAACGGATTTCCGCACGCGCCGTGACCTCGCGGCTGTTGACCGAGGGCATCACCTTTGCGCAGGTCGCGGCCGATGGGTTGCAAATCCATCTGATCGGCACCGCCCCGAACGAGGCGGCGCGCTACCGTGTGATCAACATGGTGGGCAGCATGATCGAAAGCTCGCGCATCCGCGACAAGCTGGAGGTGACGCCGGTGAAGGCGGTGGAGGCACCGCGCTTTTCCATCGAGATGCTGCGCAACGATGACGGCATTCAGCTGATCGGGCTGCTGCCAGAGGGCGATGGCGCGCAGGCACTGACCGATGCGGCGCAGGCATTGAACCCGGATATTCCGTTGGCGGACATGCTGGAAACTGCGGCTTATCCCGCCCCGGCTGGGTGGGGTGCGGCGCTGACCTATGGGATGAATGCGCTGAAACTGCTGCCGCGCTCGAAAATCTCGGTTGCGGCTGATTCGGTGGCGATCACGGCGATTGCCACATCAGAGGCGGAAAAGCGCACGCTGGAGCAGCAATTGACCGCGGCCAAGCCCGAGGGGCTGGCGGTGAAAATCGAGGTGTCCGCGCCACGCCCGGTGCTGACGCCGTTTACGCTGCGGTTTGTGAAAGACACGCAAGGCGCGCGGTTCGATGCGTGTTCCGCCGATAGCGAAGCTGTGCGGGCGAAAATCCTCGCGGCGGCAGGAGCTGCGGGGGCGCTGGGCCGCACCATCTGCACCATCGGCTTAGGTGTGCCGACGCCGCGCTGGGTTGAAGGCACTGTTGCCGGGATCAACGCCGTGGCGCGGCTGAACAGCGCCACGCTGACGTTCAGCGATGCCGATGTGACCCTGCTGGCCGGGGCGGATGTGCCGCAAGCCGATTTTGACCGGGTGGTCGGCGAGTTGGAAGCCGCTTTGCCGGACGTGTTTTCGCTGAAAGCCACGCTGGAGAAAAAGCCCGAAGGCGGCGCGGTTGGCCCGGCTGAGTTTACCGCGACGCTGGCGCCGGAAACCCACAAGGTCGAGCTGCGTGGTCGCTTGACTGACGAGATGCTGCGCGCGGCGGTGGACAGTTTCGCCAAGGCGGAATTCGGCTCGGCCAATGTGTATCTGGCGACGCGGATGGATGCGGAACTGCCCGATGGCTGGCCGGTGCGGGTGCTGGCCGGGTTGCAGGCGCTGTCCGAACTGGACAATGGCAGCTTGCTGGTGCGCGCCGATACGGTGGAATTGAAGGGCGTGACCGGGTCGCAATCGGCCAAGGTGCGGATTTCGCAGATCCTGTCGCAAAAGCTGGGGCAGGGGCAGACCTTTCGCGTCGATGTCAGCTATGACAAGGAGCTTGACCCGCTGGCCGGGATTCCGACGCCTGATGAATGCGCGCAGGATGTGGCCGACGTGCTGTCGCGGCAGAAGATCACCTTCACGCCCGGATCAGCCGAGATTGACTCGAAGGCGGGCGCGGTGATGACGGCGCTGGCCGATGTGCTGAAAGATTGCCCCGGCGTGAAGATGGAAGTGGCGGGCCATACTGACAGTCAGGGATCTGAAGACGGCAACCGCGCGCTGAGCCAGGCGCGGGCGGAAACCGTGGTGTTGGCCTTGCAGGGGCGGCAGGTGGATGTGGCCGGTCTGGTTGCCAAAGGCTATGGCGAGACTCTGCCGCTGGCCGACAACGCCACTGACGCCGGGCGCGAAGCCAACCGGCGCATCGAGTTCACCCTGATTGGCGGGGCAAAGCCGGTTTCGCCCGATGCGGCCAAGGCCGAAGCCAGTGCCGCCGCCGGATCGGACAGCGCCGCCGTTGGCCCGGATTTTTCTGCCGATACCAGCCCTTCGCTGGCGCCGAAGGAAAAGACCAAGGCTCCGAAAGCCCGGCCAGAGAAAAAAGAATGACAGCAGGACGGACCCGCGCATGAACCGCACCGAATTTATCGTCGTTACCGCGATCATCCTGCTTTTGGCCTTTGCCGCCGGCTGGTTTACCTATTGGCTGCTGCACCGCTTTACCCGCGTGGCGGGCGGGGACATGGCGGAAATGGACAAGCTGGCGCAATCGCTGCACGAGGCGGAAGAGGTGCGGGATCAGGCGATCATCTATCTGGAAACCCGCGAAGCAGAGCTGATGAACCAGATCGCCCAAAGCGAGGCCGAATTGCGCGCCGCGATGGAAGGTTTGCGCGATGCCCGCCACGAGGCGGAAGAAATGCGCGCCTATATCGAGCGGATGCACGCAAACAGCTGAGGTTCGGCGATTTTTGCGAAGAAGAAAAGGGGGCTTTCAGCCCCCTCGCGCTGTCGCGCTCACCCCTGAGGATATTTGTGCAGAGAGGATGACCGTTCAGCCTAGAAGCCGTTGAGGCAGGTTTGCATCAGCGGTGAGGTCGGGTCTTCCAGCGCGTCGATCACGCTGAAATGGTGGGTGCCGGGATCGACCGTCCACGGGCAGTTCCAGTTTTCCGACAGGGTGCGGGCTTGCCACAGGAAGGCGGGGCGTTCCTGACCGCCGACCCAGATATGGGCCTGGGTGCGCAAGGCATGGCGAGCCGGGCTTTCGCTGGCGATTTCGGCGGCATCGAGGTGCAGATCGGCTTGCATGTCGGTTTGCGCGATAGGGGCCAGATCGGCGATCGGCGAGATCGGCACGACGCGGTTGACCCGAGCGGCCACGCTGCCGGTGCGGTCGGCACAGCCCATGCGGGCGGAAAGATGACCGCCTGCGGAATGGCCGGTGACGACGACCGGGCCTGCGATTTCGGCGCAGGCGGCGGTGATGGCGGCATCCACTTCGGCGGTGATCTGGGCGATGCGGGCTTGCGGGGCCAGCGTGTAAGACGGCATCGCGCAGGCCCAGCCGCGGGCGATGGCTCCGGCGGCGAGATGCGACCACAGATCGCGGTTGGTTGCCAGCCAATAGCCGCCGTGGATGAACACCAGCAAGCCTTTTGCGGCCGTGTCGGGCAGGAACAGATCGAAGCGGTTACGCGGGGCCGGGCCATAGGCAAGATCAAGCCGGGCGCGGGGGCCAAGGCTTGTGCGGAAAGCGGCGGCTTTTTGCGCCCAGATCGCGGGCAGGGTATCGGAGCCGGGGATGAAGGCTCCGTTCTGGTAGTCGCGGCTCAGGTCCATCTTGATCACTCCAGTTTTGCGCATAGCTTAGGTCCAGCATTGGTGGAGGATGTGGACTTTTAAGTCCAGAGCGGGCATTGCAGGGGCAACCGTGACAATGGAGGCCCCCATGCTCGATTCCGTGACCGATCTGCGTACTATCCTGAAAGACCCCGGCCTTGTGCCGAACAAAGCCTATGTCGCGGGGGAGTGGATTGAGGCTGCTGATGGCAAGACTTTCGCCGTCACCAACCCGGCACGCGGCGATGTCATTGCCACTGTGCCCGATCTGACCCGTGCCGATGCGGCGCGCGCGATTGCAGCGGCGGATGTGGCGCGGCGCGAATGGGCGGCGCGCACCGGCAAAGAGCGGGCGCAGGTGATGCGCAAGTGGTTTGATCTGTGCATGGCGGCGCAGGACGATCTGGCGACGATCCTGACCGCTGAAATGGGCAAACCGCTGGCGGAAGCCAAGGGCGAGATTGCGTACGGCTCGGCCTATATCGAATGGTTTGGCGAAGAGGCCAAGCGCGCCTATGGCGAGATCATTCCGGGCCACATGCGCGACAAGCGGATTTCGGTGCTGAAGCAGCCGATCGGGGTGTGCGCCTCGATCACGCCTTGGAACTTCCCCAATGCGATGATCGCGCGCAAGGTGGCCCCGGCGCTGGCTGCGGGCTGCGGGTTTGTGGCGCGGCCTGCGGCGGAAACCCCGCTGTCGGCGATTGCCTTGGCGGTGCTGGCGGAACGTGCCGGTGTGCCGGGTGGGGTGTTTTCGGTGATCACCTCCAGCCGGTCTTCGGAGATCGGCAAGGAGTTCTGCGAGAACCCGGCCATTCGCAAGCTGACCTTTACCGGATCAACCGAAGTCGGGCGGATTCTGCTGCGGCAGGCGGCGGATCAGGTGCTGAAATGCAGCATGGAGCTGGGCGGCAACGCGCCGTTCATCGTGTTTGACGACGCCGATCTGGATGCGGCGGTTGAGGGCGCGATGATCTCGAAGTTCCGCAACAACGGTCAGACCTGCGTTTGCGCCAACCGGATCTATGTGCAGGCCGGGGTTTATGATGCTTTTGCCGAAAAGCTGGCGACTGCGGTGAAAAAGCTGGCGATTGGCGATGGCCTGAAATCGGGTGTCACCACCGGGCCGCTGATCAATCAGGATGCGGTGGAAAAGGTCGAAGAGCATATCGCCGATGTGCTGGCGGGTGGCGGCAAGGTGGTGACCGGCGGCAAGCGGCATGCGCTGGGCGGCACCTTCTTTGAGCCGACCGTGGTGACGGGCGTGACGCCGGATATGAAGGTGGCCAATGAAGAAACCTTTGGCCCGCTGGCACCGCTGTTCAAGTTCGACACCGAAGAAGAGGTGATCGCCCGCGCCAATGACACGATCTTTGGTCTGGCGTCTTACTTCTACGCCCGCGACATCGGTCGCATCACCCGCGTGCAAGAGCAGCTGGAATACGGCATGGTTGGCGTCAACACCGGGCTGATCTCGAATGAGATGGCACCGTTTGGCGGCGTGAAGCAGTCTGGCCTTGGCCGCGAAGGCAGCCACCATGGCATGGATGACTACATGGAACTGAAATACGTCTGCCTGTCGATCTGAGCAGGCCCTATCGGCGCAAGGACGGCGGGGGAGACCCCGCCGTTTTCATTTGAGCGTTGCCTTAGCCGCCGGCACTGCGTGCGGCAGCAGAGCTGCCAAAGCCGCCGCGCGATTGCACCTGCGCTTTGGTCATCGGGGCCAAGCCCTTGGTGACGGGGGCCTTGGCGAAGGCGCTGGCTCTGATCTGGCCACCACCGTTCAGTGCGCCGATCTTGGTGCTGCCATCGGGGGTGGCAAAGCCGCCGCCCGCCGAACGCACCACCGGCTGTGACATCACCCGCCCGCCGCCGCCCAAGGCCTGCCCGATCATGTAGCCCATCAGCATCGGCATGAAGAACCCGCCACCGCCACCGCTGGAGGCCTGATCGGCACAGGCGTCAACGCCGTGTTCCTGTTCGCACAATTCGCGACTTTCATAGCGCGGTGCGGTTTCTTCGTGCAGCACCTGCGCCTCGGCGAAGGCGGTTTCGCAATCGGCAGCGGAGAACCAGCCGCCGGGGCTGGCTTCGGCCAGACAGCTTTCCTTGCTTTCAAAAGCGGCGGCCTCGGTCTTTTCCTCGACACAGCCTGCGACGCCGAAGGCGGCGGCCCCCAGCAAGACCAATGCGACATTGCGCGAGCGTTTCATCCGGCTACCCTTCAATGAAATGCGGTTTGAACCGCGACAAATCCTGCGTGATAAGGCTGCGGTCTTCGCGCAGGCCCATGCCGACACACGCCTCGCCCACCACCCACGCGCCAATAACCGGGTGCATTCCGGCAAATTCCGGCAAGGCTTGGTAGCCCTGCACGATCTTTGGATGCTGATCATAGTCGCGCGCCGTGGCGGCTTCGAGCACCTGTTTGCCGTCATAGATGGTGATCGACTGGCCTTCGCGGGAAAAGATCGGTTTGATCACATGCCGGGACGCCAGCAGGTCTGCCGGGGCTTCATCGATGAAAGAAGCCGGCAGCAGGTTGGGGTGGTTGGGGAACATTTGCCACAGCACCGGCAGAATCGCCTTGTTGGACAGGATGGCTTTCCACGCCGGTTCGATAAAGCGACAGCCCGCGCCCGCCAGATGATCGGCGAACGGATCGCGCAGCAGATCTTCCCACGGGTAAAGTTTGAACAGAGCGCCGATCACCCGATCTTCGCTATCGGTGAACTGGCCGTTTGCGGTGATGCCGATCTTGTCGAGATCGGTGTAATGCGCGCCCAGACCCGCCTCGCGCGCAGCCCAGGCCAGCGTTTCGACGGTGGCGTAGTCTTCGGGCGCATTGGTCACTGCCGCGAAATGCACATCGGTATCGGCGGCGAAGATCTGGGCAAAGCGGGCGACCAAAGCCTCGTGCAGGCCGTTGAACTGATCGGTTGATTGCGGCAACACCCGCGCGGCCTGTTGTTGTTCAAACCAAAGCCACTGGAACGAGGCGCTTTCATACAGGCTGGTTGGGGTGTCGGCGTTGTATTCCAGCAGCTTGGCCGGACCTTTGCCATCATAAGCCAGATCGAAACGGCCATAAAGCTCTGGCTCGTCTGCCTGCCAACTGGCAGCGACCAGATCCCAATGCGGGCGCGGAATGCCCATGCGCGCCATCAATCGTTCTGAGGCCAGCACCGCCGCAACCGCCTCGCGGCACATGGCGTGCAGCTCGGTGCAGGGGTCTTCGATGTCATCTTCGACCTGTTGCAGCGTAAAGCTGTAAGCCGAGGTTTCGTCCCAATAGGGCTCGCCATACATATCGGCAAAGGTGAAGCCCAGCTTTTCGGCTTCGGCACGCCAGTCGGGGCGTTCGGGTAGGGGGATGCGCTGCACTCGTCTCTCCACAGGTTCAGGGTTCATATCGGCATTGCGAGGCGGGCCTGCAAGAGTAGTCGCGATGGCGCGCCGCTCTGCCGGGGATAGGGGCGACATTTCCGGCACATCTGGCACGACCAGCGCCGCGTCAACAGGAGAGACCGCTGCAAAACATGACTGCTTGCATCTGTGAATGTAGCGTTGGCAGCTGTCATGCGCCTGAACCGCCGATGAATATGTGCTGCTGATTGCAGGTAAGATCGCCAACGCGGCGGAAGGCGGCACCTTGGCTGCGGTGAAGGCGGCTGATGCCGTTGCGGTGGTGCCGACGATCCAACGGATGTGAAAAACCGAAGAAACCTGCGCAAGTAATTCGATTTTCGTTTGAAATAAAGCGGTTGCGGCAGGCGTGGCTGGCCAGATCCGCCATAAACCCTGCACCTGAACCGCCGCGCTATCGCATAACATCCGCACGATTTTGCTTAGCGGTGCGGTTTGGCGGCATCGTGCTTTCAGTCGCCAAACGGTGTTGCACCGCAAGGCTCCAACCTGAAAGGACATGACATGCTGCCCGCTGTCTCAACGCTGAAACGCAATACCATTGCTGCTCTGACCGCTTTCGCCATCGCCCTGCCCGCCGCCCCGGCTTTGGCCTGGGGCCAGCGTGAACAGGATGTGCTGAAAGGGGTGGTCGGTACATTGGCCGTTCAGGCCCTGATCCGCGAGGCCAAGCGGCCGCAGCGTAACCGGCCGGTGGTGGTGCAGCCGCAACCGCAGCCAGTCTATGTGCAGCCGACGCAGAATTACACCTCGATCTATCGCACCCCGGCGGCGCGGGCGTTCAACAGCTATTCGTCGTCAGAACGTCGGCTGATCCAGCGCCGCCTGTCGGCCTATGGCTATTACCGCGGCGGCATTGATGGCGCGTTCGGCCCTGGCACCTATTCGGCGGTGAATGCCTATGCGCAAGATCAGGGGCAGGCGGCGCAGCTTGGCTCTACCGCCGGTGCGTTCGGGGTTTATGACGGGCTGATCTATTAAAGCGGATTGCGTTCAATCGAATTCCCTCTGCACCCCGAACGGGTTTGCCAGAGCAAACGCTGCCCCGTGGTGCAGAGGGAATATTTGAATCCAATGAAACGCAACCCGCTCTAGGCCCATGCCAAGCGAAAAGGCCCGGTGACGCGCACCGGGCCTTTGTTTGTCAGCGTGACTGGCTTAGTTCGCCAAAACCTCGGGCGCGGCCTCGACCGCTTTGGCTTCGACATCGGCGCGGCGACCGATTTCGATGCGGCGCGGCTTCAGCGCCTCGGGGGTTTCGCGCACAAGGTCGATGTGCAGCATGCCATGTTCATGGCTGGCCCCGGTGACGCGCACATGATCGGCCAGCGCAAAGCGGCGGTCAAAGGCGCGGGTGGCGATGCCACGGTGCAGATAGGTCTTTTCGGCGGTTTCCGGGGCTTTGCGCGCGGTGACGTGCAGCGCGCCATCCTTCACCTCGACCGACAGCTCGTCTGGCGCAAAGCCGGCGACGGCGATAGAGATGCGATAGGCATCCTCGGCAGTTTTCTCAATGTTATAGGGGGGATAGGTCGGCTGCGCCACATCGGCAGTCAGCGCGCGGTCCATCAGATCGGCAATGCGGTCAAAGCCGACGGTGGCACGGTAGAGCGGAGCGAAATCAAAGTTACGCATGGTCATCCTCTTGCAAGCGATGCCCGTCCTGCGACGGGGAAAAGCCTTCCCATTCGGGCAAGGCAGGGAGTTCGCCCCGAGCCCGATTGCGGCATCCCGGGGACACCGTTGATTTGGGAATGGATTTATGCGGTTTCAAGACCCCTTAGGGTTTGACAAATTTCGCGCCGCTGGCCTTGCCGCCCGACAGCATCTGCACCTTGCTGCCAGACAGCGCGACGGGGCGATTGCCCTTTGCCAGTTCGGCCATCACCACCGCCAAGGGCGCGGCCAAAGCGGTGCCCAACGATACCTTTTGCTTGTCGATATCGGCCTTGGCAGACACCACCGAAACGATGCTGGCAAGGCCGTCATCGAAGGCAAAGATCGGCGCGCCCGATGCGCCGAAATCGACATCGCAGGACAGCACCAGCACTTCGGGGGCCTCGTCGATCACATGGCAGACCTGTTGCAGCGACGGCGCTTCGGCGCGGTCTTTGGCGTAGGAGACGACGCCCACCTCATCGCCAGTTTGCGGCCGTGCGCCAGTGCTGAACGGGGTGATCGAGGGCTGGCGGATCGGCTGATCCAGCTCCAGCACTGCCACATCGAAGGCGACGCGATCCAGATTGTTGGCACCTGAATAGATGTAATCCGGGTGCGGCACCGCGCGCGAGACGTGGCGATACGCCTCGGCCCGGCCATTGCGCAGACCTGCCTGAAACTCGATGTCCGCCGGATCAATCCGCGCGCCGGTGTCTTTGTCAAACAGGCAATGCGCCGCGGTCAGCACCAGATCGGGGGCGATCAAGGCCCCGGTGCAAAAGCCGTAAGTGCCAAGGTTCAGCCGCCCGACTGCGTTCCAACCCTTTGAATCATCGCCGGTTTGCAGGCTGACCAAGGCGCTTTCTTCCGCCTGGGCGGGGGTCAGCAGACACAGCAAAGCGATCAGGGCAAAACGCATGAAATCTCCCGACGGTTGCGCAGGGGTAGGGATGAAAAGTGGCGGATTTGTGGCAGATCAGTCCAGCGCGCGGGCGAGTGCGCGAGGTTTTGGCCCGCCCGTAGCCCAATCGAGCAGTTCAACCGTATGCACCACCGGCACGCCGGTCGCAGAGCCGATCTGCATCATGCAGCCGATGTTGCCCGCCGCGATGATGTCGGGGTGTTTCGCCTCCAGCGTCTGCACTTTGCGGGCTTTCAGTTGCGCGGAAATCTCGGGTTGCAGCAGGTTGTAGGTGCCCGCAGAGCCGCAGCACAGATGGCTGTCGGCGGGTTCGACCACAGTGAAGCCCGCGCGCTTCAGCAGATCTTTCGGCGCGGTCTTGATCTGCTGGCCGTGTTGCAGACTGCAGGCGGCGTGATAGGCGACGGTCAGACCCTTGGCTGCGCCTTCGGGCAGGGTAAGCTTTTGCAGCAGTTCAGAAATATCCAGCGCGAGGCTGGCAACCGCTGCTGCATCGGCGGTGCCGAGCATCTGGCCGTAATCCTTGACCGTGGTGCCGCAGCCCGAGGTGTTGATCACGATCGCATCCAGCCCGTCTGCGTTCTTTTCGGCCATGAAGGCGGCGATATTGGCGCGGGCGGCGGCGTGGCTTTCACCTTCGCGGCCCATGTGATGCGTCAGCGCGCCACAGCAGCCGATGCCGCGCGGCACCACCACCTCGCAGCCCAGACGGCGCAGCAGGCGGATGGTGGCGTCGTTGATATCGGTGTTCAGCGCCTTTTGGGCGCAGCCGGTCATCAGCGCCACCCGCATCCGGCGCGGGCCGCTGGCGGGGAAGGTCTGCGGATCGTCGTTGCGGCTGACCGGCGGAATGGTCTTGGGAGCCATCGCCAGCATGGCGCGCAGGCGGCGGCTGGGCAGCATCGGCGCAAGCGGTCGCGCCAGTTTGGCAGCGGCCAGCGCAAGCCGAAACCGGGTCGGATAGGGCAGGGTTTTTGCCAAGACCCAGCGCAAGACACGATCTGGCAGCGGGCGTTTGTAGGTGGTTTCGACATAGGCGCGGGCCTGATCGATCAGGTGCATGTAATCGACGCCCGACGGGCAGGTGGTCATGCAGGCAAGACAGGACAGGCAGCGATCCAGATGTTTGACGGTGCGCGCATCGGCGGGCCGCCCGGTTTCCAGCATTTCCTTGATCAGGTAAATCCGGCCGCGCGGGCTGTCCAATTCATCGCCAAGCACTTGATATGTCGGGCAGGTTGCGGTGCAAAAACCGCAATGCACGCAGGATCGCAGGATTTTGTTGGCTTGCGCCAGTTTGGGGTCGCGCAGCTGGTCTTCGGTGAAATGTGTCTGCATCAGGCCATCATCCCCGGATTGAATATGCCGCGCGGATCGAATTTTGCCCGCAAACCGGCGGTTAGCGCCGCCACCGCTGCGGGTTCGGGCGGAAACACCGGCACAGCCGCCATCCCCGGCAGCGGCCGCATCAGGGTGGCATGGCCGATCCCTGCCACCGCGCCGCGCACATCGGCGGCCCCGGTCGGGTCCAGCAGCCAGATCAGCCCGCCGCCCCAATCGCAGATGGCTTCCAGCCCAAGGTGTTCTACGATCCGCGCCGCCTCGGTCGGTTTCAGCGAAAGCCGCCACACCGCGCCCGGCTTGTCGGCAAAGGCGGTCACATCGCGCAGCGCGGCCCAATCCGCCGCCGCTTCGTGAAACCCCAGAAACGCCCGCAACTGCCCGGCGCGATAGGCGACGGACCCTGCCATGCCTTCGAGCCGGATCATCGCCCGACCCGCCGCCCACGCCGCGCCGGAGATGTCATAGGGCGACCCCAGCGCCTTGCGCAGGGCGGCCAAGCCCTCGGCCAAGGGCAGGTCGGCGGTCAGGGTGATCTCGGCCTCGGCGATCGCCTGCACCTTGAAGCTGACCTCGGTCAAAACGCCCAAGCTGCCGTGGCTGCCCGCCATCAGCTTGACCAGATCATAGCCGGTGACGTTCTTCATCACCCGCCCGCCGTTCTTCACCACACAGCCCAGCCCATCGACAAAGCGCACGCCCAGCAGCGCATCGCGGCAAGCGCCGACCTGCACCCGGCGCGGGCCAGAGGCGTTGGCCGCCACCACACCGCCCAGCGTTGACACCCCATCACGCGCCAAAAGCCTGCGCAGATCCGGCACCTCGAAGGCCAGCCGTTGCCGTTCGGTCGCCAGCAGCGCCTGCACTTCGGCAACAGGCGTGCCAGCCTTCGCCACCAGGGTCAGCGCGCCGGGCTCATAGAGTTCCACCCCCGACAGCCCAGCGGTTTGCAGAACCGCCGCCGTGCTGCGCCCGATCTGCCGGGTGCCGCCGCCACGGATCTGCACCGGCCCGGCGCTGCGGATGATCTCGCTTAGCTCGGCTTCTGAAGTAGGGCGCATCAGACTGCCCTCCGGCTGGCGGTGGCTTCGAGCGGGAAGACTTTGGCGGGGTTCAGCAGCCATTTCGGGTCGAACACATCCTTCACCCGCAATTGCGCCTCAAGGTCGGTGGGGTTGAACTGCACCGTCATCAGATCGCGCTTTTCGATGCCGACGCCGTGTTCGCCGGTCAGGCAGCCGCCGACCTCGACGCAAAGCTTCAGGATTTCGGCACCGAACGCCTCGCACAGTTGCAGGTCGCCGGGTTTGTTGGCGTTGAACAGGATCAGCGGGTGCATATTGCCGTCGCCCGCGTGAAAGACGTTGCCGACATCAAGGCCGAAATCTTGACTCATCTCGCCGATGCGGCGCAGCACGAAAGGCAGGGCCGATACCGGAATCGTGCCATCGAGGCACATGTAATCGTTGATCTGCCCCATCGCGCCGAAGGCCGATTTGCGACCCAGCCAGATGCGGCGAGCCTGATCTTCGTCAGCAGCCTCGCGGAATTCGACCGGGTTGTGGGTCATCGCAATCGCTTTGATCCGGGCCAGTTGTTCGTCAATCTCGGCAGGGCTGCCTTCGACTTCGATGATCAGCAGCGATTCACAATCGGGGTAGCCTGCCTTGGCGAAGGCTTCGGTGGCGCGGATGCAGGGGCGGTCCATGAACTCGATCGCCACCGGCAGGATGCCCGCCTTGATGATGTCGGATACACAGGTGCCCGCGACCTCGTTGGAATTGAAGCCAACCAGCACCGGCCGCGCGCCTTCGGGTTTGGGCAGGATACGCAGGGTGGCTTCGGTCACCACGCCCAACAGATCCATGCCGCCCGCATCCAGCCATGGCCCACCGAGTTCAACCACGGTGCCATCCATCTGCACCAAGGTCACGCCCAGCAGGTTGTTGGTGGTCACGCCATATTTCAGGCAATGCGCGCCGCCCGAATTCATCGCGATATTGCCAGCAATGGCGCAGGCCAACTGGCTGGACGGATCGGGGGCGTAGAACCAGCCATCGGCCTCGACCGCGCCGGTGACCGACAGGTTGGTGCGCCCGGATTGCACCCGGATAAAGCGGTTGTCGTAATCGGTTTCCAGCACCGCATGCATCCGCGCCACGCCCAGCACGACGCAATCGGCAGTCGGCAAGGCCCCGCCCGCCAGCGAGGTGCCAGAGCCGCGCGGCACCACCGGCACGCCTTCTTCGTGGCAAATCTTCAAGACAGCAGCCACCTCGGCGGTGCTGCGCGGCAAGACGGCGGCAAGGGGTGCGCAGGCATAGGCGGTCAGCGCGTCGCATTCATAGGCGCGGGTCTCGGCGGGATCGGTGATCACCGCATCGCCCGGCAGAACCGCGCGCAACCGGGCGGCAATCGTGGCCTTGCGCGCCAGAACGTTGGCGTTGGGAATGGGCATCTGCATGGCGCGGCTCCTTTGTGGTAAGGAAATATAACCAATGATGGGTGGAAACAAGCTGATCTTCCATTGATCTTGCCTCTTTCGCGCTGCCCGGCAAAGCCGTAGATTTCCCGCATGCAAAGCCTGATCCTTCTTGGCCCGTTCGATACGCTTGACGCCACGGCGTTGGCGCTGACCCTGCTGTGCTGGCTGGCGATTGGCTGGTTCATCGAGCATCCGCCCGCAGCGCGGCCCTCGGTCAGCTTGCTGATGCAGGAATACCGGCGCGAGTGGATGCGGCAGTTTGTGACCCGGCAGCCACGCATCTTTGACGCCGCGATGATCGACAGCTTGCGGCAGGGCACGGCATTCTTTGCCAGCGCGTCGATGATCGCGATTGGCGGTGGCATTGCGCTGATCGGCAATCCGGGAATGGTGCTGGGGCTGGCGAAAGATCTGACCCTGCCGACCGATGCCACCGGGTTTCAACTGCGGGTGCTGCTGGTGGTGGTGTTCCTTGCCAATGCCTTGCTGAAATTCATCTGGGCGCATCGGCTGTTTGGCTATTGCTCGATCCTGATGGCGGCGGTGCCGAATGATCCCGAAGACCCGGTGGCCAGCTTTCGCGCCGCGCAATCGGCAGAGCTGAACATCACCGCCGCGAAAAGCTTCAACCGCGGCCTGCATTCGATCTATTTTGCGCTGGGCAGCCTGGGTTGGCTGCTTGGCCCCTATGCGCTGATCGGCACCACGCTGCTGACCTCGTCGGTGCTGATCCGGCGGGAATTTGCTTCGACCTCGCGTGAGGTCATGCGGCGGAGCGTCTGATCGCGCGGCCTTCCACCAGCCATGCCGCCACCGCCAGACCGGCTGCCAGCATCAGCATCAGCCAAGCAGGCACCAGCGCCGAAACCCGCAGGTCTTCGGTGACATAGGCCTCGCGCGGGTTGATGCCAAGCCAGCCGCGCCCTGCAGCCGGGCGGCCTTCGCGCACTTGCCGAAGGCCGGGCACGCCGTCTTCCAGCCGGGCAATGCCGCCCTGCATTCCGGCGACAACCGGCTGCAACCCGGTGCCGCTGGCGATGGTTTCGACAAATTCGCGCGGCGCGGCAGGGCCAACCGCCACCACGCGCAGCAGATCGCCCTGTTGCAGCCGGTAAAGCCCCATCTGCGGCGCTTGCCAATCCAGCCGGAACAGGCCGGGCGACACCTGCGGCATCGGCAGCACCACGGCTGCGCCATCCGGGCCGGTGATGGTCAGATCGCCCGGCGGCTGTTCTGACAGGGTGCGGCGGGTGATGGTCAGCACATCGGCGCGGGCTGTGGCGGTCAGCGCCTCTTCCTCCAGTTCGGGTTCCTTCAGCATCCAGTGGGCCAGCCGCCGCAGCAGCTCCAACTGCGGCCCGCCACCTTCGTAGCCGCGCCCCCACAGCCAGGCCTGATCCGAAGCCAGCACCGCGACGCGGCCCTGTTCAACCCGATCCAGCACCAGCAGGGGCTTGTCTTGCGGCCCCGACATCACTACCTGCCCGCGCAGGGGGGTAACATCAATCAGCCGGAACCAACGACCCCATCCAGTTTCGGCAACATGCGCGTCCAGCCCTTCGGTGACCGGATGGCGCTTGCCCAGTTCGGTCAGCGCCGGTTTGAAGCCCTGTTCGATCACCTGACTGGTGGGTTCCACTGGCAAAATCTCGGCCAGAGGCGAGCGCCACAGGCTATCGACCGCGCCAAACTCTGGACCGGAAGCGACCAGCACCGTGCCGCCGTTCTTTACATATTGCACAACGTTATCAATATATTCCATCGGCAGGATGCCGCGCATCCGATAGCGGTCAAAGATGATCAGATCGAAATCCTTGATCTTTTCCACGAACAACTCGCGGGTCGGAAAGGCGATCAGCGACAGTTCTTCCACCGGCACGCCGTCTTGCTTTTCCGGCGGGCGCAGAATGGTGAAATGCACCAGATCAACGCTGGGGTCGGATTTCAGCAGGTTGCGCCAGACCCGTTCGCCGGCATGCGGCTCACCCGACACCAGCAGCACCCGCAGTCGGTCGCGCACGCCGTTCACCTGCACCACGGCGGCGTTGTTGCGGTCGGTCAATTCGCCTTCAACGCCATCGACGGCGAATTGCAGCACGTTGATGCCCGCATGCGGCAGCCGGATCGGCAGTTCCATATCGGCATTCAGCGGCACCTCGAAGCGCAGCGGCGCGTCGGCATCGACCGTGACCGTCAGCATCACCGAGGTTTCGGCGGGGTCGGGTGCTGCACCCTGATCCTCGATCCGCAGTTTCAGCAGAAATTCCTCGCCCAGAATGGCGAAGGCGGGGGCGTCGGTGATCACAAGGCGGCGGTCCCAGTCGGTTTGCTTGCCGGTCAGCAGCACATGCAGCGGCGCGGGCAGGGCGGGGGCAAGGCCCAGATCATGCACTTGCCCGTCTGTCACCAGAATCGTGCCGGCGATGCGGGCGCGCGGCTCTTCGGCCATCGCCTGCGCCAGTGCGGTCATCGCAAGGGTGCCTGCGTTCTCGGGGCCGTCGCCAAAGCGCACCAGCCGCAGTTCGGTGTTGTCCAGCGCTGCGACTTCGGCGGTGATCCGCGCCACCGCCAGATCAGATTGTGCCGCCCGGTCCGACAGGCCTTGGCTGGCGCTTTCATCGATAAGCAACAGCACGATATCCGACAGTGGCTTGCGGTCTTCTTCCTGCAACGACGGGTTGGCCAGCGCCAGCCCCAGCACCGCAAAGGCCAGCCCGCGCAGCAGCCAGCCACGCAAGCCGCGCAGCAGGGCAAAGCCGATCAGCAGTCCGGCGATAATTGCCAGGCTCCAGATCACCGGCATTGCCACCAAAGGATCGAACACCACGCTGCGGTTCATTCGCCCAGCCTTTCCAGCAAAGCAGGCACATGCACCTGATCAGATTTATAGTTGCCGGTCAGCACATGCATGATCACATTGATGCCAAAGCGGTAAGCGATCTCGCGCTGATCTTCACCGGCATAGCCGCGCCCGACCGGGAACATCGGCACCCCATCCTGATCCACCGCCCAAGCCCCGGCCCAATCGGCACCGCCAATGATCACCGGCGTGACGCCATCGTTCAGGTTGCGAAACGGCATGCCGTCTTGCTGTTCGGCATCGGGGGGGGGGGCCTCGACCCAGATCGCGCCACCGGCATGGCGACCGGGAAAGTCTTGCAGCAGATAGAAGCTGCGGGTCAGCACATGATCTGGCGGGATCGGGTCCAGCGGCGGAATATCAAGGCCCGCAGCGATCAGTTGCAGCATCTGGCCTTCCGGTGTGGCGGCGCCAGTCAATCCGGCAATGTCGCCGTCGCGGGTGTCAAACAGGATCATCCCACCAGTGCGCAGAAAACGGTTCAACTTGGCATAGGCGGCAGTTGAGGGCAGCGGCTGATCCGGGCTGATCGGCCAATACAGGAAGGGGTAGAAAGCCAGCTCATCGGTTTCAAGATCGACCCCGAGCGGCGCTTCGGGTTCAACGGCGGTGCGATACCACAACTGATCGCCAAGACCGCGCAAGCCGGCCTCGGCCGTTGCATCAAGGTCCGCATCGCCGGTCAGCACATGCGCCAGCACCACGCCGCGCGTGGCCTCGATGGCGCGCAGATCATCTGGTACCTGCGCCCGGCCATCTTGCGGGGTCGCCAGCGCCAGCAGCACCAGCGCAGCCTTCGCCATGCCACCCAAGCGGCCCGAGACCCAAAGTGCCGCCAACACATCCAGCGCCAGCAAGATCATCGCTGCCGCCAAAAGCACGCCCTTCAGCGCCTGTGCCTTCACGATCTCGATGCCTTCAATCACCGTGCCCGCAGGCCAGACGGCGGCGGTCAGCGCGGTATCGGGACCGATCACGTTCAGCGCGACTTTCCGTTCACCGCTGACATATAGCCCCGGCGGCAGGGTGGCGCGTGGCCCTTGAGCCATCGCCTGTGCCAGATCGGCCCCGGCGACCCCGGCGACCTCGCCCGCGTCCGAGCCGTTGCCATAAGCATCCAGCGTGCGTTCCGGCACCCAGGTTTGCCCTGCCAGATCTTTCGCCTCGGGCTGGGCCGGTTTGGTGGAAACCGCCAGCCGTTCCAGCATCTGCACGAACAGACCCGACAGCGGCAGGCTGGACCATTCGGCATTGGCGGTCACATGCACCAGCACGACTTGCCCGGCGCCGACTTCCTTGCGCGTCACCAAGGGCGTGCCATCGGCCAGCGCGGCAATGGTGCGTTTGGTCAGATCAGGGTCGGGCTGTGCCAGTACCTGCTGCGCCACCGTCACATCTGCCGGGACCGGCAGGCCGTGAAACGGCGAGCCTTCGGGGAAGGGAGCCAGCGTTTTCGGTTCGCCCCAGCTCATCGTGCCGCCAACCGAGCGGCCACCTTCGCGCAGCCGCACCGGCATCAGCGCGTCTTCGTCGATCCGGCTGACATCCGACGCAGCAAGCCTTGGCCCGGCAAAGCGCAAAAGCAGCCCGCCCTTGCCCGCCCAGTCCAGCAACGCATCGGTTTCCGGCTGGGTCAGCCTGGCGACATCGGCCAGAATGATCACATCCGGGTTCGCCGGGATCACATCCGACAAGCCGCCCGCGATCAGATCGGCAACCGGGGCCAGCGCCTGGCGCAGGTAATAGGTCGGCGACAGCAGTTGCAGGCCCTCACGGTCTGCCGCACCGGAAATCAGCGCGATCTTGCGGCGTTTCAGGCTGTCATCGGTCAGGCTGACCGCCCCCGCCGTGCGTTGGCCCAACAACTCGAACCGGGTGATGCGGTTGCGCAGTTCCGGCGGCAGGGTCAGCCTAGTCTCTGCCTCGGCTGCTCCGGCGGCAAAGCGGAACGCTCCGCGCGCCAGTTCGCGGTCTATGCCTGACGGGTCCGGGCCGCGGGCAATCACCTCAACCTCGGTGGCATCGCCTGCCAAGCGCGCGGCTTTCAAGGCAATTGCGCCGTCTTCAAACCCGGCGGGGCGCAGCGCATAGACCGGGCGCGGCGACAGAAAGGCGGTGACGCTGCCGTTTTCGGCCAGCGCCGCTGCCAAACCCTCGCGGCCCGGATTGTCCAACCCATCCGAGAGCCAATAGCTGTCAAATCCGCCGTCTGGCAGGGCTTGCACCCAGTCTTCATAAGCTTGCGGAGCGAAAGGCTGCGGTGCCATCGCGGCCAGACGGCCCGCCCAGGCCTCGGCATTCTGGAAGCTGATCGCATCAGGGGTATCGGTCAGCCGGATCACCGCAACCGGGCGCCCGCTGCGCCCGGCCTCGGCCAACAGCCCGCTGGCCTTGTCCAACCGGCGCGGCCAATCACGGGCATCGGCCCAGCCACCATCCAGCACGATCAACAAAGGCCCGGTTCCGGGCGCGCGGTTTTCCGGGTTCAGCACCGGGCCTGCAAAGCCGATGATCGCCGCCGCCACCGCCAAAGCGCGCAACAGCAACAGCCACCACGGGGTTTTGTCGGCTTGCCGCTCGGCATCCACCAGACCCAGCAGCAGCGCCACCGCCGGAAAACGACGGCGCACCGGAGCCGGTGGAACCGCGCGCAACAGCAGCCAAAGGATCGGTAGCGCGATCAGCCCCAGCAGCAGCCAAGGCGCGGTGAAGGCCAAAGCACCGATCATCTGCCGCCCTCCAGCGCCCTGTAGGCCCAAAGCAGCGCCGCTTGCGCCGTTTGACCGCTGTGGTGGCAATGATAATACCAGCCCATCGCCCGCGCCAATTCCATCAGCCGCGCCTTGCGCTCGGCCAGCCGATCCAGATAGCGGGCGCGCAGATCGCCTGCCGACTGGGTTTCGTGGCGCAAGCCGCCTTGCATGGACTCAAAGATGGTGCGACCTTCGTAGGGGAAGTTTTCCTCTGCCGGATCAAGCACTTGCAGCAGCAAGCCGCGCACGCCGCGATCTGCGGCAGCGGTCAGTGCGGTTTCCAGCGGATCGAGAGCGCCGAGAAAATCCGACAGGAAAACCGCGCGGCCATGCGACACCATGCCAGTGACATCCGGCACGCCGTAATCTGCCTGATCCACAGCCTCCAGCGCCGCCACCAGTTCCAGCAGTTGCGCCCGCCCCGGTTTCGGCACCATCCCCGACAGCCCGACCCGCTCGCCACCGCGCAGCAGCAACACCGCCAAGGCCAGTGCCAGCAGTCGCGTCCGGTCCAGCTTTGCGGGCCGATCCGCAGCCCCCGAAAACGTCATCGACTGCGCCGCATCGACCCAGATCGTCACCGATTGCGCCGCCTGCCATTCGCGTTCGCGCACGAAATGCGCATCCGAGCGGGCGGAACGGCGCCAGTCTATGCTGCGCGCCGCGTCGCCGGCATGGGCGGGGCGGTATTGCCAAAACTCATCGCCCTGACCCGCCCGCCGCCGTCCGTGCTCGCCCAGCATCAGCGTCGCGGCCAAGTGTTCCGCCTCGGCCAGCAAGGCGGGCAGCGATTGCCCCAGCGTTTCCGCTTGCCCGCGCAGATCGAGCGATAGGTTCACGCGGCGGCCTCGATCCGCAGGCTGCGCGAAATCGTCCGGTCAATCAGCCCCGACAGCGTTTCACCCCGCGCCCGCGCCGCAAAGGAAAGCGCCATGCGATGTTCCAGCACCGGCTTTGCCATCGCCGCCACATCGGCAATCGATGGCACCAGACGACCATCGAGCAAAGCCCGCGCCCGCACCGTCAGCATCAGCGCCTGCGCCGCGCGCGGCCCCGGACCCCAAGACAGGCTGCCCGCCAGATCACGGCCCTCGGGTTCGCCCGGACGGCAGGCGCGCACCAGATCCAGAATGGCCTCCACCACCTGATCGCCCACCGGCATCCGCCGGATCACCGCCTGCGCCGCGATCAGCTCATCAGCGGTAAACACCTGATGCGCCTCACTTTCCGTCGCCCCGGTGGTGGCCAGCAGAATATCGCGTTCATGCGCGCGGGTGGGGTATTCAACATCAACTTGCAGAAGGAACCGATCCAGCTGCGCCTCGGGCAGCGGATAAGTGCCTTCCTGTTCAATCGGGTTCTGCGTCGCCAGAACATGAAACGGCCGACCCAGCGGCCGGTGTTGGCCCGCGATTGTGACCTCGCGTTCCTGCATCGCCTGCAACAGCGCCGACTGGGTGCGGGGCGAGGCGCGGTTGATCTCATCCGCCATCAGCAACTGGCAGAATACAGGGCCTTGCAGAAACCGGAAAGCCCGGCTGCCATCGGCGGCGGTTTCCAGCACTTCCGAACCCAGAATATCGGCGGGCATCAGATCGGGGGTGAACTGGATGCGGTTGCCGTGCAGCCCCATCACGGTGGACAGGGTATCGACCAGCAGCGTCTTGCCAAGCCCCGGCAGACCCACCAGCAACGCATGTCCACCACACAACATGGCCGCCAAAACCTGATCGACCACCTTGTCTTGCCCGATGAAACGCTGGTTGATCGAGGCCTTCGCCAGGCCCAGCCGCCCGCCTAAGCTTTCGATCTCGGCGACGAGTTGGGTCGGTTCGGCCATGACAATTCTCCACAACTGCTTATATGCTGCCATATGAGCCAAACTAGGCACCGGGCACAAATGGCAAAAAGCGAAGATGTACAAATGATTGTGAAACCCTTGGCGCAAGGGCTGGCTGCGGTGCAGGCGGTGGCCAAAAAGGGGCTGCCACCGGTGCATCTGTGGAACCCGCCGTTTTGCGGTGACATGGATATGCGGATCGCGCGGGATGGAACGTGGTTCCACGAAGGCTCGCCGATTGGGCGGATGCCGCTGGTCAAGCTGTTTTCCTCGATCCTGAAGCGCGAGGGGGACGACTACTTTCTTGTCACTCCGGTCGAAAAGGTGCGGATCAAGGTCGATGACGCGCCGATGATCGCGGTGGATTTTGAGGTGGAGGGCGAGGGGCAGCAGCAGAAGTTGCGGTTCTTCACCAAGACCGAAGATGAGGTGCTGGCCAATGCCGCCAACCCGATCCGGGTGGCGCGCAACGCGGCGGGGGAGCCTTCGCCCTACGTCCATATCCGCGCCGGGCTGGAGGCGTTGATTGATCGCAAATCGTTCTACCGGTTGATGGATCTGGGGGTGCATGCGCCGTATCAGGGCGAAAGCTGGTTCGGGCTTTGGTCAGATGGGTGTTTCTTTCCGGTGATTCCTTCGCTAGACCTGCGCTGATGCCTCAGTTCGCCGCCAACCTGACCATGCTGTTCACCGAGGTCGCAGCCCTCGATCGCCCCGGTCTTGCCGCTCAGGCAGGGTTCGAAGGGGCAGAGATTCTGTTCCCCTACGATTATCCAGCCAAGGATTGGGAAGCGGCGCTGGCGGGTTTGCCGCTGGTGTTGCTGAACACCCATCCCGGTGATTGGGCTGCGGGGGATCGGGGCTTTGCGGCCGTTCCCGGCGAGGAAACCCGCTTTCGTGATGGCTTCCTGCGCGCCGCCGATCTGGCGGCCCGGCTGGGGGCTGGCCGGGTGCATGTGATGGCAGGCGTCGCCAAGGGGCCGCAGGCCGAGCAGGTTTACACCGACAATCTGGCCTGGGCTGCGGCGCAGGCTCCGGGGTTGTTGCTGACGATCGAGCCGTTGAATTCTGATGATATGCCGGGCTATTTCCTGAATGACTTTGATCAGGCGGGGCGTATCATCGACGATCTGGGGCTGCCGCAAGTCGGCATTCAGTTCGATCTGTGGCACGCTGCCCGCATTCATGGTGATCCGGCGGCGGTCTGGGCGCGGCACAAGCAGCGGGTCAATCATATCCAGATCGCGGGCTTTCCCAACCGGAACGAGCCGGGGGGCGGCGGATTTGATCTGACTGGGCTGTGTGCGGAACTGGACGAGACTGGCTATCAGGGCTGGGTTGCGGCTGAATATCGGCCTGCCCGCGCCACCGTGCATGGGCTGGCGTGGCTGGGGGCGCTGAAGGCGCGATCAAGGCTGATCGGGGCCTGATTGCGGCTGTCCACGCGTGGCGTGCAACCATGTTGTTTTAAATCAATGGCTTGATGGCTTGTCTTTAAGGATTTGTTAACCTTTGAGCGCCAGCTCTGCCGCAAAGGGCGGAGCCTCCGGCGGGGATATTTGAGCAGAGAGGATGACCGGAACTGCGCTTTGGTGTTCTGATTTGTCAAAATCCGCGACAACGGCGTGAAGCCAACGCCAATCGTCGCGTCCGAGGTAGGGTGTGTGAAAGCCCGATTTTCGCGCCGCGAAAACCGGGTGTCACGCACCTTGCCCTTGCCCAGCGGTGCAGAGCGGTTACAATACGCGGAACCCATGCAAGGACGCCTGACATGACGCTGAAAGCCCCGGAAACCCAGACCGTTACCAGCTGGAAAATCGCCTGTGATGGCGGTGAGGGGGCTTTGGGGCATCCGCGCGTCTGGCTGACCATCCCGGAAGACACCGGCTTTGTCGAATGCGGCTACTGCGACAAGCGCTATGAAATCGACCGCGCCCACGCGCATGACGATCACTAAGGCGCAGCCTTGCGCCGTCTGATCCGGTTGGTCACGGCGATCATTTGCCTACCCTTGATCTACTTTGGCGCGGCCAGTCTGGGGGCGGTGCTGCCGGGAACGCGGGCCGAGATTGCGCCGGGGACCGAGCATCTGATCGGGCTGGCGCGCGGGCCGATCCACTATGATTTTCTGCTGCCGCTGTCGCCAGAATTGCGCGAGCGCTATGGCTTTGCCGCTGCTGCCGGGGTGCCTGTCAGCCATCCGGGGGCCGAATGGCTGGTGCTGGGCTGGGGCGCTGCCGGGTTCTATTCCACGGTTGGCAGCTATGCCGATGTGACCGCCGCCGCCGTGGTGCGGGGGGTGTTTGGTGATTCTGCGGTGATGCATCTGGATGTGGCGGGCGATGTCAGCCAGATCGACGGTATTGCTTATCTGACCCTGTCCGAGGCGCAAATGCAGGCGCTACTGACCCGGCTTGATGCCAGCTTTCAGCGCGATCAGACCGGCGCGCCGCTGGCTTTGCCGCAGCGGCTTGGCGACCACGATGGGTTTTTCGCCGCGAAGGGCCATTTCAATCTGTTGCACACCTGCAACGATTGGCTGGGCGAGACCCTGCGCGCGGCGGGGGTGCCGTTTGGCATCTGGACGCCGACGCCGCAAGCGGTGGCGTTAAGCCTTGGCTGGCATGTTGGCTAAGGCTGGCATCGGCTAAAGCTGGCATGGGGCGCGGCTTCGTGGCAATACTGGCCGCCAACGGATACAACAGGGCGGGCGGATAATGGCGTTTGGCAAGGGCAATCACCTTCATCTGATCGACGGCTCGGCGTTTATCTTTCGCGCTTACCATGCCTTGCCGCCGCTGACCCGCAAGTCGGATGGCATGCCGGTGGGGGCGGTGGCGGGGTTTTGCAACCTGCTTTGGGGTGAATTGACCACCACGCGCAGTCAGGAAGCGCCGACGCATCTGGCAGTGATTTTCGATGCCGGATCAAAGACCTTCCGCAACGAGATTTACCCGCAATACAAGGCCAACCGGCCGGAACTGCCTGAGGATCTGCGACCGCAATTCGCCTTTACCCGCGAGGCGACGCGGGCGTTCAACGTGCCCTGCATCGAGGTAGACGGCTATGAGGCCGACGACATCATCGCCACCTTGGCGCGGCGCGCGCGCGAAGCCGGGGGGACGGTGACGATCATTTCCTCGGACAAGGACCTGATGCAGCTGGTGGGCGATGGCGTTGATATGCTGGACCCGATGAAAGCCAAGCGCATCGGCCCGGACGAGGTGTTTGAAAAGTTTGGCGTGGCACCGAACCGGGTGGTGGATGTGCAATCGCTGGCCGGGGATTCGGTGGATAACGTGCCGGGCGCGCCGGGGATTGGGCTGAAGACCGCCGCCTTGCTGATCCAGGAATACGGCGATCTGGAAACCCTGCTGGCGCGTGCCGGGGAAATCAAGCAGCCAAAGCGGCGCGAGGCTTTGCTGGATAATGCCGAATTGATCCGCATTTCCAAGCGCCTGGTGGCGCTGGACGATGATATGCCGCTGGAGTTGGGGCTGGAAACGCTGGCAATGCGCGCGCCCGAGGCTGATGTGGTGATGGGGTTCCTCAATCAGATGGAATTCCGCACCCTGACGAAACGGGTGGCGGACAAGCTGAAGGTCGAGGCTCCGGTGCTGGAGGCCGATCGCGGCATGCATGTGACCGGCGCGCATGATCCAGTGGCGGTGGAGCAGGTGGCGTTTGATACCGCCGCTTATGAAAAGATCGACACGCTGGCGGCGCTGGAGCGCTGGATCGCCCGCATCCGCGAGGTTGGCCATGTGGCGGTGGATACCGAGACCACCAGTCTGGACGAGATGCGGGCAGAACTGGTGGGGATTTCGCTGTGCGTTGATGCCGGGCGCGCCGCCTATATCCCACTTGGGCACAAGCAGGGCGGCGGCGATCTGTTCGGGTCGTCGGAGCTGGTGGCCGGGCAGCTGCCGCTGGCGGCGGTGCTGGCGGCGCTGAAGCCGGTGTTGCAGGATGCGGCGGTGCTGAAAATCGGCCAGAACATGAAATACGACTGGAAGATCTTCGCGCGGCATGGCGTGGAGATTGCGCCGTTCGATGACACCATGCTGATGTCCTCGGCGATGCAGGCCGGGTTGAACGGCCATGGCATGGATGCGCTGTCGGAAAAATATCTGGGCCATGTGCCGATCCCGATCAAAAGCCTGCTGGGGTCGGGGAAATCGCAGATCACCTTTGACCGGGTGGCAATCGATGATGCGGTGAAATACGCCGCCGAAGATGCCGACGTGACGCTGCGTTTGTGGGCGCTGTTCAAGCCGCAGCTGCACAAGGCGCAGGTGACCACGGTTTATGAAACGCTGGAGCGGCCCTTGGTGCCGGTGCTGGCACGGATGGAAATGGCCGGGGTGCAGGTGGACCGCGATACGCTGTCACGGATGTCGAACGCGTTTGCGCAGAAAATGGCCGGGCTGGAGGCGGAGATTCAGGCGGTGGCCGGGCAGCCGTTCAATGTAGGCTCGCCCAAGCAGTTGGGCGAGATCCTGTTCGACAAGCTGGGTCTGCCCGGCGGCGAAAAGGGCAAGACCGGCGCTTATGCCACCGGTGCCGATGTGCTGGAGGATCTGGCCACCGAACACGCGCTGCCGGCGCTGGTGCTGGATTGGCGGCAGTTGTCGAAGCTGAAATCGACCTATACCGATGCGCTGCAAGACCATATCAACCCCGAAACCGGCCGGGTGCATACCAGCTATTCGATCACCGGCGCGGTGACCGGGCGGCTGGCCTCTACCGATCCGAACCTGCAAAATATCCCGATCCGGTCGGAAGAAGGCCGCCGCATCCGCGAAGCCTTTGTCGCTCCAAAAGGCAAGGTGCTGGTATCGCTGGATTATTCCCAAATCGAGTTGCGCATTCTGGCGCATGTCGCCGCTATTCCGGCGCTGCAACAGGCGTTCCGCGATGGCATCGACATTCATGCACTGACCGCCTCGGAGATGTTCAACGTGCCGCTGGATCAGATGACCTCGGACATCCGCCGCAAGGCCAAGGCGATCAACTTTGGCGTGATCTACGGCATTTCCGGCTTTGGCCTTGCCCGCAACCTGCGCATCCCGCGTGCCGAGGCGCAGGGCTTCATCGACCGCTATTTCGAACGCTTCCCCGGCATCAAGGAATATATGTCCGACACTGTGGCCTTTGCGCAGAAAAACGGCTTCGTGCAAACCCTGTTCGGCCGCAAGATCCACACGCCGGAGATCAACGCCAAAGGCCCAGGCGCGGGCTTTGCCAAACGCGCGGCGATCAACGCGCCGATCCAGGGCACGGCGGCCGACGTGATCCGCCGCGCGATGATCCGCATGCCCGCTGCCATCGCCGATCTGCCCGCCAAGATGCTGTTGCAGGTGCATGACGAATTGCTGTTCGAGGTGGACGAAAGTGCCGCGCAGGCGCTGATCAAGGTGGCGAAGGATGTGATGGAGGGCGCCTCGCACCCGGCGGTGCATCTGAAGGTACCGCTGACGGTGGAGGCGGGGGTGGGTGCGACCTGGGCCGCAGCACACTGACTGCCGACGGCCGGGGGGCTAGCCCCCCGGACCCCCCAGGATATTTAGAGACAGCTGAAAGGGCAGGGCGTGATCAGGGATTGGGCAGAGTTGAAGGCTTTTGCGCTTGGCCTTAGCCTGCCCGAGATTACGCTGGCGACGCCGTGGGGCCATGAGGCGCTGAAGGCCTTTGGCAAGATGTGGTGCTATTGGTCGTAATACGAGGACGCGGCGGTGTTCAAGACCTGCCACGATGAACGCGAGATGCTGATGGCGGCCGACCCCGCGACGTTCTTCCTGCATCCGCATTATGCGCCGCACAATCTGGTTCTGGTGCGAGGCGGCCGGATTGATCCGGCTTGGGCGCGGGTTCGATTGCTGCAGCAATGGCGGGAGGCAGCCCCGAAGCGGTTCCTGAAACATTGGGACGCGCGATGACGCCGCTGGCTTTTGCGACCCCGGCGCAGTGGCACGACAGGTTGGCGGCAAACCACGCATCGGCCAACGAGGTCTGGGCCTTGTATCACAAGAAAGCCTCTGGTGTTGCGGTGATCGACTGGCAACAGGCGGTGGAAGCGGCGCTGGTTTGGGGCTGGATCGACGGTATCCGCAAGACGCGCTCCGAAATCGAATGGATTCAGCGATGTACGCCCCGCAAAGCGGACAGCCTCTGGAGCCGGATCAACCGGTCCCATGCCGAACGGCTGACCACTGCCAGGCACCCGGAAACCCGCGCCAAACGCATCGCCGCTTTCATCGCCCGGCTGGGCCGGGGCGAACCAATCGTCTGATTTCATCTTGGCCCAAATACTCATCCCGGAACGCCACGGCGTTCCTGCGAGCCGGAGCCGCAAGGCGGAGGCGAGCTAAAGACCTTGCGGCGCAGCCGCGCAATCAGATTATCGCTACAGCCGCGCGGGCGGTGTTATCGCTGGATCAGCGGCCCCATCACCTTGCCGCCCAGAATGTGCAGGTGGTAATGCGGCACCTCTTGCATGCCATGCGCGCCCGCGTTGGTGATGGCGCGATAGCCTTCACCCGGCGCGATCCCCAGCAGGGCGCAGACACTGGCTGCGGTGCGGTGGAAATCAACGATTTCATCGGCAGACGCCTCGGCGGCAAAGTGATCAAAGGTGGCGTAGGCGCCTTTCGGGATCAGCAGCACATGCACGGGTGCTGCCGGGTTGATGTCATGAAAGGCCAGCGTGTGTTCGGTTTCCAGCACGGTCTTGTTGGGGATTTCGCCGCGCAGGATGCGGGCGAAGATATTGGTCGGATCGTAGGTATGCGCCATGTTTTCAATCCACAAACAGATATTCGGTGGCGGCGATCTCGCGCGCCTTCTCGGGCGCAATATCAAGAAATTCGGCCAGAGGCACGGTGTTTTCATCGATGCTCGCGCTTTGCCGCACCCGTAACAGGTTGGGAAAACCGGCGTCGCGGATACGGTCGCCTTCAAAGCGCACATCATAGCGGATCGTCGGCAACAGCCGCTCGATGGTTTCCTTGGGCGTGGAATCCGAGGCCAACCCCACCCGCTTGGCATGGCCGATCAGATAGTCATCGGTGAAATCGCACTCGATTTCCAGCAGCCGGACCTTGGCCTTGTCGTTGTAGAAATCCTGCATCAGATCGACGTTGGCGGGGTCGATACAGACCACCAGCTGATCGGTCTGCCAATAATCGAACAACATCCGCATCAGCGCGCGGCGGTGGCGGGTGCGCTTTTCCAGCGTGGTCTCAATGCCGCCCAGATGCGGCAGCGGGGTGGAGGCCTCGCTGAACAGATAGTCGAGCGCCGGCAGGTTGGTGACTTGCCGCACCCGTTCCACCAGCCGTTTTGCCACATGCCATTTCTTGCAGGTCACCATCATCAGCGTGCGATGCCGGCCCAGCGAGCTTTCGGTTTCCCAAAACCGCGGCGCGAACCGCCGCCCGATCCGCCCCCGGCCCGACAGGAACTTGAACAGCGACCGGCCCTCATTGGAAATCGAAAAGCGGACGTTGCGGGCGGCGTAAAGCTTGCCCAGCCGGTCCTTGAGGTCTTTCGCATCCGGGCTGATCTTGCGGGCAAACAGGTAATCCTGACTGAGCAGCAGATCGTAATGGTCGTTATAGAATGTGACCGGCATGCCGTAATCGGTGAACATCAGGAAGGTCAGCGTGCGGGTGCGGATTTCGTGCTCCGGCACCAGATGGCGGACGATGGTTTGAAAGAAAGTCTCGTCCGGGATCCAGGTGGTGCGGAAAAACCGCATCACGTCTTTGCGTTTCTTGCAGAAATCCAGCACCCATTCGACGGTGCGGCGGCGCAGGCACCACCATTGGCTGCCGATCTGCATGGCGATGTCGGCGGGTACCTTGCGTTGCAGCCCCAACTTTTCCTGCCACTTCATCGAGGCGTAGAACAGCTTCTTGCTGGTACGTTCGTTGAAGAAGTGGCGGTAGATCAGCCGCTCTTCCTTGATGCCGGTCTTGATCCAGTCGGAGTTGAAATAGTCAAAGCTTTCAATGTAATCGACTTCCTCGCGGTCAAGGAAACTGTGGGCGAATTCGGCGGATTTGATCGGCATGCAATCGCCCGACAGCATGTAGAAATGCGTCGCGCGCGGGAAGGCATCGACGGCCGCCTCCACCGCCAGCAGGGTGGCTTCAACGAGGCTCCATTCGCCCCAGCCGCATTTGGCGCGGCGTTTGGTGAAGGTGACGGACGGGTTGGCGGCCAGAACGCTGTGGATCTTGTCAAAATCCGCCGGTTTGGCGCGGCCATCGAAGTGAATCGCCACAAAGTCACCGACTGCTGTCAGCCGCTGGGCCTGAGCGATGATCCCCTCGGGATCCTTGTGACACAGAAGGATGTAGGCGATTCTTGCCATATCGGAGACATTAAACCCTGAAACAAGTCATTGTTTCCCTAAATACCTTGAAGAGACATTGAAAAGACAGAGTTTGTTTGCTTTTTTGTGGCGGAATGATCCGGGGCCGTTCGGCGGCTGTTGGGCGCAGGTAAGGAGAGTGGGTGATGGGTTTCCCCGGAACGTGGATGACGGAGTCTGAATCAGTGGTGTATCGGGTGGTGCCGAAATGCGCCTGCTCGACCATCGGGCAGATCATGTTCTATTCCGACCACGGCAAATTTTTCGATGGCGATATCCATGACGCCACGGAAGGGATGCACAAATGGGCGATCGATGCCAGCCAGCCGCTGATTGAGCGCAATGTAAAGCAGCACAAGTCTTATGCGTTTACCTGCGTGCGCAATCCCTACACGCGGATCCTGTCTTCGTTTTTTGACAAGATTTGCGGCATTCAGCGCAACGGCAAACGCTATCGCGGCAATCTGGTGCCGCTGCTGGTGCAGAAATACGGCGTCGAGGTCGGCGGCGATGATGGCAAGCAAGAGTTCGACCAGATCGCCAGCTTCCGGCGGTTCTTGCTGTTCGCCCGTGACACTATCCGGTTCAAAAAGCCGATGGAGCCGGATATTCACTGGTCCGCGATGGCGGGGCATGTCTCGACTTACATCGTCAACGGCGGGCGCTATGACAAGATTTTCTTTACCGAGAAATTCGATGAGGGCATGGGCGCGGTGCTGAAGAAGATCAAGACCAAGCACAAGGTCGATCTTAAGCAGATCCCGAAGTTCAACGAAAGCGAAGGCCATGGGCCGAAGCGGCTGCACCCGGTCGAGGATTATTTTGACGATCTGTCGCGGCATCTGGTCTGGGAAATCTACAAGCGCGATTTCCAGCTGTTCAAATATGATTTCGACAACCCGGCCAACAAGATGCCGATCGGCGAGATCGATCTGGATGAGGTCCACGCCAAGCTTGGGGACTGAACGGGGGCGACTGAATTGCCGCGCGCGGGGCGCGCAAGCCGATGTCTCGCCTCTGGGCGGTGCCCGCCAACCGGCTCGGCTGAGGGGGCGCTTCGCCCCCCACGCCAAGATCGCGCAGGCGCGATCCCGGCTTCCCCCCGAGGATATTTGGACAGAGAGGATGACCGTTTTCGCATCCCCTCTGCTTAAATATCCATACCGGAATGCTTGCATTCCGGTTAGCCGAAGGCGCTGGAGACAAGCGGGCCTTGGGCCCGCGCCGGCGACCTGAAGTGCTTGCCCCGGCGGCGCTGTGGCGCTGCCGGGGCGCATCGGGCTCAGATGCCTTCCACTTGCAGCACGATCTTGCCGACATGACCCGAGCTTTCCAGCCGCCAATGCGCGGTGGGGGCTTCGCTGAGCGGGTATTCACTGTCGATCACCACCCGGAATGCGCCGCGCGCGATCATTGGCCAGACGTTGGCTTCGACCTCGGCGGCAATGGTGGCTTTGGCCTGATCGGATTGCGGGCGCAGGGTCGATCCGGTCAGGGTCAGGCGGCGCATCATCATTTCGGCGAAGTTGAGTTCGACCTTCGGACCTTGCAGGAAGGCGATTTGCACCAGGCGGCCATCATCGGCCAAGGCTTTGACGTTGCGCGGCAAATACGGGCCGCCGACCATATCGAGGATCAGATCGAAGCCGCCGAGTTTCTTGGCTTCGTCGCCGAAATCCTCGGTCCGGTAGTTGAAGCAGCGTTCTGCGCCAAGGCTTTCCACCACCCGGCATTTTTCGTCCGATCCGGCGGTGGCGAACACCCGCGCGCCCAAGGCTTTGGCGATCTGCACCGCCGTTGTGCCGATGCCGGACGAGCCGCCATGCACCAGAAACCGTTCGCCCGCTTTCAGTTTGCCGCGCATGACGATGTTCGACCAGACCGTGAAGCAGGTTTCCGGCAGGCAGGCGGCCTCGCGCAGCGGCAGGTCTGCGGGGATGCGCAGGGCGTGTGATTCGTGGCAGGCGGCGTATTCGGCGTAGGCGCCGCCGGGGAACAGCGCGCAGACCTTGTCGCCGATCTGCCAGCGGTTGACGCCGGGCCCCATCGCCACCACTGTGCCCGCGCCTTCCAGACCGGGCAGCGGCGAGGCGGAAGCGGGCGGGGCGTAAGAGCCGGCGCGTTGCAGCGCGTCGGGGCGGTTTACCCCGGCATAGGCAAGCCGCACAATGATCTGGCCGTGGCCGGGCACCGGTACCGGCAGCGACACTGGTTTCAGCACATCAGGCCCGCCGGGGGCCGAGATTTCCATGGCCAGCATAGAGGAGGAAAGCGTCATCGTCGGGGCCTTTCAGGGTTCGCTATGGCCGGGCAGGTCGGTGTTGCGATGTGGCGCACGAATCCTGTCCAGAATCTTGAGGGGACCAGCCAGCAGCGCCTTGGCCAAGGGGTTGGCTTGCAGCGCCGCCTTGGTCTTTTCGAACTGCATGACGTTTTCGATGCGGCGGTCAAGGAAGGCCCAGGTGTCGCCGTTGTCTTCGGAATGATCGCCCAGCCAGAACAGCACGGTGGCGGAGTAGACCGCCGACAGGGTGGCGCGTTTGGAATACCAGTTCAGATCTTGCGAGCTATCACCCAAGCTGGTCCAGATCGCGTCGGCGGTGGCCCAGATCAGCTTGGCGCCTTCGGGGGCGTGTTGCGGCAGGCTGAACAAGGCCGAGCCGCGGCGCACCAGTTCCTTGTCGGCGGTTTGCAGGCGCAGTCTGATCGCCAGCGCGACGCGGTCGCGGTAGCGCAGGGCGGCAAGATCGGTGGCGGCGAGGGCGGTTTTCATCGCGGCATCGCCGCTGCGGTGATAGGCTACAGCCAGATCAATACCGCCGCGCGGGTAAAGGGCGCGGCCAAGCGCGGGGGCAACGCCCGAATCAGCCAAGGCCGCCACAAGGGTGGTTTCTGACCAGCCGTCGAAGGCGGCGTGGGGCAGGGCGGCCGCCAGAATAAGGGCTTTTGCGCTGTCGATGCTGTTTTCCGGTTCCATCTGATCCCCTTTCGCCGGGCATGGTAGACAAAGCGGCGGGGCTTTGCTATGCGGCCCGAGCCTGCACATTCAGTGCAACTCTAACTTAGGAAGGTGGTGACAACCACATGCAGGTCAGCGTCCGCGATAATAACGTTGAGCAAGCGCTTCGCGCTCTCAAGAAAAAGCTCCAGCGCGAAGGCGTGTTCCGCGAAATGAAGCTCAAGCAACATTTCGAGAAACCCTCCGTCAAAAAAGCTCGCGAATCCGCCGAAGCCGTGCGCCGTGCGCGCAAGCTCGCCCGGAAGAAGCTTCAGCGCGAAGGCGGTCTCTAAGCCTCGGCTTAAGACGTTAGCGACACTGGGGGAGCGATCCTCAACCCGATTGACCCCCGTCCGCAAGGCCGGGGGTTTTTCTTTGGGCTGGCTGCCGCATTTTTGGGCGGGGTGTGTTTTCTGCGCTGCGGCGAGCGAATTCGTGCGGGGATCGTAGCGGATGCGCCTAGGGTGGCGGCTTGGTGCTGCGGCACAACGCAAAGGAATCCTCATGCTGATCCGGTTTGGTTACGATATTACGGTGTCTTGTGCGCAGGACACGCCGATGATCTGCATGATGTCGGTGCGGGATGAGCGGCGGGATGATCTGCGGCTGCAGGGGAAGATTGAAACCACGCCTGCGGTGCCGACGACGGCCTATCGCGATCTGTTCGGCAACACCTGTCGGCGGTTTGTGGCGCCTGCGGGGCTGTTCCGGTTGCGCAGTGACAGCACCATCGAGGCCAGCGATCAGGCGGATGCGTTCAAGCCGTGGCTGCAGGAAACCCCGATTGCAGATTTGCCGGATGACGTGCTGATCTACCTGCTGGGCAGCCGCTATTGCGAGACGGACCGGCTGAGCCAGATCGCCTGGGACATGTTTGGCCAGACCATGCCGGGGGCGACACGGGTGCAGGCGATTTGTGATTATGTGCATAACCACATCCGGTTTGATTACATGAACGCCCGCGTCACCCGCACCGCCTATGAGGGCTGGCAAGAGCAGACCGGGGTTTGCCGCGATTTCGCGCATCTGGCGATTACATTGTGCCGCTGCATGAATATCCCGACGCGCTATGTGAACGGCTATCTGGGCGATATTGGCGTGGCTGTTACCAGTCCGGGCGATTTTGCCGCCTGGATGGAGGTTTATCTGGATGGGGCGTGGCACACCTATGATCCGCGCAACAACAAGCCGCGCATCGGGCGCATTGTGGTGGCGTATGGCCGCGATGCGGCGGATGTGCCGTTGATGCATTCGTTTGGGCCGCATGTGTTGCAGAAGTTCGAGGTCTGGACCGATCTGGTGCCCGATCAGGCCTGATCACACCGCAAGCGCGGTGGTTTTGACGACCGTGCGCAGCGCGAAGCTGGATTGCATCTGCCGCACCCCCGGCAGGCGCGACAGGAAGCGGCGGTGGATGCGGGCGAAATCCTCGGTATCCTCGGCCATGATCTTGATCAGATAGTCGGCTGTTCCGGCCATCAGGTGACATTCCAGAATGTCGGGCACTTTGGCGACCTCACGCTCAAAAGCGTCCAGCAGGTCTTCGGCCTGGGATTGCAGGGTGATTTCGACGAAAACCGTGGTGGGCTTACCCATGCGGCGGGCATCGAGCAGGGCGACGTAGCCTGCGATATAGCCTGCTTCCTCCAGCAGTTGCACGCGGCGGTGGCAGGCCGATGGCGACAGGTTGACCCGTTCTGACAGATCGGCATTGGTGATGCGGCCTTCTTTTTGCAGCACACCCAGAATGCGGCGGTCGGTGGCGTCGATATCTGTGGTCATGGTGGTTTCTTTCGTCAAACCGGCATTTCTTCGCAGAATATACCACAGTGATCCCGGCCCGCCAGCAAAGTTTCAAAGCAATTGCAACGATTCCGTATCAGGCTGGTGACACAAGGACGCCAAGTCCATCAGGGAGAGAGCTATGAAAATCGGTTGCCCAAAGGAAATCAAACCGCAAGAATTCCGTGTCGGCATGACTCCGAACGCCGCGCGCGAGGCGGTGAACGCGGGTCATGCCGTGATGATCGAAACCAACGCCGGGGTGGGCGCGGGCTTCAGCGATGCCGATTATGTGGCGGCGGGGGCTACGATCATCGCCACGGCGGAAGAGGTGTTTGCGAGCGCCGATATGATCGTGAAAGTGAAAGAGCCGCAGGCGGTGGAACGCAAGCGGCTGCGGCCGGGGCAGGTGCTGTTCACCTATCTGCATCTGGCCCCTGACCCGGAGCAGACGGCGGATCTGCTGACCTCGGGTGCGACCTGCATTGCCTATGAAACCGTGACCGATGATCGCGGCGGTTTGCCGTTGCTGGCGCCGATGTCGGAAGTGGCGGGGCGGCTGGCGCCGCAGGTTGGGGCGTGGACGCTGCAAAAGGCCAATGGTGGCCGTGGCGTGCTGATGGGCGGTGTGCCGGGCGTGCTGCCCGCGAAGGTGCTGGTGATCGGCGGCGGTGTTGTCGGCACCCATGCGGGCAAGATCGCGGCGGGGATGGGCGCGGATGTGACGGTGCTGGATCGCTCGGTCAACCGGCTGCGCTATCTGGATGATGTGTTCGGCGGCCAGTTCAAATGCGGCTATGCCGATGCGGCGACCACGATCGAGCTGGCGCGTCAGGCCGATCTGATCATCGGCGCGGTGCTGATCCCCGGCGCGGCGGCGCCGAAGCTTATTTCGCGCGCACAGTTGGCCGAGTTGAAACCGGGTGCTGCACTGGTGGATGTGGCGATTGATCAGGGCGGCTGCTTTGAAACCAGCCGGGCGACGACGCATCAGGACCCGATCTATGAGGTCGATGGCATCATGCATTATTGCGTCGCCAACATGCCGGGGGCGGTGGCGCGCACCTCGACGCTGGCCTTGGGCAATGCGACGATGCCGTTCATGCTGGCCTTGGCCAACAAGGGCTGGAAGCAGGCCTGCGCCGATGACAAGCATCTGTTGAACGGGCTGAACGTGCATGCGGGCAAGCTGACCTATGCCGCTGTGGGCGTGGCGCTTGGCTTGCCGACGATCACCGGGGCGGAAGCGCTGGCGCTCTGACCGGCGGATTGCCTGCAAAACACGGCGGCGGGCTTGGGGGGCATCGAGCCCCCACGCGCCCGCGCTGATGCGTCTGCGGCATAGGGTATGCAAAAGGCCCCCGGATTTCTCTGGGGGCCTTTTGGCTTGATGGGCTGGCTTATTTTTTCAGCGCAGCCAGAATGTCTTTCAGCAGGTCCACTTCTGACGGGCCAGCGGGCGCTGCCGGGGCTTCGGCCTTCTTCGGCATCATCCGGTTCATGGCTTTGACCAACATGAACACCACCCAGGCGATGATCAGGAAGTTGATGACGGCGGTGATGAAGGCACCATAGGCGAATACTGCGGCACCCGCCTCTTTCGCGGCGGCCATGGTGGCTGGGTTGGTGCCGGAAAGGTCAATGAACATGTCCGAGAAGTTCACGCCGCCCAGGATCAGGCCGATGATCGGGTTGATCAGATCACCGACAAGGCTGTTGACGATGGCGGTAAAGGCCGCGCCGATGATGATACCGACTGCCAGATCCATGACATTGCCCTTGGCAATGAAGGTTTTGAATTCGTTGAGCATTGCACTGTTCCCTTACATTTCCCGCCGTTTCGGCGTGGTGATCTTTTCGCGCTGTGAGCGCTATCGAAAGTATGCCACAGGATTTTCAGCAATTTAACGGGGAATTTTTCACTAAATGTGAACAATGCAGGGTTCAGCGCGGAAACGAGCGCAATCTGCACCCATTTCCGCGCAATCTGCCGGGGTCATTCGCCGTAGGGCACCCAGATGGTTTTCACCTCGGTCGCGGCGCGGAGGAATTCGCGACCCTCGCCCATCGTCATCCAGTCGCGGGCCTGACCGTGGTTGACCCAAGTGCGCTTGATGTTGCCCGCGGCTTCTTTTTCGATCAGTGCCGACAGCGGTTTGGACGAGAACGACCACGCCGCATCGACATCGCGGTGGCCGGCTAGGGGTTTGGCCAGTTCGGCATGGCTGCCGGTGACGATGTTCACCACACCCGCAGGCAGGTCCGAGGTATCCAGCACCTGATAGAAATCGGTCGCGGCCAAGGGGGCCACTTCCGAGGGCACCAGAACGCAGGTGTTGCCCATCGCAATCGCCGGAGCCATCACCGAGATCAGGCCCAGCAGCGGCGCTTCATCCGGGCAAAGCGCACCGATCACGCCGCAGGGTTCGTTCATGGCGATGGCAACGCCGCGGATCGGCACGGATTTGACCGACCCGTCGAATTTGTCTGCCCAAGCGGCATAGATGAACAGGCGCTGGATGCTGGCCTCCACCTCGGCCTCGCCATGCTTGCCGGTCAGATCGCGCAGGCGGCTGGCGAATTCGGCGGCGCGGGCCGACAGGTTTTCGGCGATGTAATACAGGATTTGCGCCCGGTTGTGGCCGGTGGCCTTGCCCCAGCCTTTGGCGGCATGCGCGGCCTCGACGGCGTTGCGGATATCCTTGCGGTTGCCAAGCCCGGCATGGCCCAGCAGCTTGCCCTTGGCCGACCACACCGGCTGCACATAGCCGCCATCCGGGCGGGCCTGCTTACCGCCGATGTAAAGCTTGGCGGTGCGGTCGATGCCGTCCACTTCGGGCGCGGCAGGGGCGGCAGTGGCTTTGGCTGGGGGCAGCGGTTTGGTTTTGCGGGCGGGTTTCAGATAGGCCATCAGGCCTTCCCAGCCGCCCTCGCGCCCAAAGCCGCTTTCACGCACGCCGCCGAAACCTGCTGCGGCGTCGAACAGGTTGGTGGCGTTGACCCAGACCACGCCCGCCTTGATCTTTGGTGCCACATCCAGCGCGAGGTTGATATTCTCGGTCCACACCGTCGCGGCAAGGCCGTATTTGGTGTTGTTGGCCAGCTCTACCGCCTCGGACGGGGTGCGGAAGGTCATTGAAACCAGCACGGGGCCGAAGATTTCTTCCTGCATCAGCGTCGAGGCGGCGGAAAGCCCGGTGATCAGGGTGGGGGGATAGTAGCAACCCGCAGGCACAGCGCAGGCGGCGTGATAGGTTTCGCCGTCTTTGTTGTTTTCCACCAAGGCCTTGATCGTCGCCAACTGCACCGGATCAACGATTGCGCCAACGTCGATGCATTTGTCCAATGGATCACCGATGCGCAGGCCATCCATCCGGCGTTTCAGCTTTTCGTGGAAGCGGTCGGCAATGCCCTCTTGCACCAGAAGACGGCTGCCAGCGCAACAGACCTGGCCTTGGTTGAACCAGATCGCATCGACCAAACCCTCGATGGCGCTGTCGATATCGGCATCGTCAAACACGATATAGGGCGATTTGCCGCCCAGTTCCAAGGTCAGCGCCTTGCCGCTGCCTGCGGTGGCCTCGCGGATTTTGCGACCCACGGCGGTTGATCCGGTGAAGGCGATCTTGTTCACATCCGGGTGGTTGACCAAGGCCGCGCCGGTGTCGCCATCGCCGGTGATGATGTTCAAGACACCCTTGGGCAGCCCCGCCTCGCGGTTCAGCTCGGCAAACAGCAAGGCGGTCAACGGCGTATATTCGGCGGGTTTCAGCACCACTGTATTGCCAGCGGCGAGCGCGGGGGCAACTTTCCACGCCAGCATCAGCAGCGGGAAGTTCCACGGGATCACAGCGCCACAGACGCCAAGCGGCTGTTGCCCCGGCAACTCGTTGTCCATCAACTGCGCCAGCCCGGCGTGATAGTAGAAATGCCGTGCCACCAGCGGCACGTCGATATCGCGCGCCTCGCGGATCGGTTTGCCGTTATCCATCGTCTCCAGCACCGCCAGCAAACGGGCGTGTTTTTGCACCAGTCGCGCCAGCGCATACAGATATCTGGCGCGGGCATGGCCGGGCAGCTTTGCCCATTTGGCTTGCGCCCGCCGCGCCGCCTTGACCGCCGCATCGACATCCGCCGCAGAACCTTGCGTGACCTGCGCCAGCAGCTTGCCGGTCGCCGGGTTGCGGGTTTCAAACGTCGTGCCGGGCTTGGTAAAACTGCCGTCAATCCAATGGCCAAAGCCGTTGTGCTGACCCAGCCAAGCCAGCACCTCGGCGTTGCTTTCGGGGGCGGGGCCGTAAGCCATGCTATCAAAGATTTCACGAACAGAATTTGTCATGGTCTCGTCCTTTCGGCAGGGGTTCCGGTGGCTTGCATGCGCCTCCGGCGGGAGTATTTTTGCCAAGATGAACGCAGGCGTCCGGCTTCATCTTGGCGCAAATACTCTGGGGTGAGCGCCACAGGCGCGAGGGGCAACGCCCCTATGCTGCGGATCATGGCTTAGCCGATCGCATGACGGTTGGCGGCGGAATATTGGCCGGTCAGGTAGTGTTCCAGCTGGCGTTCGATATCGCCGAGCAGCGACGAGGCGCCAAAGCGGAACAGGTCGGGTTGCAGCCACGGATGGCCAAGCTCGTCTTTCATCAGCGCCAGATACAGCAGCGCATCCTTGGCCTTCGAAATCCCACCCGCCGGTTTGTAGCCGACCTTGATGCCGGTGCGGTCCTGATAGTCGCGGATGCAGCGGATCATCGTCAGGCTGACCGGCAGGGTGGCGTTGACCGGCTCTTTCCCGGTTGATGTCTTGATGAAATCTGCCCCGGCCATCATGCAGACCAGCGAGGCGCGGGCGACGTTGCGCAGGGTGGCCAGTTCCCCCGTGGCGAGGATGGCTTTGACATGCGCCTCGCCACATTCGGCGCGCATTTCGCGCATTTCATCGTAAAGTGCCTGCCAGTTGCCGGTCAGCACATGGCGGCGGGAAATCACGATGTCGATTTCCTTGGCGCCAGCCTTCACGCTGTCGCCGATTTCCGCCAGCCTCAGCCGGTAGGATGACAGCCCGGCCGGAAACCCGGTCGAGACGGCGGCGACCGGAATGTTGGTGCCTTCCAGCGCGCGGACGGCCGTGCCCACCATCTCGTGATAGACGCAGACGGCACCCGTGGTCAGGCCGGGCAGCCCCAGCTTTTCCAGCATCTCGGGGGCGACCGGCTGGCGGGCCTTGGCGCAGAGCCGTTTTACCCGGCCTTCGGTGTCATCGCCCGACAGGGTGGTGAGGTCGATCAGGCTGATCGCCTTCAGCAGCCACGCCGCCTGAAATTCCTTTTTCACCGATCGCCTGCCGCCAAGCGTTGCGGCGCGGCGTTCGATTGCCGAGGTGTTGGCCTGCACCGAGGCGACCCAATCCAGATCCAGCGCCATGCCGGGGTTGCGGGTATGGGTCAGTTGGGGCAGCTGGGTCTTGGGTTCGGTCAGGGTTTGCATCGGGGTCTCACCATGCGGGGTCGGTGCAGCTTGCAGGGGCGGGCGCGGGCTGGCAAGGGGGCTGCGCCGGGCTTGGGCGGGTTTCGCCCGCAGGGGAAAGATCCGTGGCTGCGGCGCATCGGACCGAAGCCGGACCAAGCCCATACCAATCTTCAGCGGACGCCGTTTTGTGGGTTACGTCTCGCGCCCGGCGGCGTTCTGGTCGATCAGATAGCGTTGTGACAGCGGGATCGCGGCAGCCCCCAGCGCGCGGGCTTGCGCGCCCAAGGTGCCCTCGCGGATCATCGGCGGGTCAATGCCGTCAAGATCCAGCGCGTGCAGGGCGGCATGGGTGCGGCGGGTGATTTCGGCGCGGATTTCGGTCGGCATCCAGCCGTCGATCATCACCGCCTCGATCTCCAGCAAGGATGCCGCCGACAGGGCTGCCCAGGCCAGACCGTTGGCGGCCTGATCCATCCACTCCGACAGAATACGCTCGCTGACGATCCAGCGGCCATGCTGTTCCCACAAATGATCCGAGGATTCGCCCGCAGCCGCCATCGCCGTGGCCAGCGTGGACATCGAAGCGACCGAAATCAGCCGGTTCATCTTGCCGTCGCGGCCCGGAACCGGCAATGGCCCCACGCCCGCGGCATTGCCCGAGCGGCCCAGCATGAGCTGCCCGTTCAGCACCAGACCGCCGCCGATGAAATAGCCAAAGTAGAAATACAGAAAATCCTTGGGCTTGTCGCCAGTGCCGAACACCAGTTCCGCACCGCAGGCCGAGGTGGCGTCGTTCTGCACATAGACCGGCAGGCCGGTGATGGCGGCCAGATCGCCCTGAATGTCATGGTCGCGCCACGCGTCCATTTCCGATTGCGGCGCGCCGATCAGCTGCACCCAGGACCACAGCTGAAACGGCATCGCCACGCCCATGCCGCTGATGCGGGTGCGCTCGGCTGCGCCAAGGCTGGCGGTCAGGTCGGGCAGCGCGCGGGCAACAAAAGCCACCACGGCGCTGGGCGAGGGGTAGCGGTAGACCTGCCTGCGGGTGGCGCGCACCCGGCCCAGAAAATCCACCAGCGTCAGATCGGCGGATCGGCGGCCGATCTTCAGCCCCAGAAAGAACGCGCCTTCGGGGTTCAGGAACATCGGGATCGACGGCTGGCCGATGCGACCACGCACGGGTTCACCGCGCAACAACAGCCCGTCTTGCTCCAGCGCCCGCATGATCACCGACACGGTTTGCGCCGAAAGCCCGGTGATCCGCGCGATATCCGATTTCGCCAAGCCACCCTGCTGGCGCACCAAAGACAGCACCAGCCGTTCGTTATGGTCGCGCATCCCCGATTGATTGGAGCCGCGCAAACCAAGGTCTTCGCTGCTGCGGTCGGTCTGGATTTCCGCGCCCAAGGGCATAGGCTTTCCTATTCGATGGTTGGCTGATTCAGTGATTGGCGGGCGGCAGCGCGGCTTTGCGCAGGATCACGTTGGCATATAGTTCAGGCTCGGAAGTGGCAATGATCGCATAGGCCGACCGGATGCGCGGATAGAGTTGTTCGCCCGACAGGGGCGTCAGGCTGAATTTCTGGCCACTGGTGTGGAAAAGATCATCGACCGCGGTATGGATCACGCCGCGCTGGGCCGGGTCGTTGTGCAGGCTGGCGCGAAAAGCCGCCTCGACCGGGAAAATCTTCAGCATGGCGCGCAGCATCGGCATAAGGTGAATGCCATCGGCGCGGATCAGGCGGCGGGCATGTTCGGCGGCGGGGTAATTGCCATCAACAAGCGCGATCTCGTCGCCATGCCCCATGGCGCGCAACGCGTGCAACAGGTCTGGACCCAAGAGGGGAGAGATACCGATAAGCATGATCCGACGGCCTTCCAGCAACGATTCCGGGCGGCAATTGCGCCCCTGTAGGCTGCCAGACTGCGGGCTGCGGGCGGGGCTGTCAATAATAAATCACTCTGATTTATTTATCTTGACGCAAGGCCGGGAATCAGGTCATGTAACGGCATCGCTCGGCTGGAAAAGTTCCTGCGAAAGACTTTCGACGGGGGGCTAACCCCTATAAATCCTTGGGAGGACTACCTATGAAATTCAACACCAAAGCGCTGCTCGGTGCTGCTGCGATCGCTTTGATCGCGGGCTCGGCTTCGGCTGCTGATCTGGCTTGCCTGATCACCAAGAACAACACCAACCCCTTCTTCGTGAAGATGAAAGAGGGCGCAGAAGCTGCTGCAACCGCTGCTGGCATGGATTTCCAGGCCTACGCCGGTGAAAAAGACGGCGACGCTGCACCGCAGATCACCGCCATCGAAAACTGCGTCGCGGCTGGTGCCAAGGGTATCCTGATCACCGCGTCGAACGACTCGGTCGGCCCGGCTTTGAAAGAAGCCCGCGCTGCTGGCATTCTGGTGATCGCGCTCGACACCCCGCTGGCTGATACCGAAGCCCAGGACATGACCTTCGCCACCGACAACTTCGAAGCGGGTCTGCGTATCGGCAAATGGGCTGCTGCCAAACTGGGCGCAGAAGCTGCCAACGCCAAGATCGCCATGCTCGACATCAACAAGGACAACATCTCGGTTGACGTTGCCCGCGACACCGGCTTCCTCGTCGGCTTCGGCATCGAAGTGCCGGATCTGACCGTGATGGGTTCGGAAACCGACCCGCGCGTGGTTGGCCACGAAACCTCGGACGCAAACCCGGAAGGCGGTCTGCGCGCGATGGAAACCCTGCTGGCCAAAGAGCCGGGCATCAATGTGGTTTACACCATCAACGAGCCGGCTGCTGAGGGTGCCTATCAGGCGCTGAAGAACGCTGGCAAAGAAGGTCAGGCGATCATCGTTTCGGTTGACGGCGGCTGCCCCGGCATCGCTTCGGTCAAATCGGGCGTGATCGGCGCTACCTCGCAGCAATACCCGCTGAAGATGGCCGCAATGGGCATCGACGCCATCGCTGCTTTCGCCAAGGACGGCACCAAGCCGACTGCAACCGAAGGCCTGTCATTCTTCAACACCGGCGTCAACCTGATCACCGACCAGCCGGTTGAAGGCGTTGAGTCGCTCGACAGCACCAAAGGCACCGAGCTCTGCTGGGGCTAAGATTGCCCGACAAGTGGCTTGATTAACAGAAGGGCGGCTTTACAGTCGCCCTTCTTCATAGGCGAAACCCAAACGGGTTTCGGATCATCACGGGGGGATACCGAAGCGATGACCGCAGAAGATGCACCAACCAAAACCATTTCCGATTTTGAAGCGACGCTGACCAAAGCCGATACGGCGGTCGCGGCGTTCGAGAAGGATGACAAGACGTTCATCCATGTGCTGCGCGGCTATCTGCGCAATTATCCGACGATGATTCCGGCGCTTGTGCTGCTGGTGTCGATTGCAGCGTTTTCGATCATCGCGCCGCGCTTTCTGGGCATGGGCGCGCTGTCAACCGTGCTGAAGCAGGTCACTGTGACCGGCTTTGTTGCGCTGGCGCAGACGCTGGTGATCCTGACGGCGGGGATTGACCTGTCGGTCGGGGCGATTCTGGTGGTGTCGTCGCTGATCATGGGCAACCTTGCGGTGATCACCGGGCTGCCGGTGCTGGTGGCTGTGGCTGTCGGTGTCTTCTTCGGCGGGCTGATGGGCTTTCTGAACGGCGTTCTGGTCGCCAAGATGAAACTGCCGCCCTTCATCGTGACGCTGGGCACGCTTTCCATCTTCAACGCGCTGAAGCTGTGGTATTCGGGGTCTGAATCGATCCGCAACGTCGATATTGAAGAAAAAGCCGCGGGCTTGCTGTGGTTCGGTCAGGGCTTCAACGTCGGCGGGGCCAGCCTGACCTTTGGCGGGATCACCCTGATCTTGCTGGCCGCTTTCATGTGGTATGTGTTGAACCAGACCGCCTGGGGCCGCCATGTGCATGCCATCGGCGATGACCCGGATGCGGCGATGCTGTCGGGTATCCGTGTCGATGCGGTGCTGATTTCGGTCTATGCCGTCGCCGGTCTGATCTGCGGCTTTGCGGCCTGGATCGCGATTGGCCGGGTCGGGTCGGTTTCGCCGATTGCGTTTGATACGGTCAACCTTGGCTCGATCACCGCTGTGGTGATTGGCGGCACCTCGCTGTTCGGGGGGCGTGGGTCCATCGTCGGCTCGGTGCTGGGGGCCTTTATCGTGGGCGTGTTCAATACCGGCCTGTCGCTGGCCGGGGTGGATGATTACTGGCAAATGTTCGCGGCGGGTTGTCTTGTGATCATCGCCGTCGCTCTGGACCAATGGCTGCGGAGGGCTTCGCAATGACAATCGTTCAACCCATTCTGGAAGCACGCGGACTGATGAAGCGCTACGGCACTGTCGTGGCCATGAATGGTGCCGATTTCGACCTGTATCCGGGCGAGATCTGCGCGGTGATCGGCGACAACGGGGCGGGCAAATCCACGCTGATCAAGGCGCTGTCGGGGGCCGTGACCCCCGATCATGGCGAGATTTTGCTGGATGGTCAGCCGGTGCATTTCCGCAGCCCCGACGATGCCCGCGCTTTGGGCATCGAGACGGTCTACCAGAACCTTGCGATGTCGCCAGCGCTGTCGATTGCCGACAACATGTTTCTGGGCCGCGAATGGCGCAAGCCCGGCATCATGGGCAGCATCTTCCGCCAGATGGACCGTCCGCGGATGGAGAAATTCGCCCGTGACAAGCTGTCGGAACTGGGTCTGATGACGATCCAGAACATCAATCAGGCGGTGGAAACCCTGTCGGGTGGTCAGCGTCAGGGCGTGGCGGTGGCGCGGGCCGCGGCGTTTGGGTCGAAAGTGGTGATCCTTGACGAACCGACCGCCGCATTGGGGGTGAAGGAAAGCCGCCGGGTGCTGGAGCTGATTCGCGACGTGCGCGCGCGCGGCATTCCGATCATCCTGATCAGCCACAACATGCCGCATGTGTTTGAAGTGGCCGACCGCATCCATATCCACCGGCTGGGCCGCCGTCTGTGCGTGATCAAGCCGTCGGAGTATTCGATGTCCGACGCGGTGGCGTTCATGACCGGGGCAAAACTGCCCGAAGGCGTGTCGGAGGCGGTATGACTCCGCTCGAACTGGCAGCTGTGATCCGCCAGAAGGCGACAGGGCAAGGGCGGTTTCTGACCGCCCTTGCCGGGCCTCCGGGGGCGGGCAAATCGACTCTGGCCGCCGCCTTGGTCGAGGCGCTGGGGCAGGGTGCCAAAGCCGTGCCGATGGACGGCTTTCACTATGACGACCGCGTGCTGATCGCGCGCGGTGCGCGGGGCCGCAAAGGCGCACCCGATACCTTTGATGCGCAGGGCTTTTTCCACTTGCTGCGGCGGTTGCGGGTTGAAGACGAAATAGCCATCCCACTGTTTGACCGCGATCTGGAAATCAGCCGCGCCGGGGCTGACATTGTGACGCCGGAAGACCGTCTGCTGGTGGTCGAAGGCAACTACCTGCTGCTGAACGAAGCGCCTTGGCCCGAGGCAGCGCCGTTGTTCGATCTGACGGTGTGGATCGATGTGCCGGAAGCAGAACTCGACCGCCGCCTGCTGGCGCGCTGGGCGCATTACGGCAAGACCCCGGCCGAAGCGCGGGCATGGATTGATGGCAATGACATGCCCAATATCCGTCGCGTGACCCAGAACAGTCGCATGGCCGATGTGGTGGTGCGCTGGAGCTGAGACCGATTTTCGCCGCGAAAATCGTGGGATTATCCTTGTGGCGTCATCGCTTTGCGGCCCTTGGCGCGTTCCAGCCCCAGTTGCCGCTCGCGCCAGATGATCAGCACTCCGGCGGCAATCACCAGCGTTGCTCCGGCCAGCATCGTCCAGGTCGGCACCTCGGCAAAGACGAAATAGCCGATCAGCAGCGCAAAAATCATCGACGCATAGTCGAACGGCGCCACCAGCGAGGCATCCGCCTCGCGGTAGCTGGAGGTCAGCAAGATCTGCCCGACCCCGCCCAGCAAGCCCGCCGCCGTCAGGATCAACCCCTCGGTCAGCGTTGGCATCACCCAGCCAAACGGGATCGTCGCCAGTGACAGCACTGTCGCGGTCAGCGAGAAATAGAACACGATGGCGGGGGTGCGTTCGGTCTGCACCAGTTTGCGCACGAACACCTGCGCCAGCGCCGCACAAACCGCACCAAACAGCACCAGCAGCGCGCCAAACGCCTCGCGGTGGCTGGCGGTATCGCCCGAGACGATCGACAGCCGCGGCGACAGCACGATCAGCACGCCGACCAGCCCCAGCCCGACCGCGCTGATCCGAAACAGCCGCACCTCTTCGCCCAGAAACATCGCGGCGAAAATCACCGTCAGCAAGGGGGCGGCATAGCCGATGGCGGTCACCTCGGGCAGCGGCAGATAACCAAGGCCGGCAAAGCCCATCCCCATGGCCAGCGTGCCCATCAGCCCGCGCCAGACATGGCCAATCGGGCTGGCGGCGCGAAAGCCGGTCGCCAGCTCACGCCGCATCGCCAGCCAGACCACGATCACCGGGATCGCAAAGAACGACCGGAAAAATACCGCCTGCCCCGGCGGCACATGCGCGGCGGTGGATTTTATCATCGACGACATCACGATGAACACCAGAACCGAGGCAAGTTTCAGGGCAATGCCGCGCAGGGGTCGCATGGGGGCGCTCGCTTGTTGGGTTTCTGCGAAACGGTTTGCGCATTTCCCGGCTGGACGAATGCGCTGCACTAAGCTTCCCTATCCGAAAGGAGATTACCATGGCGAAAGCGACAGTTGCCGACAGAATTGATCAGGGCCGGGGGGTGGTGCCCGCCGACATCGTCCTGAAGGGCGGTCTGGTGTTTGACCTGATCACCGGCGATCTGGTGGCCAGCGATGTGGCGATCTGCGGCGATACCATCGTCGGGGTGTTCGGCGCATATAGCGGCAAGCGCGAGATTGACGTGACCGGCAAGGTCTTGGTGCCGGGGTTCATCGATACGCATCTGCACATCGAAAGCAGTCTGGTGACGCCGTTCGAATTTGACCGCTGCGTCAGCCCGCATGGCGTGACGACGGCGATTTGCGACCCGCACGAGATTGCCAATGTCTGCGGCCTCACCGGCATCCGCTATTTCCTCGACGCCTCGGCGCGGACGCTGATGGATATCCGGGTGAACCTGTCGTCCTGCGTGCCGTCCACCCATATGGAGACCACTGGTGCGCGGCTGGAGGCGGCGGATCTGGTGCCGCTGATGGATCATCCCCGCGTGATCGGGCTGGCCGAGTTCATGAACTATCCCGGCGTGCTGTTCAAAGACCCCGGCTGCCTCGCCAAGCTGGAGGCGTTCGAAGGCCGCCATATTGACGGCCACGCGCCGCTACTGCGCGGCAATGATCTGAACGGCTATATCGCCGCCGGTATCCGCACTGAGCATGAGGCGACCACGGCGGAAGAGGGGCTGGAGAAGCTGCGCAAGGGGATGCGGGTGTTGATCCGCGAGGGGTCGGTTTCGAAAGACCTGCACGCGCTGGCACCGCTGCTGACCGAACGGTTCGCGCCCTATCTGTGCCTGTGCACCGATGATCGCAACCCGCTGGATATCGCGGAGCATGGTCATCTGGATTACATGATCCGCACCGCGATTGCTTTGGGGGCGGACCCGCTGGCGGTGTATCGCGCCGCCAGCCTGTCGGCGGCAGAGGCGTTCGGGCTGAAGGATCGCGGCCTGATCGCGCCGGGCAAGCGGGCGGATATTGCGGTGATTGACGGGCTGGAAAGCTGCCGGGTTGGCCGGGTGTTTGCCGGTGGGGTGGAAATCAGCGACGCGGCCTTTGCTGCGCGGCAGCTGATTGATCCGGTGGCGCGGCATTCGGTGAAAGCGCCGCTGATCGAGCCACACCACTTCCGCACCGGCGGCAACCGGGTAGAAACGCCGGTGATCGGCATCCTGCCCGGCAAGATCATCACCCAGCATCTGACCTTTGATATTGCCCCCGAAGATGGCGACAAGCGGCCCGATATTGCGCGTGATCTGGTGAAGATCGCGGTGATTGAACGGCACGGGATCAACGGCAACCGGGCGACGGGGTTTGTGAAGGGCTTCGGCTTGGCAAGGGGGGCGATCGGATCGACGGTTTGTCACGATCACCACAATATCGCGGTGGTGGGGGCGGATTACGCCGATATGGCGTTGGCGGTGCAGCGGCTGGGCGAGATCGAGGGCGGCTTTGTGGTGGTAGAGGGTGGCCGGGTGCTGGCGGAACTGGCGCTGCCGGTGGCGGGGCTGATGAGTTTGAACTCGTTCGAGGACGTGCATGATGATCTGGTGGCGCTGCGGGCGGCGGCGCGGTCTTTGGGGGTGGTGCTGGAAGAGCCGTTCTTGCAGCTGGCCTTTCTGTGCTTGCCGGTGATCCCGCATCTGAAGATTACTGATCATGGCATGGTGGATGTGGATCGGTTCGAGGTGATGCCTTAAGTGGTGTCCGCGTGTGGACGGGGCTTTGGGTTATATGAAATCAAGGGGTTATGGCGCGCCTTAACTGTGGCTTAAGTTTTGGGTGGTTTGTTGGCGCAGACCCGAACCGAAAGGAAACGCTGCGGGGCAGCGTTTTCCGGTTCGTTGCGCAATAGGCCGAAGGCCGGTTGCGCAAGGGAGTTTGTGCCGCAAACGGTTGCTGGAAAATCGGGGCGCGGCTGCCTGGGCGGGCGCGGTTTCGCGCCTGCCGGGGGCAGGCAGGCGCGGCCCGATTTGTTTAAGAACAAATCGGGCGAGGGCGGCACTTGAAGCCCTCGCGCTTACACCATCCGCTTTGCCAGTGCGGGCAGGGCGCGCCAGAGGGTGATGGCTCGGGTCAGGTTCAAGAGCATCAGCGCGATCCAAAGGCCGTGGTTGCCAAGCGTCGGGATCAGCACCAGCAGCGCCACCGCATAAAGGCTGACCGATACCAGCATGGCGCGCAGCATTTCCCGCGTCAGCAGCGCGCCGATGAAGATGCCGTCAAGAATCCACGAAGCAATGCCGATCACCGGGGCGGCAATCAGCCATGGCAGATAGTGCATCGCTTCGGCCCGCACCTCGGGCGCGGTGGTCATCAGCGCGATCAGGGCAGGGCCGGCAAGGGCGAAGATCAGCGCAAGAGTGCAGGCTCCGGCAAAGCCCCATTGCATCGAGATCAGCCCGGCGCGGCGGGCCTCGCATAGCGCGCGCGCACCCACCGCTTGCCCGACAAGGGTTTCGGCGGCGAAGGCCAGACCATCGAGCGCATAGGCGGTGATCTCCAGAAATTGCAGCAGCACATGGTTGGCGGCCAGCGTCACATCGCCAAAGCGCGCGCCAAGGAAAACGAAGCTGGCGAAGGATAGTTGCAGCAGCACCGAGCGGCCCATGATGTCGCGGCTGGCCTGAACCATCGCGCGCAACGGGGCGGGGCGCAGCAGGCGCGCGGAAGCGCCGGGCAGGTCGGCAAAGCCTGCACGGCAAAGCCAGAGGCCAAAGCCAAGGCCGGACCACTCTGCGATCAGCGTGGCGGTCGCAACACCGCCGACGCCGTGGCCAAGCCCCAGTACGAACCACAGGTTCAGCCCTACGTTCAGGCCGTTTTGCAGCAGTTGCAGCGCCAGAACCGCGCGGGTGCGCTCCAGCGCGATCAGCCAGCCGGTGACGGCATAGAGCATGATGGTGGCGGGCGCGCCCCAGATGCGGATGGACAGATAGCTGCGGGCAAAGCTTTCAACCGCATCCGAAGCCGGGGCGATGGCGAAAGCGGCGCGGAACAGCAGGGCTTGGGTCAGCATCAATGCCAGCCCTGCGGCGGCCCCGATCAGCAAAGCGCGCAGCAACACCGCGCTGCGTTCGGCGCCGTCGCCTGCACCATGCGCCTGTGCGGCAAGGCCAGAAGTGGACATGCGCAGAAAGCCGAAGGCCCAATACAGCGTCGCCAGCACCACCGCGCCCAAGCCCACCGCGCCCATCGGCGCGGCTTGGCCCAGCTGGCCGATCACGGCGGTATTGACCGCGCCCATCGCCGGGATGGTGGCATTGGCCAGCATGATCGGGCCAGCAATGCGCAGCACGCGGGCGTGGGTGATGGTGGTCATGTGGGCTGGGTGATCTCGGGCATCAGGCAATGCACCGACCCCAGCGCAAACGGGCGGTCGCGGTTGTCTTGCCACGCCTCGACCTGCACCGACGCATAGCGCCGACCCGAGCGGTTGACGCGGGCGCGGGCATAGCAATCGCGCGGCAGCCCTGCACGCAGGTAATCGACGGTAAAGTCGATGGTTTTCGGCAAGGGCGGCAGCGCCCCCGCCGTTACCGCATTCGGGTCGATGCGGCCGGTTTCCAGATCATCCCACAGGCTGGCCCAGGCCAGACCGATCAGGCCGGTGACCTCCAGAAACGAGGCGGTGACGCCGCCATGCAGCGCGGGCAGGCTGGGATTGCCGATCAGCTTGGCGTCATAGGGCAGGATCGCGGTTAATTCATCGCCACGGCGGTCGAACTGGATGCCGAGGAACTGGATGTAGGGCACCGCACCGACAAGTGCTGCCAAAGCGGCGTCGCGGCGGTATTTGATCACCTGCACGGGTTCGGGGCGTTTCATTCGGCAGCGCCTTTCGGCCGGTCCAGCGTGAACGCGCCGGTGCCCACGGCGACGGGTCGGTCGGCGTCATCATCCACCGCCACCACCCGCACGAAGGCGACAGACCGGGTGACGTGGTGGCATTCCGCCCGCGCGGTGATGGTCTGACCGGGCGAGGCGGGCCGCATGTAATCGATGCGCAGATCCAGCGTGGCGGTCGATACCGGGGCGGCGGGGTGGCTCATCACCGAAGCGCCCGAGGCGGTATCCATCAGCGCCGAAATCGCGCCGCCATGCAGCACGCCGGTCGCCGGATCACCGACCAGATGCGCATCCCACGGCATGCGGATGGTGGCGGTTCCGGGGCCGAGATCGGTCAGCTGCATCCCCAGCGCGCGCGAAAACGGCAGGGCTTGGATGAATTGGCGGGCGATGGTCAGATTATCGGTCATGCCGCCCATAATCCGGCCCGCGTCGCCAAGCGCAACCCCCTTCGCTGCATTCTTGCGCCTGTTGCGCCCACGTCCTAGTCTGGCTGCGGGAGGCCGCCGATGTCTGATCTTCGTCTAAGCTTCAAGGAAATGTGCGCGCGCTTCGACGTGACGCCGCGCACGCTGCGCTATTATGAATATATCGAGCTGCTGGCCCCGGAAAAGGAAGGCCGCGCGCGGTTTTACGGCCCGCGCGAGGTGGCGCGCCTGACGCTGATCCTGCGCGGGCGGCGGTTTGGCTTTTCGCTGGAGGAAATCCGGCAATGGCTGCTGATCTACCGGCAGAAAGGCACCAAACCGCAGCTGGAAAACTGGCTGCAAATGGCCGACCGCCAGCTGGCAGCACTGGAGGCGCAGCGGGCCGAATTGGAAACCAGCATCGCCGATTTGCGGGCATTAAGGGCGACGGCGGTGGAGGAGATTGGGAAGCTGTGAGGGGGCTGTTGGAATGACGGCATTGCGGATGAAGTGAGCTTTCGCTGCAGTTGCTCCAATGGCTGCTTTTGGACGAGGGCAGAACGGTGGTTCTTGGCAGGGACAAAAAGGCATTAGTTTTGGCCGCTGCGGGTCAGGATTCCGCTTGGTCATCGTTCTGGATACCGTGGCGCTGATCCCAAAAAGAAATGCGACCTTCTTCCACCTTAAACCCGATATCCATGACAGGATGCCGGACTCCATGCGCCCGTTCGAGGATTGCGCCGATGCGCTGCAACTCCTCCCCCACATCCGCCATTGTATCCTGTTTCTGAGCACCTTCCCTGACGCGCAGGCGAAGACGGAGTGGTGTCTTCGCCTGCTCAGGTTTCAGAACACGTCCATTTCGAAAGCATCCGTTGGCTCTTCGTCTTCAGGCATGATGATTTCGTCATCGGGCGGCAGGCTCAGCGCCGCCATCAGGTCCAAGGTGCCATCTTCGTCGGCCGCACCCTCGAAAGCGCCGTCCTCGACCGCCTGATCGTAGGCATCCAGCAGTTCGTCGGTGCTTTGCCAGCCACCTTCGGGAGCGTCGAGGCGGTAGACCTCTTGCAGATTGCCTTCTGCGTCGTTGGTATAGAAACCGACCCCTTGCAACTCCGTCACGTCGCCGCCCAGTTCATTGACGTAATGCGTCACATAGTTGTCGAAAGTCGGCTCTGTACCCTCTGGCAGGAAAGGAACGTTGAAATCGTTCGGAACCGGTTCTTCGGCCGCAATAAAGACGCCGCCCTGCGGGAAACCGTTATCATCAAACGCTTCGCCAAAGAACACCTTCTCGAAGGTCGGTTCTTCCTCGGGCTCTTCGGGAGGCGTTTCTTCGGAGATTGCTTTGATTGAGCCTTCTGGGGTCGACGTCGACGTCGCGCGGATGCCGAAGAAGTCGATTTCATCAAGGCTTTGAATGTCCAGCTCGATCGTGAGCGTGTTACCTTCGGAAACGTAAGTTTCTTTGTCTGTTCCGTCGGTTCCGAGTCCGGGATCGCTCAGTTTGACAGCACTGTCCCACTGCACGTTTTCCTCGTAGTGCGAGCCGTTCATGTTGAGCGGGCCCTTCAAGCTTTTGCTATCACCGGAAAAATCGTCGTCTCCGAAGTAGATGGCATTCACATCCATCGCGCCTTCGGTCGTGGTGATATCGGCCAGAAACGCACCAGTGTCCGGGTCTTGATACACCGTGACAGTATACGACAGCCCTTCGGCATTATAAGTGAACGTTCTAGAGTGATCGGTCATTGTCTTTTTCCCATTCGTGCAAGCAGAAAGAGGACTTAAGGAAGCGAAAAACCGCACCTCGGAGCGTTTTTAAGGCACCATTAAAGCGCCTTGCACTATTCTCATTATTACCATTTTTCTGCCATATTTAAAGAAAAAGCAGATCGGGTCGCGGAAACTCACTGTTTCCAACGATGTTGCCAAATGTTCCTGTCCTGGGGCCACAGGCTCCGTTGGGGGGAGTTATCGAGAGGACCGAGCGAGCGTCTTCATGGCCTGAGAGGCATCGTTCAGTAACAGAACATGCCATCGCACGCCTTGGAGGTCTGCTTCTAGGCCGAATGGCAGCAGAGGGCTCTTTTCTACTCCCCCCTCCCCTAACGTCACCCGAAAATCTGACGTGACGTTACATTTACGTTAACGTCAAGCACTCTACTATGCTGGGGCGAACCACCCCATTTATGCGGCATGCCCTTTGCCGTGAGAGTGCCATGACCCAAGCTGACCCGCAGATCCAAATTGACATGCTGACCATCCGCGAGATGTGCGACGCTTACCTCGTGACGCCGCGCACCTTGCGGTTTTATGAGGCAAAGGAGCTGATCTCGCCGGTCCGGCTGGGCAGCAAGCGGCTTTATACCAAGACCGACCGCGCCCGGTTGCAGTTGATCCTGCGCGGCAAGCGGTTTGGCTTCAGTCTGGAAGATATTCGCCAGCTGCTTGATATGTATAACAGAAATGGCAGCAACGAGGCGCAGTTGTTGCGCACCTGGCAGTTGGGCCGCGATCGGCTGGCGCAGATGCAGGCGCAGCGGGCGGAGCTTGATGAAGCCATCGCCGAACTGGAAACCCAATTGCACGAGGGCGAGGCGACGCTTGCCGCCTTTCGTCGTGCCGCCGCAGAGTAAGGACAGACCATGACCAGCTACACCGCTCCCGTCAAAGACATGCAATTCCTGCTGCACGATATGCTGGCCGTTGGCGGCTCGGATGTGCCGGGCTATGCCGATATGGACGCAGGCTTTACCGGGGCGGTGCTGGACGAGGCGGGCAAGCTGGCCAGTGATCTGCTGGCGCCGCTGAACGCGGTGGGCGACCGGATGGGCTGCGTGCTGGAAAACGGCGTGGTGCGCACGCCGGATGGCTTCAAGGGGGCGTTCGCGGCATTGAAGGCGGGCGGCTGGACGGCGCTGGACGCTGACCCCGATTATGGCGGGCAGGGGCTGCCCTATCTGATGGCCACCGCGGTGGGCGAGATTTTCGTGTCTGCCAACATGGCGTTCAACATGTATCAGGGGCTTACCCACGGTGCCTATTCGGCGATCCATGCGCATGGCACGGCAGAGCAGAAGGCGATGTATCTGCCGAAGATGGTGTCGTGTGACTGGACCGGCACGATGAACCTGACCGAGCCGCATTGCGGCACCGATCTGGGACTGATGCGGACCCGCGCCGAACCGCAGCCGGATGGCAGCTACAAGATCACCGGCACGAAGATTTTCATCTCGGCGGGCGATCATGATCTGGCTGACAATATCATCCATCTGGTGCTGGCGAAGGCTCCGGGTGGGGGTGAAGGCACGCGGGGGATTTCGCTGTTCATCGTGCCGAAGTTTTTGGTGAATGCCGATGGCAGCCTGGGCGCGCGCAATGCGCTGAGCGTTGGCAAGCTGGAACACAAGATGGGCATCAATGGCAGCGCCACCTGCGTGATGAACTATGATGGGGCTGTCGGCTGGCTTTTGGGCGATCTGCACAAGGGCATGAAGGCGATGTTCACCATGATGAACGAGGCGCGGCTGGGTGTTGGCCTGCAAGGCTATGCCGTGGCCGAAGCCGCCTATCAGAACGCGCTGGGCTATGCGAAAGACCGCCTGCAAGGCCGCGATGTGACCGGGGTGAAGAATCCGGGCGGCGCGGCGGACCCGCTGATCGTGCATCCCGATATTCGCCGCAACCTGATGGATCAGAAAAGCTTTGTCGAAGGCGCGCGGGCGTTCACCTTCTGGGCGGCGCATCTGATCGACCGCTCGGTCCGGCAGGGCGATGCGGCTGCCGAAGGTCTGGTGTCGCTGCTGATTCCAGTGCTGAAGGGCTTTCAGACCGACAAAGGCTTCGAGATGGCCGTGCAGGCGCAGCAGGTCTGGGGCGGGCATGGCTATGTCGAAGACAACGGCATGTCGCAGTTTGTCCGCGATGCCCGGATCGCGCAGATCTATGAAGGTGCCAATGGTGTGCAGGCGCTGGATCTGGTGGGGCGCAAGCTGGCCACCGATGGCGGCAAGCATGTGATGGCGTTCTTTGATCTGGTGAAGGGATTTATAAAGGAAAATGAGGCTGACGCGCGGATGCAGGCGTTTCTTCCGCCGCTGAAAAACGCCTCGAAAGACTGTCAGGCGGCGGCGATGTACTTCATGCAGCACGCGATGAAAAACCCGAACGCGGCGCTGGCGGGGTCGTATGATTTCATGACGATGATGGGCCACACCTGCCTTGGCCTGATGTGGGCCAAGATGGCAAAAGCCGCCTATGCCGGGTTGGACGCCGGCGGGGATGCCGATTTTCTACAGGCGAAAATCGCGACGGGCCGCTACTATATGGCGCGGCAGTTGCCCGCCACTGCGCTGCATCTGGCCCGGATCGAAAGCGGTGCCGATCCGGTGATGGCGCTGGCGGCAGAGGCGTTCTAAGCTGAGTGCAGGAAAATTCTTGAAGGAAGAATTTTCGCCCCATCCTGACACCGCAGTTCTCCGGAGATAGCGATGCCCAAACGTTTCCGCCTTACCCGCCGCTTCCCGGTTGCCATGACCGAAGATGGTTACCGCCGCCTGAAAGCCTTCGCCAAAGAGGCTGGTCTGGATGAGGGCGAAGCGCTGTCGTTCCTGTTTGAGAACTATTCATCTGTGATCAACCACGACAATCTGACCCACCGGCTGCGGTTGTTCAATTCTGAATTGGAAGGGCGCAAGTAACCAAACATGGCACAGTTGGCCCGGCGGGAGCCTCCGGCGGGAGTATTTGGGCCAAGATGAAGCGGCACCGCGTGCTCCACCCTGCGACCCGCTTTACGGCTTGGCTATCCGACTGATCGGGCGCAGGGCTTCACCTTGGGTGGCCATCGGCTCTCCAGCCTGTGCCACGCGATAATACTGCCGGGGAAGGGTTAATAAATCCTTCTTCATCTTGGCGAAAATACTCTCGGGGGTCCGGGGGTGGAAACCCCCCGGCGTTTGATCCGGGCAAGACATGGGGCGATTGGAAATGACCGCGACACTGTACTGTTTTGGCGAATCCGGCAACGCCTACAAGGTTGCACTGGCGCTGACCTTCGCCGGGCTGGAGTGGCAGCCGACCTTTGTGGATTTCTTCAACGGCGGCACCCGGACGCCCGAGTTTCGTGCGCTCAATGAAATGGGCGAGGTGCCGGTGCTGGTGGATGGTGAAACCGTGCTGACGCAATCGGGGGTGATCCTCGATTACATCAGCTCGAAAACCGGCAAGCTGGGTGGGCGGTCGGCGGCAGAGCGGCGCGAGGTGCTGCGCTGGTTGTTCTGGGATAATCACAAGCTGTCGGGCAACGCCGGCACAGCGCGGTTTCTGGCGAATTTCCTGCCCGAGGCCAAGCGTCCGGCTGGGGTTATCCCGTTTCTGCAGGGCCGCCTGAAAGCCGCTTATACCGTGCTGAATGATCATCTGGCCAATCGGTCCTGGGTGGCGGGCGGGGCGATGACCATCGCGGATCTGTCGTGCTGCGGCTATCTTTACTACCCCGAGCCGTTTGGCTTTGAGCGCAGCGACTGGCCACATATCGATGCCTGGCTGAGCCGCATTTCAAGCCAGCCGGGTTGGCAACACCCCTATGATTTGATGCCCGGCAATCCGTCTGACCGGGCTTAAGGAGGCAGCATGACCGACGCTTTTATCTACGACGCCGTCCGTTCGCCGCGCGGCAAGGGCCGCCCGGATGGGGCTTTGCACGAGCTGACCTCGGTGGCGCTTTCGGCAAAAATCCTCAATGCAATCAAGGCGCGCAGCGGGCTGTCCGGCCATGCGGTTGAAGACGTGATCTGGGGCAATGTCACCCAGGTGGGCGAGCAGGGCGGCTGTCTGGCGCGCTCGGCGGTGCTGGCGTCTGATTTGGATGAAAGCATTCCGGGGCTGGCGATCAACCGGTTTTGCGCCTCGGGGATGGAGGCGGTCAATCTGGCTGCCAATCAGGTGAAGGGTGGCGCGGGTGCTGGCTATATCGCGGGTGGGGTCGAGATGATGGGCCGGGTTGCGATGGGCAGCGATGGTGCTGCGATTGCGGTTGATCCCGGTCTGGCGATGAAGACCTATTTCGTCCCGCAAGGGGTTTCGGCCGATCTGATTGCCACGGAATATGGCTTTACCCGCGAGATGGCCGATGCCTTGGCGGTGGAAAGTCAGGCACGCGCGGCGGCGGCATGGGCGGATAATCGCTTTGCCAGGTCCATCGTTGCGATCACCGATCAGAACGGTCTGACTATTCTGGACCGCGATGAATACATGCGCCCCGGCACCGACATGGCGACGCTGGGCGCGTTGAAGCCTGCCTTCAAGGACATGGGCGAAACCATGCCCGGCTTTGATAAGGTGGCGTTGATGAAATATCCGCATCTGGAGCGGATCAGCCATATTCACCATGCTGGCAACTCCAGCGGTATCGTCGATGGCGCGGCGGCGATCCTGATCGGCAATGCCGAATTTGGCCGCGCGCATGGGCTGACCCCGCGGGCGCGGATCAGGGCGACGGCGAAGATCGGCACTGACCCCACGATCATGCTGACCGGGCCGGTGCCGGTGACGCAAAAGATCCTGCGCGAAGCGGGCATGGCGATTGGTGACATTGACCTGTTCGAGGTCAATGAGGCGTTTGCCAGCGTCGTGCTGCGGTTTCAGCAGGCGTTCGATGTTGATCCGGCGCGGGTCAACGTCAATGGCGGCTCGATTGCGATGGGGCATCCGTTGGGCGCGACCGGCGCGATCATCATCGGCACCTTGCTGGATGAATTGGAGCGCACCGGCAAATCCACCGGGCTTGCAACGCTGTGCATCGCCTCGGGCATGGGGGCCGCCACCATCATCGAGAGGCTGTGATGCCGATCATCGACAAGACCAAGGTGCCGGTTAAAACCGGGTCGATCTACCCCGCGCCCTATGCCGCGATGATGGCCGGGCGCAGCAGTTTGCGCTTGGGCGATGCCGGCGGGCTGACGCAGTTCGGCGTCAATCTGGTGACGCTGCAACCCGGCGCGCTGTCGTCGTTGCGGCATTGGCACGTGGCGGAGGATGAGTTCGTCATGGTCACGGCGGGCGAATGCGTGCTGGTGCAGGACGCGGGCGAGACTCTGATGCGCGCGGGTGATTGCGCGGCATTTCCGGCGAATGTGCCGGACGGGCATCACTTCATCAATCGCAGCGCAGCGCCGGCCAGTTTTCTGGTGGTCGGCAGCAAGGCGCGGCGCGAGGTGGCGACCTATTCCGACGTGGATCTGGTGGTGACGATGGAAGCGGGACAGGCGACGTTCACCCATAAGGACGGCCGCCCCTATATCGCGCCGGAGGTATGATGCCAAAGATTGCCCTGCCCGCGATTGTGACAGAACCCGGCTATCGCCACCCGGTTTTGGGGGCGGGGCTTGGGGATTATGCCTGTCAGCTGCTGTCAGACCCCGGCGGGTTGACGCAGTTCGGCGCGTTTATCGAGATTTTGCCACCCGGCTCACGCTCCAGCTTCCGGCATTGGCATGAGGCTGAGGATGAGATGATCTATCTGCTGGCGGGTGAGCTGGTGCTGATCGAAGACAGCGAAACCCTGTTGCGGGCGGGCGATTGCGCGGCATGGCCTGCGGGGCTTGCCTTGGGGCATTGTCTGGAAAACCGTAGCGCTGCCGAGGCGCGCTATCTGGTGATCGGCACGCGCCACCGCGTTGATACCATTCACTATCCTGACCACGATCTGATCACCCACAAAGACGGTGCGGCGCGGCGGTATACCCATGCCGATGGCCGCGAAAGGCAGGTTTAGATGCCCGCGATGAAGCTGCTGCAATCCTATCTGGATCAAATCGGCACGGCGGTTCTGGTGGGCGATTGGGACACCTATCGCGCGCATGTCGAGTTGCCGTTCACCCTGATCACCGAAACCGCGACGCTGAACGTCGATACCGAGGAAGACCTGCGCAAGGGCTTCGACAGCTTTTACGACATGCTGAAGTTTCAGAAGGTGACCCAGTATATCCGCTTGGCGGATTCTGCCGTTGACCTCAGTGATACGCTGATTGTGGGCCGCTATGTGTCGCATTTCATCGCCGGGGCGCATCGGATCATTCCGCCATTCCGGTCCACTATGACGCTGCGCCTGATCGGCAATCGCTGGCGCGCGGTTGCCATCACCAACTCCATCTCGAACATGCAGTGGCCGATACAGGTGCCGCGCGTGGATCAGCCCCTGAAAGGAGCCGACAAATGACCGACTTTACCTATGCCGTAGACGCTGATGGCGTGGCGACGATCACCTGGGATGTGGCGGCCAAGTCGATGAACGTGATGTCAACGCAGGCCTTCGCGCGGCTGAGCGATCTGGTTGATCTGGGGCTGGCCGATCCGGGCGTGAAGGGGATGATCATCACCAGCGGCAAGAAGGATTTTGCCGGCGGGATGGATCTGAACGTGATCGCCGAGATGCGGGCCGGGGGCGCGCAGGCGATCTTTGACGGCGTGATGCGGATGCATGGCGTGTTGCGCAAGATTGAACTGGCGGGGATGGATTTCAAGACCAGGAAGGGCGGCAAGCCGATTGTAGCGGCGCTGCCGGGCACCGCGCTGGGCATCGGGCTGGAACTGCCGCTGGCCTGTCACCGCATCATTGCCGCTGATAACCCCAAGGCCAAGATCGGCTTGCCGGAAATCATGGTCGGGATTTTCCCCGGCGCGGGAGGGACGACGCGGCTGGTGCGCAAGCTGGGTGCGATGATGGCGGCCCCCTTCCTGCTGGAGGGCAAGCTTTCAGACCCGAAGGCGGCGAAAATGGCCGGGCTGATTGACGAGGTGGTCGCGCCCGAGGCGTTGTTGGTGCGGGCGAAGGAATGGGTGCTGGCGGCGAAGGATGCCGATCTGGTCAAGCCGTGGGATGACAAGGGCTACAAGATGCCCGGCGGCGCGCCCTATCATCCGGCGGGGTTCATGACCTTTGTCGGCGCGAATGCGATGGTGCTGGGCAAGACCATGGGGGTTTACCCGGCGGCGAAGGCCCTGCTGGGCGCGGTCTATGAAGGCGCCTTGGTGCCGTTTGACGTGGCTTTGCGAATCGAGGCGCGGCATTTCACCGGCGTGCTGCTGAACCCGTCTTCGACAGCGATGATCCGCAGCCTGTTCATCAACAAAGAGGCGCTGGAGAAGGGCGCGAACCGGCCTGCCGTGGCGGATCAGTCGGTGAAAAAGCTGGGGGTGATCGGCGCGGGGATGATGGGGGCGGGGATCGCCTATGTCGCAGCACTGGCGGGGATCGAGGTGGTGCTGATCGACGCCGCCCAAGACAGCGCGGATCGTGGTAAGGCGCATTCCGCCGATCTGCTGGACAAGGGCATTCAGCGCCGCAAGGTGACGGCCGAGAAGAAGGCCGAGGTGCTGGGGCGGATTTTGGCCACCACCGATTATGCCGCGTTGGCGGGCTGTGATCTGGTGGTGGAAGCGGTGTTCGAAGATCCGAAGGTCAAGGCCGAAGTCACCGCGAAAGTGGAGGCTGCGGTGGGGGCGGAGTGCATCTTTGCGTCGAATACCTCGACCCTACCGATCTCAGCGCTGGCCAAGGCGTCGGCGCGCGCCGATCAGTTCATCGGTATCCATTTCTTCAGCCCGGTCGACAAGATGAATCTGGTCGAGATCATCCGCGGCAAGCAAACCGGGGATCGGGCGGTGGCGAAGGCGCTGGATTTCGTCCGCGCCATCCGCAAGACGCCGATCGTGGTGAACGACGCGCGGTTCTTCTACGCCAACCGCTGCATCATTCCCTATATCAACGAAGGCATTCGCATGGTGGCCGAAGGGGTCGCGCCCGCCTTGGTGGAAAACGCCGCCAAGCTGGTGGGGATGCCGCTGGGGCCGCTGCAACTGGTCGATGAAACCTCGATCGATCTGGGGGTGAAGATCGCAAAAGCCACGCGGGCGGCGATGGGCGCGGCGTATCCCGATGGCGCGGTGGATGCGGTGCTGTTCTGGATGGCGGATCAGGGGCGGCTGGGGAAAAAGTCGAACGCCGGGTTCTATGCTTATGACGCAGCGGGCAAACGCGAAGGGCTGTGGACTGGATTGGCGGTGCAGTATCCGCATGCCAGCGACCCGGATTTGACCACGGTGCAGCACCGTCTGCTGATGGCGCAGGTGCTGGAGGCGGTGCGGGCGCTGGAAGACGGCGTGCTGACCGACATCCGCGAAGGCGATGTCGGCGCGATCCTCGGTTGGGGCTTTGCGCCGTGGTCGGGCGGGCCGTTTGCCTGGCTGGATATGATCGGGGCTTCGCGCGCGGTCGAGATTTGCGATGCGCTGGTGCAGGCGCATGGCGCGCGGTTTGAAGCCCCCAAGCTGCTGCGCGACATGGCGGCGCAGGTGCAAAGCTTTTATGGCCGGTTCGCGGCGCAAAAGGCCGCGTAAGGGTCAGTTCGGGCGGCGCTTGGCGGCAGATTTCTTGGTGAATTTGCCGGCAGCGCGGGTCTTGGCGGCCACCATTGCTTGCGAGTTGGTCACTTCTTCAGAGGTCAGCTTGCGCCAGCTGTCCAGACGGCGGGCATCGACGCGGCCCGCCTTGATCGCCGCCTGCACGGCGCAGCCGGGCTCGACGCTATGCTTGCAGTCGCGGAAACGGCAATCGGCGGCAAGGTCGATCAGGTCGGCGAACAACACGTCGATGCCGTCTGCCACATCGGTCAGCTGCAATTCGCGCACGCCTGGGGTGTCGATCAGCCAGCCACCTTGCGGCAGCGGCAGCAGATAGCGCGCGGTGGTGGTGTGGCGTCCCTTGGCGTCATCTTCGCGGACCGCCCCGGTCGCCAGTGTGCCGCCCGACAAGCTGTTGGCCAGCGTGGATTTTCCCACCCCGGAAGACCCCAGCAGCACCACGGTCTGACCGGCCCGGCACCACGGCGCAAGCGCTGCCACATCGCCGGATTTGGCGTTCAGCGCCACCACCGCCATGCCTTGCGACAGCCCTTGGGCGGCAGCAACATAGGGGGCCGGGTCGGCCTGATCGGCCTTGGTCAGCACCACCACCGGGGTAATTCCGGCGGCATGCGCCAGCACCAGATAGCGTTCCAGCCGCGCCTCGTTGAAGTCGGCGTTGCAACAGGCTGGCGCGGGCCAGCACGCGGGCGACGCGCGGGCCATCGGCCAGCACCCAATCGCCCACCGCCATCGCCGCCACCGACAGGTTGGGCGGGCAGATCAGTTCCACCGGCCCGTCTGCCGTCAGCGCCTGCACCCGGTCGCGGTGCAGCGAGGCCAGCCGCGCGGGCCGCAGGGCGGCGTCTTCGGCGGTGATCTGGTCGGAAAACTGGGCAGACCAACCAAGATCGGCAAGCGATAAATGCGACAAGCGGCGTCCTTTTTGGCCCAAAGCGGGCAGGGTCAGCTTAGCCTCCGCCGCCTTGCGCGACAAGCCGGGGCTTGCGCGCGGCGGCATTTGCGCGGAGTCTGCGGCAAAACAGGAGCATGCCATGGCCCGTATCGCCGTTCTGACCGTTTCCGACCGCGCCAGCCGCGGCGAATATGAAGACCGCGGCGGTCCGGCCTGCGAAGACTGGCTGCGCCGGGTCATCACCTCGCCAGTGGAAATCCTGCGCCGGATCACCCCGGATGGCCGCGCCGAGGTGGCCGCGCAGCTGTGCGATCTGGCGGATGTCTGGGGGGCTGATCTGATTTTGGCGACGGGCGGCACCGGGCCATCCCCGCGCGATCAGACGCCCGAGGCGATGGCGGATGTGATCGGCATGGACCTGCCGGGCTTTGGCGAGCAGATGCGGGCGGCGAATGGCCGGGTGGTGGCCACCGCGATTCTGTCGCGGCAGGGCGCGGGCGTGCGCGGCAAGACGCTGATCATCACCCTGCCGGGCAGTCCGAATGCGATTGGCACCAGTCTGGAGGCGGTATTCGCCGCCGTGCCCTATTGTCTGGACCTGATCGGCGCCGCGCGGATCGAAACTGATCCCGCGATCATCAAGGCGCATCGCCCGAAAGTTTAGCGGTTTGCGTTTGTTTTGAATCACTTTTCGCGCCCAGGCCGCGCGAAAAGTGACCACCACCCGTAAGATAAAGCGCAAACCGCCTTAAGCTCCGGCCCCCTGATCGGGCAAAAGCTGCACCGCGTTGATCTGCCAGCCTTCGGCGGTTTCGATCATCATGTAATCCAGCAGATAGGTCTTGCCCGCCGCATCGGTGATCATCACCCGTTGCCACAGGTTGCCCGCCACCTCGCGCAGCTCCAGCATCTGCACGGCGCGGTGCCGCCACACCATCGGATAGCCCTGCTGCACCATCGCGCCGAAATTCTCGGGCGACCCGAAGATGCCTTTGATGGTGGGCGAGGCAAAGCCGAAAGCGCCGGCAACATCATCGCTCTGGAACGCATCGAGCTGCTTCCGGATGGTTTCGCGGATCGGCGCATCCTGCGCCAGCGCGGGCAGCGCAAGAACGGCAGCCAAGACAACGGCATAAAGGTTCAGTCGCATTGCAACCCCTTTCAGTGGCGTCCCCACTGAAAAGGATAGGGCAGGTGCGGCTTTCGTCAAACAAAAACCCCCGACGCAAGGCCGGGGGTTTCAGGTTCAGGCGATCAGTTCGCCATTCAGGCCGCGATCCAGCAGGGCGATGGATTCCTCCACCCCGTAAAGCGCGATAAATCCGCCAAAACGCGGGCCGTCGGATGCGCCTAAAAGCACCTCATACAACGCCTTGAACCAGTCGCGCAGCGGCTCAAAGCCGTGATCCTTGCCGACGGCGAAGACCATGGATTGCAGCGCCTCGTCGTCCAGACCGCCCGCCCACGCGACAAGACGCGCGCGCAGATCCTGCATTGCGGCACGCTCCAGATCGCTGGGCAGCCGGAACTTGCGCGACGGCGCGATGCGGTCGGCGAAATAGCGCACCGCGAAACCAGCGGCGGCGTCCAGATCGGGGTTGCCTTCGGGCGAGGCATCCGGCGCATAGCGCTTGATAAAGCCCCACAGCCCCTTGGCATCCTTCGCCCCGGCGACGCTTGCCAGATTGAGCAGCATCGAGAACGGCACCACCATCTTCGAGGCGGGCGGATTGCCCTGATGAATATGCCAGACCGGGTTATTCACTTGCGCATCAATGTCTTGCGTCGGGTAGGCGCGCAACTGCTGGTGATATTCATCCATCGCGCGCGGGATCACATCGAAATGCATCCGCTTCGCCGTCTTCGGCTTTTGATACATGAAATACGACAGGCTTTCCGATGAGGCATAGGTCAGCCATTCATCAATCGTCAGGCCGTTGCCCTTGGATTTGGAGATTTTCTGGCCCTGATCATCGAGGAACAGCTCATAGCTCATATGGTTCGGCTTGCGCCCGCCCAGAACCTCGCAAATCCCGTCATAGATCGGGGTGTTGGTGGAATGGTCCTTGCCATACATCTCAAAATCGACATCCAGCGCCGCCCAGCGGGCACCAAAATCGGGCTTCCATTGCAGTTTGACGTTGCCGCCGGTGACCGGAAGCGTCCATTCGCGGCCATCCTCATCATCGAAGGTGATGGTGTGGTTGACGGCATCGACGTTCTTCATCGGCACATACAGCACCCGCCCGGTTTCCGGGTGGATCGGCAGGAAACAGGAATAGGTCTGCTGGCGTTCTTCACGCAAAGACGCCAGCATGATCTTCATGATCGCATCATACCGCTCGGTCGCCAGCTTCAGCGTGTCATCGAAGCGGCCGGATTTATAGAACTCGGTGGCGCTGATGAATTCATATTCAAAGCCGAAGGTATCAAGGAAGCGCCGCAGCATGGCGTTGTTATGCGCGCCAAAGCTGGGGTATTCGCCGTAAGGATCGGGCACCGCAGTCAGCGGCTTTTGCATGTGCTGGCGTAGCATATCCTGCTCCGGCACGTTTTCCGGCACCTTGCGCATGCCATCGACATCATCGGAAAAACAGATCAGCCGGGTCGGAATGTCGGAAATCGCCTCGAAGGCGCGGCGGATCATCGTCGTCCGCGCCACCTCGCCAAAAGTGCCGATATGCGGCAAACCCGAGGGGCCATAGCCGGTTTCAAACAGCACATAGCCCTTTTCCGGGGCCTTCTTTTCATAGCGTTTCAGCAGCGCGCGGGCCTCTTCAAAGGGCCAAGCTTTCGATTTCATCCCAGCATCGCGCAAAGCGGACATCGCGGCAGTCTCCTTTCGCGCCAACCCCATGTTGTCGCAATCCCTGTGTCCTCTATTGCCGCGCGGGCTCGGGGTCAATATTCTGCACCGCAATGAACAGGAGAGCAAACGTGCCCGATACCCCCCCCTCGCTGTCACCGCAGGACGCGCTTGTCGCGGTGATGATCGCCGTGTCTGCCTCGGATGAACAGATGCGCACGCCGGAACTGGTGGCGATCCAGCGCATGGTCAACCATATGCCGGTGTTTGCCGATTATGACGCCGACCGCATCCGGGTGGTGGCGCAGACGGTGTTCGATCTGTTCGAGGAAGAAGACGGGCTGGACGCGCTGTTCGGCCTGATCCGCGATGCGCTGCCCGAACGGCTGCACGAAACCGCCTATGCGCTGGCCTGCGACGTGATTGCTGCAGATGGTCGTCTGGCCGAAGTGGAACTGCGCATGCTGGAGGAGGTGCGCGAGGAACTGGCGCTCGATCGCTTGCATTCCGCCGCGATCGAATGGGGCGCAAGGGTGCGGCATCTGAAGCCCTGATCCGGGCGGCGGTGCGTGCAAGCACGCACCCTACCTCACCTTCGTCAGGACAGGTTGGAGTTGGGGGCGGCGTAGGACGCTCCGCGGGGGGATATTTTTGCCAAGATGAAGTCGCAAAGCCACAGCGCATTCATCTTGGCAAAAATATCCCCGCCGGAGGCACTTATGCGTCGCGCAGGCCCGAGCCGATGGTCCAGAGGTAGGGTGCGTGCTTGCACGCACCGCAGGTGCCGATCCGGGATTACAGGTAAAGCCCGGCCCAGCGGTGCAGCAACTGGCTGTGCAGGCGGCGGGCGCGTTTGACCCAGGCCGCATCGCCCTCGGGATTTTCGCGTTGCTCGACCGGCACGGCGGCACGGCGGGGCAGATCGCTGGTGAACACCGCAAAGGCCAGACCGCGGCCCGCATCGGCCACCACATAGCCCGAAAGGTTGGAGACGAAATTCATCGTGCCGCTTTTCGCCCGGACCCGCACCGCCGCCTTGTCTTGCGCCTTGCCGTCCGCGCCGGGCAGGCCCAGATCGCGCAGCAAGCCCTCCAGCAGCGCGCCGGTGGGGGTGCTGCGGGCTTTCAGCATCACCGCCAGCATCTCGGCCGGGGTGATCCGCGATTTCGGCCCCAGCCCGGAATGATCGCCAAACACCCCCGAAATGCCGAAGCGTCGCTGCGCCCAGGAGGTCATCACCGCCGCTGACCCCTCCAGCGACCCGGCACCCGATGCGGCCAGCCCTACCGCCTCGGCGGTCAGGTTGGTCGAGAATTTCAGCATCTTGCGCAGCAGGTCGGGCAGCGGTTCGCTGTCATGCCGCACGATGTCCTCGGCCCCGACGGGCAGGGCGTGGATCACCTCGGCTCGGGGCAGTTTGATGCCTTGCGCGGCGCAGAGCGTCTGGAACACCTCGGCGACATAGACCGCCGGGTGCCGCACCGGCAGCCAGCGGCTGCCGTCCTTGCCCAAGGCTTCGGCGGCAACCGTCCAGTGATCCTGCGCCGCGCCCGGTTGATAGGCAAACAGCGGCAGATCGCGCTGCGCCACCTGCATCGTCGCCATCTGCACCGGCGGCACAAAGCGTATGCCCTCGGCGTTCATCATCAGCTGATGGCCGCCATTCGCCGCCTTCCAGACGAAATTCACCCGGTTGTAGTTCAGCATCAAGCCCGAGATCGCCGGATTATAGCCGACAAAGGCCGGCTGATCGGCGGCAATCTGAAACCGCTCGGGCAGCGCGCCTGCATAGGCAAGCAAGCGGCCATTGACTTCGCGCACGCCTCTGGCCGCCAAAGCCGCCACCAGATCGCCCATCTTGTCGGTATCAAAGCTCGGGTCGCCGCCGCCTGCCAGAATCAGATCGCCGTCAAGCCGCCCATCGGTCAGCTTGCCCAGCCGCATCACCCGCGTCGTGAAACGATGCTCCACCCCCAGCTTTTCCAGCGCAAACAGCGCCGTCACCGCTTTCGTCACCGAAGCGGGCGGCAAGGCCTGCGCTTCGCCCGCAGCTTCCAGCACCCGCCCGGTCGCCAGATCGGCCACCACATAGCCCACCGCGCCGGTCAGCTTGGCGGCCTTGACCAGCCTCGCCGCCCCCGCATCCGTGTCTTTCGGCCTGCGCGGCTTTGGCCGCAGCGATGCCGACGGTGCCTCGGCCCAGACCGGAGCCGCCACCCCCACCAGCAGCGCGCCCAACAGCCACCTGCGCCCTACCTGCATTGCAAAACCCCTTGGTCATCCTCTCTGTTCAAATATCCTCGGGGGAGGCTGCGATGCAATCGCAGACGGGGGCAGAAGGCCCCTGAAACCGCCTGATCACAGGGTTTTCACTTCTTCCATTCGCCGCGCGCCCGGATCGCGCTGGAAGAGGCGCTGTTCAGCGGAATATTCACGAAGCACCAGGCCGGAGCCTTGCGGTCGCGCAAATTCTCGCCCCGGTCGATCTGATGCACCCGGAACGCCCGTGCCGCCACACTGGTGCGGGCTGCCACACCCGATCCGGGCCGGGCCAGCACGCCAATCGGCACCGACCGCAGAATATCGCGCCAGCGGCCCCATTTGTGAAACTGCACCAGATTGTCGGCTCCCATCAGCCAGACGAAACTCACGCCGGGATAGATCGCGCGCAGCGCATCAATCGTATCCGCCGTTGCCCGCGTGCCCAGTTTGGCCTCCAGATCGGTGATCCTGACTCGCGGGTCTGGCATCACCGCCCGCGCCCGCGCCAACCGCTCGGCCATCGGCGCAGGCTGCCGGGCCTTCAGCGGGTTGCCGGGCGTCACCAGCCACCAGACCTGATCCAGCCCCATCCGTTTGAGCGCCTCGCGGCTGATATGGGCATGGCCTTCATGGGCCGGGTCAAACGACCCGCCCAGAAGTCCAATGACCATACCCTTGTGGGCAATGGGGAAACCTGCCCGCATCAGGCCAGTCTCTGGCCGGGGAAATGTCGCCGTTTCAATTGGCCTGCCGGGGCCAACACAAGGGTCAGGCTCATTGATCTTTGTCCAAGCTCTGCAATCCCGCGCTGCCCTATGAAACCGGGCGCAACAATCCGCGCGCACGTTGCCCTTGTCCACAACAATCGCTACATGACGTTCAACAACGGATCAGGAGCACCGAAATGGCCTCGTATCAATATGTCTACCACATGGAAGGCGTCTCCAAGACCTATCCGGGTGGCAAGAAGTGCTTTGAGAATATCCACCTGAACTTCCTGCCGGGGGTCAAGATCGGTGTGGTCGGCGTCAACGGTTCGGGGAAATCGACGCTCTTGAAGATCATGGCCGGCATCGACACCGATTTCAAAGGCGAGGCCTGGGCCGCCAAGGGGGCCAAGGTCGGCTATCTGGCGCAGGAACCCTATCTGGACCCGTCGCTGGATGTGAAGGGCAACGTCATGCTGGGCGTCGCCAAGCAGACGGCGATTCTGGAACGCTACAACGAACTCGCCATGAACTACTCGGACGAGACGGCCGACGAGATGGCGCAGCTGCAAGACCAGATCGACGCGGGCAACCTGTGGGAACTGGAAGCGTCTGTCGGCGTGGCAATGGACGCGCTGCGTTGCCCGCCGGATGATGCCGATGTCGAAAGCCTGTCGGGGGGGGAACGCCGCCGCGTGGCACTCTGCAAGCTGCTGCTGGAGGCGCCCGACATGCTGCTGCTGGACGAACCGACCAACCACCTTGATGCCGAATCCATCGCCTGGCTGCAAAAGCACCTGATCAACTACAAGGGCACCATCCTGATCGTCACCCACGACCGCTATTTCCTGGATGACATCACCAGCTGGATTCTGGAACTCGACCGCGGCCGCGGTATTCCTTACGAGGGCAACTACTCGGCTTGGCTCGACCAGAAAGCCAAGCGGATGAGCCAGGAAGCCCGCGAAGACAAATCCAAGCAAAAAGCGTTGGAAAAGGAACTGGAGTGGATCCGCTCCGGGGCGAAGGCGCGGCAATCCAAGGGCAAGGCCCGTCTGGCGCGCTACAACGAAATGGCCGGGCAGACCGTGCTGGAACGCGCCTCGACCGCGCAGATCATCATCCCGAACGGCGAGCGTCTGGGCAACAAGGTGATCGAGGTCGAAGGCCTGAAGAAGCACATGGGCGACAAGCTGTTGATCGAAAACCTGTCGTTCACCGTGCCGCCGGGCGCGATTGTCGGCGTGATCGGCCCGAACGGCGCTGGCAAATCGACGCTGTTCCGCATGATCACCGGGCAGGAAACCCCGGATGAAGGCACCATCACGCTGGGCAACACCGTGCATCTGGCCTATGTCGACCAGTCGCGCGATGCGCTTGATCCGAACAAGAACGTCTGGGAGGAAATCTCGGGCGGCTCGGAAGTGATCCAGTTGGGCGATATGTCGATGAACAGCCGCGTCTATACCGGCGCGTTCAACTTCAAGGGCACTGACCAACAGAAGAAAGTCGGCCTGCTGTCGGGCGGCGAACGCAACCGCGTTCACATGGCGAAACTGCTGCGCTCGGGCGGCAACGTGCTGCTGCTGGATGAACCGACCAACGATCTGGATGTGGAAACCCTGCAGGCGCTGGAATCGGCCATCGAAGATTTCGCGGGCTGCGCGATCATCATCAGCCACGACCGCTTCTTCCTCGACCGGCTTTGCACGCACATGCTGGCCTTTGAAGGTGATGCGCATGTCGAATGGTTCGAGGGCAATTTTGAGGCCTACGAACAGGACAAAGTCCGCCGCTTGGGGCCGGATGCGCTGGAGCCGAAGCGGGCGAAATACAAGCGGTTCAGCCGGTAAAGACGGTTCTGGGCGGGCCTCTCGCTTTGGGGCTTGCTCGGCTTCCGGTTGATCCGGATCGCGCGCCTTGCGTTTGATCTGTGAAGCGCGCACGCTACACCGCTTTATGGATCACAGGAGGGTCAGATGAAGGGGATCGTTGCCTGGTTACTGGGCGTGCCAATTTTTGTCATCGTGTTGCTCTACTTTTTCGACTATTTTTAGTCGCCTCGGCAAAACGTCCAAGCAAAATGGGTAGGGCGGGGAAATCCCCGCCCTACATTGCCAAAGTGCTACGCCTTGGGGCTTACATCCGCCCCGTCAGCACCAGGATCAGCACGACGATCAGGATGACGCCGATCACACCAACGCCGCCGTGGCCAAAGCCGTAGCCATAGCCGCCAAAGCGACCGCTGAAGCCACCCAGCAGGAAAATGATCAAGATGATCAGTAGAATAGTGCCTAACGACATGGAATCTCTCCGTCTTTCAAAGGGAAGGGTAGGTTACTTGTCTTTCAGCGCGTCTTTGACCGCGTCTTTCACGCCGCCAATCGCGTTCTGCACGGTGCCTTCAAGCTTGTCGGCCTGACCTTCTGATTGCAGTTTGGCGTCGCCCAGCAGTTTGCCAACAGCGACTTTGGCCTTGCCCTCGACAACTTTCGCCGAGCCGATGATCCGGTCTTTGTCCATGGTGCTTCTCCTGTGACACATCCGTGTGGTCAGGGGGCAGGATAGGCAAGAATGCGCTGGCCAACGATAATCTGGATCAGCATTGCCGCGATTCTGATGCGGCGACAGCGCGCGTGTCTATGCCTGTCGGCTAAAGGACGGATACAACCCACCGCACCAATCGGGTGCCAAATCGTGGCGGGTTGCATCCCCGTCATGTCGAAACCAGCCTTAGCGGGCGATGGTCACCGAGCAATGCGCCCGGGCGGCCACATCTGCGGCCACCGATCCAAGCACCAGCCGCGACAGCCCGCGCTTGTCGCCGGTGCCCATCACGATATGGTCAATCTGGTGGGTTTCGGCATAGCCGACGATGCCGGATGCCGCCTCGCGGTCGATCACGATGGCGGTGTGCACATCGGACTGGCCGTTCTGGCCTGCCACCGCTACCGCGTCATCCAGCAGCTTTTGCGCTTCAGCGTCGGACCAATGATGGATCAGCGGCCCGCGCCCGCCACCATGCGCGACGTTGACGACACAAATCGTCAGGGCCGCGCCGTATTTCGTGGCCAGTTCCGCCGCAGCAACCACCGCCTGCATCGAATGCGGCGTCCCATCGGTGGGGCAAAGTACTTTCATCGTCATAGAGACCTCCATGGCTGTTCCGGAACTTTCCGGTCGCAAAAGATCTATCCCGCCTATCCCATTACCGCCTTGACCTGAATCAACGGCGGATGTCGGATTCAGACGAGCGCGCCACCATCGGAATCGTCGCCGGTTTCTTCCATCAAACGGTCAAGACTGCCAACGATCACATGGCGTTTGCCTTCCAGCTCGATCACGCCGTCACGTTTCAAAGCCGACATCTGACGGCTGACGGTTTCCAGCGTCAGGCCCAGATAATCGGCCATTTCTTCGCGGGTCAGCGGCAGATCAAATTTCACCCCGCCCTTGGTGACTGAAGATTTCAGCGACGCATCGCGCCGCGCAATGATAGCCAGCAGCGACGCAATCTTTTCGCGCGCGGTCTTGCGGCCCAGCAGCAGCATCCATTCGCGGGCCGCGTCCAGTTCATCCAGCGTCATTTCCAGCAGGCGCTGCGCGATATGCGGCGTGCTGCCCATCAGTTCTTCGAACGGCTTCTTGCGGAAGCAGCACATCACCAGATCGGTGGTGGCGGTCACGTCATAGGCGGCTTGCGAGCGCCCCGGACGGCCGACAAAATCGGATGGCAGCAGCAGGCCGACCATCTGGCGGCGGCCGTCTTCCATGGTCTGGGTCAGCGTGGCGATGCCGGTGACCACCGAGGCGACGAAATCCATCCGGTCGCCCGACCAGATCACCGTCTGACCAGCCTGAAAGCTGCGGTAATATTTGATGGCGTCCAGCTGGGCCAACTCATCGGTTTCACAGCGTGCACACACGGCGCGATGGCGGATCGGGCAGTCTCCGCAGTTCGGCGAGCCCAGTTTCAGGTCGTGATGCGACATATCCGGCCTTTCGGTTGATCTGAGTCAAGGCGAAACCTGTAACTCATCTTCAAGTTATGCGCATGACAGTCCATTCGCAACTCTCACGGCTCGGTCTTTTCGACGCGCGTGTGCCCCGCTATACCAGTTATCCGACCGCTCCGCAATTTGGCGGTGGCGTGACGACGGCTGAATTCGTCAATTGGATCGAGGCGGTGCCCGCCGGGTCTGAAATTTCGCTGTATCTGCATGTGCCGTTTTGTCGTCGGCTATGCTGGTTTTGCGCCTGTCGCACCCAAGGCACCGTGTCGGATGATCCGGTGCGCGCCTATGCCAAGGTGCTGAAGGCCGAAATCGCCCTGCTGCGCGCGCATCTGGCGCCCGGAGTGCGGCTGTCGCGGCTGCATTGGGGCGGCGGCACGCCGACCATGCTGGCCCCCGAACTGATCACCGATCTGGCGGCGACCATCTTTGACGTGGTGCCGATGGGGCCGGGGGCAGAATTCTCGGTCGAAATCGACCCGATGGAGGTGGACGCCCCCCGGCTGGATGCACTGGCCGCCGCCGGGATGAACCGCGCGTCCATCGGCGTGCAGGATTTCGACCCGGAAATTCAGGCCACGATTGGCCGCGAACAGCCCTATGAGACCACCGTTGCGGTGGCCGAGATGATCCGCGCCCGCGGTGTCGCCAGCCTGAACGCCGATATTCTTTATGGCCTGCCGCATCAGACCAACGCCCGCATTGCCGATTCGGTGCAAAAGCTGCTGGCGCTGTCACCCGACCGGGTGGCGCTTTACGGCTACGCGCATGTGCCGTGGATGAGCCGCCGCCAGCAGATGATTCCATCCGATGCGATCCCGACGCCGCAAGAACGGCTGGGCCTGTTTGAAACCGCACGGACGCTGTTCGTCGCCGATGGCTATGATGAAATCGGCATCGACCATTTCGCACGCCCCAGCGATGGCATGGCCAAAGCAGCCAAGGCAGGCACGCTGCGGCGCAATTTTCAGGGCTATACCGATGACACCTCGCCGGTGCTGATCGGCTTGGGGGCCTCGTCGATCTCGCGCTTTCCGCAGGGCTATGCGCAGAACGCTTCCGCTACCGCAGTGCATACCAAGGCAATCCGCGCCGGGCAGTTTTCCACCCATCGCGGCCATGTGTTTTCCGGCGAAGACAAGCTGCGCGGAAGGCTGATCGAGGCGCTGATGTGCGATTTCCGCATCAACCGGGCCGAGATCTTGCGCGATTACGACGTCAGCGCCGACCGGCTGCAAACGCTGCTGTCAGATGCCGCCAACGCCTTTCCCGGCATGGTCACGCTGGATGACACCGGCCTGTCGATCCCGCCCGAGGGCCGCCCGCTGACGCGGATGGTGGCGCGGATGTTTGACGCCTATGATCAATCCAAGGCCAAGCATTCGGCGGCGGTCTGATCAGCGCTGCGGCGCAAAGCTTTCGACGAAATCGACCATGCGCGGCAGGCAATTGCTGCGCAGGTCATACCGCTCCAGCGCGCGTTGCCGGGCGGCTTGCCGCAGCGGCAGATAGCGGCCGGGATGCGCCAGCGCATCAGTCAACGCCGCCGACCAGCCCGCCACATCGAAGAAATCGACCAGCGTGCCGGTCTTGCCATGCTCCAGCGCCTCCATCACCGGCTGGGTGGCCGATCCGATGATGTGGCAGCCCGCCGCCATCGCCTCGATCATCGACCACGACAGCACGAAGGGATAGGTCAGATAGGCATGCGCACGCGACACCTGCATCAGCGCCACGAAGTTCGGGTAGGGCACCTTGCCCATGAAATGCACGCGCGAAAGGTCCAGCTGATCGCGCATTTCTGACAGGAAGCGGTCTTTCCAGCCCTTTTCGCCCTTCGGCGCGGCACCATAAGACACCTCGTCGCCACCCACGATCACCACCTGCGCATGTGGCCGCGCCGCCATCACCGCAGGCAGCGCGCGCATGAAGATGTGATAGCCGCGATAGGGTTCCAGATTGCGGTTCACAAAGGTCAGCACCTCGTCGCCCGGCTTCACCACCACACCATTCGGCAGGGTGAAACGCGCCTCCGGGGTGGGGGCCATGACGGCGGTATCCACGCCGTCATGGATCACGGTAATCATCTTCCGCAGCGGGTCGGGGTAGGTCGAGGCCTGCCATTCCGTCGGCGACAGCCCGGCATCGGCATGTGCCAGAGCCTGCCCCAGATAGGTGGCGCGGCCCTGCGCGATCATCACCTGATCAAAGCTGGGCTGGCCGAACTCCAGATCAAAGCCAACATCGGCCCCACGCCCGCGATAGTAGAACTCGGCATAAACGATCAGCTTCGCCTCAGGCCAGACCTCTTTCAGAAACAGCGTTTCGCCCCAGCCGGAATGGCCAAAGATCACATCCGGGATATAGCCTTTCTGTCGCATTTGCAGCGCCGCCCGCGCTACCGTCACGCCGCGATCGCTCATCGTGGTGTAGTTGCGGCCCAGCCGTGTGGCCGCCGCATCCACCGGCTGCTGTTCATGCTTGTATTTCACCACCGGGATGATCGCGGCGCGGTTGTTCACCGCATCGGTCAGCGCAAGGCAGTCATGGCCGCGTTTGGCCAGTTCCGGCGCAAGGTGCAGGAATTGGCCGGGAAAGTTCTGGTGAACGAACAGGATCTTCATTGCGCCGTCCCCGTGCCAAATGCCGCCGCCATCAGCGCGCGGGTGTAGTCGGTCTGCGGCGCTTCAAAAATCTGCGCGCCGATGCCGGTTTCCACCACATTACCTTCTTTCATCACCAATACCTTATGCGCCAAAGCCCGCACCACGCGCAAATCATGGCTGATGAAGATATAGGCCAGCCCCCATTTGCGCTGCAAATCCCGCAGCAGATCAACGATCTGCACCTGCACCGTCATATCCAAGGCGCTGGTGGGTTCATCCAGCACCACCAGCTTGGGCCGCAGGATCATCGCGCGGGCAATGGCGATGCGCTGGCGCTGGCCGCCGGAAAATTCATGCGGATAGCGCGCCGCCATCGCCGGATCGAGGCCAACCTCGGCCATGATTTCGGCCACCATTTCCGCACGGTTGCGCCCCGGCTCCAGCCCATGCACGCCCAGACCTTCGGCTACGATCTCGGCGGCGGTCATCCGTGGCGACAGGCTGCCGAACGGGTCTTGAAACACGATCTGCATATCGCGGCGATGGCTGCGCAGCGCGGTGCCGGTCAGCCCGTCGATGTCATGCCCCAAAACGCTGATCCGCCCGGTCGATTCAATCAGCCGCAAGATCGCCAGCGCCAGCGTGGTCTTGCCCGAGCCGGATTCACCAACGATGCCCAGCGTTTCGCCCGCGCGCACCGAAAGTGTCGCCTCGTTCACCGCCTTCACATGGCCAACGGTCTTGCGCAGAAACCCCGCCTGAATCGGAAACCACACCCGCAACTTGTCGGTTTCCACTACCACCGGCGCGGTTTCCGCCACCGGATCGGGGCGGCCTTTCGGTTCTGCCGCCAGCAGTTTTTGCGTATAGGGATGCTGCGGATTGGCGAAAATCTCGGCGGTCGGCCCCTGTTCCACAATCTCGCCACCCTGCATCACGCAGACCCGGTCGGCGATGCGGCGCACGATGCCCAGATCATGGGTGATGAACAGCAGGCTCAGGCTTTCCGAGCGTTTCAGATCCGCCAGCAGCGCCAGAATCTGCGCCTGAATCGTCACGTCCAGCGCGGTGGTCGGTTCATCCGCCACCAACAGCTCCGGCCCGTTCGCCAGCGCCATGGCGATCATCACCCGCTGACGTTGGCCACCCGAAAGCTGGTGCGGATAGGCGGACAGCCGGCTTTCGGCATCGCGAATGCCGACCTTGTTCAGCAGTTCAAGGCTGCGCGCCCGCGCCGCAGCGCCGCCAAGCCCTTGATGCAGGCCCAGACTTTCCGCCAACTGCCGCTCAATGGTGTGCAGCGGGTTCAGGCTGGTCATCGGTTCCTGAAAGATGAAGCTGATGTCATTGCCGCGCACCCGCCGCAGATCAGCCTGCGAGGCGCCCACCATCTCGCGCCCCAGATAGCGCACCGATCCGGTCACCGTGGCGCTTTCTGGCAGCAGCCCCACCGTGGACAGCGCCGTCACCGATTTGCCCGAGCCACTTTCGCCGACCAGCGCCACGGTTTCACCCTTGGCGACGCTGAAACTGACCCCGCGCACCGCCGTAATATCGCGGCCATCCTGCCGAAAGCCGATGTTCAGCCCCGAAACCTCCAGCACCGTGTTCATTGGAAGGTCTTTCTCGGGTCAAACGCATCGCGCACGCCTTCAAAGATGAAGACCAGCAGCGACAGCATGATGGCAAAGGTGAAAAACGCGGTAAACGCCAGCGACGGCATCTGCAAATTCTGCTGCGCCTGCCGCGACAACTGGCCAAGGCTGGGCAGCGAGGCGGGCAGGCCGAAGCCCAGATAATCCAGACTGGCCAGCGCGCCGATGGTGCCCGAAATCGCAAACGGCAGCATGGTCAGCGTCGCCACCATCGCATTTGGCAGCACATGCCGGAAGATGATCACCCGGTCCGGCACGCCCAAGGCCTTGGCGGCGCGGACATATTCGAAATTCCGCGCCCGCAGGAATTCCGCCCGCACCACCCCGATCAGCCGGGTCCAGCCGAACAGCACCATGATCGACAGCAGGATCCAGAAACTGCGCTCCCACACCGCGAAGACGATGATGATGAAGTATAATTCCGGCACCCCGCCCCAGATTTCCAGTGCGCGCTGAAAGATCAGATCGACCTTGCCGCCGAAATAGCCCTGCACCGCCCCCGCCGCGATGCCGATGATCGAGGTCAGCACGGTGACGATCAGCCCGAACGCCACCGACAGCCGGAAGCCATAGATCACCCGCGCCAGCACATCGCGGCTGGTGTCATCGGTGCCCAGCCAGTGCTGCGCATCCGGGGCGGAAGGGGCAGCTTGCCCGCCCAGATCGTTGATGGTGTTGTAAGAATACGGGATCAGGGGCCAGATCATCCAGCCGTTCTGATAACCCTCGGTCGCGGTATCAAAGCGGCCAGCCTGCACCGCTTTGGTGATGTCCTCGGCGTCGTCAAAGCATTCCGCCAGCCCGCCGGTCAGGATCAGACACTGCACCTCGGGGGCTTTGTAATTCGCCTCGGTGCCGAAATCGCCGCCGAAATCCTTTTCGGAATAGAACTTCAGAAACGGCATCCGCCATTCGTCGCGATAATTCACCAGCAAGGGCCGGTCATTCGCCAGCACCTCGGCAAACAGCGACAGGCCGAACAGGATCGAAAACACCATCAGCGACCAATAGGCCCGGCGGTTGGCTTTGAAATTGCGCCAGCGGCGCTGGTTCAGCGGCGAAAGTGCCATGTCAGCCCCTCCGCTCAAAATCAATGCGGGGGTCGATCCAGACATACATCAGGTCCGACAGGATGCCGACCACCAGCCCCATCAGGCCAAAGGCAAACAGCGTGCCAAACACCACCGGATAATCGCGTTCGACGGCCGAGCGGAAGCCCAACTGCCCCAGACCATCCAGCGAGAAGATGTTTTCAATGATCAGGTTGCCGCCGAAAAACACTGAAATGAACAGCGCCGGAAAGCCCGCGATCACGATCAGCATGGCGTTGCGGAAAACGTGACCATACAGCACCCGCCGTTCCGACAGCCCCTTGGCCCGCGCCGTCATCACATATTGCTTGCGGATTTCATCCAGAAAACTGTTCTTGGTCAGCAGCGTCAGCGTCGCAAACGACGAAATCGTGCTGGCCAGCACCGGCAGGGTGATGTGCCACAGATAATCCAGCGCCTTGCCGATCATCGACATGTCTTCAAACCCGTCCGAGGTCAGGCCGCGCAGCGGAAACAGCTTCCAATACGACCCGCCCGCGAACAGCACCAACAGCAGTACCGCGATCAGCAGGCCGGGGATGGCATAGGCGGCAATGATGATGCCGGATGTCCAGCTGTCAAAGCTCGACCCGTCCTTCACCGCCTTGCGGATGCCCAGCGGTATCGACACCATATAGGCGATCAGTGTCGACCACAGCCCCAGCGTGATCGACACCGGCATCTTGTCAAGGATCAGGCTGACCACGCTTTGCGATTTGAAATAGCTTTCGCCGAAATCAAAGCGGATGAACTTGCCCATCATGATGACAAAGCGTTCGACCGCCGGGATCATCTCCTTTTCGCAGTCTTTCGCCTGCTGGATCAGATTGCCCTCATAGCCGTCCGGGCAGATGAAGCGGGCAAAGCCGAATTCGACCTCCAGCTTGGCGCGAAATTCGGGCGGCAACCCGCGCGCGCCGACATAGCCCGGATCAGTGCTGACCGCGCCGGGGTCTTTGCCGGAATTGCCCGCGACGGCGTCAATGGAATCGCCTTCGCCTTCCAGCCGCGCCTCGATCTGGTCAAACGGGCCGCCGGGGACAAACTGGGTCAGCGCAAAGTTGACCACCATGATGCCGAACAGCGTCGGAATCACCAAAAGCAGACGGCGCAGGATATAGGCCAGCATTTATTTCAGCACGCCCGCTGCTTTCAGCTTGTCGGCCTTGGCCTGATCAAACCACCAGAACGACAGCTCGCCCAAGGCATAGGGCGGCAGCGCCTCAGGGTGGGCGTATTGATCGTAATAGGCGACGGTATGGGTATTTTTATACCACTGCGGCACCCAGAACCGGGTAGAGCGCAACACCCGGTCCAGCGCTTGCGTTGCCACGTCCAGTTCTTCGCGGGTCTTGGCGGCTTCGATCACGTCCAACAACCTGTCCACCGCCGGGTTGGCAACGCCCGCCCGGTTGCGGGTGGAATTGTTCGCCGTGACCGAGGCATAGCCCTGCTTCATGTCGCTGCCGGGTTCATAGCCGTTGATCGCGCCACCAACGATGATGTCGAAATCGAAATTCGGCGGATCGCTGCGCTGGCTCATCTGCGCCGGGTCCACCATCACCAAAGACGCATCAACGCCCAAAGCGCGCAGGTTTTCGACATAAGGGTTGATCACCCGTTCAAACGACGGGCTGTCTTCCAGAAACTCCAGCTTCAGCGTCTCGCCCTTGGCATTGCGGCGCATGCCGTCGTTGCCGACAATCCAGCCAGCTTCATCCAGAAGCGCCGAGGCGCGGCGCAGATTGCCACGGTCCATCGCCTTGTCGGGGGTGGAAACCGGCGCCATCACCGCCTCATCGGTCAGGATGCTGGCGGGCAGCAGGCCTTCATCGACCAAGGGCTGCAACAACACGGTTTCCGCCGCACTCGCCGGGCCTTTCGCCGCCATCTGGGTATTTTCCCAGATCGAATTGATCCGCGCATAAAGCCCGTAGAACAGCGTCTGGTTTGACCATTCAAAGTTGAACATCAGCCCGATCGCCTCGCGCACCCGCGGGTCTTGCAGCTTTTCGCGGCGCAGGTTGAACAAGAACGCCTGCCCCGAGGCAATCGCCCCGTTCGGCAGCTGCACCTTCGCCACCGCCCCGCTGGTCACGTTCGGAAAGTCATAGGCCGTCGCCCAGTTCTTCGACGAATTTTCGTTGCGGAAGGTGTAGATGCCCGATTTGAACGCCTCGATCGCCGCCGTGTCATCACCGAAATACTCGATGCGGATGCGGTCAAAGTTGTTCTGGCCGATGGAAAGCGGGTGGTTCGCGCCCCAATACTCGGGGTTGCGCTTGTAGATGATCTGCTGGCCGACCTTCATGCTGTCCAGCACATAGGGCGCAGTGCCAAGGAAGGGCTTCAGGCTGGATTCCTCCAGATCGCGCTTGTTGGCAAGGTAATCGGCCTTGGAAATCACCGTCAGACTGCCCGCCGTGCCCGGCATATCGCGAAACGGCGTGCCGGGGGTGAAGGTGAACTTCACCCGGTAAGGGTCCAGCGCCTCGACCGATTGGAACTTGTCGTTGAATACGGAGCGGTATTCGGCAATGCCCTTGTCGCGGAACATCTCGTAGCTGAACACCACGTCCTCGGCGGTCATCGGGCTGCCGTCGGAAAATTTCACATCGTTGCGCAGGTTGAAGATCACCCAGGATCGGTCTTCGGGATATTCCATGGTTTCGCACATCAGACAGTAGAGCGCGCCGATCTCATCCGCGGTGCCGGTCAGGATGGTTTCGTAAAAGCCGCTCGCCAGCGCCGCCGAAACCCCCTTCACCGAATAGGGGTTCAGGCTGTCAAAGGTGCCGGGCGCCCATTCCGAGATTTCGCCGCCCTTCGGGGCATCGGGGTTCACATAGTCCAGATGCTTGAAATCCGCCGGGTATTTCAGCTCGCCAAAGGTAGAGATGCCATGCGCCGTGATGATCTTGGTGTCTTCCGCCCGCGCCGCAACCGCAAATCCCGCCGCCGTGATCGCAAACAGCCCCGCCACCAGCAGGCCGGTGCCACGCTCTGCCGCAATCGCCTTTGCCCTGATCTGCTTTGTCATGCCCGACCTCCCGTTTGCCACGGCTTTTGCCGCAAGCTTATTGCCGCACATGCTAAATCGGAACCCGATCAGCCCACAAGGCGCGAATGTGCGGGGCGCGATTATGTGAACAGCAGGGCAGGGCGGCGCAAAATGAAAAAGGCCGCCCCGAAGAGCGGCCCTTTTGCAGACGTTTCACACGCTTATGGCAGGGTTGCCAGATAGGCGATCAGGTTAGCGCGGTCTTCCACTTTCGGCAGCCCGGCGAAGGCCATCTTGGTGCCCGCAACCACGCCCTTCGGGTTGGCAAGGAACACTTCCAGCGCTTCCGGGGTCCACGGGTCGGTCACGGCGATCATGCCATCCGAATAGCCAAAGCCAGCTACACCGCCACGCGCACGGCCAACCACACCGTTCAGGTGCGGGCCGGTGCTATCGGCACCATCAACCTTGTGGCAGGCAGCGCATTTCTTGAACACCTTCTCACCAGCGGCCACGTCTGCAGCGGCATAGACATCGGCAAACACCGGGCCTTCGGCAGCTTCGGTTTCGCCGCCAGCAGCGGCTTCGCCGGTTTCAATGCTGTAGGCCTGCGCCACTTCCTCGCCGGCATGTGCGACCGGGGCGGTGGCATACAGCGACTCGCCGGCCCAGGAAATGAAGAGATAAACCAAAAGCGAGCCACAGACTGCGCCGGTCACCTTGGTCAAAGTCATCGTGTCGAACATGTCGCGCCTTCCTTGCGGAGTGTGATGGGGCGGCTGAAGGGGCCGGAACCTGATTTGGCGCTATCTACCCGCTTCCCCCGCCCTCTTTCAAGGTGTAGTAGCGCGACCAATCGCCCGAAAGCGGGGCTTTTATGGCGGAGTGTGTCAAAATGTCAGGCCGGATCGCGTTTCAGGGTGAATTGGGGGCCTATTCGCATCAGGCTTGCCAACAGGCGCGGCCCGATATGGAGCCGTTTCCCTGCACCACTTTTGAAGATGTCGTCGACCTGACTCGCTCGGGCGAGGTTGATCTGGGCATGCTGGCGGTGGAAAACTCCACCTATGGCCGGGTGGCGGATGTGCATTCGCTGCTGCCGCGCGCCGGGCTGCATATCGTCGATGAAGCCTTCGTGCGGGTGCATGTCAATTTGCTGGGCGTGCCGGGGGCGAAACTTTCCGACGTGACCGAGGCGCATGGCCATGTGGTGATCCTGCCGCAATGCGCGGGCTTTCTGCGCAAGCATGGCATAAAGGGCAAGGTCAGCTCTGACAACGCCCGCGCCGCGCGCGAGGTGGCCGAATCGGGCGATGTCAGCAAGGCCGCGCTGGCCAGCGAACTGGCCGCCTCGATCTACGGGCTGAATGTGCTGGCCCGCCACATCGAAGACCACGCCAACAACACCACCCGCTTTCTGGTCATGAGCCGCACACCCGATCATTCGCGCCGCGCCGATCACATGATCACCACCTTCACCTTCCGCGTCCGCAACATTCCGGCGGCGCTTTACAAGGCGATGGGCGGTTTTGCCACCAACGGCGTCAACATGACCAAGCTGGAAAGCTACATGGTCGGCGGCAGCTTCACAGCGACAGAATTTTACGCCGATATCGAAGGCCACCCGGAAGACGCCAACGTCAAACTGGCGCTGGACGAGCTGCGCTATTTCAGCACGCAGGTGGATATTCTGGGCGTCTACCCCGCCGACCGCCGCCGGGACTAAGCCGTCAGGCTTTGCTTTAGAGCGGGTTGCGGTCAATTGGTTTCGTACCCGGCAGCTTTGAAGAAGTTGTAGCATTCTTCGTCGGTGAAGAGTTCGCAGACCTGGCCTACGGCCT
>WRPH01000005.1 GCA_009773375.1 Paracoccaceae bacterium
CTGACGGATCGCGGCAGGCTTGGCCTTGGCGCGCGCGCCGATGTGATCCGCGTCGCCCGCGTGGCCCAAACCGCCGCCGTGCGTGGCGCTTGGGTGCAAGGCCGCCGCATCGGCTAAAGCCGCCAACGCGACAGATCGGCTTGCCCTGAGGCAAAACTCCGTCAGGGCAAGCCTTTGGTCACTTCACCTGTGCCTTCACGGCCTCTACATCGGCAGTGGTCAACTCGCCCACCGTCGTCACCACGCCATCGACGATCTGCCACAGCCGGAACGGCCCGGCGATGTCACCGAACTGGTCAAAGTTGACCGGGCCGATAACGCCTTCGTAGCGAATCGGCTTGCCTTCGGCGATCAGCGCCAGCGCCTTGGCAAATTCGTCCTTGCCGGCATGAATCACCTCGCCCGCCGGATCGACCGCCTTGCGCAGCGCGTCGGGCAGCTTGGCCGCATCCGGGCCACCGGCGATGGCGATGGCCAGACCCACCAGCGCGCCCGCGTCATAGCTGCGGTCGGCGGCAGGGGACGCCGGGTCCAGCCCCGAAAAGGCGGTGTAGTTGGCGTTGAAATACTCGGTCGAGGCGGTGGGATTGGTGCCCGACGAGGTGCCGAACGCATTGCCCAGATATTCCTTGCCGACTGCGGTGATGAAATCATCGCTGTTCATGCCGTCGTTCAGCAGGAATTTCTGCACGCCGCCCTGGCTGACCCAGGTGCGGGCGATGGTCGCACCATCCACCGGGTCGGAAATCAGATACAGCGCATCGGCCTCGGCCGACATCGCGGCGGTGACTTCCGACGCATAGCTGGATTGCTTGGCGTTATAGGGCGTAACCGAAACCACCGTGCCGCCCAGCGCGATGTAGGGATCAGAGAATTCCTTCACCAGATTGACGCCGAAGTCATTGTTCTGGTGGATGATCACGATCTTCTTCATGCCGCTGTCGATGGCAAATTTCGCCGCCGCCACGCCTTGCAGCGCGTCCGAGGTGATGGTGCGGAAGAACACGCCATTGGTTTTGCCCTCGCGACCCAACGCGGTCAGCGTCGGCGAAGACGAGGCGGGCGACACCTGCAACACTTTGGCAGGCCCGGTCACCGAGGTCAGGATCGGGATCGACATCGGGCTGATGATACCGCCGATGATCGCCGGAACCTTGGCGACCTGCACCAGCTGCGTTGCGGCATCCACGGCGACGTTGGCCTGGGTCTGGCTGTCACGCGTATCAGTTTTCAGCGTGCAACCGGCAACGCCCCCGGCATCGTTCAGATCACGAAACGCCATTTCGACCGATTTCGCGCCAGCCTGGCCATAAGACCCGGCCTCGCCGGTCAGTTCCAGCACAAGGCCGATGGTGATATCGCAGGCATAAGACGCGCCCGGAAGCATGGCCAAAGCCGCCACGGTGGCAAGTAGGGTTCTTTTCATGGAAATCCTCGCTGTTGTTTGGGTCAGGCCCTTGGTCTTGCTCTGCCGGGCTGGGCCTGCCCGGCAGATATCTGGTCAGGAAGCGGCGTTCAGGTTGTACTTGATGATATTGCCGTGGCGGCCATCGCGGTCGCGCTCCAGCGTGTAGGTATCGCCTTCCGGGATGCTGCCTTGGGCCTGAATCGCCGCAATCTCGGCAAGGTCCTGTTCGGTCAGCTGCAGTTCCGAAATGGCGACATTGCGCGCAAGATGGCTGCGGTTGCGCGCGCCGACGATCACGGCAGCAACCGCCGGTCGGTTCAGCATGGCCGCGCTGGCAACGGTGGCAATGTCTGACCCGTGCCGGTCCGCGATGCGGCGCAGGGTTTGCAGCAGGGCCTGAAACAGATCCCAGCCGCCAAAATCGTCGATGATCAGCTTGTATTTCGTCAGCGACCGGTTTTCGAGCGGATGCTGCGGCTCGGGCCGGCCCAGCCAGGGATCGCCCAGAAAGCCGCCCGCAACCGTGCCATAGCACAGGATATGCATGGCATTTTCCTGCGCCGCTGCCACCAGCAGCCGTTCCGGGCGCAGGTCGATCAGGCTGTATTGCACCTGCATCGACACCAGCGGCACGCCCGATCTGATGATCTCCAGCGACGTCGCGGTATCGAAATTGGTGCCGCCAACATGCGCGACCTTGCCTTCCAAGCGCAGCTCGTTCAGCCAGCCAATCGCCTCCAGATAGCGCGGCACGGTGTAATCCCACCAATGGAACTGCACCAGATCCAGCCGCTCGGTCTGCAACCGCTTCAGCGAGGTTTCAACGATACCGCGCACATAGGCGCGATCCACCGTCGCCAGCCGCGCCAGATCGGGCACCAGCTTGGTATGCACCTTGATCCGCGCCAGCGCCTCTGCGCCAAACCGATTGCCATATTCGACACGAAAGCCGCCGATCAGCTCTTCAACGCCGGTATAGATATCGGCGCAGTCAAAGGTGGTGATCCCGGCTTCGGCGAAGGCGATCATGTCGTCAATCGCGGCGGCGCGATCCACCGGGCCATGGCCCCCCGCCAACTGCCAACCACCACGGATCACGCGAGAAATCTCGTGGCCGGGGCGCAGGGTGATACGAGAAACGGTCATGTTTGCTCCGAAACTAAGGGCAGCGGCACGGCAGTCGTTTCAGCATGGCTGAAACGGCGCTTGCCGATACGGGTGATGCGCAACCGCGACGGGCAGTTCGGGTCCGGGCAGGCCACCTCGGCATCCGAGGTCATCCAGTCATGCGGATGCGTCATGCGCTGTTTCGCGGGCAAAAGCGGCAAGATTGCCGCCAGCGAATAGATCGAGAAACTTTGCCCCGGCGGCATGTGCAATTGCTCGCCGCGCAACTCAAACCACTCGCCCGGCTTGCCGCAGTAAATCTTGGCACCTTCCGGAGCCACGATTTCTACGCGCAGATCGTAAAGCTCAAAATCGTCGTCCATCACGGCTCCAGTTCAAAGCTGATTTCGCAGGCACCGCTGCGGCGGATACGGCCGCAAGCCTCGGCCAGTGCGGCGCGATCCTCGGCGCGCACCTGCGCCACCACCGACCCGGCCAGCCAGCCGATCGGAAACAACATCCGCGCGCCGGGGCCATAGAACAGGCCGATATCAAAGATCGGATCAGGATTGCCGCCCCACATCCGCGCAGGCACATAGGCCAGCACCACATCGCCCGGCTGCGGGTGCAAGGTGGCGTTTTCCGGCGGCAACGCCTGCGCATAATCGGCACCAACAAGATGCGCGGGCGGGATCGGGCAAGAAATCTCGGGGCCGGTCCACATCGCGTGCAACCCCGGCACCACGCGCGGCACGCTCAGATACTGGCGCAGAAACGCTACGTTCGCCGGAGCCTTGCCGGGCAGCAGATCCGCAACCACGGAAAGACCCGCTGCGGCGGAATGAATGCGAAGCGTCATGTGGCCTCCTTGCCAAGTTTGTCGCGCAGATAGGCAAAGGGTCGGCTGATATCAGCCAACAGCGCCGCACGGGCCGCCTTGCCGTCGCCCGCCTCCAACGCGCGCAGAATATCGTGGTGAAACCGTGCAGCGTCCTGCGCCCCGGCTTCGGAAAACGCATAGATCGCCGCGCGCGTGAACGGACCCGATTGCAACCACAGGCTTTCGATCATCGGCAACAGAACGGGCGAGCCGCAGGCGCGGTAAATCTCGAAATGGAAGGCGTGGTTCAGCGTCACTTCGCGGTCAACGGTTTCCGGGTTGCCGCCCAATCGCATGTCTTCCCATTCCGACATGATCGCCCGAATGCTGGCCAGCAGGCGCGGCGTCATCCGCGCGGCCGCAAGCTCCATCGCCTCACCTTCAATCAGCACGCGGGCGCGCAGCAGGTCTTCGATCCGCTCCAGCGTCACCGGCGGCACCCGGATCGACCGGTTCGGCAGCGCCTCCAGCGCCTGTTCGGTGATCAGCCGCCCCAAGGCCTCGCGCACCGGCATGGTCGAGGTCATCAACGCATCCGCCAATTGCCGGATGGTCAGCACCTGCCCCGGCGCAAACAGCCCGCCGATCAGCGCGCGGCGCAATTCGGTATAAACCCGGTCCTGCACCGTTTCGCGCCCCACTGGCGCCAATCCTGCCGAAGTTTCCATCCCGACCAACCCGCTGCGAATCATCTTGCCCGATGAATTAGACGCTCCTACTGTGATCAAATCAAGTGTGATCACAGATCAAACATCAGAGGCAGCATGACAGCAGAGATTGTTCTGGAAGCGCGCAGTCTGACCAAGCGCTTTGGCGGCGTGGCGGCGGTAGACGGCATGTCGCTGGCCGTGGCGCGTGGCGAGATTCTGGGCCTGATCGGGCCGAATGGCGCGGGCAAGACCACGATGTTCGACCTGCTGGCCGGGTCGGTTTCGGTCAGTTCCGGCACGATCCATCTGATGGGCCGCGACATTACCACCGAACCCGCGCATCGGCGGCTGGCGGGCGGCATGGGCCGGACCTTCCAGATCCCCCGCCCCTTCCCCGAGTTGACCCTGTTGGAAAACATGCTGATCGCCCGGCAACACCAGACGGGCGAGCGGCTTTGGGCGAATTTCACCGCACCGCGTCAGGTTGCCGCCGAAGAACGCGCCGCGCGCGAAAAGGCGCGCGGCTTGCTGGATCTGGTCGCCTTGGCGCGGCTGGCGGATGAACCGGCACGGGTGCTTTCGGGCGGGCAGCGCAAACTGTTGGAACTGGCACGGGTGATGATGGCCGACCCGAAGGTGATCTTGCTGGACGAACCGGCAGCCGGCGTAAACCCCGCCCTGTTGGAAGTGCTGATCGCCCGGATCAAGGACATCAACGCCGCTGGCATCACCTTTGTGCTGATCGAACACAACATCGACATGGTATCGCGGCTGTGCAACCGCATCATCGTCATGGCGCAAGGCAGCCTGCTGTTTGAAGGCCGACCGGACGAGGTCGCGCGTGACCCTCGGGTGATCGAGGCCTATCTGGGCGGGGCCGCAGCATGAGCATCTTGCAGGTCAACGCGCTGGTGGCAGGCTACGAGCCGGGTCTTTCCATCGTGAAAGGCGCGTCGATCCACGCCGCCGAGGCTGAAATCGTGGTCATTCTTGGCCCGAACGGTGCGGGAAAATCCAGCCTGATCAAGGCAATAGCCGGGCTTGTCCCGATCACCGGTGGTCAGGTTCTGCTGGATGGCCGCGATATGACAGCGGTGCCCGCGCATCTGAAAATCCGCCAGGGGCTGGCCTTTGTGCCGCAAACCGAAAACATCTTTCCGCTGATGACGGTCGAGGAAAACCTGCGCGTCGCAGGCGGCGTTTTGCCCCGCGCCGATGTCGCCCCCCGCATCGAAGAGATGTTCACGGCTTTCCCCGATCTGGCCCGCCAACGCGCGTTGATGGCGGGCAGCCTGTCCGGTGGCCAGCGACAGATGCTGGCGGTGGCACGGGCGCTGATCGTGCGGCCCCGCGTGCTGGTGCTGGACGAACCCTCGGCGGGCCTGTCACCCAAGCTGGTCGAACAGGTGTTTTCCCGGCTGTCGGAAATCCGTCAGGCCGGGCTGACCATCGTTCTGGTCGAACAGAACGCCCGCGCCGCGCTGGCGATCGGCGACCGCGCCTATGTGCTGGTCGAGGGCCGCGAGGCGCATGAAGGCCCGGCCAAGACGCTGTGGGATGACCCGATCATCGCTGAACTTTACCTCGGACACCGCAAGGAGGCATCATGAGCCTGCAATTTCTGCTGGATGGGCTGATCGCAGGCTCGATGATCGGTTTGGGCGCGATTGGCGTGACGCTGACCTATTCGATCCTGCGGTTTTCCAACTTTGCCCATGGCGATTTCATGGCCTGGGGTGCCTATGCCGCGCTGGCGGTGGTTGGTGCCTTGGGCGGCAGCACCCCGATTGCGCCGCTGTCGTTCGGATGGCCGCTCTTGGCCGCGATGGTGGTGGCGATGGGGCTGACGGCGCTGCTGGCGCTGGTGCTGGACGCACTGCTGTTCGGACGGCTGCGCGCGCGCGGGCAGTCGATCATCGTAGTGATGGCGTCGTTCGGGGCGTCGATGGCGCTGCGCAGCCTGCTTGAATTCATGTTCACCTCCAGCCCGACCTATTTCTCGCGCGCCATCCAGATGGCCACGCCCATCGGCTTTGGCGTGCGGATCACTGCGGATCAGGTGGCGCTGCTGATCCTGACGCTGGCGCTGGTGACCGGCATGCACCTGTTCATGCAGCGCAGCCAGCGCGGCCGCGAGATGCGCGCCTACAGCCAGAACCCGGCCCTGGCGCGGGTGGTCGGCATCGACGTGGCCAAGGTGATCCGCGCCACCTGGATCATCGGTGCCGCCCTCGCCTGCGCCGCTGGCGTGATGGTCGGCGTGCTGGTGCAGATCCGCCCGCTGATGGGGCTTGATCTGCTGCTGCCGATCTTTGCCGCCGCCATTCTGGGCGGCATCGGGTCCGTGCCGGGCGCGGTGCTGGGCGGGCTGATCATCGGCCTGTCCGAGGCCGCCGCCGTGCAATTCGTCGGGGCTGAATGGCGCGCCGCCGTTGCCTTTGTGATCTTGATGGCGGTGCTGCTGGTGCGCCCCATGGGCCTTTACGGAGTGGCAGAGCGATGATCGACCTTCTGGGATATGGCGGCTTTTTCCTGTCTACCGCATTGATTTTCGGCCTGATTGCGCTGGGGCTGAACCTGCAATGGGGCCTGACCGGGCTGTTCAACGTCGGCATCGCCGGGTTTGTGGCGATTGGGGCCTATAGCTCGGCAATCCTGACCACGCCGGAAACGGTGGATCGGGTTGGCGGCTTTGGCTGGCCGATTGTGGCGGGCTGGCTGGCGGCCGCCGCGATCACGGCGACAGCGGCGGCGTTTACCGGCTATGCCACCTTGCGACTGAAATCGGATTATCTGGCGATCACCACCTTTGGCGTCGCCGTCGTGGTGCAACTGGTGGCGCTGAACGCGCAAAGCCTGACCGGCGGCCCGTTTGGCGTGGCGTTCATTCCGCGCCCCTTCGCTTCGGTGCAGGATCAGTCCGTGCTGTTCAACCTGTCAAATCTGGGCGTGATCGCCGCCGTAACGCTGGCGGTTTATCTGGCGCTGGAGCGGCTGTCGCGCAGCCCTTGGGGCCGGGTGCTGCGGGCGCTGCGCGAAGACGAACGCGCCGCGATTGCCTTGGGCAAAAGCGCGCAGTCCTACCGGGTTCAGGCCTTTGCAGTCGGTGGCGCGGTGATGGGGCTGGCTGGGGCGGTGCAGGCGCATTTCATCGGCTTCATCGCGCCGGACAACTATCTGCCAACGCTGACTTTTCAGGTCTGGGCGATGCTGATGGTGGGCGGATCGGGCTCCAACCGCGGCGCGCTCTTGGGCGCAATCGTGGTCTGGGCGATCTGGGTCGGCTCCGGCTCTGTCACCGCGGCGCTTGTCCCCGCCGATCTGCAAGCCCGCGCCGCCTCGTTGCAGATCGTCGCCATCGGCGTCATGCTGTGCCTGATCTTGCTGTGGCGGCCGCAGGGCTTCTTCGGCTCCGGTCGGTCGCCGAAATGACCGATGATCCCGCCACGCTGTGGCACGCAACCGCCGCCGCTTTGCCAGCCTATCCCAGCCTGTCAGGCCCGGCAGAGGCCGATCTGCTGGTGATCGGCGGCGGCTTTTCCGGCCTTTCCACTGCGCTGCATGCCGCCGAGGCTGGCCTGTCGGTGATCTTGCTGGAGGCCCATCGCATCGCTTGGGGGGCCACCGGGCGCAACGCCGGTTTCGTGGTGCCAAACTTCGCCAAGGTCGACCCTGATGCCATCCGCGCCAAACTGGGCACCAAGGCCGAGACGCTGATCACCATGGCGGCAGGCAGCGGCGATCTTGTCTTCGATCTGATCCGCCGCCACGCGATTGCCTGCGAAGCGCAACAGGTCGGCTGGATTCAGCCCTCGCACAGCGAGGCCGCCTTCGCCAAGGCACAAGACCGCGTGCGGCAATGGTCGGCGCTGGCCCGGCCTGTGCACCTGCTGAACGCTGCCGAAGTCACCGCCCTCACGGGGGTAAACGGCTGGCGCGGTGGCTGGATAGACCGGTCGGGCGGCGTGCTGAACCCGGTCGGCTTTGCCCGAGGTCTGGCGCGGGCCGCAAACGCGGCAGGGGTGCGGATTCATGACTCCTCGCCCGTGACCGGCCTGCACCGCCACGGCACCGACTGGCAGGCGATCACGCCAAACGGCAAGATCACTGCGCGCCGGGTGGTGATGGCGACGAACGCCTATGTCGGCGATTTGTGGCCCAGACTGGCGCGCAGCTTCTTTCCGTTGCAGGTGTTTCAAGTGGCCACCGCGCCACTGCCGCTCAGCGTCCGCAGCCGCCTGCTGCCCGAAGGTCAATGCGTTTCCGACAGCCGCCGCAATCTGTTCACTTTCCGCTTCGACGCGCAAAACCGCCTGATCAGCGGCGGCATGCACATTCTGTCGCTTGGTGCCAAAGCCCGCGTCCCCGCAGCAATCCACCGCCGCATGGCAAGATTTTTGCAGCTGCCAGACCTGCCGCCGCTCGCCTACCAGTGGTCCGGCATGGCGGCGGTAATGCCGGATTTTCTGCCGCGCGTGGTCGAACTTGCGCCGGGTCTGATAGCCGGTTTTGCCTGCAACGGGCGCGGCATCGCGCTGTCCACCGCAATGGGGCAGCAACTCGCCGATTGGGCAAACGGCACACCTGCCGAGGCGCTTGCGCTGCCACTGAACCCCGCCAACCCGATCCCGCTGCACGCGCTGTCACGCCTCGCGCCGAACGCCTTGCTGCCGCTCAACATCATCCGCGATGGTCTGGAAAGCCGCTAGCTGTGCCGTCACCCGACCGGCGGCGCGGGGCTTTCAGCTGGTTCAACCTCGCGGGTCAGTCGGTCACTGATCCAGCTCAGAAACAGCAACGCAGCCCCGGCAGGCTCGCGCCCGGCGGGCACAACGATGTGATGCCTTTCCTGCGGCGTCACGCCAAAGCTGCCGATCCGCACCAACCGCCCCTCGCGCAGCGCGTTTGACAGCAACACCTGCCAGCCCATCGTAACCCCCTCGCCATTCAGCGCCGCCTGCACCGTGTCCGAATAGTGGTTGAACCGCAGCCGGCTCAGATCCGACGCCTTGCCCAAAGCCGGCCCCAGGCCAACGCTTTTCGCCCAGGCTCGCCACGGCATCCAGGTCGGGTTGACCAGATCAGACGCGATCAATGGCAGGTGCAGAATATCGGCGCTTTCCGGCGTCACCCCCAGCTTGTCCAGCAACGCCGGGCTGCACACCGGAAAGGCATGATCCTGACAACTGGCCACGCTGCGCGCATCCTCGAACGGCGGCTTGCCATAGCGCACCGCCACATCCAGCCGCGCATGCCGCAGGTCGGTGCTGGCATCATCGGCAATCAGCCGCAGCTTGACATGCGGATGCAGCGCACGGAACTCCGGCAAGCGCGGCAACAGCCAGAACTGGTTGAAGGCAAGCGTGACCCCCACCGAAACCGTGTCGGGCACAACCGGCTGCCGGATGGTGTCGATCATCTCGGCGATCTGCTGGAAAGCCCCGCTGATCGTCGCCGCCAGCGCCCGCCCCGCCGGGGTAAGAACCACCCGCCGATGTGCCCGCACAAACAACGCCGCGTTCATTTCACGCTCCAGCACCTTGATCTGCTGACTGACGGCGGCTTGCGTCACCCCCAACTCGGCGGCGGCCACGGTAAAACTGCCGTTGCGCGCCGAACTTTCAAACGTCGCCAGCAGATTAAGCGAAGACACGCTTTTGCGCAGAGAGGTCATGGCATCCAGCCTTTGGTAAGATGCCATATACATAATCTGATCTTATCCTTTTGTCGATATTTTCTGCCGTTGAAGCCCGCCTCCCAATCCTGCACCTTGGCCATAACATTGAACACGCGCCGCCAAAACCACCCCCGGCAAGCGCAGACACACCCCCCGGATTGCGAGAACACCGCCATGGCCCCCCAGAACGATCTGATTTCCTTGCTGAACACCCAGCGCTCCGGCTGGTCGCTTGCGCGGCCGTTCTACACCGACCCGAAACTGCATCAGGCCGACCTGACCCATATCTGGTATAAAGAGTGGCTGTTCGCCGCCTCGGCCGCAGAACTGCCCAAGGCCGGATCTTATGTCACGCTGCAACTCGGCACCTATCCGGTCGTGATCGTGCGCGGCAATGACGGGCAACTGCGGGCGTTCCACAATTCCTGCCGCCACCGTGGCAGCCGGATTTGCTCAAAGCCCTCGGGCCAGTCGGCCAAGCTGGTCTGCCCCTACCACCAGTGGACCTACGAAACCGATGGCCGCCTGCTCTGGGCGCGCGACATGGGGCCGGATTTTGTTGCCGCCAACCACGGGCTGAAACCGATCCATTGCGACGTGACCGCAGGCATGGTGTTCATCTGTCTGGCCGAAACCGCCCCCGATTTCGCTCCGGTCAAGGCAGCGGCAGATCGCTACGCCGCGCCGCACCGGCTGGATGATCTGAAAGTGGCGCATCAGTCCCGCATCATCGAAAATGGCAACTGGAAGCTGGTGCTGGAAAACAACCGCGAATGCTATCACTGCGCCGGCTCGCACCCGTCGCTGTGCCGCACCTTCAACGATGATCCCGATCTGGTCGGCGCCGATGACAGCCTGTCGTCGCCGGAAGGTGCCGCCCACGTCAACCGCTGCGAGGCGGCTGGCCTGCCGTCGCGCTATCTGATTTCCGAAACCGAACAGTGGCGGCTGGTGCGCATCCCCTTCGTCGGCGATGCGGTCAGCTACACCATGGATGGCAAGGCCGCCGCCCCGATGATCCCCGGCATGCCGTTTGCCAATGCAGGCTCGCTGCTGTTCTTCCACTATCCGAACACCTGGAACCACTTCCTGTCGGACCATGTGCTGAACTTCCGCGTCCTGCCGGTCAGCGCCACCGAAACCGAGGTGGTCACGACATGGCTGGTGCACAAGGATGCCGTCGAAGGCCGCGATTACGACCTGACCCGGCTGACCGAGGTGTGGGAGGCCACCAACGACGAAGATCGCCGCGTGGTGGAAGAAAACCAGATAGGCATTTCCTCGCCCGCTTACGAGCCGGGGCCGTATTCGCCGAAACAGGAAACCGGCGTCATCCAATTCGTCGATTGGTATGTGCAATGCCTGACCCGCGCGGTGCAGGCCGGGCAAACCGCCATGGCGGCAGAGTAACGCCATGACAAAGCGCCAGAACTGGACAACCGAGCCGTGGGCCGACAGCGAACTGCTCGAATGCGCCATGGTGATCCCCGAAACCGAAGATTGCGCCACCATCGCCTTTCGTGCGCCATCAGGCGCTTGGTTCGATTATCAGCCGGGCCAGTTCCTGACCTTCGATCTGCCGGTGCCCGGCGGCACCATCCAGCGCACCTATACGATCTCGTCCTCGCCATCGCGGCCGCTGTCGATTTCCATCACCATCAAGGCACAGCCGGGGTCCATCGGCACGCGCTGGTTGCTGGATCATCTGAAACCGGGCATGCGGCTGCGCGCCTATGGGGCTGCGGGGCAATTCACCTCGCTGCGGCACCCGGCGCGGAAATATCTGTTCATCTCGGCAGGCTCTGGCATCACCCCGATGATGTCGATGACCACCTGGGCATGGGATTCGGGCGAAATGCCGGACATCGTCTTTGTGCATGCCGCGCGCAAACCGTCTGATATCATCTTCAAGAACCGGCTGGAGCAATTCGCCAGCCGCGTCCCCGGCCTGCAACTGCGCTTTACTGTCGAGCAGGTCGAGCCGTTCTCGGTCTGGCCCGGTTATCGCGGGCGGCTGTCGCAGATCATGCTTGGCCTGATGGCCCCCGACTATCTGGAACGTGAAGTGTTCTGCTGCGGCCCGGAACCCTTCATGAAATCGGTGCGGGAAATGCTGGGGTCACTCGGCTTTGATCTGGCGCATTACCACGAGGAAAGCTTCGGCGCGCCTGCCTTGCAAGAGGTGCCGGTTGAACCTGCCGCGCCTGCCGTCGCCGCCGTGATGTCTTTCGCAGGCTCGGGCAAGACCGCCGCCTGTGACGGCAGCGAAACCGTGCTGACGCTTGCCAAGCGCGCCGGGCTGAACATTCCGTCCAGCTGCAACTTCGGGCTCTGCGGCACCTGCAAAGTGCGCAAACTGTCCGGCGAGGTGATCATGGTACACAATGGCGGGATTTCAGACGATGAAATCGCCGCGGATTACATCCTGGCCTGCTGTTCGCGCCCGCAAGGCGATGTCACGATCGACCTCTGACGCAACCCGGACAAAAGGCCAAATTCGCGCGGGCCGGGCACCGTCTGCCCGCGCAATTCTGAACAAATCGTTAATGGCCTAACGCAAGCTATTGATTTTACACGCGTGCAACGCTGTCCACACGTGGACAGTTACCGTGTCGGAACCGGAACCTCGCCGCGATAGTCGTAGAAGCCCCGCTGGGTCTTCCGGCCCAACCAGCCCGCCTCGACATATTTCGACAGCAGCGGGCAGGGCCGATACTTGGTATCCCCCAGCCCTTCATGCAGCACGTTCATGATCGCCAGACAGGTATCCAGCCCGATGAAATCCGCCAGCTCCAGCGGCCCCATCGGATGGTTGGCCCCCAGTTTCAGGCTTTCATCAATCGACTTCACCGACCCCACGCCCTCATACAGCGTATAAACCGCCTCGTTGATCATCGGCATCAGAATCCGGTTGACGATGAAGGCAGGGAAATCCTCGGCGCTGGCGGCGGTCTTGCCCAGCTTGCCAACCACGGCCAGCAGCGTATCGTAGGTTTCCTTATCCGTCGCGATGCCCCGGATCAGCTCCACCAGCTGCATCACCGGAACCGGGTTCATGAAGTGGAAGCCCATGAACTTTTCCGGCCGATCCGTCCGGCTGGCCAGCCGGGTGATCGAGATCGACGAGGTGTTCGAGGTCAGGATCGTCTGCGGCGCCAGATGCGGCAACAGCCCGTCAAAGATCTGCTGCTTGATATTCTCGCGCTCCGTCGCCGCCTCGATGATCAGATCGCAAGGCCCCAGATCAGCCAGCGTCAGCGTCGTCTTGATCCGCCCGATGGCGGCAGCCTTGTCTTCAGCCGCAAGCTTGCCCCGGCTGACCTGCCGCTCCATATTCTTGTCGATCGTCGCCACAGCTTTCGACAGCATGTCGGGATTCACATCGTTCAGCAGCACATCAAAGCCCGCCTGCGCGAAAACATGCGCGATGCCGTTGCCCATTTGCCCCGCCCCAACGATGCCAACCGACCGGATTTCCATGCCTTGCCCCTTTACGTTTCAGCGGCACTTAAGCAGGGCAGGCGCGGCGGCGCAAGCCTGCGCGGGGCAGGAACAATTTGCGGCAAATGCCCGCATTAGCAATTTGGAAATCCGATTCGGGCAACCTCATGGATGGGTGTGAAGACTTTTGGGGTGGGTGCTATGGCCTATGTATTTCCCGGCGCGGGGGCGCTGGACTATTTTCCATGCCGTTATGGCAACTCGCGGATTTTGTTCCGCGGGCCAAAGCGGGATATCGAGCGGGCCTATGTCGCGGCTCTGGGGGGAACCGAAACGTACGGCAAGTTCGTGTCCGATCCGTTTCCGGACCTGATTGAACGGGAACTCGGGCTACCCGTCGCGAATCTGGGCTGCATCAATGCCGGGCCGGATGTGTTCCTGAATGAACAGGCGGTAACGACAATCGCAGCGCAAGCCTGCATCACGGTCGTGCAGGTGCTGGGCGCGCAGAATTTGTCAAACCGCTATTACGCGGTGCATCCGCGCCGGAATGATCGGTTTCTGGGGGCGACACCGCTGTTGCGCCATATCTTTCCGCGGGTGGATTTCACCGAATTCAACTTTACCCGCCACATGTTGATGGCGCTGCAACGTGCCTCAGCAGATCGGTTTGAGGTGGTGGCGGAAGAGTTGCGCGCAGCGTGGGTGGCCCGGATGACCTTGCTACTGGCACGACTGCCGGGGCCGGTGATCTTGCTGTGGATGTCCGATGCACCGCCCCCGTCACCGACGCGCCGGGTCGATCTGGGGCACAATCCGATACTGGTGGATGCTGAAATGGTTGCGGCGGTGCGGGGGCCAAAGACGACCTATGTCGAGGCTGTGATCAGCCCGGAAGCGCTGTCGCAGGGGGTCGAAGGCATGGCATTCGCGCCGATGGAAGCCCCTGCTGCTGCGGGGCTGCCCGGCCCTGCGGCGCATCGGGAAGTTGCCGACTTGCTACTGCCGGTAATCCACAAGCTGTTATGAAAAAGGGCGCCCAAAAGGCGCCCTTCCGCTTGCGGCAAGAGGCCGAAGCTTAAAGCTTTTCAACCAGTTCCGGCACAGCGGTAAACAGGTCAGCAACCAGACCGTAATCGGCAACCTGGAAGATCGGTGCTTCTTCGTCCTTGTTGATCGCAACGATGACCTTGGAGTCTTTCATGCCTGCCAAATGCTGGATCGCGCCGGAAATCCCGACTGCGACATACAGCTGCGGCGCCACGACCTTGCCGGTCTGACCCACTTGCCAATCGTTCGGCGCATAGCCCGAGTCGACAGCGGCACGCGAGGCACCAACGGCGGCACCCAGTTTGTCAGCCAGCTTCTCGATCAACGCGAAGTCGGCTTGGCTGCCAACGCCGCGGCCACCAGACACAACGATGCCTGCCGAGGTCAGTTCAGGACGATCCGAGGTCGCAACCTTGTCTTCAACCCACGCCGACAAGCCAGCTTCGCCCGGCCCGCCGATTTTCTCGACCACAGCTGAACCGCCAGCAGCAACAGCGGTAAAGCTGGCGGTGCGCACGGTGAAAACCTTCTTTGCGTCGGCGGATTTCACGGTTTGCACCGCGTTGCCTGCGTAGATCGGGCGTTCGAACGTGTCGGCGTCGACCACAGCGGTCACGTCCGACATCACCATCACGTCAAGCAGGGCTGCCACACGCGGCAGCACGTTCTTGTTGAACGCGGTCGCAGCGCCACAAATGTGGCTGTAACCACCGGCGAGGCCGACCACCAAAGCAGCGGTTGATTCGGCCATGCCGTGGCAGTAGGCGTGATCCTCGGCGAACAATACCTTGGAAACACCAGAGAATTTCGCAGCTTCAGCAGCAGCGGCGTCGCCGCCCGTGCCAGCCACCAGCACATGCACCTCACCCAGAGACGCAACGGCTGCAAGGGTTTTGCCAACGGCATCCGCCGCCAACGCGCCTTCGTTCACATCCGCAATCAGCAGAACGGCCATCAGATCACCCCCGCTTCGTCTTTGAGTTTCGCAATCAGTTCATCCACCGAGGCAACCTTGACGCCCGCCTTGCGGCCGGCCGGTTCCACGGTTTTCAAAATGCTCAGGCGCGGTGCGACATCAACGCCGTAATCGGCAGGCGTTTTCGCCGCCAGCGGCTTGGCCTTGGCCTTCATGATGTTCGGCAGCGACGCATAGCGCGGCTCGTTCAAGCGCAGGTCGACCGAAACGATGGTCGGCATTTTTACCGAAATCGTCTGCAGACCGCCATCGACTTCGCGGGTCACAACGGCCTTGTCACCGTCAATCGCCAGTTCCGACACGAAGGTCGCCTGCGACCAACCCAGCAGAGCCGACAGCATCTGGCCGGTAGCATTCATATCGTTATCAATGGCTTGCTTGCCACAGAGCACGATGCCGGGGGCTTCTTCCTTGACCACGGCGGCCAGCAGTTTGGCGACAGCCAGCGGTTCAATGTCGGTGTGCACATCGGCGGTCGCTTCAATCAGGATCGCCCGATCCGCGCCCATAGCCAAAGCGGTCCGCAAGGTTTCCTGCGATTGCTTGACGCCGATCGACACCACGACAACCTCGGTCGCGACGCCCTTTTCCTTCAACCGGATCGCCTCTTCCACGGCAATCTCATCAAAGGGGTTCATCGACATTTTCACATTGGCCAGATCGACACCCGATCCATCCGCCTTGACGCGAACCTTCACGTTATAGTCGATCACACGTTTGACAGGTACGAGCACCTTCATGCGTCTCTCCGTTCATTGGCCCAAGGGCCGTTCAAGCTCTCGGCGCCGTCATATCGCGTTGGAGGCCGGGGCAACAGATCAAAACCGACAGAAAGTTACCGTGCGACGTCGCGGTTAGCGCGTCAGCCCCGGCACCCACAACACGTCATCTTTACCATCATTGTTGGCGATGCGCCCCGCGACAAAGAACCAATCTGACAGCCGGTTGAGGTACTTCACCGCTTCGGCATTCACCTCTTCCATCGTCGCCAGTTCCACCACAAGGCGTTCAGCCCGCCGACAGACCGTCCGGCACAGGTGCAGTTGTGCGGCCAAGGCCGATCCGCCCGGCAGAATAAAGCTGCGCAGCGGCGTCAGCCGGGCGTTCATCACGTCAATTTCGGCTTCCAGACGCAGGACTTGCGGCGCGATCATCCGCAGCGGCGGATACGCGGCCTCGGCATCCTTGTACATGTCGGGCGTGCACAGATCGGCGCCCAGATCAAAAAGATCGTTTGAAATCCGCTGCAAAGCGGCGTCCATCTCGCCGCTGGAATGTTGACGGGCCAGACCAACCGTGGCGTTGGTTTCATCGACGGTGCCGTAAGCGTTCACGCGCGTGGAGTGTTTGGCCACCCGCGCGCCGTTGCCCAGGGCGGTTTCACCGGCATCGCCGGTCTTGGTGTAGATTTTCGACAGAACGACCATCAGTTGCCCCCTTGGCTACGGAAATAGGCGAAGCCGACGATCAGGATGACGGCCACCGCCTGCGCAATGATGCGATAGCGCATCAGCCGATTCGAGTGGTTGCGGTTGAACTCGCCGCCCTTGGCAAAGCCACCTATGCCGATCATCAGGATGATCAGCACGACAAAACAGGCAATCATGCCAAGAATGAAAATCGGATCGCTGAGCATGGGTGGCTCCTTTCGTTGGCCTCTGATTTAGGGGCATCGCGCGAAAAAGCGAGCCTGAAAACGCCGCAGCCCGGTGGTTGCGGTCATTCATCGCGACAAAAGCGTGCCGCATCAGCCCTTGGCGATCATCCAATCCAGCAACCGGGTTGGCAGAATGCGGCGGGCAATACCCATCAGGTGCGTTGGAGTCGTGACAAAATACCGCGCCTTGGGCCGGGGGCTTTCCAGCGCGTGAATCAGCTTTTCGGTCACCGCCGAGGCGGGTAGTTCCCATTTGTCAGGACCAGCGCTTTCATAAAGCCGACTGCGCAGGCCACGGTATTCTTCGGATCGCGCCGAATTTTCCCAATCAATCCAGCGTTCAAAATGCGGGATTGCCTTTTCACGGATCGAAGAGGTGATCGGCCCCGGTTCGATCAGAATAACCTTGATGCCGGTATCGGCCATCTCGATGCGCAGCACGTCGGTCAGCCCTTCCATGGCGAATTTGGTTGCCACATAGGCGCCGCGCCACTTCAAGGCGACCAAGCCAAGCACCGAGGAACAGTTGATAATCCGCCCGCCACCCTGCGCGCGCATCAGCGGAATCACCCGGCGGGTCAGGTCGTGATAGCCAAACAGGTTAGTCTCAAAGATCGCCCGCAGCGCGCCGCGCGGCAGGTCTTCCACCGCGCCGGGGCAGGCAAAAGCACCGTTGTTATACAAGGCATCCAGCTTGCCGCCGGTGCGCGTCACCACCTCGGCCACCGCGGCTTCGACGCTGGCCTCGTCGGCGTAATCCAGCACAAAGCTTTCCAGCCCCTCACCGCGCAACCGCTCGCAATCAGGTTCCTGACGGCAGGTTGCGAACACCCGCCAGCCGCGCGCGCGCAGGCCGCGTGCCGCGTCAAGGCCGATGCCCGAAGAGCATCCTGTGATCAGAATCGTGCGTTGCATGCCTGTGCCCTTTTTGGGTTTTTCCCATTCCTAGGCGCGGGCGGCAGATTGGGCAATGCCGGTCAGATCATTCCGACAGCAAGCGGGCGGCGATATAGCCTTCGACGCCATCGCCTTCGATCCGGATCAACGCCCAGCCATCAGGGCCATCGCCCTCCGCCACCACCAACACCGATTCGCCACGCACCAGCCGACCGACCACGTCAAAATCCTTGCCGGGACCAGAGCGGACATTGGCGGATTTTGCAGTCACTTGCAGCAAGCGGCCTTCAGCCGGGATAACAGCACCGGGTTCAACCACAACAGTTTCTTCCACAACCGGGATATCCATTACAGGCTGACTTGGCGCAAAAGCCGCCTTGGTCGCAGCGATCTCGGCGACAGACGCCAAGGGGGCCTCAACCACGACCACAGTGGGTTCGGATTGTGGCATCAAGCCAAACCGCTGCTGGCCGCGATCCTGACCGCCGATCAGCAGCGCAAGAAACAAGCCACCACATAAAAGCAAAGTCAGTCGGATCATCTACGCACGCATCCCCACTCGTTCAGGCGTTGTTTAGCATGGATTTGCGGAAATCGGGGCGGAAAAGCAGCAGATTATTCCCCGTCGCAAAGGGATTGCCAAAGCCAGCCTGACGTTTTCCGTCTGGACCAGACCCGCCCTGCGCACTACACAACATCCATGTCAGAACCGTCAGACGACCCCAAGATCGAGCCTATCACGCTCGCCGAGCCTTTGGCCCGCGCGATTGGCGAACGCTATCTGACCTACGCGTTGTCAACGATCATGCACCGCGCGCTGCCGGATGCCCGTGATGGGCTGAAGCCGGTGCACCGCCGAATCCTGTTCGCCATGCGCGAGCTGAAACTGTCGGCCACCAGCGCCTTCCGCAAATCCGCCAAGATCAGCGGCGACGTGATGGGCAACTATCACCCGCATGGTGACAGCGCGATTTACGACGCGATGGCGCGTCTGGCGCAGGATTTCAACGTGCGCTACCCGCTGGTCGATGGGCAGGGCAACTTCGGCAATATCGACGGCGATAACCCCGCCGCCAGCCGCTACACCGAAGCCCGCCTGACCGCGATTGCCGAAAGCCTGATGGAAGGGCTGACCGAAAACGCCGTCGATTTCCGCCCGAACTATGACGGCACGCTGGAAGAGCCGGTGGTAATGCCCGCCGCCTTCCCGAACCTGCTGGCAAACGGGTCTTCGGGCATTGCCGTGGGCATGGCGACCAACATTCCGCCGCATAACCTCGATGAATTGATTCAGGGCTGCCACGCGATGCTGGCCGATCCTGCGATCAGTGACGAGGGCTTGGTTGCGCTGATCCCCGGCCCGGACTTCCCGACGGGCGGCGTTATGGTCGAACCTCGCGCGACGATTCTGGAGGCGTATCGCACCGGGCGCGGATCTTTCCGCACGCGGGCAAAATGGGCGGTCGAGGATCTGGGGCGCGGCACCTGGCAGATCATAATCACCGAGATCCCGTATCAGGTGCAGAAATCCAAGCTGATCGAAAAGCTGGCCGAACTGATCCAGCTGAAGAAAATCCCGCTGCTGGCCGATGTGCGCGACGAATCCGCCGATGATGTCCGCATCGTGCTGGAGCCGCGCTCACGCACGGTTGACCCCGATATGCTGATGGCGGCGCTGTTCAAATCGTCGGATCTGGAAACCCGGTTCAGCCTGAACATGAACGTGCTGATTGATGGCCGCGTGCCGAAAGTCTGCAGCCTGAAAGAGGTGCTGCGGGCATTTCTGGACCACCGCCGCGATGTATTGCGCCGCCGCAGCACGCACCGGATGGAAAAGATCGACCACCGGCTGGAGGTGTTGGAAGGTTTCATCATCACCTTCCTGAACCTCGATCGCGTGATCGACATCATTCGTTACGATGATGAACCCAAGGCCGCGCTGATGGCCGAGGATTGGGGCAAGCCGCACAAGCGCGCGACCTCTGAAAAAGACTATCTGCCGCCCGCCAAGAGTGGTGGCACGCTGACCGAGTTGCAGGCAGAATCCATCCTGAACATGCGACTGCGCAGCTTGCGGCGGCTGGAAGAGATGGAACTGATCCGCGAACGCGATGCCCTGATGGCCGAACGCACCGGACTGGTCGATTTGCTGGCAAGCGACGTGCTGCAATGGCAGCAGATCGGCACCGAGCTCGAAGACGTGCGCAAGAAATTCGGCAAGGAAACCGTGCTGGGCCGCCGCCGGACCGCCTTTGCCGACGCCGGTGAAGTCGAAGAAGTCAGCTTCGAAGCAATGATCGAACGCGAGCCGATCACCGTGATCTGTAGCCAGATGGGCTGGATCCGGGCGCTTAAGGGCCATGTCGATCTGGCAACCGAACAGAAGTTCAAGGATGGCGACACAGCCCGCTTTGCTTTTCATGCCGAGACGACTGACAAGATCCTGCTGGTCGGCGCCAATGGCCGGTTCTACACGCTGATCGGCGTCAACCTGCCCGGCGGGCGCGGCATGGGTGAACCGGTGCGGCTGATGGTTGATTTGCCGAACGATTCCGAAATCGTTGATCTGCAAATCTTCCGCCCCGGCGAAAAGCTGTTGGTGGCTTCGACGGCGGGCGATGGCTTTGTGGTCGCCTCGGATGAGGTGCTGGCGCAGACGCGGGCGGGCAAACAGGTGCTGACCCTTGGCGCTGGCGTGAAAACCGCGCTGTGCAAGAAGGCCGTGGGCGATCATGTCGCCGTGGTGGGCGACAACCGCAAAGTGCTGGTGTTCCCGCTGGCCGAACTGCCGGAAATGGCTAAGGGCAAGGGCGTTCGGTTGCAGAAATACAAGGATGGCGGGCTGTCGGATGCCACCACCTTTGTGCTGGCCGCAGGGCTGTCGTGGAAAGATCCCGCCGGGCGCACGCGCACCGAAACCGATCTGGGCGAATGGCTTGGCGCGCGCGCCTCGGCCGGGCGGATGGCGCCGCGTGGCTTCCCGCGGGACAATCGGTTCAACTGAACGGCACCACGGCTAACCTGCAGCAGCGCCGCAGGTTAGCCCTGTTTGCCCAGATCCAACGTATGCTGGCGCAGCCAAGCCAGAAATCCGCGCGGGTTGCCTTCCCATTTTTCCAGTTCTGCCGCCGAAATCGGGGCGCCGATATAGGGGCGCTGCGCCTTGAACAAGGCGCGCTTGATTTCATACAGCAACAGCCCCTGCCGCAGCGTATCGGATAGCTTGTTGGCAATCAGAAACGCCCGGCTGTTCTGCCCGGTAAAGTGAATCGGCAGGATCGCGGCACCCGAGCGCTGAATCATCTTGTGGGTAAAGACGTTCCATTCCGACTCGATTGCCGGGCCGAAAAACCCCTCTGACATCGCCACTTTCCCGGCCGGGAACAGGATGATCACGCCGCCTTGCTTCAGATGCGCCATGGTCTGATTGCGCATCTCCAGCCCGAGTTCGCGCGCGTTTTCCTCGTGCGGGAACGGCACCGGGATCATGAATTGCTCCACTTCGGGAATGCCGGTCAACAGGCTGCGCGTCAGGATCTTGAAATCCGACCGCACGCGGTTGACCAGTTCCGCCATGATCATGCCATCAACCAGCCCGTGCGGATGGTTGGCCACCACCACCAGCGGACCAGTTTTCGGAATCAGCGCGATTTCGTCCTCAGGCGTATCAATGCGAATACCCATCTGCCTGACCGCCTTCGGCCAGAACGGCGAGCCAAACGGCGCGCCCGAGCGTTCGAAATCCCGAATCAACCGCAACAAAGTCACCTTCGCCGACAGCCATTCAATGGTGCGGATGGTGTTTGCCTTGACGGGATTCTTGAAGGTCCCGGCATAGGACAGCCGCCGCATATCATATTTGCGGTCCTGGCGTGCCTGAGCAACGCGGTCAGTCTGTGGCGTGTCTGTCACGAAGCCTAAGCCTTCCCCGTCCCGCGCTTCAGTAGTCTTCCCCGAAGCGATTGGCCACCAGCGCCGACAATGCATCGGCAAGCGCCGTTGCCTGTGGCCCACTGGTGCTGACCTCAATAGAGGTTCCGCGCGATGCTGCCAACATCAAAAGCCCCATGATGCTGTCGCCCGATACGATCATCCCGTCTTTGGTCACTTCGGCGGCGGCGTCAAAGCCTTCGACCACCTCGACGAATTTCGCCGAAGCGCGGGCGTGCAGCCCCTTTTCGTTGATAATTTGCAGCTCGCGTCCGGCCATGTTCAGGCCCCTCCGCCCAGATCCAAGGAATTGATATATTTCCGCCCGGCATCCAGCGCAGCGGCGACAGCCTCGGCAATCGGCAGATCGCGCGATTTCGCAAGCTTGATCAGCATCGGCAAATTGGCCCCGTAGATGATCCGGCGCTCAGACGCAGCGCAGGCCATCAGCGACAGGTTCGAAGGCGAGCCGCCGAACATGTCCGTCACCATCACCACGCCCTGACCTTCATCAACCGCATCGGCGGCATCACAAATCTCGGCCTGCTTGGCACTGCGGTCATGGTCGTCTTCAATCGCAATGGCACGCATGGCGGCCTGCGGGCCAACCACATGTTCCACTGCGGAAAGATATTCCCGCGCAAGCCCGCCATGTGCCACGATCACGATACCGATCACGCGCGTCCTACCCCGATCCCAATGGCGCTGCCGCCTTGCGTTCCAACTCTCGGTGTCGTTTTGACACCGGCCAGCCCGCTTCTGCAAGCACCTTGCCAAGTTTTTCTGCAACTGCAACAGACCGATGTTGGCCGCCGGTGCAGCCAAAGCCGATAGACAGATGCGCCTTGCCCTCTTCAAGATGGGCCGGAAGTAGCATCAAGACAAGGCCCTGCAACCGCTGGAAGAAATCAACAAAGCGCGGGTCGGATTCGATATGGGCGGCAACGCTGGGATCACGGCCATCTTTGCTACGCAGGTCAGCCTGCCAGTAGGGGTTCGTCAGAAAACGGCAGTCGAACACCATATCCAGCCCGCGCGGCAGGCCACGTTTGTAGCTGAATGACTGCACCGAAACCGCCATATGCTCGGCAACGCCACGATCAAACCATTTGACGATTTCTGCTTTCAGATCGTGCGGCGACATGTCCGAGGTGTCGATCAGATGATCGGCGCGCACCCGGATCGGGCCAAGCAGGTCGATTTCGCGGGCGATGCCTTCGGTCGGGGTTTCCATCGGCGCAAGCGGGTGGCGGCGGCGGGTTTGCGAATAGCGGCGGATCAGCTCTGACGGGTCGCAATCGAGGTAAATCAGCTCCAGGCTGACGCGCGGGTCACGTGTCAGCGTGTCGATCAGTTCGATCAGCGTGGTGGTGTTGAAATCGCGGTTTCGCACGTCCAGACCCAGCGCGATCGGCCGACCGAGTGTGGGGCCGTCGATCAAGCGCGGCACAAGGTTCAGTGGCAGGTTGTCGATCACCTCAAAGCCCAGATCCTCCAGCGCATGGATCGCGGTCGAGCGCCCAGCTCCGGAAGGGCCGGTGATCAGCACCAGCTGATGTTCGGCGGCGGGTTCAAGATGGCTTGGCACGTCTGGTTCCTTCATTGCTGCCGCGCACCTTTGAGATAGCACAGCAGGGCAGAAGGAAAGTGGCTGCTCCGGCTGCCAAACACAAGGTCCAGCGCATAGTCAAAAAGTGTCAGGCTGCGGCGGGGTGGCAGGCGGTCGGTTTCGGTCTGGCCCAGATCGACGGCCAGCGCCAGCGTGGTTTCGGCAAGCGCCGCGGCACGCAGGATACCAACGCCGCGCGCTTCGATCAGGCCGTGGATGGTGGGCGGGCAGCGGGCAATCAGGCTGGCGTTTTCAAGGCGAACCTCGGTTTGGTCGTCCGCGACCAGATCCCCCCCCAGCGCCATCAGCTGCAAGGCCAACGCCGATTTGCCTGCCCCCGATGGGCCAAGGATCAGCACGCCGCGCCCGGCTACCGCCACGCAACTGGCATGCAGCAAAAGGGAATCGGTCAAATCGGCAAGCCCACCACAAACCGCGCGCCCAGCGGGTCAGAGGTGGGGTCAGCGTTGGTCGGGCGGATGTTTTCGGCCCAGATCACACCGCCATGCGCCTCGACGATCTGCTTTGAAATCGACAGCCCAAGACCGGAGTTATTGCCGAAATGCGTTGGCGGCCGGTCAGAATAGAACCGCTTGAACACTTTGGTCAGCGCCTGTTCCGGAATGCCCGGCCCGGTATCTTCCACCACGATCAGCACCCGGTTTTCCCGCCGTCGCGCCCAGACCCGCACCGCATCACCGTCTTCGCAGAACGACACGGCATTGGTGATCAGGTTGACGAATACCTGTGCAAGGCGCCCCTCCAGCCCGTGAATGCGGATCGGTTCATTTGGAAAATCGGTAATGAATTCAACGCCTTTTTCGCGCGCTTGCTGGCCGAGATAATCGGTCAGGTTGCCCAGCGTCTTCATCAGATTGAATTCTTCTTCCTGTTCCTTGACCAGTTCCGAATCCAGCCGCGAGGCGTTGGAGATGTCAGACACCAGCCGATCAAGCCGCCGCACGTCATGCTCGATAACGTCCAGCAACTTCTCGCGGTGTTCCTCTTTCTTCACCATCCGCAGCGAGCCTACGGCTGAACGCAGCGAAGCCAGCGGGTTCTTGATTTCATGCGAGACGTCGGCCGCAAACTGTTCGTTGGCGTCGATACGGTCATAAAGTGCCGCCACCATCCCACGCATTGCAACTGACAGACGGCCAATTTCATCGGGCCGCGCCGCCAGATCCGGGATACGCACCCGGCCCGGAGACATTTTGCGCGCGTCACGGTCACGGCCCAATTCGGCAGCAGCTGCCAGATCGGACAGCGGGTTCGCGATGGTCGAAGCCAGCACAAGGCTGAGGCCAATCGAGACCAGCAGCGCGATCACGAACATTTGCAGGATTTGTTCGCGCTCATAGCGCACCAGCCGATCAATTTCGCCTTCCGCCGAAGTCAGCACCACCGCACCAATCACCGCACCCACCTGCATCACCGGCGTTGCCACCGCAAATTGCGCGCCGCCTTCCGCCCCCCGCCCGGTGTTTACCGCAGTTTCCCCCGCCAAAGCCTTTGCATAAAGTTCCAGCGCCATCGCCTCACCATTGGCGGCAACTTCGGCCTTGTTGGTGGACCCGAGCAGACCAGAAACGCCTTCCCAGATCGAATTGAGGAAATCAGTAATGATGGTCTGGCGCTGATCGCGCGCCGCGAGATTGCTTTCCCGCGGTGCGCCGATACCACGCGACACCAAGACCCCGGTCGGATCGAACAAGAAAACCTCGACCCCCGGACCGATGCCCATCTCATTGATGTTGGACGGCAATTTGCCTGAGGTTGCCACCACGGCGGTTTCAACGACATTGGCGATCAACTGCGCCTCTGTCACCAGCCCCTGTTCGCGCTGCAACACAAGGCTGTCGCGGAACGGGTTCATGAACAACACGCCCGCCACCAGAATGACCAGCGCCATCAGGTTGAACACGATGATCTTGCGCGCCAGCGGCGACCGGTTCAGCGAGACAATCCCCCGCCGACCCCGGCCCTCGCGCAACGCCGTGTCGGCGACGACCTCGGGCGAAACCCAATCTTCGCCCAACAGCAATTCACCCGGCTTGGCCGACCTTGCGTTTTTCATCGAGATGTTCGGAGCCGTTGTCATTCTTCGTTATAACGATAACCAATGCCATAAAGCGTTTCGATCGCCGCGAAATCATCATCCACTGCGCGCATTTTCTTGCGCAGACGCTTGATATGGCTGTCGATGGTGCGGTCATCGACATAGACCTGATCATCGTAGGCAACATCCATCAGCTGATCACGCGATTTCACAAAACCGGGGCGTTGTGCCAGCGCTTGCAGAAGCATGAATTCGGTCACGGTCAGCGAAACATCCTGCCCCTTCCAGGCCACCGAATGCCGCAGCGGGTCCATCCGCAGATGCCCGCGCTCCATGATTTTGGTTTCTTCGGTGACAGCTACCTCGCCAGTGGCAATCGCGTCATTGCGGCGCAAAAGCGCGCGGATGCGTTCGACCAGAAGCCGCTGGCTGAACGGTTTTTTGACGTAATCATCCGCCCCCATCCGTAGCCTGAGGACTTCGTCGATCTCATCATCTTTCGAGGTGAGGAAGATCACCGGCATGGTGGTTTTCTGCCGCAGACGCTGCAGCAGATCCATGCCATCCATGCGCGGCATCTTGATATCAAGCACCGCCATATCGGGCATGCGCCGGTTGAAGGCATCCAGCGCGGATTGCCCGTCGTTGAAAGTTTCGACTTCGAAACCCTCTGCCTCAAGAGTCATCGAAACCGACGTCAGGATATTCCTGTCGTCGTCTACAAGGGCGATCCTTGCCATTTTTGGGCTTCCCTATTCTGCTCGGCTTGCCTGATTTTTTCCATATGATCGGTTTTTCGCACCAAGGAATCAACAGTTAACTGCGAATCACCCCCGGCCACGGACTCCATCAGGCCCGAAATTTCCAAAGGAATGGCTAATATGACGCACATTTCCGATCAGCTGCATTTTGGTTGCGCTAAACTGGAAATGGTTGCGCTAACTGTGCCAAAGCGTCCTATTCCGTGCAAAATCTGCATGTTATAGCGGGGCCACATCAGCTGACGGCATCGGCTGGTGGCAGAAACGCCCCTTGGCCCGGGCGTTCGCTTTGGAAACTGACCCGCCTCGCAAGGCGGAAACGGGAGCTTGCAGGATGACAAATGGACGGGTGAACCCATCGCAGCGTTTGGAAGATCAGGGCATCAGCGGTCTGGGCAACGTCTATTACAACTATATCGAGCCTGCCTTGGTCGAGGCCGCCGTGTCGCGTGGCGAGGGCAAGCTGGGCAAGGGTGGTGCGTTTTTGTGCTCGACCGGGCAGTTTACCGGGCGCTCGCCGAAGGATAAATTCGTCGCCCGCACGGCTTCGGTGGAAAACACCATCTGGTGGGAAAACAACGCTCCGATGGCTGCCGATGCGTTTGACCGGCTGCACGCCGATATGCTGGAGCATATGAAAGGGCGCGATTATTTCGTGCAGGATCTGTTCGGCGGCGCAGACCCGGTCTACCGGCTCGACGTGCGGATGGTGACAGAACTGGCTTGGCACGGCCTGTTCATCCGCCACATGCTGCGCCGGCCCGAGCGGGCGGAACTGGATACTTTTGTGCCGGAATGGACGGTGATCAACTGCCCGTCGTTCAAGGCTGACCCGGAACGCCACGGCTGCCGCACCTCGACGGTGATCGCGCTGAACTTTGACAAGAAGCTGATCCTGATCGGCAATACCGCCTATGCGGGCGAAAACAAGAAAGCGGTGTTCACGCTGCTGAACTACCTGCTGCCGGAAAAGGGCGTGATGCCGATGCATTGCTCGGCCAACCATGCGATTGCCAACCCGGTGGATTCGGCGGTTTTCTTCGGGCTGTCGGGGACGGGGAAAACCACCTTGTCGGCTGACCCGTCGCGCACTTTGATTGGCGATGACGAACACGGCTGGTCGGATCGCGGCACCTTCAACTTTGAGGGCGGCTGCTATGCCAAGACGATCAACCTGTCGGCAGAGGCGGAGCCGGAGATTTACGGCACCACTTCGAAGTTCGGCACGGTGGTCGAGAATATGGTGTTCGACCCGGAAACGCTGGAGCTGGATTTCACCGACAGCAGCCTGACGGAAAACATGCGCTGTGCTTACCCGTTGGAGTATATCTCCAATGCCTCAGAAACCGGGATGGGTGGTGCGCCGCGGAATGTGATCATGCTGACCTGTGACGCCTATGGGGTGCTGCCGCCGATCGCGCGGCTGACCCCGGCGCAGGCGATGTATCACTTCCTGTCGGGCTTCACCTCGAAAACGCCGGGGACGGAGCGCGGGATTGTCGAGCCGACGCCGACGTTCTCGACCTGCTTTGGCGCGCCGTTCATGCCGCGCAGGCCGGAGGTGTATGGCAAGCTGTTGCAGGCCAGGATCGCCAAGCAGGGCGCTGCGTGCTGGCTGGTCAACACCGGCTGGACCGGCGGCAAGTTCGGCGAAGGCAAGCGGATGCCGATCCGGGCGACGCGGGCTTTGCTGACGGCGGCGCTGGATGGCAGCCTGGCCGGGGTGGAGTTCCGCCGCGATCCGAACTTTGGCTTTGAGGTTCCGGTGGCGGTGCCGGGGGTGGATGCGACCTTGCTGGACCCGCGCGCGACCTGGGCGGACAAGGCGGCCTATGATGCGCAAGCCAAGAAGCTGGTGGGGATGTTTGCCGACAACTTCGGCCAGTATGTGCCCTTCATCGACGCGGATGTGAAAGCGGCTGCAATCGGCTGAGATGGGAAGACTCTGGACGGTCCCGGCTCGGGACCGTTTTCGGGGCCTTTGTTTTCAGCTAGTTAAGGCTCGTCGTTTAGAGACTGTTAACTTTTACCGTGGCATGCGGGAAAATCCTTCAAAGGATTTTCCCAAATTTTTTGACAAAAATTTGGCTAGGCCCCAAGGGCACGACGCATCAGGTTCAGCCCGGTCAGCACCAGCAACACCTGCGTCCAGCGCCGAAACTTTGCCTGATCCAGCCGATCTTGAATCGCAAAGCCAAGGCTCTGCCCCAGCAGCGCGGGCAGCACCAAAGCGGCGGAAAAGCCAAGTGTGCTGGGGTTGAGCACCCCTGATTGCAGATGCGCCGCCAACAGGACCACCGCCCCGATCAGAAAAACCACACCCTGCACCCGCACGGTTTCGAGTTTATCCGCCCCGATGGACAGCAGGTAGACCAGCAAGGGCGGCCCCCACACGCCGGAAACCCCACCATACAGCCCGCCAATCGCCCCCAGAATCCATTCGGCCCGGCTGCGGTGTTCCAGCCGAAGCGCCAGAGTCTTGCCTGCAAGCTGCAACGCAGCGAAAGCGGTGATCGGCAAGCCGAGCAGTAGCAGGAACAGGTCTTGCGGGATCACCCGGACGAACTGCGCCGACACCACGATCATCACCACGGTGGCAACCAGCATCCGGCGATAGGCCAGCCCGGTTGCCCATGCGGCGGGCACACCCTGCCGCAAGGCCTGGCTGACATTGGAAAACAGCGTCGGCAGGATCAGGCCAGACAGCGCAACCTCGGGCGGCAGGAACGCGGAAAACGCCGAAATCATGATCATCGGCATGGCAAAGCCGACTGCGCCCTTGATGAATCCGGCAAACAACGTGATCGCCAGCGCCGCCAGAAAGGCCGGAACTGACAGGCCAGCCAGCAAAATCTCCATCCGCGCCCCCTTGTGTGCGGCTTGCATAGCCAAGCCGGAGACGCTGCGCACGAAAAAACGACCGCGACAGATTAAAACTTATCATGCACCCTTGACGAAAGGATATTGCGCTGCAACTGCGAAGGGATTACCGCTTTTGCAACCGCAGAATCCAAGGATGACCGCCATGGCTCTTGACGCCCGCACCCCCGCCGCGCCCCTGCTGGCCGATCTTCTGACCCTGACCGCCGATGCGCTGCCAGAGGTAGAGGCGCTGTTCACCCGCGCCCGCGAAGCCTTGCGCAGTTTGGTGACGGTGAGCGGTAAAGTGTCAGCGGCGGCGCTGGAGGAACACCAGTTTGCGGCGCATGGCCTGTCGTGGCTGGCGACCTATGTGGAAAGCCTGCGGCAGATGCGGGCCTGGGCCGGGCGCTTGGCCGAGGACGGCAAGTTTGGCGCGATGGAGGGGCTGATCCTTCAGATTGCGTTTGGCGAGTATCTGAACCAGATCCACGGCGGCATCGCGATGTCGCAAGGCGAGGTGGCGCGGGTGCAGGATCTTGGCCTGACGCTGGATGCGCCGGGGGCTGCGGCGGCGCAACTGATGGCTGCGGGCAACAGCCCGGCTGCGCGGATGGCCTTGGTGGCATTGATGCGCGACAACCACGGCCGGGCGACCTTCGGCGCGTCCGGGCTGGATGATGAATTGGAAATGATCCGCGAGCAGTTCCGCCGTTTTGCCGATGAACAGGTGGCACCACACGCGCATGGCTGGCATTTGCGCGATGAGCTGATCCCGATGGAGATCATTCAGGCGCTGGCAGAAATGGGTGTGTTCGGCCTGACGATTCCGGAAGAGTTCGGCGGCTTTGGCTTGTCAAAAGCCTCGATGGTGGTGGTGTCAGAGGAATTGTCGCGCGGTTATATCGGTGTGGGGTCTTTGGCGACGCGGTCGGAAATTGCGGCCGAGCTGATCCTGTGCGGCGGCACGCCCGAGCAAAAGGCGCAGTGGTTGCCAAAGCTGGCGTCAGGCGAGATTTTGCCGACGGCAGTGTTTACCGAACCGAACACCGGCAGCGATCTGGGGTCGCTGCGGACGCGGGCGGTGCGGATCGAAGATGGCTGGGAAGTGACCGGCAACAAGACCTGGATCACCCATGCGGCACGGACGCATGTGATGACGCTGCTGGCGCGGACCGACCCCGACACCAGCGATTATCGCGGGCTGTCGATGTTTCTGGCCGAGAAGGTGCCGGGCACCGATGCGGAACCGTTTCCGACTCCGGGGATGACTGGTGGCGAGATCGAGGTGCTGGGCTATCGCGGCATGAAGGAATACGAGCTGGCGTTTGACGGCTTCAAGGTGGATGCGGCGAACCTGTTGGGCGGGCAGCCGGGACAAGGCTTCAAGCAGCTGATGCAGACGTTTGAATCTGCGCGGATCCAGACGGCAGCGCGGGCGATCGGCGTGGCGCAGAACGCGCTGGAAGTCGGGATGAAATATGCCGAGGATCGCAAGCAGTTCGGCAAGCCGCTGATCGAATTTCCGCGCGTGGCTGGCAAGCTGGCGATGATGGCGGTAGAGATCATGGTGGCGCGGCAGCTGACCTATTTCAGCGCCTGGCAGAAGGATCACGACAAGCGTTGCGATCTGGAGGCGGGGATGGCCAAGCTGCTGGGCGCGCGAGTGGCCTGGGCGTCGGCGGATAATGCGCTGCAGATTCATGGCGGCAACGGCTTTGCGCTGGAATATCAGATTTCCCGCATCCTGTGTGACGCGCGGATTTTGAATATCTTTGAAGGCGCGGCGGAAATTCAGGCGCAGGTGATCGCGCGGCGTTTGCTGGATTAAGCTTTACGCAGGCGGTCTTAGGCGGGTAGAGCCGCCTTCTGCAATTGGGGCCGCCATGACCGAGACTGTTCTTCTGACCGGGATTTCCGGGTTTATTGCCAAGCATGTGGCGGCGAAGCTGCTGAACGCTGGCTATCGCGTGCGCGGGTCGCTGCGGCGGTTGGATCGCGCCGATGAAGTGCGGGCGGCGCTGGCTGGGGTGGTTCCGGCAGAGGCTTTGGCGCGGTTAAGCTTTGTGGCGCTGGATCTGGAGGCGGACGCGGGCTGGGATCAGGCGATGGCGGGGGTGGCGGCGCTGGTGCATACCGCCTCGCCCTTCCCGATTGCACAGCCGAAGGAGGCGGCGGTGCTGATCCGCCCGGCGGTTGAAGGCACGTTGCGGGCGCTGCGGGCGGCGAAGGCGGCGGGGGTTGGCCGGGTGGTTTTGACCTCCAGCACGGCGGCGGTGACGGACAGCGGCAAGACCGGGGTGCAGGACGAAACCGATTGGTGCGATGCCAATGCGGCGGATACCTCGGCCTATTCCAAATCGAAGACATTGGCAGAGCGGGCCGCGTGGGATTTTTGCGCGGCGGAAGGTTTGGCGCTGACCACGATCAACCCGGGGTTTGTGATGGGGTCGCCGCTGGATAGGCATTACGGCAGCTCGGTCGGGGTGATCAAACGGATCTTGCGCGGCAAAGACCCGATGATGCCGAACCTGTCTTTCCCGGTGGTGGATGTGCGCGATGTGGCGGAAATGCACCTGCGCGCGGTGTAGCGGCCTGACACGACGGGCAAGCGGTTTCTGGCGGTCGCAGGCATGCTGACGATGCCGGATATGGGGCGGGTGCTGAAGCTGGCTTACCCGGCGCGGCGCATCCCGACGCGGGTGGCACCCTACCCGATCTTGCGGCTGCTGGCGCTGTTTGACCCGCAGATCCGCGCCATTCTGCCCAGCGTTGGCGTGGCGCATCCAATGTCGAACGCCCGCGCGCGAGCCGATATGGCGATGAATTTCATCTCGCCCGAAGGGGCGCTGCGGGCGACGGCGGCCTGGCTGATCGCGGCAAAAGAAGTCTGAGGCGGCCGCAAGCTATTTGCGCTTGCGGACCACCTTGCGCTTGATCTTTTCGGCCTTCGCCGCTGCCGGACCGGGTTTGCGCGGCTGATAGCGGCCCGGACGGCCCTGCCTGCCGCTGGGCAGGGTTTTGCCCTCGATGTTCAGCAGATCCAGCATCAGCCCACCGCTGAGCGGGCTGGCTTCGGCCAGCCGCACCAAGACACGCTGACCGATGCCGATCACCACGCCGGTATCGCTGCCGATCAGGGTCTGGCTGTCCTGATCATAATGGAAGAACTCGCGCCCGACCGAGCGGATCGGCACCAGCCCGTCGGCCCCGGTTTCGTCCAGCTTGACGAACAGGCCAAACCGCTGCACGCCGGAAATCCGGCCCGAGAATTCACTGCCGACCCGATCAGCCAGAAAAGCCGCCAGATAGCGATCGGTGGTGTCGCGTTCGGCCATCATGGACCGACGTTCGGTATCGGAAATCAGCTTGGCGGTTTCGTCCAGATTTTCGATATCCCAAGCCGACAACCCGTCATCACCCCAAGCATGACCTGCAATCAACGCGCGATGCACGATCAGATCGGAGTAGCGCCGGATCGGCGAGGTGAAATGCGCATAGTTGCGCAGCGCCAGACCAAAATGCCCAAAGTTTTCAGCGTTGTAATAGGCCTGCGTCATCGAGCGCAGGGTCGAGATGTTCATCAGCTCGTCAAACTCGGTGCCCTGCGCCTGTGCCAGCAGACGGTTCAGGTGTTCGGTTTTCAGCACTTGGCCCTTGGCAAGGGTAAAGCCCGACGCCTCGGCCACTTCGCGCAGGCTATCCAGCTTTTGCGGCGAAGGTTCTTCGTGCACGCGGAACAGCAAAGGCCGTTTCAGGCGGATCAATTCCTCGGCAGCGGCGACGTTGGCGAGGATCATATATTCCTCGATCAGCTTGTGCGCATCAAAGCGGTCGCGGAAGTCAACCGAAGTGACCTTGCCATCATCAGACAGCACGATCTTGCGTTCGGGCAGTTCCAGATCCAGCGGTTGCCGCGCGTTTTTTGCCTGCTTCAAAGCGGCATAGGCCGCGTAAAGCGGTTTCAGCACCGGATCGAGCAGCGGCGCGGTTTTTTCATCGGCGCGCCCGTCGATGGCATCTTGCACCTGCGCGTAATGCAGGCTGCCCTGCGACCGCATCAGGCCACGGGTAAAGCGGTGGTCAAGCTTGCGGCCATGCGCGGTGATGCGCATCTGCACCGCCATGCAGGCGCGATCGACATGTTCGTGCAGGCTGCACATATCGCCGGACAGCACGTCGGGCAGCATCGGCACCACGCGGTCAGGGAAATAGGTGGAGTTGCCACGCTTGCGCGCCTCGCGGTCGAGCGCCGAATTCGGGCGGACGTAATGCGCCACATCGGCAATCGCCACCCAGATGATATGGCCGCCGACGTTCTTCGGATCGGTGTCGGGCTCAGCATAAACCGCATCGTCGCGGTCGCGGGCATCGACCGGGTCAATGGTGATCAGCGGCAGCAGGCGCAAGTCTTCGCGCGTGCCAAGCGGGGCAGGACCGGCGCGATCTGCCTCGGCAACCACCGCGTCGGGGAACTGATCGGGGATGCCGTGCTGGTGAATGGCGATCAGGCTGAAGGCGCGCGGCCCGGTGGGGTCGCCCAACCGGGTGGTGACGCGGGCTTGCGGCAGGCCCAGCCGTTTCGGGCCGACCTGTTCCGCCTCGACCAACTCGCCATCGCGGGCACCGTTGGTGTTGTCGCGGGCGACCTTCCATTCCTTATCGACACCCTTGTCGATCGGCACGATCCGGCCCCCTTCGGCAGAGGCGCGGAAAACCCCCAGCACCTTGAGCGGGTTGGAGCCAAGTGCGCGGATCAGCCGCGCCTGATAGGTATAATCCTGCCCGCCAACCGCAGTCAGCCGCGCCAGAATCTTCATGCCAGCGGCCAAGGCCGGATCACCCTTTTGCGGCATGATCAGGATTTTCGGCGTGTCTTCCGGGCCTTCTTCGCCGGTATCTTCCAAGGGCCGGGCGAACAGATCACCGTTGCTGTCGGGCGGCAGCACCAGCAGCACCGACACCGGCGGCAGCGCCCCCGGATCGCGGAAGCGGCGGGCGGTCTTTTCGACAGCGCCTTCGGATTCAAGTTCCTTCAGCATCCGCTTCAGGTCGATGCGCGCATCGCCCTTGATGCCGAAAGCCTTGGCAATATCGCGTTTTCCGGTCAGGCCGGGGTTCTCGGCGATCCATTTCTGGATCTGGTCTTTGGTGGGGAGCGTGTTCATTTCCTGCCCCTAGCACGAGAAGCCCCGCGTATAAAGGCCAAGCTGCGGTTTTGCGCGGCAAGCCACCGGGGCGCTGCCCCGGACCCCGGGATATTTAAGGACAGATGAAAGGCTTAGTGCTGCGCGGCTGCCTTGCCCGCCCAGCGCCCGGTGGCCCAGGCGCCGGTCAGCAGATAGCCGCCGGTCGGCGCCTCCCAATCCAGCATTTCACCGCAGACGAAGGTGCCGGGCAGCGCGCGCAGTTCCAGCGCGTCGGTGACGGCGGATTGGGCGATGCCGCCGGCCACAGAAATCGCTTCGTCCAAGGGGCGCGGGCCTGCGAGTTTGATTGGCAGCGCCTTGACCGCGGTGATGGGGTCGAGGTTGCGACCGAACTCCATCACAAGAGCGGCGGCGGCGGCGGGCAGGCCGAGTTTGCGCAGGCGGTTGGCGAGGGTTTCGCCCGGCTTCATCCGCGCGAGTTTGGCGGTGACCTCTGCGGCAGGGACATCCGCCATCAGATCCAGCGTCAGCGCGGCACCTTCGCGCAGCGTGCGGCTGACGGCGTAAATGCCGCCGCCCTCGATGCCCTTGGCCGAGATGACAAACTCGCCGCGTTCATGCTGATCGCCCGCCATCAGCATTGCACCCTTGATCGCGGTGCCGAAATGCTTGGCCATGTGCGGCGTCCAATCCACCGCAAAGCCCATGTTGGCGGGTTGCCACGGCGTGATCTGCACGCCCTTTTCAGCCAGCCACGGCACCCAGGCCGCATCCGACCCCAGCCGCGCCCAAGACGCGCCGCCCAAGGCCAGCACAGTGACCGCAGGCCGCAAGACCTGCACACCATCGGGCGTGTCAAAGGCAAAGCCACCATCGTCAAACCCCGCCCAGCGCCAGCGGGTGCGCAGGTCCACCCCCTGCCCTTCCAGCCGTTTCAGCCAGGCCCGCAGCAGCGGCGAGGCCTTCATCGTCTTCGGGAATACCCGGCCGGAGGATCCGGTGAACACCTCTTGTCCCAAGGCGCGCGACCAGATGATCACCTCACGCGGGCCGAATTCGGTCAGCATCGGGCGCAGCCAGTCGGAGCGACAGGCGGCGATGAAGCTGCCACGGTCTTCATCCTTGGTGATGTTCAGACCGGATTTTCCGGCCATCAGAAACTTGCGCGCCGGGCTGGATTTCGCCTCGCACAGCACCACCCGCCGACCGGCGCGGGCCAACTCTTCTGCCGCCATCAAACCGGCGGGGCCGGCCCCGATTACCAAAGCATCCATTACGCATTTCCTTTGGGCAGGTTGCCCCTGATTTCCACCACCCGATGCGGATAGGGCATTTCAATTCCGGCCGCCTTCAGCGCGTTCCAGATCGCAAACAACACCTGACTGCCGTATTTATTCTTGCCGTCGTCAATGCCGTTAACCCAATATTCCACCACAAAATCAATGCTGCTTTCGCCAAAGCCGCGCAACTCGCAATCCGGGCCATCCGGCTTTGCCAGCACGAAGGGCAGACTGCGGACGGCGGTTTCAATGATGTCGGGCACAAGGTTGATGTCGGTTTCATAGCTGACCGAAAACGCCGCCTCGTAGCGGTTGGCGCTGCCCTGATCCGAGTAATTCACCACCCGCGTGGTGATGAAATGATCGTTCGGCACCACGATCCAGCGGCCGTCAAACGTCTCCAGCACGCAGGCGCGGGCGGTCATCTTGACGATGGTGCCCTTTTCGCCGCCGTCGAGTTCGACATAATCGCCAACGGTGGTCTGGCCTTCGATCAACAGGATGATGCCGCTGACAAAGTTTGCCGCGATCTGCTGCAAGCCAAGCCCGATGCCGACGCCCAAAGCGCCGCCCAGCACTGCAACGGCGGTCAGGTCGATGCCCATGATGTTCATCAACAGCAGGAAAGCCGCGCCGAAGATCGCCACCTCGGCGGCTTTCACCGCCAGTTCACGGGTGGCCGGGCGCAGTTCTTGCTGCTTTTTGATATAGTCGGCGGATTGTCGGTTGGACCATGCCCCCAGCCAGAACAACAGGCTGCCGGCGATCAGACCCCGGATCAACGCCATCGCCGAAAACCGGATATTGCCCAGCGCGATGATCGACGCATCCAGCCTTGCCGAAATATCATCCAGAATGCCCAGCGCATACAGCGCCGCAATCGGGATCAGCACATATTTTCCCAGCAATTTCAGGAAACTATCTGTCAGAACCTCGCGCACGAACAGCCGCGTGGCCAGCAGCAGGAACACCCGCTTGCCAAAGGCAATCACCTCGCCCGAGCCGAAAATCTGCCGCGTCACCTCTTCGCCCGCCGCCGTGAAGCCGTAGGCGAGCAGGGGCATCAGCAAAGGCAGGAAACCCAGCGCAAACCGGCGGGCGGTGGCGATCAGGTTGGCCTTTTCACCGGGGTCCAGAAAGCGGGTGACCAGCGGGCTGATGCGTTTGCTGGCGGCAACGGCGGCGACATAGGCCAGTGCCAACAGCGCGAATTGTGACCATGCGGCGGGGGAAAGCAGCCAGCCTTGCGCGATGTCGCTGGCTTGGGCCAGCCAGCCCAGCAGATTGGTCGCGAATTCCGATTGCGGTTGCATGGGGGCGTCCTGGTTTATGGCTTCCCTGCTGTGACAAAGATTCCCTGCGGAAACAAGCCGGACTGACGCCGCCAACGCGCCGATTTCTGTTCAGAAATCGGGCACGGAATTTGCCAAATTCCGGGCAATACGCAACAGTCACAGGCAGATCTTGTCTTGGATTTCCTTCAATCTGAGTCAGATTGCTGGAAATCCGCTCTAACCGATCAGCCGTTTGATCGCCGCCGCATGGCCGGGTTTGGCGGCCAGCGTATCTGCGGCCAGTGCGCGCGCGGTTTCCAGCAGGCTTTGCGGTTCGACAATGCGGTCGATCAGGCCCCAGGCCAAAGCCTCGTCGGCCTCTATTTTCGCGCCGCCCATCAGGATCAGTTTGGCGCGGGCCGGCCCAATCAACGCCACTAACCTTGCCGGGTCCGACGGTTGCGGCAGGAAGCCCAGCTTCATCACCGGATAGAAGAATTTCGCGGGCGGCACCGCCAGCCGCAGATCGCAGGCCAGCACCATGCCCATCGCGCCACCGGCCAGCGTGCCGTTCAGTGCTGCAATCGTCAGGCAGGGCAGCGCCGCGATCCGCCCCGACAGCCGTTCCCAGACGCCATCGGTGGCAAGCCCGGCCCGCGCCTCGTCCAGATCGGCACCGGCGGAAAATACCTTGCCCGCCCCGGTCAGGATCAGCGCGGCGGGCGTGTCACCCGACAGGGCGGCGTCGAGGGCTTCCAACATCGCCTTGGTCAGCGAATTGGCCTTGTCTGACCGGTTCAGCCGCAGCACCAGCAGCCCCGCGTCGCGTTCGATCTCGATCATGCCATCAACCCCACTGCCAGCCGCACGGCGTCATCGCGCAAGGATACGTCCTTGCCAAGCCACGGGTCTGCGGCGGGTCCGCACATCCACAGCAGGCATTTCGCGGGCCAATCCGGCGGGATATGCACCGAGAAGTCCAGCTGGCTGACCGGGTTCACGCCGCTGGCCTTGATCTTGACCTGCATGTCGGTCGCGACCGTTCCGGGCGACAGCCCCAGCACGCGGAGGCCGCGCGCGGCCTGTTCCAGATGCGCCACCCGTGTCAGCATCAGGGCCCCGGCCTTGGCGGAACAATAGGCGCCCCAGCCTTCCATCGGGTTGACCGCCGCACCCGAGGATACGGTGATGATGGTGCCCGCGCCCTGTGCCTGCATGATCGGAAGCGCGGCCCGCATGCCGTGGAACACGCCTTTCAGGTTGATGTCAATTGCGCGGCCAAACTCCGCAGGGTCGGCTTCGGCCAAGCCCGCAATCGGTTCGATCACGCCTGCGTTGTTGATCAGCACATCCAGCCGCCCAAAGCGCGCCTGCACCGCCAGCATCGCCGCCTGCATTTGCGCCCAATCCGCCACGTCACAGCGCAGCGCCATCGCCTGCGGGCCGATCTCGGCCGCCAGCGCCTCCACCTCGGCACCCGAGCGGGCAATCAGGGCCAGCTTTGCCCCGGCCTGCGCGAATTCGCGCGCGGAGGCAGCGCCTATGCCGCGGCTTGCCCCGGTGATCACCACAACCTTGCCCTGCATCCTGCTCTCCTTTTCTGCGCCTTGATGACAATTGCGTTTACCCCGAACCGCAGTCCAACGGAAAGCCTTGACCCTATCTGCGCAAGCACGGATGCTATTGGCCAGATATTTCCTTGATGAGGGTTGGTTATGAAACAGTGGAAACTGGCGGGCAGCACCGCTGTGATTGCAATTTTGGCCGGAACCGGCGCATTTGCCGAAGTGACACCGGAAGAAGTCTGGCAGAACTGGCAAGACCTGAGTGCGTCGTATGGCCAGACCGTCACCGCCACCAGCGCCGAGCGGGATGGCGATACGCTGGTGGTTTCGGGCGTCACCATCAGCCAAGACAAAGACGGCGTTGCTGTGTCTGGCTCGATTGACGAGCTGAACTTCACCGACAATGGCGATGGCAGCGTTGATGTCACCATGTCGGAAAGCTATCCGCTGCTGGTGGTGCTTCCGGCCGATGACGGCGCCGAGCCGGTTGATCTGAAAATCACCCTGACCCAGCCCGACATGGTGATCACCGCCAGCGGCACCGCCGATGCGCTGTCTTACGATTTCGAGGCCCCGACGATGGTGGCCAAGCTGGAGGCGATCAACGGCGTTGATGCCTCGCGGGTCGATGCCACCGCCGAAGCCACGCTGACCAACATGACCGGCAGCTATCTGGTCGAAGGCGACGGCGAGGCCAAGAACATCACCTCGGATTTCGCGGCAGAAAGCGTCAAGCTGGTGATGAGCGGCACCGATGATGAAGCCAAATCGGCTGTCAACCTGACCGCCAGCATCGCCAATCTGGCCAGCAATTCCACCGGCACTTTCCTGGGTGCCGAAGCGATGGTGGATTTTGCGGCGGCCCTGAAGGCGGGCTTCGCGGTGAACGGCAATGTCAGCTACGGCGCGACCTCGTTTGATGTGGCGATCACCGAAGCCGGTGCGCCGAGCAAGGTCAGCGGCACCCTGGGCGGTGGCGATATTTCCTTCGCAATGGACGCCAACCACATGCAATACGGCGGCGCTGGCAAGGCGGTTGCGGTCAGCATCACCAGCCCTGATATCCCGTTCCCCGAGTTGAAGATGGCCTATGAAGAAGCCGCCTTCAACTTCCTGATGCCGGTGGCAAAAACCGATGCGCCCAGCGATTTCGCGCTGCTGACCAAGCTGGTCGGTCTGACCGTGTCTGACGAGGTTTGGGGCATGTTCGACCCGGCTGGCAACCTGCCGCGCGATCCGGCGACGGTGGTGATCGACACCAAAGGCAAGGTCAAGCTGACCACCGATCTGCTGGACGAAGCCGCAATGGCCGCGATTGGCGAAACGCCACCGGGTGAATTGCACGCGCTGGACATTACCGAAATCAAGGCCTCGATTGCCGGGGCGGAATTGACCGGCAACGGCGCTTTGACCTTTGACAACAGCGACTTGACCACCTTTCAGGGCATGCCGGTGCCGACGGGCAAGGTGGATCTGAAACTGGTGGGCGGCAGCGGTTTGCTCGACAAGATCGTCGCCATGGGGCTGATGACGCAAGATGACGCGATGGGCTTCAAGATGATGGTGTCGATGTTCGCCAACTCTGCGCCCGACAAGGACGAGATGACCTCGACACTAGAGTTCAAGGACAAGGGCTTCTACGCCAACGGCCAGAGACTGCAGTGATCTGACGCGATCCGAAGGCCGCCCGGCGCGATCCGGGCGGCTTTTGCATGGCTGCGGGTCGGCTGTGGGCAAATTTGCCCCGACACCTTGAATTCCGCGCCAAAACCATGACTTTGGCGGCAACGCCTTTGCAAAGGAATGCCCATGTCTCGCCTTGCCTCGCTGACCGAAGCCCTGCTGTCCGCCGCCAAACAGGCGGGGGCCGAGGCCGCCGACGCGATGGCGCTGTCGGGCACCTCGCAATCCATCGACATCCGTGCCGGGGCGCTGGAGCAGGCCGAACGGTCAGAGGCGACAGAGATCGGCTTGCGCGTGCTGATCGGCGGGCGGCAGGCCTGCGTTTCAGCCTCTGATACCTCGCCCGCCACCTTGGCGCGGCTGGCCGAACGCGCGGTGGCGATGGCACGCGAAGCGCCGGAAGATCCCTATGCGGGTTTGGCAGCCCCCGATCAGATTGCCCGGAACTGGGATCTGGCTGCGCTGCAACTGGTTGAAGACGCTGAAGAACCCAGCGCCGCCCGGCTGGAAGCATTGGCGCGCGAGGCCGAAGCCGCCGCCATGGCCACCGCTGGCATTGCCCAGGTAGAGGCCTCGGCTGGCTATGGCCGCCGTCAGGTTCATTTGTCTGCCAGCAACGGTTTTTCCGGCGGCTATGAACGGTCGTCGCATTCGGTTTCCGCCGTTGCCTTCACCGGGTCTGGCACCGCGATGGAGCGGGACTATGCAGGTGAGGGCCGCATCTTTGCCGCCGATATGCCATCCGCCACCGAAATCGGCACCTTGGCCGCTGAACGCGCACTGGCCCGCGCCGGGGCGACCAAGCCGAAGACCGGCACCTATCCGGTGGTGTTTGACGAACGGGTTGCGTCGTCGCTGATCGGCCATCTGACTTCGGCCATCAATGGGGCCGCTATCGCGCGCGGCTCTTCCTGGCTGCTGCACGATCTGGGCAAGCAGGTGCTGCCCGCCACCCTGTCGCTGGTGGAAGACCCGCTGCGCCCGCGCATCGGCGGTTCGCGTCCGTTTGACGGCGAGGGCCTGCCTTCGGCGCGGCGGATGGTGGTGGAAAATGGCATCCTGCTGGGCTGGACGCTGGATCTGGCGACGGCGCGCAAGCTGGGAATGCAATCGACCGGCAACGCCGCGCGCGGCACCTCGTCGCCGCCGACACCGTCCAGCTCCAACCTTGACCTGACGCTGGGCAGCGCCAGCCGCGCCGATCTGCTGCGCGACATGGGTACCGGGCTGCTGATCACCTCGATGATCGGATCGACGATCAACCCGACCACTGGCGATTATTCACGCGGGGCTTCGGGGTTCTGGGTGGAGGGGGGCGAGATTCTGTATCCGGTGAACGAATGCACCATCGCGGGCAATCTGCGCGATATGCTGCTGCGGATTATCCCCGCCAACGACGCCCGCGTGCATCTGTCCACCCGCGTCCCCAGCCTGCTGGTGGACGGGATGATCCTTGCCGGAGCCTGAGCGGTGCCCGCGCATGACCTTGCCCTGCTGACCGACGCCGCCCGCGCTGCGGGCGAAGTGGCGCTGCAATTCTGGCAGAAAGCCCCAAAAGCCTGGGACAAGCCCGACGCCAGCCCTGTAACAGAGGCCGATCTGGCGGTGAACGATCTGCTGCACGGCATGCTGTCGCGGGCGCGTCCGGGCTATGGCTGGCTGTCGGAAGAAACCCCGGATGATACAGCGCGGCTGGATACCGAATATCAGTTCATAATCGATCCGATCGACGGCACACGGGCGTTTATTGCGGGAGAGCAGCACTTTTCGCACTCGCTGGCGGTGGCGCGCAATGGCCGGATCACCGCTGCCGTCGTGTATCTGCCCGCGCTGGACCGGTTGTATACGGCGACCGAAACTGGCCCGGCCTTGTGTGATGGCGTGGCGATGCAATGCAGCCAGAAATCGCTGGCAGATGGCGTTAATGTGTTGACTTCAAAGCACTCTCTTGATCCGCAGCACTGGCGCAGCACCCCGCCCGCGTTCAAGCGCAGCTTCCGCGCCTCGCTGGCCTATCGGCTGTGCCTGGTGGCCGAAGGCGCGTTTGACGGCATGATCACCTTTCAGGATGCGTGGGAATGGGACATTGCCGCAGGCAGCCTGATCGCGGAAAGGGCTGGTGCGCGGGTGACCGACAAGCGTGGCGCGGCGCTGCAGTTCAACGCCCCCGGCGCGCAATCGGCGGGCACTTTGGCCTGTGCGCCTGCGTTGCATAAAGATCTGATGCCGCTGATAACGCAATAGGGCTGCCAGAAGGCAGCCCTATATGAATTTTTATACGCCGTAATGTGATTTAACGTTCACATTACTTTTTCTTCGGCGGCACGAAGCGCTTTGAAGTGTCCTTGGCATCTACTTTCGGACCTGCGGGTTTGGCGAAAGCGGGTTTGCCAAACGATTTCGCTTCGGAACCGTGCGACTTGAAGCCAGCCGCCTTGCCCGGTTTGCCATCTGCACCACCGTGCGATTTGAACGCGGCCGAACGCGGTGCAAACGGCTTGCGCTCGGCATCCTTGGCATAGGGCTTGGCGCCTTCGGCACGCGGCGCGTAAGGCTTGGCCCCTTCGGCGCGTGGCGCGTAAGGCTTACGATCACCATCTTCGCGCTTGGCGTAAGGCTTTGCCCCCTCGGCACGCGGCGCGTAAGGCTTGCGTTCCGCATCAGCACGCGGCGCGTAGGGCTTCGGCGCATAGGCCGGTTTGTCACCGCGCGGCGCGTAGGGCTTGCGATCGGCGTCGTCGCGCTTGGCATAGGGCTTTGCTTCGGCACGCGGGCGCGGTGCCTCGGCAGGGGCGGCTTCGCTGCCACGGATCGGATCATAGCCATCCGCCGCCGCTTCTTCCACCAGACGCGAAGGCTTCGGCACATAGGCCGGCTTGTCCCGCTTTTCATAAGCCGGTTTCTCGGCACGTTCTGCCCGCGCCGGACGTTCCGCACGGTCGCCACGCGGGGCCGGAGCCTTGCGCGGGGCACGTTCCGGACGATCCATCGAAGGCTCGCCGTCCATCCGCTCCATCACGACGCCGTTTTCCAGTTCGAGCGCCTGACCGAACTTGCCAGCCAGATTTTCAGCGATCTGCACGTAGGTCACATCGTCTTGCACCCGGATCGCGCCGATACCATCCTTGGTGATCGAGCCTGCGTCGCAGATTTTCGGCAGCAGCCAGCGCGCTTCGGCGCGGCCCGACCGGCCCACCGACAGCTGATACCAGACCGAGGCACCAAATTCCGAACGCTCGCGCGGCGGAGCGGCATCGCGCGGCGGGCCTGCCTGATCCGACAGCACTTCCGGGGCCGAACGGCTGGACCGCCAGCCGCGCACAAAAGCAGCCGCGATCTGTTCGGGGCCAAAGCGCTGGATCAGCGCCAGGGCGGTGTCCATCTCGTCGGTCAGATCCTGCGCCAGAATCGGGTTTTCAAACAGCCGCAGATCGTCTTTGGCCTGAATCTCATCCGCCGAAGGTGCTGTGCCCCATTCCGCCACAACCTTGGCGCCTTGCAGCAAACGCTGGGCTTTCTTGAACTCGGACGGGGCGACGATCAGCGCCGAAACGCCTTTCGACCCGGCACGGCCAGTCCGGCCAGAGCGGTGCAGCAGCGTTTCAGAGTTTGACGGCAAATCGGCATGGATCACCAATTCCAGACCCGGCAAGTCGATACCGCGCGCCGCCACGTCGGTAGCGATACAGACGTTCGCCCGGCCATTGCGCAGCGCGGTCAGCGCGTTGGTGCGCTCTTGCTGGCTGAGTTCGCCCGACAGCGCCACAACCTTGAAACCGCGATTGCCCATCCGCGCCATCAGGTGGTTGACGTTGACGCGGGTTTTGCAGAACACGATGGCCGTCTTGGCCTCGTAGAAGCGCAACACGTTGAAGATCGCATGTTCGCGGTCGCGCACCGCCACCGAAAGCGCCCGATATTCGATATCGACGTGCTGCTTGGCCTCGCCCTGCGCGGCAACCCGCAGCGCGTTGACCTGAAAATCTTCGGCCAGTTTGGCGATTTCTTTCGGCACGGTGGCCGAGAACATCAGCGTGCGGCGATCTTCCGGCGAGGTTTCCAGAATATATTCCAGATCTTCGCGGAAGCCCAAATCCAGCATCTCATCGGCTTCATCCAGCACCACGGCGCGGCAACCCGACAGCACCAGCGACTTGCGGTCGATGTGGTCGCGCAGACGGCCCGGCGTGCCGACAACGATATGCGCGCCACGGTCGAGCACGCGCTTTTCAGTGCGGTAATCCATGCCGCCAACGCAGGTGGCAATCACAGCGCCAGCCGAGGCATAAAGCCATTCCAGCTCGCGCGCCACTTGCAGCGCCAGTTCGCGGGTCGGTGCGATCACCAAGGCCAGCGGGTTATCGGCATACAAAAGCTTGTCCATGCCGCCGAGGATCTGGTCGGCAATCGCAATACCGAACGCCACGGTCTTGCCCGAGCCGGTTTGCGCCGAAACCAGCACGTCGCGGCCCTGCGCTTCGGGCGCCAGCATGGCGGTTTGCACGGCAGTAAGGGTTTCATAGCCCTTAGCAGTCAAAGCCGCGGCCAAAGGCGCGGCAATCGTTTGATCAATCATGTCTTTTCCTGATGGGGGACGGTTTTCCCGTGCCCGTGACGTACCATTTTCAACGGCACCTCATTCCCCATCGCAAGCCAGCCTCCCCGCCGCTTGCCCCGGAATCCTCGGGCCGATCTGCGCCGCATACAGCGAATCAGCCCGATTGTATAGTGCAAGCTGTCCGTTGCGCCCGAGGTAGGGTGCGTGCGTGCACGCACCGCAGGTTGGCGTCAGATCATCCTGATGGTGTCCTTGCCCACCGCCAACACATAGCCGCGCCGCGCGATGGTCTTGACCAGCAATTCCGACACCAGTTGATTGCCCAAGGCATCGCGCAAGCGTTTTACCCGCGTCGCCCCCGCCGCCTCGTCACAATCCGCCGCATCCCGACCGGAAATCACGCCTTCGATCTGCGCCCCGGTCAGCACATCATCATCCATCCGCGCCTCGGCCAGCACCGACAGCGTTTCAATCGCGGCCTCGGTCAGGGTGAATTCCATATCGTTGATATAGACCGCCCGTGCCTCGCGGCTGATCAGCAGGGACGCCACCTGAATACCACTGCGTTGAATCGCCGAAATCCGCCGGTTCAGCGCGATGATCGTGACCAGAAACACCAGCGCCGCCACCATCAGCGCGGTGGCAAACACCAGCAGCACGAAGATCACCGAGCGATAGCTGTTCAGCACCTCGGAAAACGAGGTGCCGGATTGCGCCAGAATCTCCAGCAGCTTGATTTCCGCGCCGGTGGTCAGATCGTTGTTCTCGACGAACAGCCGTTCAACCCGCGCGTTGAAGGCGTTGGCATCCGGCAGATTCAGGAACAAGAACACCGCCGCGCCCAGCAAGATCAGCACAATCGCCGTGATGCCGCCCGCAACCACCCGGTTGCCCGCGCGCAAACTGTCAGTAGCGGAGGAAGTAGTCTCCTGCACTCGCTTTCCTTTCGGCCAGACCTTCAGGCCCAAAGGTGGACAATACGTTCAGCAAAGTCCAGCCATCAGCGGTCAGCCGTGGCGCAAGTTCGCCTTCAGCCCCGCTCTTGCTGCAATTGGCGTCGGAAACCTGCGCCACACCGTAATGCAGCCGCAACGGGGCATCCTGCTTGGCCTTGTAATCGGCATAGCACTCGGCTTGGGCGGGCAGGGCCAGCCCCAGCATCAGGGCCACGGCAAGGGAAACGCGCATCGGTGGCACTCCATTTTTGTTGCGACCATCCTGCGCAATGCGGCCGCGCTATTCAATATCCAAGCGGGTTTATGACGGCGCTATCGCATAACAACCGCCCGTTATTGCTTGGCCAAGCCACCTCGACCCAAGGTTTTGGCATCGAGACGGCCCAGCGCCAAAACCAGCACCTGCCATGAAGGAGGCCAAAAATGCCCCAGCCGATGATCGCATCCGAAACCCTTGCCGAAACCATCCACGCGCTGCGTCATGCCCGCCATGTGCCGATGTTTGCGATGAAACGTCAGGCCAACCGCCTGCTGGCCGCAGTCATCGCGGTGTCGCTGCTGGCGGCTTCTGCGCTGCCGTCGCATGCTGACAAGCGCGGTGACAATATCGCCAAGCTTCTGGCCGGGGCTCTGGCGGTTGGCCTGATCGCCAACAGCATCGACAACAACAAGGCCCGCGCCACCCCTGCCCCCGCCCCGCAACCGCAGCCGCAACCCACCGGCCTGCCGCGCGTGCCGTCGGTCTGCGCGATTTCCATCGACAGCAATTCCGGCGACGCGGTGACGATGTATCCCGAAAAATGCCTGCGCCGCGAGGGGTTCAGCTACGGCCTGCCCGCCTGCGCCCGTCCGGCCCGCATCTTTGGCGAGGCCGACAAGATCTATTCCGCAAATTGCCTGCAAGACGCCGGCTTCAAGCTGGGCCGCTAAGGCTGTTTCAGATTCGGGTCCGTGATCCCCTAGTCCTTAGGGCCCGACCTTGGGGGCGGAAGGCCAGAGCAGCTTCCGCCCCCCCTTTTTATGCGCCGCATTTCACGCTACGCGGATGACATGCATAAACTTACCGCCGATTTCAGCTTCGAGACCGCCGCCCAAGCCCGCGGCTTTGCTTGCATTGCAGGTGTTGATGAGGTTGGTCGTGGTCCGCTGGCGGGCCCGGTCACTGCGGCTGCCGTTATCCTTGATCCGGACAACATCCCCGCCGGTCTGGCGGATTCCAAGGCGCTGACCGCTGCGAAACGCGCGGCGCTTTACGATGCAATCCTGCAAAGCGCGCAGTGCTGCATTGCGCATGCGTCGGTTGAAGAAATTGATCAGTTGAACATCCTCCGCGCCAGCCATCTGGCAATGGAGCGCGCGGTGGCCGGGTTACCCCGCCTGCCGCACCACATTCTGATCGACGGCAACCTGATTCCGGCCAACCTGAAGGGCCGCGCCGAGGCGATTGTGAAGGGCGATGCGAAATCTTTGTCGATTGCCGCCGCCTCGATCATCGCGAAAGTGACGCGAGATCGCATCATGGTGGATTTGGCGCAACAGCACCCTGGCTATGGCTGGGAAAACAATGCCGGATACCCGACAAAGTTGCACCAACAAGCGCTTCTAAATCTTGGGGTCACTCCTTGGCATAGACGTTCGTTCAAACCTGTCCACAATATCTTGTATCAAGACAAATCTATAACCCCTTGATTCAATAAAGAATTTGACGAGTTATCCACAATGACTCATTCTCTGCATCAACAAACGGTGAATAACACCGAGGGCAGAGGCAGAATATGGCGACGAAAAGCAAACCGGCGGTGGCGCATAGCCTTCCGCTGAACCAGATCCTTGATGGCGACTGCATCGAGCGAATGAACGCGCTACCGGCAGGTTCGATTGACCTGATTTTCGCGGACCCCCCCTACAATTTGCAGCTGAAAGGCGATCTGCATCGCCCGGACAACAGCAAGGTTGATGCGGTGGATGACCATTGGGACCAATTTTCCAGCTTCGCCGCCTATGACAAATTCACCCGCGAATGGCTGGCAGCGGCGAAACGCCTGCTGAAGCCGAACGGCGCGATCTGGGTGATTGGCAGCTATCACAACATCTTCCGCGTCGGATCGGCCCTGCAAGATCAGGGTTACTGGATGCTGAACGATGTGGTCTGGCGCAAATCCAACCCGATGCCGAACTTCCGCGGTAAACGCCTGACCAACGCGCATGAAACCCTGATCTGGGCCAGCCGCGATGAGGACAGCAAATACACCTTCAACTATGAAGCGTTGAAAGAGCTGAACGACGGCGTGCAGATGCGCTCGGATTGGGTGCTGCCGATCTGCACCGGGCACGAACGGTTGAAGGACGAAAACGGCGACAAGGCGCATCCGACGCAAAAGCCGGAATCGCTGCTACATCGCGTGCTGATCGCCACCACCAACCCCGGCGATGTGGTGCTTGACCCGTTCTTTGGCACCGGCACCACCGGCGCGGTTGCCAAGATGCTGGGCCGCGATTTCATCGGGATTGAGCGCGAAGAAGCCTATCGCCGCGCCGCGCACGACCGTATCTCCCGCGTGCGCCGCTTTGACGCCAGCGCTTTGGAAATCACCGGATCGAAACGCGCCGAGCCGCGCGTGCCCTTCGGCCAAGTGGTGGAACGCGGCATGCTGCGCCCCGGCGAAGAGCTGTATTCCATCGGCAACCGTCACAGCGCCAAGGTCCGTGCCGATGGCACGCTGGTCGGGCTGGATGTGAAAGGCTCGATCCATCAGGTCGGGGCGGCTTATGAAGGTGCGCCCTCCTGCAATGGCTGGACCTACTGGCATTTCAAGCGCGACGGCAAGATGATCCCGATTGACATCCTGCGCCAACAAATCCGCGCCGAGATGGAGGCCGACCAGGGCCACCGCCACTAACCCCGGCTGGGGATTCCGACAATCAGTTTACGCCTGTGCCGTGGTCCGCCCGCGGCACACCTGCCCCAGCATGCTTGTCGTGCTGGGGTTTTTTCGCGCTTGCGCCGCCTCGCATTCAGAGATCGCCAGGCCGCCAATCAGATCGGCGCAGCTGTTCACCCCGGCCTTGCGGTAAATCGCCGCCGACTGATCCTTGATCGTGCCCGCACGGGTGTCGGGCATCCGGGCAATTTCAGCATTCGACATGCCGTTGATCAACAAAAGTGCCTCGGCGCGTTCCGCCTTGGGTAGCTTGCAGCGGAGCCTGCCATCAGACCAGGCGAATCTTCGCCTTTCCAGATACATATGCCAAGTTGAACCGCTGCAATCTTGCCGAATCATAAACCCGGCGCGCCCTTTGGCATCGGGTTCAGCGCCTTGTTATAGGCCTGCCAGTCGGTGATGTCGGCATAGTATTGCCGCCGCCACGCCCGCACGCGCGGGTTCATCAGCCGTTTCCACAGCGGCGGGATCATCGCGGCAATTGCCATCAGCGGATAGCCGCGCGGCAGTTGCGGCGCTTCCGCCTCGGTATAGGTTTGCAACAGCGGAAAGCGGCGGTCGGGTTTGTAATGGTGATCCGAATGCCGCTGCAAATTGATCAGCAACCAATTCGAGGCGCGGTGCGAGGCGTTCCAGCTATGCCTTGGCAGCACATGTTCATAGCGCCCCTCGCCCAGATAGCGCCGGGTCAGCCCGTAATGTTCAACGTAGTTCACCAGCTCCAATTGCCAGACCGCCACCGCTGCCTGCCACAGGAACAGCGCCAGCCCGACCCAGCCGCCAAGGGTCAGCGCCAGCAGCAGCATCGCCGTCTGCAAGCCCCAATACCGCCAATAGGGGTTGGAAATATGCAGCGATTTCAAACCCTTGCGCGTCAGCATCGCTGCTTCGGCCCGCCATGCCGATTTGCGGCAGCCAAGCAGAACGCGCGGAAAAAACCGATGGAAGCCTTCGTTATAGCGCGCCGTCACAGGATCGCGCGGCGTGCCGACATACAAATGATGCACCCGCAGATGTTCGCTGCGGAAATGGCTGTACAGCACCATCGCCAACAGCAGGTCGCCCAGCGCCCGTTCCCACGCCGGTTTCTGGTGCATCAACTCATGCGCATAGTTGATGCCGATGGTGCCAGACACCACGCCCATGCCGAAAAACAGCACGATAGCTTCAAGACTGCCCAGATGCGGCGCGTTCGGCACATACCAGATCAGCCAGAACAGCAGCAGCAGTTGCACCGGCACCCAGATCAGCGTGACCAGCCGATACCAGATCAGCGCCGAGTCTGGCGTGGCCAGATCGGCATTATCCTCATTTCGCCCGGTCAGCGCGTCGAGCAGCGAGAACATCCCCCAGGAATACAGCGGCAACAGGCACACCACCCAGCCCCCTGCCAGCGCCCCCCAGACGGCCAGCGGCACCATGCCCAGTGATAACCAGAACGGCAGGGCGTTCAGCGGGCGTTGCACTTCGGCGCTTGGGATGGTGGTCATTTTACCCTCATTTTTCGCCAGTCTACCGCAAAGCCCCCCAGCCTCAACGCGGCGTTTTGACAGCGAAGGCCGGATCAGCTGCGGCAAGGTCATAAGCCTTGCGCATCACAGTCGGCAAATCGGCGGGTTGCAGCGGCATGAATTCTCCTCGGTCTGGGTTGGCGGTGGTGTTGGTGGTCAGCACCTGCAAGATTAGGTGGAAATGTGTAAAGGTATGCTTAACTTCGCCCAGATCGCGCCAATCGGCCTGAAACGGCGCGGCACCGTCGCGGCCATCCCAGCCAGCAGTGGGAAAGCCCAGCATGCCGCCAAGCAGGCCCTTGGCGGGGCGCTGTTCCAGCAATATCTGACCGTTGCGCACAGCCAGCCAAACCACGCCGCGCCGCACCGGCTTTTCCGGTTTCGGCAGCTTGCGCGGCAATTCCGCAGCGATTCCCTGCGCTTGCGCGGCACAAATTCCCAACAACGGGCAAATCCCGCAGGCCGGATTGCGCGGGGTGCAGATCGTTGCCCCCAGATCCATCACCGCCTGCGCATGATCCCCGGCACGCAACCGCGGCGTCACCTGCCCGGCCAGCCGCACCAGTTCCGGCTTGGCGGTGGGCAAGGGCTGCTGCACCGCGAACAGCCGCGCCATCACCCGTTCGACATTGCCATCCACCACCACGGCGGGTTCATCATGGCAGATCGCGACCACCGCCGCCGCCGTATATGGCCCCACACCGGGCAAAGCGCGCAGGTCGTCCGCAGTCCCCGGAAACACCCCGCCATGATCGCGCACCACCGCCCGCGCACAGGCCAGCAGGTTTCGGGCGCGGGCGTAATAACCAAGCCCGGCCCATTCCGCCATCACCGCCGCATCGTCAGCCGCGGCAAGGTCCACCACGGTCGGCCAGCGCACGATGAAGCGTTCGAAATACGCCTTTACCGCCGCCACAGTGGTTTGCTGCAACATCACCTCCGACATCCAGACCCGGTAGGGATCGGCCCGCTGCCCCGCCGCCCTTGCCGCAGGGCCGACCCGCCACGGCATCACCCGCGCTGACGCGTCATACCATGCCAACAACTGCTCGCTCACCGCTGCGTCACGCAATCTTTATCCCCTTAACCCTGCCAAGCCTTGGCAGGCCCCTCGCTTCGCAGATACAATAGCGTCAACCCCGGATAGGACCAGATGGCCCGCACACCCAGCCCACTTCCTTCAGCCGCCCGCCGTGTTCGCGGCTTTGAGGCCACCTCTGGCCTGCTGAAGGATCAAATCCGCAAGGTCGGTGAATCGCGCGGCTTTGCGGTGGCGCGGTTGCTGACGCATTGGCCCGAAATCGCCGGCGAGGAAATGGCCCGGATCACAAGGCCGGTGAAGGTCGGTTACGGGCGCGAAGGCATGGGGGCTAGCCTGACGCTGCTGACCACCGGGTCGATGGCACCGATGGTGGAAATGCAGAAGGAAAAGCTGCGCGAGCGGGTGAATGCCGTCTATGGCTACGCCGCAATTTCGCGCATCCTGCTGACCCAGACCGCCGCCACCGGCTTTGCCGAAGGTCAGGCCGCGTTCAGCACGAAACCCAAAGCCGCGCCGGTGCCGGACCCGCAGGTGCAGGCCGAAGCTGCCCGCACCGCTGCGCCGATCCACGACGAAGGGCTGCGCATGGCCCTTGAAGCTCTTGCACAAAACATCTTAACTCGCCGGAAATCCAAGGAAGGCTGATGCCCATGGCACTGAAACTGACCACCGCAACGCTGGCCCTGATCGCGGGCTTCGGCCTGTTTGCCGCCAATGCGCAAACCACCACCGAAACCCCCGCCACCACCGAAGCGGCTGCGGTGCAAATTCAGGATTACGGCATCGGCGCGCTGGATGCCAAGGTGCAGATCGTCGAATATGCGTCGTTCACCTGCCCGCATTGCGCCAATTTCCATGCCGATGTGTATCCGAAACTGAAGGCCGACTATATCGACACCGGCAAGGTCCGGCTGGAGTATCACGAGGTTTACTTCGACCGGTATGGCCTCTGGGCCGGGATGATCGCCCGCTGCGGCGGCGAGATGCGCTATATCGGCATCACCGATATGCTTTACGATACCCAGTCTGAATGGGCCGCCTCGGACGATCCCAAGGTGGTGGTGGAAAACCTGAAGAAGATCGGTCGCACCGCAGGCATGGACGATGCCAGCATGGATGCCTGCCTGAAAGATGAAGCCACCGCCAACGCTCTGGTGGCGCATTTTGAAGAAAACTTCACCAAAGACGGCATCGAAGGCACGCCGACCTTCCTGATCAACGGCGAAAAGCACGCCAACATGACCTATGAAGACCTGAAGGCGATCATCGACGCAGAGCTGGCGAAGTAACATGACCACACCTCTGGCTGGCGTAAAAGTCATTGAACTGGCACGGATTCTGGCTGGCCCCTGGGCGGGCCAGACTCTGGCTGATCTGGGCGCGGATGTGATCAAGGTGGAAGCGCCCGAGGGCGACGATACCCGCCGCTGGGGGCCTCCGTTCATCACCCGCGATGGCGATAAATCTGCCGCCTATTTCTACGCCACCAACCGCGGCAAGCGCAGCATCACCTGCGATTTCCGCACGCCGGAGGGGCAGGAAATGGTGCGCAAGCTGGTCGCCGATGCTGATGTGCTGATCGAAAACTTCAAGGTCGGCGGGTTGGCGAAATACGGGCTGGATTACGAAAGCCTGCGCAAGGTGAACCCGCGTCTGGTCTATTGTTCCGTCACAGGCTTTGGCCAGACCGGCCCCTACGCCCACCGCGCTGGCTATGATTTCATCATTCAGGGCATGGCCGGGTTGATGTCTGTCACCGGCGAACCCGATGGCCAGCCGCAAAAGGTTGGCGTCGCGGTCACTGACGTCTTCACCGGCGTCTATTCGGCCACTGCCATTCTGGCAGCCCTTTTGCAGCGCGGCCGCACCGGCGAGGGCCAGCATATCGACATGTCGCTGCTGGATGTTGCCACCTCGATCATGGCGAACCAGTCGATGAACTATCTGGTGTCGGGCAAACCACCCGGCATGATGGGCAACGCCCACCCCAACCTTGCGCCCTATGCGGTGTTCGATTGTGCCGATGGCTGGATCATTCTGGCCACCGGAAATGACGCGCAATACCGCCGCCTGTGCGGGATTCTGCACCTGTCCGATATGGCCGAGGCCGCCGAATACCTGACCAACGCCGACCGCATCGCCAACCGCGTGGCCCTGACCGCCCGCATCACCGCCGCCACCAAAACCTGGTCAAAGGCCGATCTTCTGGCGGCATGCGAGGCCGAAGGCGTGCCGGCTGGCCCGATCAACAGCCTGGATGAGGTTTTCACCGACCCGCAAGTGCTGGCCCGCCAGATGCAAATCGCCCCCGAAGGCCTGCCCGGCGTGCGATCACCCATGACCTTTTCCGGCGCGGAATTGTCGCTGGACCGCCCCGCGCCGAAACTGGGCGAACATCAGGCCGAGGTGTTGGGGGGCTGACGCAGGACAGGGCGCAACCGGCTACTTCACCGCCACCAAAGCCCCCGGCTTGCGGATGACCTGACCGGCAAGGGCTGCGCCCTGGTCCAGACAATCATGCATATTGCAGCCCTGCAAAAGCGCCGCCAGAAAGCCTGCGTTGAAACTGTCCCCTGCCGCCGTGCTATCAACCGCGCGCTGTTGCAGCGGCACAAACCGATGCGCCTCACCGTCCCAGGCCCGGATCGCCCCGGCGCCATTCTTCACCACCACCATCGGCACGCCCATGCCGCGATAGCGCGCGATAGTGGCCTCCGAGGTCGGGTCGCCCGCAATCAGGGTTTCTTCGTCGAACGAGGGCAACACGATATCGGCGCGTCGGGCTGCGGCCTCGATCCAGTGCCGCATTGTCGGACGGTTCTGCCACAGCCGTTCCCGCATGTTGGGATCAAACGCCACCCGCGCCCCGCGCGCCCGCGCTTCTGAAATGCTTTGAATCAGCTGTTCCCGCCGGTCTTCTGTCAGAATTGCCAGCGTGATGCCGGAATAGACCACCAGCGCCGCCCCGGCCAAACCCTGCGCCAGCATCGCCGGATCATCCGCCAGATGCCGTGCAGCCGACTTGTCACGCCAATAGGTAAAGCTGCGCTCGCCATGCTCCAGCGTGATCAGATACATCCCCACCGTCGCATCGCTGCGGCGCGCGACATGCGCCACGCCGATCCCCGATTGCCGCATGAAGCCCAGCATCTGATCTGAAATCGCATCCTGTCCGACCGCCGACAGGTAATCAATCTGCCACGTCTCTGGCAGCTTTTGGCGCAGATACCAGGCGGTGTTGAAGCTGTCGCCAGCAAAACCTCGCCGCAGCAGGTCTGCGCCTGCGGGTGAAAGCTCGACCATACATTCCCCGACCGCGACGATCCGCCCTGCCATGTTCCGCCCGTGATTGCCTTGACTGCCGCCAAGCATGGGCCGCCATTGCGTTGGCTGCAAGTGCGCATAGCCTTGACCCGGCGCGCACAGGCGTTACCCTGTGCGGCGGTGCAGCATAGGAATTTCAGATGACCCAGCGTCTTCATCTTGTCTTTGGCGGCGAGTTGGTCAGCCCGCAAAAGAACGTCTTCAAGGACGTCAGCGATATCCACATCGTCGGCATGTTTCCTGATTATGCCTCGGCCTTTTCGGCGTGGAAGGCGGAAGCGCAGCGCACCGTGGACAATGCGCACATGCGCTATTTCATCGCGCATATTCACCGCCTGCGCGAAGAAGGTCAGGCCGGATCGCTGACCGAGGAGATGGGCGCGTAAGCGACCGTTGTTGATGGCACTTTCGATTGGCCGCACGCTTTACAATCTGACCGGACGGCGCGAGCCGGGGCCAGAGGCGGTACGTCTGGCGCGGCCCTCGGGCGAGCTGATCTGGCTGCACGCCCCCGAAGCCGCCTGCGCGCGCGGGCTTTTGCAGCTGGCGCAGCGGCTGATCGACGCCTTGGGGGTCAACGTGTTGTTGACTTGTCCCGATGATCTGCCGGTCGGGCGCGGCATGATCCGTCAGCCTCCTCCGGCAGACACTGCCGCCGAGGTGAAATCCTTCCTGTCGCATTGGCAACCGCAGGTGGCGATTCTGGCCGAGGGCGAGGTGCGCCCTGCCCTGCTGCTGGAAGCAGAACAGCGCCGGGTGCCGGTGCTGATGGTCGATGCCCGCGCGCCCTACCTGCTGAAGGCCCGGGACGGGTGGTATCCGGGCTTGCTGCGCGCCAGCCTGCAATCGGTACGGCAAGTGATGGCGGTGGATGAGGCTGCCGCGCGGGCGTTTCGCAAGGCCGGCGCGGGCGAAGTGGCGGTGGCGGGCCGGATGGAGGAACCCAGCGCGGCGCTGCCCTATCACGAACCCGAACGGGCAGCTTTGGCGGCGATCATGGCGACGCGCCCGGTCTGGCTGGCGGCGGATGTGCCTGCGTCGGAAGAAGCTGCGGTGATTGCGGCGCATCGGTCTGCTTTGCGTCTGGCGCATCGGCTGTTGCTGATCCTGGTGCCGCAGGACCCGTCGCGTGGCGACGCGTTGGCGCGGCAAATCGAGGCGGCGGAAGGCTGGGCTGTGGCGCAGCGCGGTCTTGAACAGGAGCCGGACACCGAGACAGAAGTATACATCCCGGATTCCAACGCAGAATATGGGCTGTGGTATCGGCTTGCCCCCGTCACCTACATGGGCGGCAGTTTGCTGGGCGAGGGTTGCGCGCGCAATCCGATGGAACCTGCGGCGTTGGGGTCTGCAATCATCTACGGGCCAAGGCCGGGCAGTTATGGCGTGGTGTTTGGCAGGCTGGGGGCGGCGCAGGCGGCGCGGGCGGTTGGGTCGGCTTCTGATCTGGGCGAGGCGCTCAGCGATTTGCTGGCCCCGGATCGCGTCGCACGGCTGGCGCAGGCGGCTTGGGGGCTGGCCTCGGACGGGGTGGAGGTGACGGATCGGGTGATCGAGCTGGCGCGGCGTATTCTCGATGGGGAAAGCTGATGCGGCCGCCGGGATTTTGGCGCAACCCGCCCGACGCGCCGGGCTTGTGGGCGCGGGTGCTGGCGCCGCTCGGTTGGGCCTATGCGGCGGCGACGGCGCGACGGGTGGCCGGGCCGGGGTATAAGGCTGCGGTGCCGGTGATCTGCGTCGGCAATCTGAATGCGGGCGGCACGGGGAAGACTCCGACCGCGATTGCGCTGATCGAACGGCTGCTGGTGCGGGGCGTGGCGGTGCAGGTGGTGACGCGCGGGCATGGCGGCAGTTTGGCCGGGCCGGTGCGGGTTGATCCGCTGCGGCACCGGGCGGATCAGGTGGGGGACGAGCCGCTGTTGCTGGCCGCCTTCGCGCCGGTCTGGGTGGCGAAGGATCGCGCGGCGGGGGTGCGGGCGGCAGAGGCGGCGGGGGCGCGGGTGATCGTGCTGGACGACGGCTTTCAGAACCCGTCGGTGGTGAAAGATCTGTCGATCATCGTGGTGGATGCCGAGGTGGGCTTTGGTAACGGCCGCTGCCTGCCTGCGGGACCGCTGCGTGAGCCGGTCGCGGTGGGGCTGGCGCGGGCTGATCTGGTGCTGGCGATCGGGCCGCAGGCGGCGCAGGCGGGGTTTGCGGCGCGCTGGCCGGTCGGCTTGCCGGTGCTGACCGGGGCGCTGGAAGTGCTGGCGATGGGGATGGGCTGGCAGGGCGAGCGGGTGCTGGCCTTTGCCGGCATCGGTCGGCCCGAGAAGTTTTTCGCCACCCTGCGCGCCGAGGGGGCCGAGGTGGTGCGGGGTGAGGCTTTGGATGATCACCAGCCGCTGACCCCGGCTTTGCTGACCCGGCTGGAGTTGGAGGCCTTCGCAAAGGGGGCGCAACTGGTGACGACGGAAAAAGATGCGGTGCGCCTGCCTGCCGCGTTCCGGTCGCGGGTGCTGACCCTGCCGGTGCGGCTGCGGATCAGCGATTGGGGCCCGCTGGATCAGGCGCTGGACAGGCTGGGCATTTGAGTGTCCACGTGTGGACACTCAAATGCCCATGTAATTTCAGATAGTTACACGGTGGTCTTTACCGAATGTTAACCTGAGCGCTGCGGCGCGAGTCCGCGCGCCACGCGACCGCAACCCGCTTCACGCCACCTGATCCAGCCAGTCGCGGAAGGATTCGACCACGGCGTTGTCACTATCCACCAGATACTGCGGGGCCGGATAGTCGCCTTCATGCACGTCGCGGGCAAAGCGGGACATGGCATCGATGCGCAGGTCTTGCAGGCGGTCGTATTCTGCGGCGAAGTCGGCGTAGCGCTTGGCATGGCGCGGCATGCGGCCCCGGTTCTGGCCCAGCACATCATCGCTGAACAGATATTGCGCATGCCCGGCAGCCCCTGCCCCCATCGAGATCAGGAAAAGATTGGTCTTTTCCGCAATCGCCTGGGTGATGGAATGCGGCACCACCTCTATTTCAACTGCGAAAGCACCAGCCGCTTCGGCGGCTTTGACCTGTTGCCAGACCAGCTTGGCGCTGTCCAAAGTCTTGCCGACCGCCTTGAAGCCCCCAGTCCAGGTGGCTTTGGAGGGGATCAGCCCGACATGGCCACAGACCGGCAAACCGTGGTCGGTCATCGCACGGATGGTGGCCATCGATCCCGAGCAATAGAACGCATCCGCGCCATGCTTGAACAGCGGAAACGCCCATTTCAGGAAATCATCCGCCGTGCCGATTTCATAGAAATTGTCACCGGGGAAGATGAAGGCATCGGGGGCCACTTCACGAAAGCGGCGGTCGAACACCATGGCCGGGGGCACCGACAGCAGTTCCACCCCGCCCTTGGCGGCGGCCTCGGCCTCTTCCAGCGTTTCGACGCGCAGCATGGCAAACTGATGCTTGCCGCGCTGATCGAGCAGGTCTTTGACAGTCAGACGCGCCATGTTACGGCACCTCGATCAGGACGCGGTTGCCATCAACCTTGACCGGGAAGGTTTTCAGATTGACGCAGACCGGGGCGCGCATTGCCTCGCCGGTGCGGTAATCAAACTGGCCGTTGTGCTTGGGGCATTCGATCATGAAATCCATCACCAACCCGTCGCACAGATGCACATGTTCATGGGTGCACATCCCGGCGGTGGCGTAAAACTTGCCATCCACGCCGTGGTAGATCGCATAGGTGGCACCGCCATGATCAAAGCGGATCAGGTCTTCTTCGTCAATCGCATCGGTGGCGCAGGCGTCAATCCAGGGCATCGTGTTACTCCGCAGCTTTGGGGGCCATCATGCCCGGAACGTATTGGTGAAAGTCTTCGCGATAGGGTTTTGCGGTGGGCGGCAATTCGCGCTTGAGGAAGTAATCCTCCTGAAACAGCTGGCGTTTCAGTGCGGGCCACATTTCGGCAAAGCCTTCGGCGATGGAGCGGTTTGGCGCGGGCAGATCGGCCTTGATGGTCTCATGCAGGCGCGGCAGGGCATGGTAGGGCACCATCGGGAACATGTGGTGTTCGACGTGGTAGTTCATGTTCCAGTAGATGAAGCGGCTGATCGGGTTCATGTAAACTGTGCGGCTGTTCAGGCGGTGGTCGATGACGTTGTCGGCCAGCCCGCCGTGCTGCAACAGCCCGGTCATGACGTGGTGCCACGCGCCGTAGATGCGCGGCAGACCGATCACCATCAGCGGCAGGATTGACCCCAGCGCAATCGCCAGTGCGACCGTGGCGGCATAGATCGCCAGATGGATTTGCGCGACGCGCTGCACCTTGGCCCATTCGCTTTGCGGCACGAAGGTCTTCTCGGCTGCCGTCGGACCGGCGACAGCGTTCCGGATCAGGTTGGGAAAGAAGGTGATCACATCGATGATGCCGAAGAAATTCAGGATCAGCTTGGCCAGCACGGTGGGCCGCATCACCGCAATTTCGGGGTCGCGGCCCACGATGTAGGTTTCAGAGTGGTGGCGTGCGTGGCTCCAGCGCCAGGTGGCAGAGTTGCGCATGATCATGAAGGACGAGATTTCATAGACGGCGTTGTTCATCCATGGCGTGCGAAAGGCGGTGCCGTGGCTGCATTCATGCCAGCGCGAATCGGAGGCCGAGCCGTAAAGCACGCCGTAGGCCAGCCAGAACGGTAGCGACCACAAGGTCGGCCACAGCGCGATGCCTGCCCCGGCGAAAGCGATCATCAGGCCGTAAAGCAGCACCGTGTCGCGAATGGCCGGGCTGTCGCTGCGCGCCATCAGATCTTTCATCACCTTGCGCGGCACGTCGGTGTGATACCACTCGGCCGCTGTCAGACCGCTTTCGACCGCGCGCTTGGCGTCGGCACCAAAGGGGCTGTAATCCCGCTGTCCCATATCGTCCTCCCTCTCTGAGGTGCCCGCTGTCGGGCCTGTCTGTCGATAGACTGCAAAGGTGTGATTCACCAAGAGGCCGCCTTGCAAGTTTCATCAAAAACTATCAGAATTGCCACAATAATGATGTTGTTTCGTCAGGATATTACATGACCCGCCGCCCAACCATCCACGATGTCGCCCGCGAGGCGGGGGTTTCCACCGCCACGGTGGACCGGGTGCTGAACGCCCGCGAAAAGGTACGCGAAGACACCGCCCGCAGGGTCTACGAGGCGGCGCGACTGGTCGGCTATCACGCGACGCCGCTGATCGGGCAACGGGTGCAGATGGATCTGCCGCGGCTGCGGCTGGGCGTGGTGTTGCACAAGGAAAAGCAGGCGTTTTACCAGACCTTCAAGACCGAGATCGAACGTGCCGTCGCCCAGGCCACGGGCTTGCGCGCGTCAGCGATCATCGAGTTTGCGCCGTCGCAAACCCCTGCGGACTTTGCCGCGCTGATGGATGGGCTGGCGACCCGCGTCGATGCCGTGGCCGCGACGGCTGTCACGCATCCGGAAGTGACCGAAGCCGTCTTGCGGCTGAATGCCAAAGGTATCCCGTGTTTCGCGCTGCTGAACGATTTTGCCCAAGGCGTGCGGCAAAACTATCTTGGGCTGAATAATATGAAGATCGGCCGGATTGCGGCGCATCTGATCGCGATTTCCAGCCATCAGGCGGGCAAGATCGCGGTGTTTGTCGGCGGCTATCGCTGGCACGGGCATGAGCTGCGCGAAACCGGGTTTCGCAGTTATTTCCGCGAATATGCGCCGCAGTTCACGGTGCTGGATACGCTGGTCAACCTTGAGACCCGGCAGTTGACCTATGAGGCGACGCTGGACCTGCTGAACCGTCACCCTGATCTGCGCGGGATCTATTGCGCGGGCGGCGGGATGGAGGGGGCGATTGCAGCGCTGCGCGAGGTGCGCCAACCCGGCGAGGTGACGCTGGTTGTCAACGAATTGACCCCCGAAAGCCGCGCGGCGCTGATTTCGCGCTATGTCGGCATGGCGATTGCCACGCCACTGGGCAAGCTGTGCGCCGACCTTGTGACGGTGGCGGCGGAAGCCGTGCGCGACGGAATCACCCCGCTACAGGGCCAACATTTCCTGCAACCCGACCTGTATCTGCCGGAATCGGTATGATTCTGATGTAAATCACATCATGTCGTCATGGCATTCACATCATTTCTGATGGAAAAACCTATGCGCTGAATTGACCTATTGAAATTCTCGTAACATGGTCTGGCCTCAACACCGCACGGATGGGAGACCAAGCGATGACAGCTTTCGCACTGAACCACATGACGGTCGCCCGTCTGAACTATGTCCAGCTTCTGGACCTTGCCGCAGCTTTGGGCTGCATTGGCGTCGAGGTGCGCAACGACCTGCGGCAGCCGCTGTTTGATGGCATGGGCCCGGCAGAAGCAGGCGCATTGGCCCGCGCCAAGGGGCTGCGGCTTTTGGCGGTGGCCGAGGTCAAGCGCTTCAATGACTGGTCCGATGACAAGGCCGCCGAGGCGCTGGCGCTGATGCAGATTGCCAAGGCGGCAGGGGCAGAGGCGGTCAGCCTGATCCCGCGCAATGACAATCTGGGCATGGGCAACGGCGAGCGGCAAGCCGCACTGCGTGTTGCGCTGAAGGCGCTGAAACCGATGCTGGAGGATCACGGTCTGGTCGGTATGGTCGAGCCGCTGGGTTTCGAGATTTGCGCGCTGCGCTACAAATCCGAAGCTGTCGAGGCGATTGAGGCGATTGGCGGCAAGGGCCGGTTCAAGCTGGTGCATGACACCTTCCACCACACGCTGGCGCATGGCGGGGCGTTTTTCCCCGAGCATACCGGCATCATCCATATCTCGGGCGTGGTAGACAAGGCCGTGACGATTGGCCAGATGACCGATGCGCACCGGGTTCTGGTGGATGGTGCCGACCGTCTGGGCAACATCGACCAGATCGCAGCGCTGCAGGCGCTGGGCTACGGCGGTCCGGTCAGCTTTGAGGCCTTTGCGCCACAGGTCCATGCCAGCACGCATCCGCAGGCCGATCTTGCCGCGTCGATCCAGTTCATCCGCGAGGCAATGCAAAAACGCGCCGCTTAGTGCGAATCGTTGCGTCTTGTGTCGTTTTGCAATTTATGTTGCGCGACGGCTGCCACGGCGGCCCGAAAGAATTGCCGCGTTCTACGCGGTCCGGCAGGAGGAGCGAGGCAAGCCGGGCCTCGCACAGGGAGAGAAACATGAAGAAATACGTTTTTGCAGGCGTCGTCGCCCTTATGGGCACCAGCGCAATGGCCGACGGTATCGGTGTGTCGATGGCCAAGTTTGACGACAACTTTCTGACCGTTCTGCGCAACGGCATTCAGACCCAGGCCGATGCGGCCGGTCTGAAAGTGCAGATTGAAGATGCGCAGAATGATGTGGCCAAGCAGTTGGACCAGATCAACAACTTCATCGCCTCGGGCGTGTCGTCGATCATCGTCAACCCGGTGGATACCAGCGCCACGCAAGCGATGTCGGACGCCGCCGCTGCTGCCAACATCCCGCTGGTTTATGTGAACCGTCAGCCGATCAACGTTGACACCATGCCGGACAATCAGGCTTTCGTGGCGTCGAACGAAGTGGACTCTGGCACGCTGGAAACCATCGAGGTCTGCAACCAGCTGAAGGCCGCCGGCAAGGACAAGGCATCGGTCTATGTGATGATGGGCGAGCTTTCCAACCAGGCCGCCGTGCAGCGCACCGCCGACATCCATGATGTGATGGCGGCTGGCAAATGCTCGGTCGAACTGACCATCATCGACGAGCAGACCGCCAACTGGTCGCGCGACGAAGCGCAGAACATGATGACCAACTGGCTGTCCTCGGGCACCGCGTTTGATGGCGTGATCGCCAACAACGACGAAATGGCCATCGGTGCCATTCAGGCGATGAAGGCCGCAGGCATTGATATGGCGACCGTCGTGGTCGGCGGTATCGACGCGACGCAAGACGCTTTAGCTGCGATGCAGGCCGGTGATCTGGACGTGACGGTGTTCCAGAACGCGGCAGGGCAAGGTGCGGGCGCGTTGGACGCCGCCACCAAGCTGGCTGCGGGCGAAGCGGTTGAGCAGAAGGTCTATATCCCGTTCGAACTGGTGACCCCGGCGAACGTGGCAGATTACGCCGCCAAGAACTAAGCGATCCGTTTTGCAGACCTGTGACGGGGCGGCGGTCTTTTGCCGCCCCGCTTTATGCCGACCCAGAAAGGGAACCCCATGGCACAGACATCACATGGCATCGGAGGCCTGACCTACGATCCTGCCAAGAAAGCAAGGCCGCCGGAACTGAACGTGTTGATGGCGCTTGTGCTGATCACCGCCGCGTTCGAGTTGATCGGGCGGGTGTTTCTGGGCGACAGCTTTTTGTTCAACACCCGCGATAACGTCGAAGGCATCTTCAACTGGCAGCGGCTGAACATCATCATTCTGCAGGTTTCGATTGTTGGCATCATTGCTCTGGGCGTGACGCAGGTGATCATCTCGGGCGGGATTGATCTGTCGTCGGGGTCGATCGTCGGGGCGACGGCGATGATCGCGATGAGCTTTGCACAGACCGAACTGGTCAACGGCAACCCGAACCCGAAAGCGATTTTCGGCGACTGGGCGATGGATTTGCCGGTGATCGTGCCGGTGCTGGTCGGGCTTGGCTGCGGGCTGATGGCCGGATTTGTCAACGGCGCGTTGGTGGCATACACGCGCATCCCACCGTTCATTGCCACGCTGGGCATGATGGTTTTCGCGCGCGGGCTGTCGCGCTGGTGGTCGAACGGCAACCCGGTGTCTTTCCCGACCGAAGGCTATGCGGCGATTGGCAAGGGCATGATGCCCGTGGTGATTTTCGTGTCGCTGGCGATCCTGTTCCACCTGATCCTGACCCAGACCAAATACGGCAAACATTGCTATGCGGTGGGGTCAAACGAGCAGGCCAGCCGGATGTCGGGGATCAAGGTCAACAACCACAAGGTCTTGGTCTATAGCATCGCCGGGATGCTGGCCGCTTTGGCTGCGGTGGTGCTGTCATCCAAGAACCTGACCGCACAGGCGGGCATGGGGGTGATGTATGAACTGGACGCCATCGCCATGGCGGTGATTGGCGGCATCAGCCTGCAGGGCGGGCGCGGGTCTATCCTGGGCACGGTGCTGGGCGCGCTGATTTTCGGGGTGATCATCTCGGGGTTCACCTTTCTGAAACTCGACGCCTATTATCAGGAAATGGTGAAGGGCGTGATCATCGTCGGTGCCGTGGTGCTGGACCAGTGGCGTCAACAGAAGCGGGGGCGGGGGTAAAGCCATGAGCAACATCATTCTTGAAACCCGCGGCCTGACCAAACACTACGGCGGCGTGCATGCGCTGTCGGATGCCAACTTCATCCTGCACAAGGGCGATCATGGGCGACAACGGCGCGGGAAAATCGACTTTCGTGCGGCAGTTGACCGGGGTTGAACAGCCGACGCGTGGCCAGATCGTCTTTGACGGGGTGGAACACAGCTTTGCCAGCCCGATCGAGGCGCGCGAGGCCGGGATTGAAACCGTGTTCCAGAACCTTGCGCTGGCCGATGATCTGGATGTGCCGTCGAACCTGTTTCTGGGCCGCGAGAAGTTCCGCTTCAAATTCGGCCCGTTCTCGGTGCTGGACAAAAAGGCGATGCGCGATGCGACGACGCAGGCTTTGATCAAGACCGGGGTGAAAATCCCCAACCTGATGAACACCATCCGCAACATGTCGGGCGGGCAGCGCCAATGCGTGGCCATCGCCCGCACCGCCGCCTTCAAATCCAAGCTGGTCATCATGGATGAACCAACGGCGGCTTTGGGCGTGCAGGAAACCGCGCAGGTGGAAAACATCATCCGCACCCTGAAAGAGGCCGGTGAGCCGCTGATCCTGATCAGCCACAACATGCGGCAGGTGTTTGATCTGGTGGATCGGGTCGTGGTATTCCGCCGGGGCCGCATCGTCGCCAACCTGCGCAAGGAAGAAACCAACGGCCAGGATGTGGTGTCTTATATCACCGGGGCCAAAACCGGTGCCGAATTCGAGGGGGCGGCGTGAAACCGCCCTGCCCCACAGCGTCTTTTGACTGAACCAAGGAAAGAACCCATGCAACTTCGTTTCGCCATTCTCGGTGCCGGCCGTATCGGGCAGGTCCATGCCCGCGCCGTGGCTGGCACGCCCGGTGCCAAGCTGGTCGCCATCGCCGATCCGGTGGCCAAGGCCGCCGAGTCCGTGCAGGCCGCCTACGGCTGTGACATTCGCAGCATTGACGCCATTGTCGCTTCGGCTGACGTCGATGCGGTGGTGATCTGCACCCCCACCGATACCCACGCCGACCTGATCGAGCGCTTTACCAAGGCTGGCAAAGCCGTGTTCTGTGAAAAGCCGGTCGATCTTTCGCTTGCCCGCGTCAAGGCCTGCCTGACGGCGGTCGCGGCCAACAAGGGCACCGTCATGGTCGGCTTCAACCGCCGCTTTGATCCGGACTTCATGGGCGTCAAGGCCGCGATTGATGACGGCACCATCGGCACTGTCGAGATGGTCACCATCACCAGCCGCGACCCCGGCGCACCGCCTGCCGATTACATCACGCGGTCGGGCGGGATTTTCCGCGACATGACGATCCATGATTTCGACATGGCGCGTTGGCTTTTGGGCGAAGAAGTGGAAACCGTGCAGGCCGCAGCTTCGGTGCTGACCGACAAGGCCATCGGCGAACTGGGCGATTTTGACAGCGTGAACGTCATTCTGCGCACCGCCACCGGCAAGCAGGCGATCATCACCAACACCCGCCGCGCCACCTATGGCTATGATCAGCGGATCGAGGTTCTGGGATCAAAAGGCATGGTTTACGCCGAAAATCAGGGCGAAAATCGCGTTGTGGTGGCGGATAAATCGGGGTTCCGGTCGGCTCCGCTGCTGAACTTCTTCATGACGCGGTATATCGCCGCCTATGCCAATGAAATTGCGGCCTTCGTGGACGCAGTGAACAGCGGCAAGGACACCCCGACCACCACCCATGACGGGCTGATGGCGCTGGCCTTGGCCGAAGCCGCCCTGAAATCGGTTGCCGAGGGCCGTACCGTCAAACTGGCCGAAGTGCTGTAAGCTTGCCAGAAGACAAAGGAACCGGGGCGCAACAGCGTCCCGGTTTCGGCATTGTCGCGGGCCGATATCAAGTGGCTTCGCACCCGCCCGTCCTTGCCACGCCGGGCCGTTGCTGCCCCGGCAATCTTCGGCTTGAGACTGTTCAGCCGCCTGTAGTCCTCTCGGCGACCGGAGCATTGCCGATCGAGGCGCGGCAGTTGGCATCTTGTTGCTGCGGCTTGGCTCTGGCATTCAAACAACCGGCAAAGTGGGGAAACCTTTATGGGGATTGCCGCGACCGAGACGATGCCGTCGCTCTTGTGGAAGGCCGTAAACCGGCTGAGCGACCGCTGGCTTTTGTTGACCGGATCGGGGCAGCGGAACGCGCGACACTGAGGTTCAAGATGCCCCTAGGCAGGCAGGGGGTGCGGCCCGCGTTCGTTGCCTTGCGGCATTGCCCGGTTTCTTCACGAAGTCCGGCTTGAGCCGCGGCTGTGTCAAAACCCTGTGGCAAGGCGGCGTGTCGGGACGGGGCACAGCCGAGGCGCAAGGGGTGCCACCAGAGCAGGCCGATCTTCTGGTGCGGCAAAGCTTCCTTGGTGCGGCACACATGCTGGCCGAAGATCCGCGCGCTTGAGCCTTCGCGCGAGGGCGTCTGACATGGCGCCCCCCGACTACATCATCGTCGGCGCAGGCCCCGCAGGTTGCGTGCTGGCGTCACGTCTGACCGAAGCCCCCACCACAAGCGTGTTGCTGCTGGAGGCGGGCGGGTCGGATCGCAAGCTGACCATCGCCATGCCCGCAGCTATTCCATTTGTCTATCAGAACAAAGCCTTGGGCTGGACCGAGATGGCAGGGCCAGCGCCGTTCCTTGACGGCCAGATGATTGACGAGAAACGTGGGCGGGTCCAGCTCGATCAACGCGATGATCTTCAACCGGGGCAATCCCCGCGATTTTGATGGCTGGGCCGCGCAGGGGTTGACCGGCTGGGGCTGGGCGGATGTGCTGCCGCATTTCCGCAGACTGGAGGCATTTTCCGAAGGCGGCTGCGCGACCCGTGGCGGCAATGGCCCGTTGCAGGTGACGCGCGCCAAGGCCGCGCATCCACTGTTTGACGTCTATATGCAGTCGGGCGAACAGGCGGGCCACCGCCGCCCTGCCGATCATGACTCCAGCGATCAGGACCGCATGCATATCGCCCAATGCACCATTGGCGACGGCAAACGCTGCAATTCCGCCAGCGCCCGGCGCGGCAACGTGCGAACCTGGTGCTGCAAACCGGGGCGGTCGTGACGCGGGTGCTGTTCGATGGCGATCTGGTCGTTGGGGTCGAACTGGCCGATGGCAGCAAGCTTCATGCCGCGGGTAAGCTGATCCTTGCCGCGTCGCATGTTGGGGCCGCGAAACTGCTGTTGCTGTCCGGCGTTGGTCCGGCGGATGAGTTGCGGGCGCTTGGGCTGCCTGTGATGCTGGATCAACCCCATGTCGGGCGCAATCTGGAAAACCATCCGGGCGTGAAGCTGCAATATGCGGCCAAGCGCGAAGATATGGTCCGCGCCGTGTGGCTGGCGCGCGATCTGTTCGCCCAGCGCACCCGAGATGGCATTCGTGGGGCGGGGGTGAACCCGACCGCCGATTTGCAGACCGATGATGACATCCTGCCCTGGGTGAAACGGTCGGCCAGCACCAGCTACCACCCCTCGGGGGCCACCCGCATGGCGGTGCGCGCGCAGGATGGCTTGGTCGATGCGCAAGGCCGCGTTCACGGCCTGCGCGGTCTGCGCGTGGTCGGCCCCGGTATCATGCCGCGCATCACCACCTGCAACCTGTCTGCCCCCCCGACATGGTCGCCGAAAAAATCGCCGCCGATCTTCGCAGCCACCGGACCGCCTGAAGGAATACAAATAACCCTGCCACTTATCCCGAAGCAGGTTTCGCTGACCGGGTCGACTCCGGTGGGCAAACTGCTGCAGCGCCTTGCGCCGGAAACGATGAAGCGCTGCACGATGGAGTTGGGCGGCCATGCCCCGGGTCTGATGTTTGCCAATGCCGATATTCCCAACGCGGTTGAACGGCTTGTCGCGGCGAAATTCAGCAATGCGGGGCAGGTTTGCACCTCGCCCACGCGGTTCTTCGTGCATCGCGACATATTCGAGGATTTTCTGGCAGCTTTCGTTAACCGCACCAAGCAGATCACGGTGGGCGATGGGGCCAAGGGCAAGCAGATGGGCCCGATGATCACCGAACGCCGTCGTCAGGCCATCGCCACGCTGGCGCAGGATGCGGTGGCAAAGGCGGCGGATCTGCGGCTTGGCGGTCATGCGCTGCCGGGCAAGGGCTATTTCTACGCCCCCACCGTGTTGGCCAACGTGCCCGACTCTGCGCGGCTTCTGACAGAAGATCCCTTTGGCCCCATAGCAGCCTTCGTGCCATTTGACAGTTTTGACGAGGTGATCGCGCGGACCAATGCGCTGCCTTACGGTCTTGCCGCCTACATCTTTCGCAAAACCTCGGCACCATCGCGTGTGCGGCAGGTGCGCTGGATGCAGGCGTTGTCGGCGCCAACCACACCGCGGTGCATGAGGCTGAAACGCCTTTCGGAGGCGTCAACGAATCCGGTTACGGCGCGGAATGCGGGATTGAGGGCCTGGACGCCTATCTGCGCACAAAAATGCTGTCTGAAAAATTCCTGTGAGGTCATATATGAAAACTGACGTTGCCATCATCAGCGGCGGGGCCATCGGGGCCTCGGTCGCGTACTATCTGAAAACCATGAACCCCAGTCTGTCGGTCACGGTGATTGAACGCGACCCGACCTAGGCCATCGCCTCTACCCCGCGTGCGTCGGGCGGGGTGCGGCGGTTGTTTTCCTTGCCGGAAAACATCGCGCTTTCGAATTACCCGATCCCGTTTTTGAGGATTTCCCCGATATCAGGGCGATAGACGGCACCCGCGCCGAGATTGGCTTCAGGAAGGGCGGCTATATCTTTGTCGTGCCGCCGCCGTCGATGGACATGCTGAAGGCCAACCATGGCACCGAGCAGTCGATGGGCTGCAACGTGGTCTGGCTTACCCGAGATGAGATCAAGCACAAGATCCCGTCGATGTATGTGGGCGATCTGGGGGCTGCGGTGCGTTCGCCCGATGATGGCTGGCTGGCCTCCTACGCCGTGCTGATGGGGTTTCGCAAAAAGGCGCAGGTGCTGGGTGCGATCTTCGTGGCCGAAGATGTGACCGGGATAGAACGCCACGGCGCGCGCGTCACGGCGGCCATCACGGGCTCGGGTCAACCACACTCCGCAATCCTGCCCGAAGGCAACGACTTGGTTACCTCGACCTGGGATATCCTGTCGGGTGATGTGAAGCCCGGCACCGATGTGCTGATCTATGATGACGCGGGCGACCATGCCGGCCTGCAAGCCGCCGAAATCATCGCGGCCACAGGTGCCAAGCTGGAAATCATGACCCGCGACCGCAGCTTTGCGCCCGAAGTCATGGCGAGGAACCTGGTCCCCTACATGCGATCTTTGCAAGAGCGCGATGTCAAGTTTACCGTGACCCATATGCTGGACGCGGTGCGCAAGGACGGCAACCAACTGGTGGCCCGGATCGGCAGCGATTACGGCGGTATCAACAAGACGCAACGGCATGATCAGATCATCGTCAACCGGGGCACCTTGCCGAACGACAGCCTGTATCACGGGCTGGTGCCGCATTCGACCAACCACGGCGCGGTGGATCATCACGATCTGGTCAATGGCAAACCACGGGCGATGCTGGAGAACCCCGACGGCCAGTTCCAACTGTTCCGCATCGGTGACGCCGTCGCCGCGCGCAATACCCACGCGGCGATCCATGACGCGCTGCGGCTGGTAAAAGACCTTTGATCTGACCCTATGGCTATCTGCGGCAGGGGCCGCAGATAGCAAGGAATTGGGCAGACGAAGGGCACCGATGCTGTCTCGGAAAAGTCCGCCCGCGCGCGATTACTGTGCCGGTCTTTCGGAACCCAAGGGTTTTGCAAACAGGATCCATTCCGCAGCGTCGACCTGCCAATCCCCTTTGACAACCGGACGTCTGGCGACCTCGCGGTAACCCCTGCCTTGATAAAGGCGAAGCGCGTCGCGATGTGTGTCGGCGGCAATCAGGCTGATGCTTGTGTGGCCCGCGCTGCGTGCCACATCTTCGGCAAAGGCCAAAAGCGCGCTGCCGCAGCCCTTGCCACGGAAGCGGTCATAGGTTGCAAGCACGTTCAGATACCAGGATCCCGGTGCGAGCGCTTCCAGTTCCAGCAATGGCACGAAGATCGCTGGGGTGTCGGGGTCCACTGGTCCTGGCGTATCCTCGGCCGGATAGCCCAGCAGGCATGCGGCGACTTCGCCGTTCAGTTCGGCAAGCCACGCATTCCGATACGAAAAGCTTCCCGTCTCGCGCGCCGCACGTTCTTTGCCATAAGCCCAAGGTTCGCCTTCGGGGCCAACGGATCGTTGCCAGAAATGCAGCGGCAGATCGTCTGCAGCCATGTTGATAAACCGCACCAGATGCCCGGCGTCTGACGCTTTTGCTTCCCGGATCTCCATGCTTGTCCTTGTCCCTCTGCTACCCGCACGATGCGCAATTCATGGCGTGGATAGATGATTCATCGCGTCTTTGGCAGTCTGATATTGCGCAGAGTGGGGCAGCAGACACGGACAGGGGCGCAGGCTGATTGTCGTTGGCTCTTGTCAGCCGACCTTCCGGGAAATACGAAAGACCCATGATCTAGGCAAAATCTGGAAGGATTGAAATGAGCGACATGGTTTTCCGCTTCCCCGCGCCAGGCCCCGAGCCACTGCTCACCGATCTGGAGGGCTGGACCAAGATCGATGGCAATCCGACCATGAAGACATGGGTCCAGCATACGTCGATTGACGGCAGTGTCATCAGCGGGACATGGGAAGCTACGACAGGCACATGGCACGCCAGCTACAAATTCTACGAGTTCGTCCACCTGATCGAGGGCCAGATCACCATCACGCCAGACGGCGGTGCCCCAGTAACCCTGCATCCCGGTGACGCCTTTACCGTCGAGCCTGGCTTCCAAGGGACGTGGACGATCGAAAAGCCAGTCAGAAAGCACTTCTGCATCAAGCTGAAATAACCCGGATGGCGCGGGTAATGCCCGTGGCTAACCCGGCAGAACCGCCTGTTTCGGTGGCTCGATGGCTTTTGCGTGCCAGCCCGCTGCCCGCTTTGCTGCTGCCGACTGACCGGAACCCTTGACGCATAGCTGAGGTCAAGCGGGATTGTGTCATCGACGTCGAACGACGGCGTTGCGTCCTAAAGCCGTCGTTCGACCTGCCACAGGAAACCGCATGATCGCAAACAAGGCGGCCATATGGCCAATGTCGGATCGCATTTCTTGAACGCGCGGGTCAGGCCCGGCTGCAGGCAACGTAGCCCCTGAGCGGGCAAATCGCGCAGGGGCGGGAAGTTATTGGGCAAATGGCATGGTGCCGATGCGCAGGAACGAGGCGTGCTCGCCGCCGGTGTGGATCACATGACGACCGTGATTGTCGGGCGCGAGGTTTCTGGTGCCCGGCATCGCGCCGCCAAGGGTGTTCCAGCCGCCGATGGTCAGGCGCAGGTGCTGGCCGGGGTAGAGCAGCAGGCCAGTCGGAAAGAGGTCGAAGTCGAGCGCCACGATCTGCCCCGTCGTAAGCTTTTCTACACGGTCGAAGCTGTGCACCGGCACATCCTTGGTTGTCCTTTCCGCATCGAGGTGGCGCATCGAGGCGCGCAGGCGACCGTTTGCGCCCTTGTAGCACAGGATCGAGGTGCCCTCGCGAGTCATTGCCTGCATCTGCGGTCCGGTGTTGGGGACGGTGATCTGTTCCAGCGCGGTGCCATCGGCATCGAGTTTTTGCAGAAGAACGAAGATGTCCATGTCATCCGCGCCTTCTGCCTCGGCATAAAGCCTCAGGCGGGGATAGCCAACGAAGGCGGTTGCATGGTCGGCGGTCAGGGTGAACGACAAGTTGGCCGTTGGCTCCGTCGCGTCATAGCTGGCCTTGGCCGCTGCCGGTTGTTCGGTGTTCAGAGCCGCCGTGGTGGCATCCAGATAGAACGCCGATGCAACCGCCTGTTCCGGCGGAAATTGTGCGGCGGTCAGGTTGACGCGGTCGTTGCCTTGCAGGTCGTGCAATGCATAGCGGATGGTGGGCGTGTCCTCCCAGCCATTGTCGATGCCCTTCAGAAAGCAATCAAAGAAGCGCAGCAGGTCAGCCTGATGTTCCTCAACATAATAATCCGGCCATTCCATTGTGGCATGGATGCGCAGCCATTTCTGCTGTGACCCCATCTCGCGCCAGCCACGGAAAGTGCCGGGGGTGTGGATCGCATTGGAATAGCTGGCGACGACATAGGCTGGAACATCGATCTGGTCGAAGGCCGGGCTGCGTTGATCCCAAAGCGCGTCGCGCAGCGGGTGGGCCTCGGCGTCAAGGATCAGGTCTTCGCGCCGGTTCTTGCCGATGTAGGCGTAGCGCAGAGTTTCGGGGAAACCGTAGTCGGGGATGCCGCCGCGCATGATCAGATCGCGGTAGATATCCGACATGCCCTCCCACGGCGCGATGGCGGCCAGATGGGCGGGGCGCTCGGCGGCCATGAACCATTGCGACACGGTCAGGTAGGAATTGCCCGAAGCGCCGACCTTGCCGTTGCTCCAGCCTTGCGTGCCGCACCATTCCACCAGATCGCGGAAGTCTTCGCCTTCGGCACGGTTCCACCAGCGGGCGTCGCCGTCGGATTTGTAGGTGCCGCGCGGGTCTGGGTGACAGATCGCATAGCCTCGGGCGCACCAGAAGGCCGGATCGGGGCCTTCGAACTTTTGCAGGCCCGACAGCCTGCTGGTGTCCATACCCAGAAGGCGGAACAGGTCGTCATATTGCGGGGCGTTGCCACGGCTTTTGCCATAGGGGCTCCAAGCCACGATGACCGGCACCTTTTCTGCGGCCACAGGGCGCAGAACATCGGTGTAAATGGTCGTGCCGTCGCGCATCGTGACGGCGACATCCTTTTCAAAGATCACATCGACAGGCAGGGGCGCAAACTTTTCGCTGACGCGGAAGCCTTTGGGCAGGGTGACCATGCCGGGGGCAAAGCCACTGAACAGGCCATGACGGCCGGCGTCGTCCGGCAGGGCGTCTTGCAGGGCGAATTCGAAATCTTTCATGCTCGGTGACCTTCGGTGGGGTGCCATCTGGCTGCGGGTGCTGAACGGCATTGCGTATATCAACGAGCGTTGAAATACTCCCTCGAGCGGCAAAATATCAACAACCGTTGATATAGTAGGGCGAAGATTAAAAATGTCAGAAGATCATAATGTTGCGGCTCGTCGCGGGCGGCGATCGGGGCCGAACAACACGCGCGACGAGGTGCTGCAAGCGGCACGGGTGCGATTCGCCACAGAGGGATTCGCGGCGACTTCGATCCGTCGCGTGGCGGCGGATGCGGGGGTGGACCCGGCCTTGGTCATGCAGTTCTACAAGTCGAAAGAGGCCCTTTTCGCCGCCAGCCTTGCCCTGTCAGACGCAGTGAAAGACCGGATCACGGCGACGTTCGACGGGCCGAGGGAGAGGCTGGGCGAAAGTCTGACCGACGGTTTTCTGCGCCTGTGGGAGGAAGGGCCGGATGCGGGGTCGCTGATGGCCACGCTACGGGGCGCGGCTTCGAACGAGTTTGCTGCCGAACGGTTGCGCGACCTGGTTCAGGCGCGGTTGATGTCGGTCATCGGGCCGAAATTCGGCGAAGGCCCCGACAGCGCTGCGCGGGCCGGGGTGGTGGTATCGATGCTGATGGGGCTGGTGCTGGCGCGCGATATGATCGGCGTGCCAGTGGTCAAGCGCCTGCCGCGCGCCGACGTCGCCCGTATGATCGGCGCGCAGATCCAGAGCATCCTGGAAGGAAAGTAAGCCGGATACGGGCCGCCGGCACCGTCAGGTCGCTTCCGCTTCGCGAATGCTGCGGGCCGTGCTTTGCAGGGCGCAAAACGCGGCGTAGCGGCGGTCGTGCAGCGATTGGGCCGTTCCTTGTGCCGGAAGGTATCTGCGGCTTGCGTGCGACATGCGCGACATGCCTTCGGCAAGGGTGGTGACCGCACCGGCCGCGCGGGCGGCGAGTATGGCAGAGCCGAGCAGCACCGGCTCTTCGGCGCGGACCGCAATGACGGGTTTTCCCGTGGCATCGGCGAGCAATTGGCGCACAAGATCGAGTTGGGCCGCACCGCCGCTGATGGCGATGCTTTCGACGGGCGCGCCGGCGCGATCCTGCGTTTCGAGTATCTGGCGCAGGCCGTAGCCGATGCCGCAAAGTCCTGCGATGTAGAGGGCGACCAGACTGGAGATGTCACGATCCATGCCAAGCCCGCTGATGACCGCGCGGGCGTGAGGGTCGGCGAAAGGCGCGCGATTGCCAAGGAATTCAGGAACGACGTGCAGTTCGTTCGCCAGTTGCACGGTGTCAGATGGCACTTGAGCTTTGGCCTCGGCCAGGCCTGCCAGATAGGCCGGAAGCGACAGACCTGCCGCGCGGGCGGCGGTGTGGGCCGCAGCGGCGGCGGGGTGCAGATCAAGAAGTTGCTCGATCGCCGCACCCGCGGCGGATTGACCGCCCTCGTTCAGCCACATGCCCGGCACCATCGCCGAAAAGTAGGGTCCCCAGACGCCCGGCACGAATTGCGGAGCAGCGGTAGATGTCATGGTGCAGGACGACGTGCCGAAGACATAAGCCATCGTCGAGGCTGCGGCCCCTTCGGCCCCAACCGTGCCGATACCGCCTGCATGGGCGTCTATCATGCCGGCGGCAACCGCCGTTCCGGCGCGCAGGCCCAGTTCGGCGGCAGCGGTTTCGGTCAGGCCGGAGCCAAGCGGTGTGCCGGCATCGACGACGCGCTGGCCGATGCGGGCAAAGTTCTCGTCGGCAAGCTCTTCAAGGCCAATCTGACGGAAATAGTCCGCGTCCCACCGCCGTTCGTGGGCAAGATAGGTCCATTTGCAGGTGACGGTGCAGGTAGAGCGGGCAAGATCGCCCGTTGAGCGCCAGGTCAGGTAATCGGCAAGGTCGAAAAATCCCCAGGCAGCGGCAAAGACCTGCGGGCGATTCTCTTTCAGCCAGAGCAGCTTGGGGGTTTCCATCTCGGGCGAGATGCGCCCCCCGACATAGCGCAGCACCTCATGGCCCTGAGCGTTGATGCGTTCGGATTGCGCAATGGCGCGGTGGTCCATCCAGACGATGATATCGCGCTGGGGGTCTTCTGAGGGGCCAACGGGCAGCGGCGCCCCGCCCTTGCCCAAAACGACCAGGGAACAGGTGGCATCAAAACCAATGCCCGCAACCGCATCGGCACCGACGCCCGCCTGTGCCATCGCGCCACGCACTGAAGCACAGACGGCCTGCCAGATATCTTGCGAAGATTGTTCCACCATCGCACCGGGGCCGCGAAACAGAGCGATGTCCTGTTTCGCCGTTCCAAGCATTTCTCCCTGCAAGGTGAAGACACCTGCCCGCGCGCTGCCGGTTCCGACATCGACGCCGATGACGCAAGACATGGGGAATAGGTCAGCGCCGGTCATAGCGGCTCCTTTCGGGTAGCAGGTTAGGGAGCCCCGGCTACGGGGGAGGACCGCCGCCGGGGAAAAGCGTCAAAGATCGACGCTGTTGGGCAGGATCACCAGATCGCGGACCGTCACGTTGCGCGGTCGCGACAGCATGAACAACACGCATTCGGCAACTTCGCGCGGCATCATCAGGCTGCCATTGGCAAGGGCATCTTCCATCTTGGCCTTGGGCCAGTCATCCAGCAATGCCGTCACCACGGGGCCGGGCAAGACAGCCCCGACGCGCACACCATCCTTGGCGACCTGACGGCGGGTTGAATGCACAAAGGCCTGCACCGCGAATTTCGAGGCGGTGTAGATCGGCTCCCACACCACTGGCACCACCCCGGCGATGGACGAGGTGAACAGGATATCGCCCGACTTTTGCGCGACCATATGCGGCAGCACGGCGTGGACGGACCGGAAGGCCGCGTTGATATTCAGATTCAGCATGCGGTCCCACGCATCCGGATCGCCTTCCACAACCGGACCGCCGATATAGGCCCCCGCATTCGCGTGAAAGATGTCCAGCCGCCCGGCCAGTTCAAGGATGCGCGGCAAGATACCAGACACCTGCGGGCCATCAAGCAGGTTGACCACCAAGGGCAAGGCCCTTGGCCCCAACTCGGCGCACAGCGATTTCAGCCGGTCTTCGGCGCGGTCGATCAGGACGACGGTTGCGCCCTCTTCCAGCAGGATCTTCGCGCACTCCAGCCCGATTCCCGAAGCTGCTCCGGTGATCGCGGCCACTTTGTCTTTCATAAGGTCCGACATGATTTCTCCTTAGGCGCGGCCGTGGCTGACACGGGAGCGGCGGGCAAGACTGTCAACGATCACGGCGATGGCCAGAACCCCGCCCGTGATCATATAGCGCAGCGACGACGACAGGTTGAGCAAGGTAAGCCCGTTTGAAATCGCCTGAATGACGATGATGCCAAGCAGGGCGGAATAGGCGCTGCCACGGCCACCGAACAGGCTGGTGCCGCCGATCACCGCCGCCGCGATGGCGTTCAGGTTTACATCGCCGGTTCCGGCCTGCTGGCTGCTGGACGCCAGACGTGACGCCGACAGAACGCCGCCAAGCGCCGCAAAGGACGAACACAGCATGAAGGCCGAAAGGTAGATGCGCTTGACGTTGATCCCCGAGCGGCGCGCGGCTTCGCGGTTGCCGCCCACGGCGAACATCGACCGACCCCATTGCGTGCGGGTCAGCGCATAGTCCAAGGCAATGACAAGCAGAATGAACAGACCGAACATCAGCGGCACGCCACGGCCAAGGCTCAGATACCAGACGGCGAATTCCAGCGCGGCGGTCAGAAGTCCGGCTTTCAGGATCAGCCGTCCGAAGGGTTGCGCCGTCAGATTGGCGGCTTGCTTGCGGCGCATCACGCTGAGGCCAGTCCAGACCATCACGCCGCCGGGCAGCAGCGCCAGCAGGTGCGACAGCCAGTTCGGCAAGATCCACAGTTGCCCGAAACCGACCAGAGCCGAGCTGAAAGGCAGGTTGATCGATCCGGTTGGGCCAAGGATGTAAAGCTGCATGCCAAGGATGGCGAGAAGGCCAGACAAGGTTGAAATAAAGCTTGGCATGCCAAGTCGGTTGAAAAGCACCGCGTAAAGGCAGCCCACAAAAGCCCCTGCCGCAACCGCCATGAGGATGGCCAGCGCCAGCGGCACGCCGGTATTCACCCACAGCACCCCAACCATCGCCGAGGCAAAGCCGCTCATCGAGCCGACCGAAAGGTCGATCTCGCCCAACATCAGCACGCAGACGATGCCCAACGAGATGACACCGACGGTCGCGCAATCGAACAGCATGTTCACAAGGTTGTTCGGCGCCAGAAAGATCGGGTTCAGCGACGAAAACACCACCGAGATCAGCACCAGCCCGACCACAACGGGCAGCATGCCCAGATCGCCCGAACGGATGCGGTCGATGAAATCGCGCAGAACGCCGCGCAGGCTGTCGTCATGGCGCATCCGGCTGTCGGAACGGTCCAAGGCCGTTTTGGGTTCCACACTCATACCGCTTCCTCCCTTGCTTCGGTCTGCAACCTGTCATGGCGACGGGAGACCGAATTGTCGGTCGCGCCGGTGATGGCGGCGACCAGATCGTGGTTCGACGTTTCGGGGGTGAAGACGCCGTTGTTGCGGCCAAGGCGCAGCACGACGATCCGGTCGGCAACAGCGCGCACGTCTTCCATGTTATGGCTGATGATGATGACGCCAAGCCCGCGGTCGCGCACACGTTCGATCAGGTTCAACACCTCGGCGGTTTGCGCCACGCCCAGCGCGGCGGTCGGTTCATCCAGCATGATGATGCGCGGGTCCAGCAGCAGCGAACGCGCAATGGCGACGGTCTGGCGTTGCCCGCCCGACAGCGAGGCCACCGGTTCGCGCACCGATGGAATGCGCGCAGCAAGCTCTTTCAGCAGCGTCCAGGCGCGGACTTCCATCTGCACCTCGTCCAGCCGCCAAGGCGAAATCTCGTGACCAAGGAACAGGTTGGCGACGACATCCAGATTCTCGCACAGGGCAAGATCCTGAAATACGGTAGCGATGCCCATGTTCAGCGCCGCAGCGGGGCTGTCGAGACGGACCTGCTTGCCCATATATTCTACGGTGCCGCCTGTCGGTTCGTGGACACCGGCAAGCACCTTTACAAGCGTGGACTTTCCCGCGCCGTTATCGCCGACCAAGGCGACGACTTCGCCCGCGTGAACATCAAGATCGATGTCCGTCAGCGCCGAAACCGCGCCGAATTTCTTGGATACGCCGCGCAGGCTGAGGATACGCTCGCCCTTTTGCGCACTGGATGGGTTTGCCATGCCTGCCTCCCTTGCAGAAAAATCTCCGGCCCTGCCTGTTGGGGCAGCGCCGGAGCCTAGCGTTTTTACTGGGTGATACCCAGCGCCTTGCAGCCTTCGACATACTCGCCGGTGCAGATTTCCTCGGCTGTCGCGATGCCTTTGTCGAAGATTTCCGCCTTGATGTTTTCTGCGGTCACCACGGCCGGAACGAACAGCTCGGACGGGGTGTTGTAAAGGCTGGTCTTCGGCTCGGGGGTTTCTCCCTTGAGGAAGGTCACAGCGACATTGGCGGCAGCGGCAGCCACGATTTCCGAAGGCTTGGAAATGGTGTTGTACTGGTCGCCCGCGATGATCAGCTGCAGCGCAGCGGTGGTCGCGTCATTGCCAGTCACCGGCGGAACCGGGTCTACGCCTGCGGCCTTGAAGGCTGCAATCGCACCGCCACCCGTGCCGTCGTTTGCCGCGACCACGCCCATGATCTCGGCCCCAAAGCGGGTGATCTGGCCCGCTGCCCATTCCTGAGCTTTCGGCGGTGCCCAATCGGGGGTATCGAATTCGGCCAGCGTCTTGTAGCCGGAATTCGCCAGACCTTCGTGGATGCCGTCACGGATCAGGCCGGCAGCCGCATCGGTGGGCGAACCGTTGATCTGAAGCACGCCCGAACCTTCGGGAACGCCCGCCGCCTTCATATGTGCGACCAGCGATTCCGCGATGGCCTTGCCGATGCCCTGATTGTCAAAAGACACATAGAAGTCTGCCGGAACATCCGGGATCGGACGGTCATAGGCGATCACCTTGACGCCCTGCGATTGCGCCAGTGTCACCAAAGCGGCGGCGGCGGACGAGTCAACCGGGTCCAGCACGATCACCTTGGCACCCTGCGTCAGGACCGAGTTGAACTGCTGCTGTTGCAGCGACACGTCGGCGTTGGCGTTCTGGTAGATCACGGTGCAATCCGCACAAAGCTTGGCCATTTCGGCCTGAAAGCCGGGGAAGTCATGCTGTTCATAGCGGGTCGAAGCCTGATCGGGCATCAGAAACGCGACAGTTGCGGCCTCTTGCGCCATCACGGCGCTGCCCATCAGTGCAGCGACCACGGTCAAGCCAATTTGGGGAATAAAACGTTTCATCAGTGTCTCCTCCACTGTTGTTCGTGCCAGTTCGTGGCGCGTCAAGGGATGAAAGAACACCTGCATGACCCTTTGGTTCCGCGCGGCGCACTGCCTGCGGACAAAAGGCGCGCAATCTGCGCGGGGTGCGATCTCCTCCCTCGACCAAACCGCTCGCTCGGCTTGTGCCATCGATTGTGCATTGATGCTTCATCGATGACGCATTCTTGCTACCGGAAAGAATTGCTGTCAAGGTGGCATCCACAAAAAGATGGTGCAGCCTGTGGCAGACGGCATTCAGACCAAAAGAACAACGATCTACGATCTTGCCGCGCTTGCCGGGACTTCGGCCAGCGCGGTCAGCGCCGTGCTGAACGGCAATTGGAAAAAGCGTAGAATCAGCGAGAAACTGGCTGAGCGGATTCGGCGCATCGCCGACGAACAAGGCTATGCGGTGAACATGCAGGCGAGTGCATTACGCCGCGAACGGTCGCGCATCGTCGGGATGATCGTGCCGATGTATGACAACCGCTACTTTGGCTCGATCGTAGAGAAGTTCGAGCAGATGGCCCGCGACCGTGGCCTCTTTCCTATCATCACCTGCACCCAGCGCGACCCCGACCTTGAAGTTCAGGCCGCCCGCGCCATGCTGTCGTATCAGGTTGAGTTCATCGTCGCGACGGGGGCAACCGACCCTGACCACATCAGCGACATTTGCAGGGCTGCGGGTATTCGCAGCTTCAACCTTGACCTGCCCGGAACCAAAGCGCCATCGGTTCTGTCTGATAATTTCGGCGGCGCAAGGACGCTGACGCGGCAAGTGCTGCAGCGCAATCGTGACCGCTTCGCCCGCAACGAGCCGCTTGTTTTCGTCGGGGGGCGCGCGGTGGACAATACCGCTGAGCGTATTCGCGGCTTTCGGGCGGCCCACGCTGATATGGAAATCGCGGTGCGGGAAGATTGCATCATCGCCTGCGGCTATGCGGCGCAAAAAGCCGAGCAAGCGTTGACTCATCTTTACCAGACGGTTCCGGACCATCCGCACGGAATGTTCGTCAACTCGACGATCTCGCTTGAGGGCGTTCTGCGCTGGATCAAGAAAGAGCAGCCGGATTTGCTCCAGACCGCTGCCATCGGTTGCTTCGACTTCGATCCGCTGGTCGATCTGCTATCGGAAAATATCCTGATGGTAAAACAAGATGTGCCGACAATGCTGGATGCGTTGTGGAGGATCATTGCCGAAAACAACACGACGCACGAAGTCGTGGAAATACCGCCCGTCGCTGCCGTTTCCTGATGGCCCGCGCAAGGGACCGTTGCGTGCCATACTTCCGCAATTGCTTGGAAAAGCGCACTGGACCGGGCAAGCTATTCGTGGGGCAAGCGCAGACTGACCTAAACCGAAACCGCCGCCCGCAGGACCGCTTTGTCGAAGCTGCTGACTTTGCCTGAAAACGACACGGCACCACGCCGGAAGACATAGACCTGATCGGCCAGGCCATAAGCGAATTCAAAATACTGCTCGACCAAGATGATCGCCATGTCACCTTTCGCTTTCAGATACTCAAGCACATGGCCGATCTGCTGGATGACGCTGGGTTGGATACCCTCAGTCGGCTCATCCAGAAGCAGAACTTTTGGTCGCATGATCAAAGCGCGGGCAATAGCAAGTTGCTGTTGCTGACCACCAGACAGATCACCACCTCGCCGGGAAAGAAAGTCCTTTAGGATTGGAAACAGGGTGAACACTTCATCGGGGATCTGGTGTTCTGCTTTCGGCAAAACGGCGAAGGCGGTTTCAAGGTTTTCGCGAACGGTGAGCAGCGGAAAGATCATCCGGCCTTGCGGAACGCTTGAAAGGCCGCGGCGCGCCATATCTTGCGGACGACACAGTGGCAGGGCCGCGCCATTCATGGTGACACTACCACCGGACCGGGGATGCGTACCCGCCAAGGCCTTGAGGAACGAGGTCTTGCCCACCCCGTTCGGCCCCATGATACAGGTGATCTCTCCCGGTTTCGCTACGAAATCTATGCCATGTAAAATCTGGCTGCCGCCGTAGTGCAGGGTCAAACCCGAAGTTTCCAGCATTAGCCTCGCCCCAGATAGACGCTGATGACCTGTTGGTCGCGTGTGACATGATCCAGTGAGCCTTCGGCAAGCACCGCCCCTTCGTGCAGAACAGTGACCCGGCAGTTAAGCCGCCGAACAAAATCCATGTCATGTTCCACCACAACCACGGCGCGGGTCTTGGCCAGACTGACCAGAAGGCTGGTCGTTTGTTCGCGCTCTGACGGGGTCATGCCCGCAGCGGGTTCATCCACCAGCAAAAGCCTTGGCTCCTGTGCCAAAAGCATAGCGATTTCAAGCCATTGCTTCTGACCATGGCTCAACTCGCCCGATTTGCGCTGCAGCTGATCGGCAAGGCCAACCTCGTGGGCCAGAACCTGTACCCGGGCCAGATCGCTGGCCTTGGGCTTCCAGATCAAGACGCACCACGGGCTTCGCGCCGCCTTCAGCGCGAGCAGCAGGTTGTCCTGAACGCTTTGGTCTTCAAAAACCGTGGGGCGCTGGAATTTCCGGCCAATGCCCTCACGCGCTATTCGGGCCTCGCTCATGCCCAAGAGCGACACCGCGCGTTCGCCAAAGGTGATGGTTCCCTGATCGGGGCGCGTCTTGCCGGTAACAATATCCATGAAGGTAGTCTTGCCCGCGCCATTCGGGCCGATAATCGCGCGCAATTCGGCGGGGCCGATGGAAAAGGACAAGTTGTTGATGGCGCGAAAGCCATCAAAGCTGACCGAGATGCCTGACACTTCCAGAAGTGCGCTCATGCCTGAGCCTCCTGTTTCTGCAGGCTGCCGTCAGCGGGGCCAAGCGGGGCACCCTTACGGTCGGGCGGGGCGATGCGCTGATAACGGTCGAAGACCCCGCTGATTCCCTTGGGCGCGAACAGGGTAACTGCGACAAAGGCCGCGCCCAGCAATACCAGCCACCAATCCACCCAGCTCAACCAGACCGGGCCAAGTGGAATGTTTGGCAGCCGCCCTGAGGTGAAGACGCTGGACAAAAGCGACACGAAGGCCGCTCCGATCACGGCACCGTAGAGCCGTCCGCGCCCGCCAATGGCGACCCAGACCGCAAGGTAGATCGACGCGATGGGAGCCAGTTCGGCCGGGTTGATGATGCCCGCCTGTGGATAGTAAAGGACACCCGCAAGTGCTGCGATCAGCGCGGTCAGGGTAAAGAGGAACAGCTTGTAAAGCTCGACCGGATAGCCCAGAAACCGCACCCGCGCCTCGTCATCGCGGATGGCGCGGATCACGCTGCCAAACTTGCCGGACACCGCCCAGGCCAGTGTCAGATAACCCAGCCCCAGAGCCAGCGCAGAGGCCCAAAAGAACCAGATCGACACCAGATCTTGCGAGGTTTCGGTCAGGCCGGGCAGGTTCTGCAACCCTGATAGCCCGTTGTTGCCACGCAATCCGCTGTCGTTCTGATAGAGGTAAAGGGCCAGCGCCAGAGTCATCGCCTGCGTCAGGATCGAAAGGTAAACCCCCGTCACCCGACTGCGAAACGCCAGCCAACCAAAGACCAACGCCAGGAGGCCGGGCACCGCCAGCGCCAGCGCCAGTTGCAGGGGCAGGCTATAGGCGAAACTCCAGATCGCGGGCAGGTCGGACGTGCCGACCACACCGAAGATCTGGCTGGCGATGCCTTGGCTGATTTCCTCGGGCGTGGCCGGAAGCCCGCCGTGCGCCAGCGCCTGAACCACGATTTCCTCGGTGCGCGCATACATCAGCCACATGCCGATCAGATAGCCGCCAAGCGCAAAAAACGCCATGTGGCCGAGCGTCAGGATACCAGCATAGCCCCAGATCAGATCCATCGCCAGCGCGACAAGGCACAGGCTAAGGGTCTTGCCCAGCGTCTTGATGTACGAGGTGGAAAGCCAGCCAAAGCCATAGGCGTCAGACGCCAGTGTCACCATGATGGTAAAGATGGCAAGGACAGCGATGAAGATCAGAACCGAGGGGTGTTTGGCAAAGAAACTACGGGACATGGCATCAATCTCCTGCCGCACGACCACGCAGGGCGATGATGCCGCGCGGCCGGACCTGAATGAACAGAATTATAAAGAGGATCATGTAGGTCTGCGCGGCCAGGGTGTTGGCAGGGTTCAGGAACTCGATCAACTTTTGCAGGCCGCCGATCATGCTGGCCCCAGCAAGTGCACCCCAGACATTGCCAACCCCGCCCACCACGACCGTCATGAAGGATTGCACGATGTAATCGGCCCCCATTTCCGAGGTGACTTTTGCATAAAGCCCGATGGCCACCCCCGCTACACCAGCAATGCCAGAGCCAAGGCCGAAGGTCAGCATGTTGATACGGTCCGGGTTGATGCCCATCGACGCTGCCATGGCTGGGTTTTGTGTAACGGCGCGCACCTCCAGCCCCAGCCGGGTACGCTTCATAAGGTACAGGAAGGAGCAAAGGAACAAGAGCGCCAGCACAAAGATCGCGATGCGGATATAGCTGATCGAAACCACATCGTTAAAGGTCAACGCGCCGTCAAGCCAACCCGGCGCGGTCAGTGGGCGGGCCTGGGTGCCAAAGACATTCTTCAGAATTTGTTGCAGCGCGATGGAAATGCCAAAGGTGGCCAGCAACGTTTCAAGCGGGCGCTTGTAAAGGTGGCGGATCACCAGCCGCTCCATCGCCACCCCGGCGGCGAAAGTCACGGCAAAGGCCAAAGGAAGGGCGATCAGGATCGACAGCGTGTAGTCGGGCACGAACAACTGCACCACGAAGCCGGTATAGGCGCCGATGGTGATGAACTCGCCATGTGCCATATTGATGACGCCCATGACACCAAAGGTGATGGCCAGACCGATGGCTGCCAGAAAGTAAATCGCGGCCAGCGAAAGCGCGTCCAGCCCCAGATCGGCGGCCTGCATGACCGCCACATTGGCCTGAATGCGGTCCATCGCGGCGTGGGCTGCGGCTGTCACCGTGACATCGGGCTCAAGAAAAACCTCATAGAAGCCGTGGCTGGCCAGCGCGGCCCGGGCCTCGTCATCGGTGGCGGCGGTGGGCACCTTGCCCGCCTCCTCCAAAGCCGTGTAAACAAGGTCGCGGGCGGCCTGACTGTTTAGATCAGCGACAGGAACACCCACGACCTTTCCGTCAGCGATATTGGCTATCAGCGCCACGCGCTGATCTTCCAGCGTCAGGCGGGCGGGTGCCAGCTGGGCGCTGACCAAAAGCTCATAGGCCGCGGTCTCACCAATGTCGCGACCAAGGCGCAAGGTTCGCGCGATGTTTCCGTCTGGAGGGCTTGCCGCGGCCACGAGCGTGGTGGCTATCAAGGGGTTCAACGCGGCGCGCACATCCAACGCCGTATCCGCGCCAAGCGCATCAATGGCGGCCACACGCGCTGCAGGGTCCGGATCAAAGCGCAGGGTCAGGAATCGCTCCAGCCGCGTTTTTTGTGCCTTGATCGCTGGGTCGGGTTCCCTATTGATCGAGGCGCGCAACGGGGCCAGCGTTTCAGCCGTTGGATCGCGAGCGATAGAGGTCAGCGCCTCGGCCCGGCGTGCAGGATCGGGGTTAGACAAAGTGAACGGCACCAAGGCCGCCGCGATGACACCGCGCACTCCGGCATTGGGATTCAGGGCAGTCAGATCAACCTTGGCCGCCTGCCCTGCCGCACGGCCATCCAACCCGGTCAGCGCAAAGCCTGCGCCTTCTGGCAGGGCCAAAAACATCGCACCGTCGGATTTGCGGATCACCAGCCGCTTTTCGGCCCATGCTGACAGAATGTCGTCTGCCCAAGTGATAGTCGCGGTGCGGTGCCTGGGCTTTTCCGCCGGGGCGCACCTGATTGACCTGCGTGGCGATCTGATAGCCCGGCCCAAGCCATGCCCGGCAGGCCAGATCAATCACTGGGTTCGCCATATAGCGTGCATAGACATCCGGCGCGCGCAGGCACAGCTTTTGCAGACTGTTCCAGATCCGATCATTCGCACCCGCCTTGGCAAAGTGATCGCCCGCCGCCACACCTGCGGCACGTTCATCGGCGATGATGGCGCGGAACACTTCAGATGCAGCGTCAATCGCGCCGGTATCGCCAAAGGCGGCTTTCACCACGAAAACCCCCGGCCCTTCACCGATGATGCGCGCCCATTCTGGGGCGATGTCGGGCGTGACTTTGCGGGCATCATAGATCGGGATGCCCTTTTCGATTTTCATCGCGCCGGGATAGTCAGACAATAAGGTTTCACGCTCTACTTCAGCGCGGAAGTCTTCAAGGCTTATGGTGTCGGCAAGGCGGGTCATGCAGTTTTCTCCGTAGCAGGGCGGTAGCATTTGAGACGCGGCTGACCTGCCTTCACGACAGCCGCCCGGCGCTGGCCACATAGTCTAAACTTGCGCGCAGGCGTTCCGCGATTTTAGGGTCTTGTTGGGTCTCGGGGCTGAACGGTTCCATTGACACAAAGCCCTGATAGCCGGCATCGACCATGGCGCGCAGGCGGGCGATGTTGCCAACGCGGTCGCCCAGAAAGACAAAACCACGGTCTGGCTCGGTCAGTTGCGGCGGAGCAAGGTCGGCGCGGGCTATGCCGGAAATATGCACCAGCCCGATCCGATCAGAAAACAAGGCGTCATCGCTGGCACGGAAATGTTGGAAGGTGTCATAGCAGATCTGGAAATTGGCCCAGCCGTCGATGGCATCTACCGCAGCCACCGCTTGGGCCTGCCGGTTCATTGAGGAATGTCGCATCCCCAAGGGTTCGACATAGCCGATCACGCCAGCGTCGGCGAAGATCGGTTTCAACGCAGCCAGACCATCGCACAAACGGGTGTGAGCGTCGGCGTGTTGATCGTCACCGGGTTGGTGGGCGGGGCACAGCACCACCCCTGGTGCGCCCAGCGCCGCTGCATAGGCAATCAGCCGCCTGGCTTCCTCGGCGCGGGTCGGCGTCCAGTCATTGAACCTTTGCAAGGCGTTGACCGAGGCGAGCCTCAAGCCTGCATCGTCGAGCCGTGATCGGAGTTCACTGGCGGGCATCCCGTCGGCAAACTCACGGCCCTCGATGTCATTTCGAATTTCCACGGCCTGGACGCCGACTGTCTGCGCAAGCGCGATGAATTCGGCCAAGGTGAGTTGAGGCGCGCAGGTGCGGTTCAGGGCAAAGGTCACGGTCATCGTCATGGTCTCTGGATCGAAGGGTTACAACAGCAGGCGGTGGGTGGTGACGGGGGCCATGCGAACCATGTCGGACGTCGGGTGACGCGGTCGGGGAGGCGACTGGATCGGCTGCGGCTTGCCGGTTCTTGCGGCGGCCTCGATTGCAAGCAGGGCGCGCATGTCGGCCAAACCCTCGGCCCCATCCGCTTCGGGTTGGGTGCCCGCGGTGATGCAGTCGCTGAAATAAGCCACCTGCGCGCCGAAGTGGTCGATCTGGGGGAAGGTGATTGCCGTCGTCACGCCATCGCGGCGCAGGCGCATTTTCATGGCGAAGTCAAACTTGAAGGCGGGGTCAAGCTCGATATCCCCATTTGACCCCACGACGCGGTAGTTATCGACCGCCGCCGCGCCAAAGCTGCAAATGAATTGGGCCAGACCACCGGAGGGAAACCGCAGCGTGGCGGCAAGGGTCGCTTCCACCTCGGCAAAGCGCGGATCATCGGCCGGTTGGGCCAGGGTCGCCGTTGCCTCAATGGGTTCTTCGCCAAAGATGTGACGGGCAGCGTTGACGCAATAGACGCCCACATCCTGCAGCGGTCCGCCCCAATGCGCGGCCTGCAGGCGGTGATTGCCCGGCGCCATCTGAAAGCTGAACACCGATTGGAAGATCAGCGGCGTGCCGATGCTGCCTTTGGCGATCTGGTCCAGCACCGCAACTGTGCCGGGTTCATGGTGCAGGCGGTATGCGGTCATCAGGAATACACCCGCAGCATCCGCAGCGGCGATCATCGCCTCGCCTTCCTCTACCGATACGGCGAGCGGTTTTTCCACCATGATATGCTTGCCCGCCTTCGCCGCGCGGATCGTGTAATCCGCATGCATGGAGTTGGGCAGCGCGATGTAGACGGCGTCGATGGTGTCGGATGCCAGCAGCGCATCGTAGTCATCATAAGACACCACCTGCGGTACATTGTGGAAGGCGGCGAGTTTTGCGCCCTTTTCCAGATCGCCCGTCACAATCGCGGCGATGGTAGAGTTGCCGCTTTGTGCCACGCCGGGCATGAAGGCTTCCTGGCTGATCCATCCTGCCCCGACCACTGCATATCTGATCATCTGTTGTCCTTTGGGTCAGGCGTAAAGCGCGGGACGCGCGAGGGGGAAGGTCAGGTCGATCCGGCGGCCGGCAGCCATGCCGTCCACGATCTGCTCTGCGATGGAGGTTGTGACATAACCATCCCAAGCGCTTGCGCCGACCGTGCGGCCCGCCGTGGTCGCATCAACCCACGCCTGCATCTGCAAACGGTAGGCTTCGGTGAAACGCGGCACCCAGTTCGACGGAAAGCCGAAGCTTTGTGCACTGAACAGGTTTGTCAGAACGCGTGTTGGCGCGGCCATCTCGATGGTGCCAGAGCGGCCAACCAGTTGCGCGTGGACGTGGTAGCCGTAGGCCGCGTTCATGTGAACTTCTGTCGAGATGATCTCGCCCTTGTCGCTTTGCATTGTAACCATCATCGGGTCGCCGCCAGGGGCAGAGGTGACTTGCGCCGAGACCATTTCCGACCCAAGCAGCCAGCGCGAAATGTCGATTTCGTGGACGAAAGAGTTCGTCACCGCCATGGCACCGGTGAACCAATCGGGGGCAGACAGGTTGCGGTGGATATTGTGCAGCAGAACCGCATCACCGATGCGACCAGTGGCGCGGGCGGTGTGCATTTCGACATAGGCCGGATCGAAGCGCCGCATGAAGCCAACGGTAACAAGGCGGCGGCCAAGGGCAGCTTCCGCCTGCACGATGGAAAGGCCCTCGGCGGCGGTGGCGGCGATGGGCTTTTCGCACAGCACCGGCTTGCCAGCGTTCAGGCAGGCCAGCGCATATCCGGCATGGGTGGCGTCGGGCGAGGCGATCACGATTGCCTGCACCTTGTCGGAGGCGATGAGCGCTGGGGCATCGGTGAAGACAGCCGCGCCCTTTGCGGCTGTAGTGGCGCGGATCACGTCCGCGTCGCAGACGGCGGCGAGGTGTGCGCCTGCGGTTTCCTCTCGCAGCAGCCGGGCGTGTTCCGCCCCCATCACGCCGGTTCCTATGACTCCGACGGCGAGGCTCATTTGATGTCCAGCCACTGCCCTGCGGCCGAAGAGGCCTGGATGGTTTCGACAAGCGACTGGATGCGAAGGCCGGCGCGGAAGTTGAAGGGTTCGGCGGCTTTGCCTGCGATGGCATTGACATAGCCCGCGACTTCGATGGCTTTCAGGTCGTTGAAGCCGATCTGGTGGCCTGCAGCAACGCAGAACAGGCCGTAGGGGGCATGGTCGGGGCTGGCCTCGATGCGGCGGAAACCTTGACGACCTTTGGCATCGGCGGTCGAGAAATAATTGATGACGTTGAAATGTTCCTGGCTGAACGCCAAAGCGCCCTTTGTGCCGTAAACCTCGAAGTCATGCTGCATCTTGCGGCCGGTGGCGATCCAGTTGCCCTCGATGCTGCCGGTTGCACCGTTGTCAAAGCGCAGGAATGCGCGGCCCACGTCATCGACCGTCACCGCCTTGCGCCCCCCGCGCCCGTCGGGGCGTTCGGAGATCATCGTAACGCAATCACCCATGACGCGGGTGATCGGCCCACAGAGGAATTCGGCCGTGGCCAGCGCGTGGCTACCGATGTCTGCCAGCGCACCGCCGCCTGCCGGATCGTGGCGGAAGGTGTAGGTGCCCGCCGGATCGGCCATGTAATCTTCGCAATGGATGCCACGATAGCCGCGGATCTCACCCAACTCGCCTGCGGCGATCATGTCGCGGGCAAGGGCCAGCATCGGGTTGCACAGATAGTTGAAGCCAACTTGGGTTTTTACGCCTGCGGCCTCGGCGGCCAGGGTCATCTCCAGCGCATCAGCGGCTAGCGGGGCCAGCGGTTTTTCACAGTAGACGTGTTTGCCTGCGGCAATCGCAGCCAGCGACATTTCCTTGTGCAGCGCGTTCGGCGCTGTAATCGACACGAGGTCAATGTCAGGATTGGCCATGATCGTGCGCCAGTCGCTGGTGGCATGGGCAAAGCCCAGCGTCTGGCGGGCGCGTTCGGCTGCCTCATCCGTGATGTCGGCCACCGTGTGCAGTTCCAGATCGAACGGCAGTTCGAACACGCGCGGAGCCGAGGTAAAGCCAAACACATGGGCCTTGCCCATGAAGCCGGTGCCAATCAGGCCGATGCGAAGTTTTGGTTTGGTCATTTTAGCGCGTCCCGTTTTTCAAGAAATTGGCGTTGACGATCAGGGCGGGGTCCAGATGCCCTGCAAAATGGTCCAGCACATTCTGCACCGAGGCTATGGCCATGCGTTCGGCGGCCTCACGCGTCAGACCAGCGGTGTGCGGGGTCAGGATAACTTGGTCGAAGGCCAGCAGAGGATGCTCGGCGGAAGGCGGCTCCGCGTCGAACACGTCCAGACCCGCCGCCGCAATTTGACCAGAGCGCAGGGCGTCGGCGAGAGCTGCCTCATCCACGATGCCGCCGCGCGCGGTGTTAATGATGATCGCGCCGGGCTTCATTCCCGCAATCTCGGCTGCGCCAAGGATCGGGCCGTCGGCTTTGGGAATATGCACAGAGACGAAATCGGCTTGCGCCAAGCCTGCAGCCAGATCGGCCACAGGGGCCACATTTCCCGCAGGCCAGCCGTTCTTGGCGAGATAGGGGTCATAGCCTGCAATCTGCATGCCAAAGCCCGAAGCCATCTGCGCCAAGTGCCGCCCGATCCGGCCATAGCCAATGATCAGCAGGCGTTTGCCCGACACCTCGCCCTGCTCCAGCTTGTTGCGCCAACCCCAGGGGCCCGTGCGCACAGCGGCGTCCGAACGGATCACCTGCTTGGCGCAGGCCAAAATCATCATCATCGAATGTTCTGCCACGGAAACCGAGTTCACATCGCCGACGATGCACAACGGGATCTTGCGGGCGTTCAACGCCGCCAGATCCACCGCATCATAACCGACGCCGTGGCGCGAGACGATTTGTAGCCGGGGGGCTTTGGCGATGCTGGCGGCAGACATTGGCTGCGTGCGGATCACCACCGCATCGGCCTGCGCAAGGTAGGGCTGATACGAGGCCTCGGAAACCTCCTCGACATGGGTGAAGGTTACGCCTTGGGCTGCTTCCAGCAATGCAAGGCCAGCGGGGTGGAGTTTGCCCGCAATAAGAATATGCGGCATCAGTAAGCCCCCTTGGTGGCGGCATCTCCCGCGGTTTCGGTGAGTTTGCGGAAGCCCGCAACGGCAGCACCGGCGGCAGCGGCTAGGAAGCGGCTGTCTCCGCCAACGGTGGTCATGTTGAAGCCCCAACCAATGGCGCGGGCGGCATAGTCAGGCGTTCCGCAATGCAGGGCGGCGCGGATGTTGTTCTTTTTACAGGCAGCCACAATGGTTTGCAGCGCTTCGATCATCTCGGGTTCTTCGCGGTCAAAACCGGGGGCGAGGCGACCTTGGGTCAGGCTGAGCGTCAGATCAGCGGGGCCGACGTAAATACCATCAAGACCGGGCGTGGCGGCAATTGCATCCAAGTTCGCCATGCCCTCGGCGGTTTCGATCATGGCGAAGGCCAGCATGTTGTCATTCGCTTCGGTTGCGTAATTGGCGCCCGCCGCGAAAGACACGCGGGTAGGGCCAAAGCTGCGCTGGCCCAGCGGCGGGTAACGCAGATAGCTGACGAACCGGGCAGCTTCCCCGGCCGTATTCACCATAGGGCAGATGATGCCATAAGCCCCCGCATCCAGCGCCTTCATGATGATGCCGGGTTCGTTCCACGGCACACGGGCCATCAGAACCGCCCCGCTAGCCCGCATCGCCTGAAACATCGGCAAGACATTGGAATAATCCAAAGCGCCATGCTGCATGTCGATGGTCACAGAGTCGAATCCCTGCGCCGCCATGATCTCGGCGGTGAACGAGTTGCCGATGCTGCACCAACCGTTGATCGTGGGCTTGCCCTCGGCCCAGATAGCTTTCAGCTTGTTCGGGATCATGCCCACACCATCTGGCTGGATTTCACATCAAGGTAGTCGCGGATCGCCTCGGTTCCGCCTTCGCGGCCCATGCCGGAATGGTTGGTGCCGCCGAACGGCGCTTCACTGGCAGCCATGGCAAAGGAGTTGATACCGACCATCCCCGCTTTCAACTCGGCCACAGTGCGCCGCGCGCGTTTGGGGCTCTGGGTAAAAGCGTAGGCGGACAGGCCCATGTCGCTGGCATTGGCGCGGGCCAGAACTTCGTCATCGCTGGTGAACCGAGTAATCGCGGCAATGGGGCCGAAATTTTCGTCAGCCATGACACCCATGTCGTCAGAACAATCGATCAGCACGGTTGGCTGGAAAAAATGGCCTGCATTGAAAGCGCCGCGTGATCCACCTTCGACAAGCTTCGCTCCAGCTTGAACCGCGCCTGCAACAATCTTTTCCATCTCGGCCAGACGGCCTGCGTTGATCAGCGGGCCCATGCCAACAGATGGGTCAAGACCATCGCCAAGTTTTATTGCCTTGGTGCGCTCGACAAAGCCGGAAACAAAGGCATCATGCAGCGACTCGTGGATGTAGAACCGATCCGCCGTCACACAAACCTGCCCGGCGTTGGCAAACTTGGTCGGCACAGCGGCGTTCAGCGCGGCTTCCAGATCAGCATCATCATAGATGATCAGGGGCGCATTGCCGCCCAACTCCATCGACACCTTTTTCAATGTCGCCGCCGCATCGCGGATCATCTGCTGGCCGACGCGGGTGGAGCCTGTCAGCGACACCTTGCGCACGGCCTTCGAGGCCATGATCGGCGCATAGGTGGCGTCGGTCGGGCCGATAACCAGGTTGACTGCGCCGGCTGGCAGGGAACCAGCGCGGCAGCAGTCAACCATCACCATCGCCACGCCCGGTGTCTGAGACGAGGGGCGGACGATGATGGAACAGCCCGCTGCAAGGGCGGGAGCGACCTTGCGCGCAATCAGGGCTGCGGGAAAGTTCCAGGCGGTAAAGGCAGCAGCGATGCCGACCGGTTCATGGTGAACCTCGAAGCGCCCCCCCGGCACGCGGGATTCGATGATACGGCCATAGATGCGGCGGGCCTCTTCTGCAAACCAGCGAAACTGGTCGATGGACAGACTCCACTCACGCCCCGCCTGCACAATCGGCTTGCCGGTTTCCAGTGCGATCATCCTTGCAGCTTCATCCGTGCGGCGTTTCATCTCATCCGCAATGGCGTGCAGGCTGTCGGCACGATCAAACGCCGATTTTGCCTTCCAAGCCGCAAAACCTGCGGCAGCCGAAGCAATCGCCGCTTCAGTGTCCGCCACGCCAGCAACCGGGACATTGCCCAAGGCCTGTTCAGTGACCGGGCTGAAAACCGGCGCAACCCCGCCATCCAGCGCGGCAGTCCAAGTGCCATTGATGAAGAGTCCGAACCTGCCATACATGTCAGCCAACCTTTTTGGTGCGGACCAAGCGGCCCAGAAGCAAAGGATTTCAAAAAGGCACTGGTGACAGGGTGCGCATGCAGCAACGCTGTAGGTGCGTCGCAACAGCCTTTGTCGTTCCAGAATCCTCCCGATCCGTTGCAGCAACTATCATTGCAGAAGATTGCTGTTGTCAATATTCAATGTGGTCGTTTATTGTTGGGCCAAGTTTTAGGGAGGAGATCACATGGGCCAGTCGACGATTCGCCTGACAATGGCGCAGGCATTGGTGCGATATCTGTGCAACCAGTTTACCGAGATTGACGGGCAACGTGTGCCCCTGTTTGCGGGTGTGTTTGGCATCTTTGGCCATGGCAACGTGACATGCCTGTCCGAAGCACTGGAGGCGGTGCAGGACGTGTTGCCAACCTGGCGCGGCCAGAATGAACAGTCGATGGCGCTGGCTGCCATTGGCTTTGCCAAGGCAAAACAACGACGGCAGATCATGATCGCCACGTCGTCCATCGGGCCGGGGGCGTTGAACATGGTGACGGCGGCCGGCACGGCGCACGCCAACCGGTTGCCGGTGCTGCTGATCGCGGGCGATACCTTCAACAACCGCTTGCCCGATCCGGTTTTGCAGCAGGTGGAACACTTCAACAACCCGACCACGACGGTGAACGATTCGTTCAAATCGGTCACCCGCTATTGGGACCGAATCACCCATCCGGCGCAGATCATCCAATCCTTGCCGCAGGCGATTGCTGCCATGCTCGATCCTGCCGATTGTGGCCCGGCCTTCATCGGCTTGCCGCAGGATACGCAGGAAATCGCCTTTGATTACCCCGCAGTGTTCTTTGAAGAACGCGTCTGGGCGATTCCGCGCCCGCGCCCCGACCGCAAGGCGCTGGCCGACGCCGTGGCATTGCTGAAAACCGCAAAAAAGCCGCTGATCATTGCAGGTGGCGGCGTGCGCTATTCGGGCGCACAAAACGCGGTCGCTGACTTCGCAGCCAAGCGTGGGATTCCGGTGGTGGAAACCATCGCGGGCAAAGGTGGCCTGACCCATTACCATCCCGTCCATGCGGGGCCGATTGGCATCATCGGCTCTACCTCGGCCAATGCTTTGGCAGGTGAAGCCGATGTGATCCTTGCCATCGGCACCCGCTTGCAGGATTTCACCACCGGGTCCTGGACCGCCTTCGCCCATGACGCGCAGTTCATCGCGATCAACGCGGCGCGGTTTGATGCGGTCAAGCACCGGGCTTTGGCGGTGGTAGGCGATGCCCTGGAAACCGTCACCGAACTGGACGCCGATTTGGGCGATTGGCACGCCGACGCCGCCCATCTGCCCCACGCGCAAGCGCTGTTTGCCGAATGGAACGCCCTTCTGGACACCCATCAGGTCGTGACCAATGGCCCGATACCGACCTATGCGCAGGTGGTGGGCGTGCTGAACAAGACCGCCCGCGCCAATGATACGCTGATCGGCGCAGCGGGCGGCACACCTGGTGAAATCACCAAGGGTTGGCGGGTGAAAGACCCCAACACCTTTGACTGTGAGTTCGGCTTCTCCTGCATGGGCTATGAAATCGCCGCCGGTTGGGGCCATGCCATGGCCAAGGGCGGCCCCGGTGGTTCTGGCGGCACCCCCATCGTCATGCTGGGCGACGGCACCTACATGATGATGAATTCGGACATCTATTCGACCGTTTTGTCAGGCCACAAGATGATCGTCGTGGTCTGCGACAACGGCGGCTATGCCGTGATTTCACGCCTGCAACAATTCAAGGGCGTGCCCGGTTTCAATAACCTGCTGAAGGATTGCCGGATCACCGACAAGACCAACCCGTTGCATGTCGATTTTGTCAAACACGCCGAGTCCATGGGCGCTTTGGCGCGACAGTGCGACAGCCTTGCCGATCTGGAAGAGGCGATGATCTGGGCGCAGGGCAATGACCGCACCACGTTGATCTCGATCACCTCTGACGCCTATGCTTGGGTGCCGGGCGATGCCGATTGGGATGTGGGCGTGCCCGAAATCTCTACCCGCGACAGTGTGAATGCCGCGCGGGAAAGCCAAATTGCCATCCGCGCCAAGCAGCGTGTAGGAGTCTGATATGAAAGCCAAACTAGGTATTGCCCCCATCGCATGGTGGAATGACGACCTTGCGGAACTGTCCGATGATGTGAGCCTTGAGGAGTGCCTGCGTCAGGCTTCCGTCGCCGGCTTCACCGGTATGGAAACCGGGCGGCGTTTTCCGATGGACATGGCCGAACTTGGTCCGATCCTGAAGAAATACGGCATCTCGGTCTGTGGCGGCTGGTTCTCGGGCCTGCTGCTGGATGGCGACATCGACGTGGAAAAGGATCGCGTTGCAGCCCAGCACGCCTTCTTCAAGGCCGCTGGTGCGCCCTGCATCGTGTATGGCGAAACTGCCCGGTCGGTGCAGGGGATCAAATCCGCTCCGCTGGCCACAAAGCCCAAACTGTCCGAGGCCGAAATGGCCATTTATGGCCGCAAGGTCAGCGATTTTGCAGATTGGTGCGCCGCGAATGGGATGCCGATCAGCTATCACCACCACATGGCCGCCGCAGTGGAAACGGAAGCGGAGTTGGATCTGTTCATGAAACACTCCACCGTGCCCCTGCTGTTCGACGCGGGCCATATGGCCTTTGCGGGTGGTGATGTGCTGCGCGTGCTGGACAACCATCACAAGCGGATCACCCATGTGCATACCAAAGACATCCGCCGCTCGGTGGTCGATGGTCTGGACCGCACGAAGGAGTCTTTCCTCGATGCCGTCGTGAAGGGGGCCTTCACCGTGCCCGGCGACGGCTCGCTGGACTTTGAGGCTATCGTCAAGCGCTGCGCACAATACGGTTATGAAGGCTGGTTCGTGGTCGAGGCCGAGCAAGACCCAAAAGTCTCTCCGCCACTGGAAATGGCCCAAAAAGGCCACAAGGAACTGCTGCGCGTGATGGCGGCGGCGGGATATGAGGTCGTGCAATGACCTCGTTTGCGGGGAACCGGATGGATGGCAAGGTTTGCGTCGTAACCGGCGCCACGCAAGGTTTGGGGGCGGCTATTGCCCGCAGGCTTGCGGCGGCGGGTGCGGCGGGGATCGTGATCACTGGCCGCAACGCGACACGCGGCGCGCAGGTCGCGCGGGATATCGCCGAGGCGCATGGCATCTGGGCGCATTTCCTTCAGGCCGACTTCAGCAAAGTCGAGGATTGCGAACGGGTGATCGCCGAGACGGACCGGCTGTTCGGGCGGGTGGATGTGTTGGTGAACGCGGGCGCCTCGACCGCGCGCGGCACCATTATCGACACCACGCCGGAAACCTTTGACGAACTCTTTTCAACCAACGTGCGCGGCCCATATTTCCTGATGCAGGCAGCAATCAAGCTGATGATCGCCAAAAACATTCAGGGTGCGATCTGCAACATTGGCTCGATATCGGCGCTGGCCGGGCAACCCTTCATCAACGCCTATTGTGCGTCCAAAGGGGCGCTGACAACCCTGACCGCTAACACCGCGTTTTCGGTGATGGGCAACCGCATCCGCGTCAATCAGTTGAACGTCGGCTGGATGGCATCCGACAACGAACGCGCTCTGCAGGAGGCGGAAGGCGGGGTCGACTGGGAGGCGAAAGCTGCGGCAAATCTGCCCTTCGGTCGCTTGGTAGACCCCGGCGAGGCGGCACGGGCCGTGAACTTTCTGGTGTCAGACGATGCCGGGCTGATGACCGGCGCCATCGTGAACTTTGACCAGTCAGTCTGGGGCGCTGTGGCGGGCGGGATGCCGGTGCCCGAAGGTCCGATGCAACTGGCCTAAAGGCTGGTGACGGTTGGAATTCGCGGGCTGTCGCGATTCTTTTGCAGGCGCGCGGCCAAGGCCACGGTCAGCGCCTGCGCAAGGCACATGGGTGCCGCCAGACTACGCGAGAATGTATATTCGTGCTCAGGAATGGCAAACAGCACCCTTGCCGATTTCGCCAGAGGCGACAGCGTGCTGTCGGAAATCGCCACGACCGGGATGCCACGTCCGGCTACCTCGTCCACCACGTTCACCACCTCGGTCGCATAGAACCGGAACGATACGGCAAACAGCATGTCGCGTGGCTGGATGGCCTTTGCCATATGTGTGGTCAACCCGCCCCCTGCATCAAGCAGCACCGTGCGTTTGCCAAGCATCGCCAGCGCATAGCGCAACAGATCAGCCACCGGCGCCGACCGGAGTTGGCCGAGGAGATAGATCGTATCGGCCGCCTCCATCAAATCTGCGGCCATTGCAATCTGGTCAGCCGAAATATTAGCAAGCAAATCGTGCAACGAGGTCACGTCCCGTACAACCAGATCGCGCAGGAAACCAAGATCGCTGCGGTCTTCCTTGGTGCCAAGCTCGTCTTCAAGCGCTTTGATGCGGGCGTCAAAGCCGGGGGCGGCGGTGGTCAGGCGGCGCTGAAACACCGCCTGCAATTCCTTGAACCCGCTAAAGCCAAGTGACTGCGCATAGCGCACGAAACTGGATGCATGGATCCCGGTCTTTTCGCCAATCGCGTTGACCGACATCACTGCCACGTCGTTCGGATTCTGCGTCAAGTAGACTGCGATCTTCTGATAAGTCTTGCTCATGATCAAGTAGCGGTCATGGATAACGCGGATCAGATCCTCATAGCTTTGGGGTGGAAAAGTCTCTGTCATCTGCCTGTCCGTTCGGTTTGTTGAACCTTGCCGTTGATGCGACTCCGTAGCAACCGCAATGTTTGATGCGAATGTCGGTTTGCAATGCCTGAATGCTACATTTTACGTTGACAACAAAAATTGCAACATGACAATTACTGCAAGGCAACATGCCTGACCGGTCGGAGGAGGGCCGGAACATCCAAGGGAGGATATGTGATGACGAAAGCCCTGTTGCTGGCGACCACCGTGTTGGCCAGCTTGACCACGATGGCACAAGCCGCAGACATGAAGGTCTGTGTCAGCTGGTCGAACTTCCGCGAAGAACGTTGGAAAACCGACGAGGCCGCGATCAAGGGCGCACTTGATGCCGCCGGTGCCGAATACATCTCGGCTGATGCCCAGACTTCGGCCACCAAGCAACTGGCTGACATCGAAGGCATGATCACCCAAGGCTGCACGGCGTTGATCGTGCTTGCACAAGATTCGGCCTCGATCGGGCCGGCGCTGGATGCTGCAGCCGATGCGGGCATTCCGGTGGTCGGCTATGACCGCATGATCGACGATCCGCGTGCGTTTTATCTGACCTTTGACAACGTCGAAGTTGGCCGGATGCAGGCGCGCGCCGTGCTTGAGGCGATGCCGAAGGGCCGCTATGTGATGATCAAAGGGTCGCCGGTTGACCCGAACGCAGACTTCCTGCGCGGTGGTCAGCAAGAGGTTCTGCAAGCGGCGATTGACGCGGGCGACATCACTATCGTTGCCGAAGCCTATACCGACGATTGGCAGCCCGCCAACGCCCAGAAGAACATGGAGCAGATCCTGACCGAAGCCGACAACGGCGTTGACGCTGTTGTGGCCTCGAACGACGGCACCGCTGGCGGTGTGGTCGCGGCACTGACAGCGCAGGGCATGGCCGGGATCCCGGTTTCGGGTCAGGACGGTGACATGGCGGCGCTGAACCGCGTGGCGCTTGGTACCCAGACGGTTTCGGTCTGGAAAGACAGCCGCGCGCTTGGCAAGGCCGCGGGCGAGATTGCCGTGGCTTTGGCCGGCGGCACCGCGATGGCTGATGTTCCGGGTGCAGCGACGTTCAAATCGCCCGGCGGCAAGGATCTGACCGCGATCCTGCTGAAGCCGCAGCCGATCACCAAGGACAACCTGAACCTGGTTCTGGATGCGGGCTGGATCAGCAAGGACGCGCTTTGCGCTGGCGTCTCTGGCGTTGCTGTCTGCGAATGATCTGATTGCGATGGCATGCCCCGGTCCGGAATGGGCCGGGGCATTTCCAATCGGGGGAAGGCGCTGCTTTGCGTCTTGAGGGAGGAAAAGGAATGTCGGATCAGGGTCACCCTGTCCAAGCACCGGCGCTGCGCCGCAGCTTGATAGATACGCTGGAATTAGATGTACGCCTGTTGGGCATGCTGATGGCCTTCGCAGCTGTCGCTGTGGTTTTTACAGTCTGGACCGGCGGCACGTTCGTCGGGCCGCGCAATGTGTTCAACATCGCCGTCCAGACAGTTCCGGTCGGGATCATGGCCTGCGGCATGGTGTTCGTCATCGTCGCGCGGCACATCGACCTGTCGGTCGGCTCTATGCTGGCTATGTGTTCCGCTGTGATGGCGATGAGCCAGACCACATGGCTGCCGACCATGTTTGGCACGGAATACGGCAACCCCATCGTTCTGGCTGCCACCATCGTCCTTGGTCTGACCTTTGGCACGCTGATGGGCGCAATTACCGGCTGGTTCGTCGGCTATCAGAAGATCCCTTCGTTCATCGTCACGCTGGGCGGCCTCTTTGTATGGCGCAACGTCAACTGGTTCACCACGAACGGCCAGTCCGTTTCCTTGACCGATCCGAACCTTCTGATGTTCGGTGGCACCGAAGGTGTTCTGGGGGCAACCGCAAGCTGGGTCCTTGGCCTTGTGGCCTCGGGCTTGGCGGTCTGGGCGATCATCGCCTCACGCCGCAACAAGCAAGGGCATGGGTTCATCGTCAAACCGGTCCTGGCCGAAACCGTTATGGCCGGGCTTATCGTTGGCGCGATCCTGTTCTTTGTCGGCTGGCTGTCGCGCTATCCTGTCCCCGAAGCCAAGCTGAAACGCCTGTTCGTTGCGCGCGGCGAGGTGATGCCCGAAGGCTATACCGCCATGCACGGCCTACCCATTTCGGTCCTGATCCTGATCGCAGTCGCCGTTGCGATGACCGTGATTGCGCGCAAGACCACCTTTGGTCGCTATATCTTTGCAATGGGCGGAAACCCGGATGCAACCGAGCTGGCAGGCATCAACACCCGCGCGCTGACAGTCAAGATCTTTGCGCTGATGGGCTTTCTCTGCGCCATCGCGGCGCTGGTTGCGCAGGCGCGCCTGCAAAGCCACGGCAATGACATCGGCATGCTGGAGGAGTTGCGCGTGATCGCCGCCGCCGTGATCGGTGGCACCGCGCTGGCCGGTGGTGTCGGCACGATCTACGGCGCAATACTCGGCGCTCTGATCATGCAATCGCTGCAGTCTGGTATGGCCATGGTCGGAGTTGACACGCCATTCCAGAACATCGTCGTCGGGCTGGTCCTTATCATCGCGGTCTGGGTCGATATCCTCTATCGCAAGCGTCTGGGGCTTTCAAAATGATCAACAGAACTGGCACCCCACTGGTCGAAATGCGCGACATTTCGATTTCTTTCGGTGGCATCAAGGCGGTCGACCATGTTTCGATCGACCTGTATCCGGGCGAAGTGGTTGGCCTTCTGGGTCACAACGGAGCTGGGAAATCGACACTGATCAAGATCCTCGCCGGTGCCTATCGCGCCGACCATGGGAAAATCCTGATCAATGGCGAACAGGTCGAAATCGACAATCCGCGCGATGCCCGCAACCTGAACATCGAGACAATTTACCAGACGCTCGCCCTGGCCGATAACCTGGATACGGCGTCGAACCTGTTTCTGGGCCGCGAAATCAAGAAACGCGGTATCGTAGACGACGCCAAGATGGAGGCAGAGGCGCGCAAGATCATGGGGCGACTGAACCCCAATTTCCGCAAGTTCAACGTCCCCGTGTCGTCGCTTTCGGGTGGTCAGCGTCAATCAGTGGCGATTGCCCGCGCCGTCTATTTCAACGCGAAGATACTGATCATGGATGAACCCACAGCCGCCCTTGGTCCGCATGAAACCCAGATGGTCGCCGAGCTGATTCAAGAACTTAAGGCGCAGGGCCTTGGTATCTTCCTGATCGAGCATGACATCCACAACGTGATGAAGCTGTGCGATCGGGCATCGGTGATGAAGAACGGCCAGCTGGTCGGCACGGTAAAAGTGGACGAGGTGACCGATGACGATATCCTCGGCATGATCATCATGGGCAAGAAACCTGCAATAGCGGCTTGATCTGACTTGATGGGCATAAAAAGGGCCGGCATCAGCCGGCCTTTTTCGCCTTAGCCCGGACGGTAAACCCGGTGGGCCTCGGGGTCTTCGCTCTCAAACGCCAGTTGGCCCAAGGCGTCCCAGACTTGCGTGGAAATACGGGCTGTGGCCCAGTCCAGGGTTTGCGTCACACGCTCGGGCTTGGATACGCCGACAATGGTCGAGGCCACACGCGGATCTTTCATGGAGAACTGCAACGCGGCGGCACCGGGCGCAACACCTTTGTCCTCGCAGATGCACTCGATCTGCCGGACGGGGGCCAGGGCGGCCTCGCCCGCATCCTGATAGGTGATCTTCCTGACTTGCGCGCTGCCTTTGGCCAACACGCCGCCGGCATAAGGGGCCGCGTTCAAGACCGTGATGCCCCGCGCCTGCGCGACATCGAACAATTCGGCTGCCGACCGGTTCAAGAGCGTAAAGCGGTTGTGGCTTAGGATCACGTCAAAAGGCCAGTCTTTGACAAGAGGCAGCATCACATCCAGACGCCCCATCGCCAGCCCGATAGCCGTGGCCAGACCCTGTTCCTTCATGCGGAACAATTCATCCAACGCTCCACCGGGGCAGGTGATCTCGGTCATGTCCAACGCATGTTCGGGGTCGTGCAGATGCAGCATCGGGATATGATCCAGCCCAAGAACCGTCAGGCTTTCCTCCAGCGACCGCCGCGCCCGAGCGGCATCGAAGCGGCCGGTGTCCATATCGCGGTCAAGCTTGGTGGACAGGACAAACCCTGCTGGCAAGCCCCCTCTTTCCCGGATAACCGCGCCGATGCGTTGCTCGCTGCGGCCAGCGCCGTAATTGCGCGAAGTGTCCATCAGGTTGACGGGACTGTCGAAGATCGCATTGACCGTAGCCCGCGCCGTCGCCTCATCAACGCTATGGCCATAGGTGTCCGGCATCCCGCCCAAGGGGGCTGTTCCAAAGCCTATCGTTGTCACCGCGAGGCCGGTCTTGCTGATGGGGCGCTTCTGCATGTCTTTCTCCGATATCCAAAATGATACCGCCGCCGTCCGGTCAGGGACAGCGGCGGCGGTCACGTCAACTCTACAGGATCAGGTCCGCGTTTTCACCCCGCTTGAACGGCGGCTTGCGATCGTAGTCAGCACCGCCGCAACAATGATCACAGCGCCGGTCGACGCTTGCACATAGAAGGAAGGCACTTGCGCCAGCGTCAGCAGGTTGTTGATAACCCCGATCAACAGAACGCCGCTGACAAGGCCCACCATCGTACCGCGCCCGCCACCCAACGAAACACCGCCAATGACTGCTGCAGCAAAGGCCGAAAATATGATCCCTTGACCCTGGGTTGTGACGGCTGAGTCCAGGCGCCCCGTCATCAACACGCCCGCCAATCCGGCCAACAGCGCCGCAAAGATGAAGGCCGACCAGATCACGCGGTCTACATTGATCCCTGCCGCCCGCGCCGCATCCTCATTCCCGCCGATGGCATAAAGCGCACGACCATAGCGGTGATACTTGAACACCAGCCCGACGATCAGGGCGACCAGACCAAACACGAGGACCGACACCGGAAGACCGAGCAGTTTGGCCGATCCCAGATAGGTCAGCGCTGGACCGGGCGAATAGATCGACCGGCCGTTGGATACGATCAGGACGCCGCCCCGAAGAAGCACCAGCAGACCAAGCGTCGAAATGAAGGGGTTCAGACCAACCCGCACCACCATGAAGCCGTTGAAAACACCAATCAGCCCCGCCACGGCCAATGCGATAAGCAGCCCCATCCAGGACGGCAACTCGATACCAAAGCCTCCAGCCGCAGCGGGTACCAGACAGACCGCCGCGAACATCGGTGCAAAGCCGACAATGCCCTCTAGGGACAGGTCCAGGCGTCCGATCAGCACTACAAACGTCAGGCCGATCGTCGTCAGGCCCAGAACGCTGACCTGCTCCAGAATGTTGATCAGGTTCGTCGATGTTGCAAATCTGGGCGCAACGATCGCCCCCAGCAGCACCAGCGCCAGCAGCACCGGATACATCGTGTAGCCGCCGCCTACAAAAGCACTTCCAAAGGCCTGCATGCGGGTTGGCGCAGCCCCTTTAGTTGGGTTTGCACTGCTCATATCACGCCCTCCATGCGTAGAATTAGGTCTTTCATCGTGTAATCGCCGCGCAACTCGGCAACGAGTTTGCCTTCGAACACGATCACGACCCGGTTCGCCAATTGCGCGATTTCATCCTCCTCGTCGGACACCACAACGACCCCAAGCCCCTTGCTGGCCAGATCGCGCAGCAGTGCATAAAGCTGTTCCTTGGCACCTACATCGACCCCGCGCGTCGGGCTTAGCGCCACCACCACCTGCGGATTGTGGCAAAGCGCACGCGCGAAGACCACTTTCTGCTGATTGCCGCCGGAAAGCTGGCTAACGGCCTGCTCGAGCGAGGACGAGATGACATTTATTTGCCGCGCAAGGCCGCCGATATGCGCCGCTTCTTTCTTGCGGTCGATGAAACCCAACTTGCCAGACAACAGGTCCAGCCCGCCAATCGCCACATTCTCGCGCACGCCCAAGATTCCGACATAGCCGCTTGCGTGGCGGTCAGTCGGTACAAGGCCGATGGTTGGCAACGTGCCGCCCGATCCGCTGATCTTGCCCTTATAGGGCGTCAACTGCCCGGCGAGCATCATCGCAAGGGCTTCCTTGCCGCCACCAACGGGGCCAGCCAGAGCAACGATTTCACCGGGCTGAAGCTGAAAATCAATACCGTCTTCGGCCACAGGGTAAACTCCGACACCCTTGGCTTGCAACAGAACGGGAGCATCATAGCGTGTGTGATCACTGCGCACAGATCGCGCGGTTTTCTCGCCCATCATCAGATCGGCAATCATTTCCACGTTCAGGTTGCTGACCTTTTCGCGCTCTTTCACCACCAGACCATCACGCAGGATGGTGACGGTATCTGGCACTTCGTCGAGACTGGATTTCAACGGCCAGCCGCATTTCGCCGTGGGCCGGATCAACGGGCCGATCCCATTGAATGTCTCAAGCACAGCCGTCGCGCGTACAACATCGCCAAATTTCACGCGACATTCTTCTTGGTGCGGCAATAGCAGGACGCCCGGATCGGCACATCGGCCCGCGCGACCGCCTGATCCAGCAGCAGCTTGACATGACGCCGTTCAACCATTTCGTCGCGTCGGCGCAGGCATTCGTCCAACCCGTGCAGGCTCCAGACATTGCGGGGATGCTGGCAGGGGCGTGGCAGGATCTGGTCAAGACCCAGATCGGCGCGATAAACCGCCTCGGCCTCGGCATATTGGCCCGCATCCATCAGCAGCGCACCAAGCGCGTGGCGGGTCGGCTGCATCCAGCCCCATGGCTCGTCATACAGCATGTCGTCATCGAGCCGGACTGCGGCGCGCAGATGCTCCAGCCCCTCCTCGGTGCGCCCCGATTTGTAGGCCAATTCGCCCAACATCATCTGCTCAGCAACCAGCAGAACCGCCGAGCAGGGGTTGTTGAACATCATCCAGCCCTCGGGTACCGCGCGTTGGGCTGTCGCAAAGGCCTGACGTTCGGCTCGGGCTTCGTTCAGCTGGCCAAGATTGGCAAAGGCCACTGACCTTGCATAGTGCTGCAGGGCCGTGGTGTTGAGGTACAGGGCCTGATCGGTTGGAAGTGGCTCGTCCAGAATGGCCTGCCAGTGGCCAAAGCGGACCAGCACATGGAACTTCATGCCGATGAACGCCTCGAAAAATTCCGGCATATACCGCACGACAGGCTCGGGCAGCGTCTCGCGCAGGGCTTCGGCCGCCGCCAAGGCCGTGGTCGGGCGGGCGAGGAACATCGCGCCGTAGATCACAAAATGCAGATTGTGGATGCGGTAGATCGTGTAGAAATTCTCGCCGCCGGCATGGTCGAAGTATTTCCGGTCAACGGCAGCAGCGCGCAGGTTGCGCCAGACGACGTTCTGATAATCGCCGCACAGTACGTCGATATGGGTGGCCATATGCACCAGATGGCCAGCGTCCGGCACAAGGTCCACCAGCCGGTCCCCGTGGCGCAGCGCCTTTTCGGGTGTCGGCGACATCTCCATCAGGTGGATGTACATGTGCAAGAGGCCCGGATGATCCCAGGCGGCGGGGTCATGGGCAAAGGCCCGCTCGAGCGCCGTCTGCGCCTCAAGGGTCGAGGCCCCTGTCGCCGGTCCGCGCGCTTGCAGATCCCACAGTTTCCACGGCGTCCGGTTCATCAGCGCCTCGGCGAAGATCGCGGTTACGTCCAGATCGCCTGGAAAGGCCGCATGGACCTTGCGCATTTCATCGGCGAAGGCGTCGTTCCACGGGCCATAATCCGTGATCTCCGGATCGGTCGGAAAACGCGCGGCCAGCGCTTTCAGGATCGTATGCTCTGCCGGGGTGGCGCGGTCGGCCACCGCGGCGGCCTGTTTCAGAGAAAGGTGCGCCCGATCCAGTGCCGCAATCTTCTCCTCGGGGCTGAAGAACTCCCACAGCTTGTTGTAGTTTGGCCCGATGGCATGGGCGATGCCCCAGTGCGCCATGACGCAATCGGCGTCGAACTGCAGCGCTTTCTCGAAGCAGACAATCGCCTCTTCGTGGTTGAACCCGTAGAGCCAGACCAAACCCCGGTCGAACCAGAGCTGCGCCTCGGGCCGGGTTGTGGTGATCTTGCGTGACCAGTTGCCCAGATCGAAGTAGTCCATGTTGATCCTCCCACTTTTGCCGTAGCCTTGCTAGGGCTTGCGCCTTGGCTCAGATCCGAAACGGCTTCATCGACCGCCTGACGCTGCTGCAATCGGCGTTGCCAACAGATCGCTGCCGATCCTAAGAACTTCTTGCACCAGCAGGTCCAGATCCATGCGCCGGGTCCGGTGGTTGCAGATCGCTACGCGCAGGCAGTGACGCCCTTTCACTGTGGTGTCCGAGACGGCGGCAACACCTGTTTCCTGCATTCGCAGCATGATCTCGGTGTTCAACTCGCGCAGCGCGGCTTCATCCCGTCCGCCGGGATTGAAGCGAAAGCAAACGATGTCGATCACGGTCGGCGCCATCTGATCCAGCAGCGGCTGGTCCGCGATCAGCCCCGTCAGATACTGTGCCTGTGCGATGCCCTGATCGATCAGCCGCCCGAATTTCTGGGCTCCGTGTTCCTTGATCATCATCCAGATTTTCAGCGCGCGAAAGCCGCGCGTCGTGTCCAGACTGTAGTCATGCAGAAATTCCGCCGCCGCGATGCCGCGTGACATCTTTTGCAGATACTCAGCATCTTCGGCAAAGGTGATCCGATGCTGTCTGCGGTCGCGCACCAGCGTGCACCCTACGTCGAACGGCGCCTGAAGCCCCTTGTGCAGATCGAGGGCAAGGGAATCCGCGCGGTCAATGCCCGTGACCAGATGGCGATGCCTCGGTGCCAGAACGATCAGCGCGCCGATACACCCATCGATATGCATCCACAGCCCTTCCGCTGCACAAAGGTCGGCGATGGCGGACAGATCATCGATCGACCCGGTGTTGGTGGTGCCTGCCGTTGCGATCACACAAGCCGGTTTGATGCCCTGATCGCGGTCGGCACGGATTTGGGCCTTCAGCGCGCCGATATCCATGCGGAAGGCGTCGTCTGATGGGATCTTGCACAGGGATTTCTTCCCCAACCCCAACAGGTTCATCGCCTTGTGATGGCAGCTGTGAACCTGATCCGAGGCGTAGAACCGCAAGGGCTGCGGCATGGCGTCCACCCCCTCTTGGCGCAGATCGACGCCGGCCATGGCGTTGCGGGCCGCCATCAGGCCGATGATATTTGCCATCGACCCACCGTTCACCAGTGTGCCGCTGGCACCTTCGGGAAATCCAACCATCTCTCGGATCCAGCGGGTGACCTGACGGTCAAGCTGAGCGGCAGCCATGTTTCCGGCGCCAAGATTGGATCCATCGATTGCCGCCAGAAAATCACCCAACGCGCCGGTGAAGTTTCCCGCCCCCATGTACCACATCCAGAACCGTGGATGGATGTTGCCCATCGGATGCGGCATCAGATGGGCGGTGATATCGGAATAGACCGCGTCCAGCGGCTGCGGCACCTGCGGCAGCACGCCGTCAAAGGCGGCGCGCGCTGACAAAGGCATCTCTTGCCATAAGGGTCTGTCGCGCACGCCGCGCAGATGGTCGATGGCGTCATCGACCATCCGATGGGCCAGTGCCCGGGTGGCATCCCAGTTGGAGGGATCCAGAGTCTCTTCTGCGAAGTTGGTTTCTTGCATTGTCCTGCTCTCCCCCCGGCGCTGCGATGGTTTGACAGTTTCAGCCAATCTGAAAGCCAGGTGTCGATTGCGACAACGCCACCTCGTCCGCGTCCATGTCTTCGGGAATGTCGGCAAAAAGCGGCGTCGTCAGATAGCGCTCGCCTGTGTCGGGCAGCATCGCCAGGATCACCGACCCCGGCTCCGCGCGCCCAGCCACCTCCATCGCCACGGCAAAAGTCGCCCCCCCCGAAATGCCGGTCAGAATCCCTTCGCGCTGTGCAAGCTTCTTGGCCCAGGCAACGCCGTCAGCGCCCGTGACCGGGATCAGCTCATCATAGCCGCCATTGTCGAGACATTCCTGAAGAACGTTGGGGATGAAATCCGGTGTCCAGCCCTGAATCGGATGCGGCTCGAAATTCGGGTGACTGGCTGCGGGTCCGCCGCCTGCAATGCGCTGCTGCGCCACGCCGCTACCGACAATTTGCGCATTTGCAGGTTCGGTCAGGATGATCCGCGTCTCCGGCCGTTCACGGCGCAGCACACGGGAAATCCCGGTCACCGTGCCCCCGGTGCCATAGCCGGTCACCAAGTAGTCAAGCCGGTCGCCAGCAAAATCGGCGATAATCTCGCGCGCTGTCGTTGCCTCGTGGATCTCGGCGTTGGCACTGGTTTCGAACTGACGGGCCAAAAACCAGCCATGCTTTTCAGCCAGCTCGACAGCTTTCATGTACATGCCGGTGCCCTTCTGCGCGCGGGGCGTCAGCACCACCTTCGCGCCCAGTATCCGCATCAGCCGCCGCCGCTCGACCGAAAAGCTGTCGGCCATAGTGACGACCAGCGGATAACCCTTCTGCGCGCAGACCATCGCCAACCCAATGCCGGTATTGCCACTGGTTGCCTCGACCACGGTCTGTCCGGGCTTCAGGGTGCCCGCTCGTTCGGCAGCCTCGATGATGTTCAGCGCCAACCGGTCCTTGACCGAAGCCGCCGGATTGAAAGATTCGACTTTCACATAAAGCCGCACTCCGTTGGGTGCGAGGTTGTTGATCCGCACGACGGGTGTGTCGCCGACGGTATCAAGGATGCTGTCATACAGCATGCCGCGCCCCTTGGTCGTCCTTATAGTCATGGCGTCCATTTGCCTTGCCCCCCGATTTCCGAACAGCGTGGCCCGATGCCCCGCTCTTTGGTCAAGGATACACCCTTGGCCCTGCCATGCATGATCGGCTTCTGAAGATTTCGTGGGGAAAGCAGCGATTCTGCGGTATTCTTTACCATGGCTTGGACATTTGGCGATTTTCGACTTGACCCTGACAGGTTCGAACTGGCGCGTGGTGCCGATCCCGTGCGGCTGGAGCCGCAGGTGCTTGCCCTGCTGGTGCATCTGGTGCGCCACCGCGAACGCATGGTGACGAAGGACGAGATTGCCGAAAAAGTCTGGCATGGGCGGGCGGTCTCCGATGCCAGCATCTCCAGCTGCATCCGGTCGGTACGCAAGGCGGTTGACGACGACGGCGAACATCAGACAATCCTGCGCACCGTTCATGGCCTTGGATTCCGGTTTATCGCGGAAGTCGCGGAAAGCCGGACAGTGACAGCGGCCGCAACGGCCAGCCCCGCGCCGACTGGCCACCCCACTGGCAGGCCGTCCATCGCCATCTTGCCGTTTCGGCCGCTGGCGGTGGCGGCCGACCTTGCGATCCTCGCCGACGCTATCCCGCACGAGATCATTCAGGCCCTGTCCCGTCTGCGGTGGCTTGCAGTAATCGCGCGCGGGTCGTCCTTCAGGTTCCGCCAGCCCGATCCGGATCTGGGGCTTGTCGCCACAGCTCTGGGCGCACGGTACCTGTTGTCAGGCGTGATCGAGGCCGGTGATCGCGGGCTGGCGGTAACGTTGCAACTGACCGACAGCACCAGCAACGAGGTCATCTGGGGCGATCGACTGACGGCACTTCTCGAAAATATTGATGATCTGCGCAGCCGTATCGTGGCACATCTGGTATCGGCGCTTGAGGTCTATATCCCCCTGAATGAGGCCAGATCTGCGCAGATCGCCGGGATTGAGGCGCTGGATGCCTGGGCCAACTACCATCTGGGGCTTCACCATCTCTACCGCTTTACAGGTGATGACAACCAGCAGGCCAAGGCGCATTTCGAACAGGCGGTGGCGCTGGACCCGCGCTTTGCCCGCGCCCATGCGGGACTGTCATTCACCAGTTTTCTAGATGCCTTCCTGCACCTGACCGCCGATGCCAATGCCGCCACCCAAGCCGCGCACCGCCATGCCGAACGCGGGCTGGACCTTGATCCGCTGGATCCGTTCACAAACTTCACCATGGGCCGCGCGCATTGGTTGACCCATGATCTTGAGGCCGCGGCGGAATGGCTGGATCGGGCAATCACGCTCAACCCGAATTATGCGCAAGGATTCTATTCTTCAGCCATGACCTCGATGCTGATCGGCAATGCTGCGGCAACGGAAACCGGGCTGGACACGGCATTGAACCTCAGCCCGCTTGATCCGCTGCTGTATGGATTTCATGGAGTCCGGGCGCAATTGTGCATGCAGACCGGCGACTATCAAGCAGCCGCCCGTTGGGGTGACAGGGCGGCAAGCACGCCCGGCGCGCACTACCTGATTGCCATGATCGCCCTCGCCGCCAACAGCCTGGCCGGGCGCCCCGATCAGGCTGCCCGTTGGAAACAAGAAGTGCGGCGGCGCAAGGCAGACGCGACTGCCGCGCAATACTTCGCAGCCTTTCCGACCCGCGACACCGAGTCCAGATCACGGATCGCAGCCGAGCTTCGTCGCTATGGCTTCTGATGAAATCTTTGGGGTCGTCACAAACGCCAAGCAGAAGACAGTCACAGTCCCATCAGATGCGGAATGGCTTCAGCCCGAAGTTTCACCTGCGGCGTCCACGCCGATTTGAAGGCCCAAAGTGTTGATTTCCACCCAGAAGTGACCCTGGGTTTTCATCGGGAACTGACCCGTCTGAAGGTTATGTTCTGCGGGTTATGCTTGGGTCAAGGCATGCGTGACCTCCCTTTTCGTTTTGGCTGCTGAGCTGGCCTTGAATCGGAAGCTGTTGTT